>JBIQKP010000192.1:0-2248 GCA_044506405.1 Lysobacterales bacterium | reverse complement strand
CGCACAGGTCTCACATCTGACGAAAGAGGTGAAGGTAGCTGCGGCTCACCGGCAGCACTTCCGAGCGCCTTTTGAGATGGATATTGGCAGTCTCATTCTCACTGCGGGTCACGTGGCTGATCGCTTTCAAATTCACGATGACCGACCGGTGAACCTGCGCGAACGCATCAGGATCGAGCTCAGCCGCGAGCTCCCTCAGAGGTGTCCGAATGATCGCTTCACGGTTTTCGCCCGCATCATCGTGCCAAGCGACGGCAGTGTATTTCGCTTCCGATCGCAGGTAGTCCACGTCGTCCATAGAGATGAGCCGGACCGTTTGGCCCACAGACGCACGCAACCACTTCAAGGGTCTCGAAGTCTCGTTCCTCCGCAGCGCCTCCGCGAGCTGATGCAGGAGTGCCTCAGTGTCGAGCGCCGGCTGCGCTGCTCGCAATCGCTCTTGCAATCGACTTACAGTCTCAGCGAGGCGCGCAGGCTCGACCGGCTTGACGAGATAATCGAGCACGCCTTGCGCGAAGGCCTGCACGGCGTACTGATCGTAGGCGGTGACGAATACGACGTGGGCCCGCCTGGCGATGTGCTGTGCGGCATCGATTCCGTTCTTTCCGGGCATCTGCACGTCGAGAAAACAGATATCGGGTGTGTGTTGATCGAAGAGCTCGATCGCCTCGCGACCATTGCGCGCCTCGGCGACCACCTCGAGCTCGGGCCACACTTGCGTGAGCATGCGCACGAGCGACTCGCGAAGGAGCGGCTCATCATCTGCGATCAGCGCTCTGACGCTCTGCGTCATCTCGAACAACCTGTTACTCGGCGCGCTACCATGTCCAACACCCACCGTCTCGATCGAGCCACGCTCGAACAACTATAGACGAACGGTCGCTGGACGGCGCGCCTTGCGGGGCCGCGCAATCGATCGCAAGCGTCGCTCGTCGCGCCTTGAAGCGGCTCGGGCCGTTCGACCGTCATTCGTCGCACGCTCATGCAGCGCCCGTACGGACACCTTCATAGTTCGAGCCAGCTAGGGCGCGCCCTGCGCCGAAGGAAGGCCGTATGAAACTGCGCTATCGAATCGTGAGCATCATCTCGGCTCTGCTCACGATCGGCATCGCGTCCACCGCGATCTACATCAGCCATGACGCGCCGTGCACACCGCTCGATCCCGTACCGGAGGGCGCGGCTGCAATGGATGCGATTGTCATGCGGTGTTACGGGACGGCGGACGTACTCGAGCTCGCTCGCGTCGAGAAACCCACGCCGGCCGCGAATGAATTGCTCGTCAAGATCCATCACGCCTCGATCAATCCTCTCGAATGGCACCACATGACCGGCACGCCGTACATCATGCGCCTCGGCGCCGGCGTGGGTGCGCCCGAGAACCCGCGTCTCGGTGTCGATTTTGCCGGCACGGTCGAGCGCGTCGGCAAGAGCGTCACGCGCTTCAAACCGGGCGATCGCGTGTTCGGCAACGGTTGGGGTACGTTTGCCGAGTACGTCACGATCGGCGAAAACAGCGCGGTCGTGCCGATCCCTGCGAACGTCTCGTTCGAGGACGCAGCGGTGCTTCCGATCGCAGGTACGACCGCGCTCCAGGCCGTGCGCGATCACGGACGCATTCGAGCGGGTCAGAAGGTGTTGATCAACGGCGCCTCGGGCGGTGTCGGCACGTTCGCCGTTCAGCTCGCGAAATCGATGGGCGCCGAGGTCACCGGCATCTGCAGCACACGCAATGCCGATCTCGTGCGATCGCTCGGCGCCGACCACGTTATCGACTACACGCGCGATGACTTCGCGCAGCGCGACGAGCGCTACGACGTTGTCATCGACAACGTCGGCAATCGAGATCTGATGGACCTCAAGAAAGTGCTGAGGCCGAACGGCAGGATCGTCATCGTCGGCGCGCCCAAAGGCGGGCGATGGATCGCGCCCCTCTGGAATCCGTTGAAAGCAGCCATCGTGAACCCCTTCATCGATGAAGAGATCGGTTGGTTCGTCTCCGACGCGAATCAAGAAGACCTGACATTCCTCGTCGATCTGTTGAGCGCGGGCAGTCTGAAGCCAATCATCGATCGCAGCTACAACCTCGATGAGGTACCGGACGCGATGCGCTACCTGCAAACGTGGAGAGCGCGCGGCAAGATCCTGATCGAAGTGAGTGGGACGAACACGGACGAGACGTTCTTGACAGAAACGCGGTGAGCCGTCACGTCCGCGAAGGCGGGGGCTCATCGGAAGCAACAGAAAGGTT
>JBIQKP010000191.1:0-2263 GCA_044506405.1 Lysobacterales bacterium | reverse complement strand
GTCGGCCCGTGAGATGCTCCTGCAACACGGGCTTCCCTACATCCCTGTAGGTCGGCCCGTGAGATGCTCCTGCAACACGGGCTTCCCTACATCCCTGTAGGTCGGAATTCATTCCGACACACTCTGTAAGCGTCAGGCAGGCACGAGAGGCATGAATCGGCGCGAAGACTGCGCTTGATTGTTTCTGGCCGTCAACTGTCGACTCCTCTTCTGGTGCTGTGAACGCAACTCCGATCAAGATTGCTGTCGATGAGAACACCCAGGTTTCCGGCCTGCTGCGCGCGCCGAACGATGCCGAGTTCTGCTTTGTCTTCGCGCATGGGGCCGGCGCGGGCATGGCGCATCCTTCGATGGCTACCGTTGCGGAAGAGCTCGCCGCGCGGCGTATCGCAACCCTACGCTATCAGTTTCCATATATGGAGCGCGGCTCGAAGCGCACCGATCCGCCGAAGGTCTGTCATGCGACCGTGCGTGCCGCGGTCACGGAGGCGAGCCGCTCGATGCCAGGCATTCCACTGTTCGCAGGCGGCCGCTCCTTCGGCGGGCGTATGACCTCGCAAGCGCAAGCGGCTATGCCGCTCGAATCAGTGCGAGGTCTCGTGTTCCTCGCCTTTCCGCTGCATCCCGCGAAAAAGCCGTCCGACGAGCGTGCCGAACATCTGTTCGACGTGACGATCCCGATGCTCTTCCTGCAAGGGACGAAGGACGATCTTGCTTCCATGGCGCTGCTGGAGCCGATCGTGCAGCGCCTCGGATCGCGTGCGACCCTCATCCTCGCGCCCGATGCCGATCACTCATTCCACGTGCCTGCGCGCAGCGGTCGCAAGGATGCGGACGTCCGCGCGGAGCTCCTCGATGCGATGGTGAAGTGGGCGAAGCGCTGTGCCAAGTAAACGCCCCCTCGATCTCTACGCCGATAAGCGCAAGTTCACGCGCACGCCGGAGCCCGGGCCGAAGCTCGTGACGGATCGGCGGGGCCCGTTGCTCTTCGTCGTGCAGAAGCATGCTGCGCGCCGGTTGCACTATGACTTCAGGCTCGAACTGGATGGTGTGCTGAAGTCCTGGGCCGTGCCTAAAGGTCCCTCGCTCGACCCGCGCGAGAAGCGCATGGCGGTAGAAACCGAGGATCACCCATTTGACTATGCATCCTTCGAGGGTGTCATCCCAGCGAAGGAGTATGGCGGTGGCAATGTCATCGTGTGGGACTGCGGCGTGTACTCACCGGATGAAGGTCAGCGCTATTCATTCGACGATCGCGAGGAAGCGCAGGCGCGCCTTCGTGCCGAGCTCGAGAACGGCAAGCTCAGCTTCTTCCTGCGCGGCGAGAAACTGAAAGGCTCGTTCACGCTCGTTCGCACGTCGACCGATCAGCAGTGGCTGCTGATCAAGCACAAGGATCGCTTCGTCGGCGACGGGAGCGACATCCTCGCCCGGAGTGCCTCGGTGCTCTCCGGCGTCAATGTCGAGGACGTAACGCCGTCGAATATCTCAGCGAGAATCGACGCCGCGCAACTTGTACCCGGTGGGGCGATGGAGCCCTTTCCGAAGAGTATCGCACCGATGCTCGCCGAAGCGCGCGAAGTACCGCGCGCCGATCCGGGTTGGATCTACGAACCCAAGCTCGACGGCTATCGCGTCATTGCCTATGTGCATGATGGCGCCGTGCGGCTGGTCTCGCGCGGCGGGCTCGATATCACAAAACCGTTTCCAGAGATCGTGCGCGATGTTGCGGATCAAGCGGTCGGCTCCATGATTCTCGACGGTGAGATCGTCGCGCTCGCCGCCGACGGACGCCCATCGTTCAACGCGCTGCAGAACCGTGCTCAGCTCAAGACCGACAAAGAGATCGTTGCGGCACAACGCGAGACGCCGGTCGCGATGGTGTGTTTCGATTTGTTGCACTTCGCCGGTACGAATCTGCGCGGCTGCACTTTTCTAGAGCGGCGCCGCTATCTCAGCCAATGTCTGCTGCCCTCGCCGCATTTGCAGCTCATTCATGCGACCGACGATGGCGAGACGCTGTTCGACGCGGCGCTGGAGCACGGCTTCGAAGGCATCGTCGCGAAGCGCAAGGACAGCAAGTACCAGCCCGGAAGGCGCTCGCCTTCGTGGTCGAAGATCAAGGCCGCGCACACAGCCGACTTCGTCGTCGGCGGCTACACGCAAGGGAAGGGAGCGCGATCGTCGATCGGTGCCTTGCTCTTGGGATTCTGGAAAGGCGGTGCGCTCGAGTACGTCGGTCACGTGGGATCGGGATTGACCG
>JBIQKP010000076.1:0-15094 GCA_044506405.1 Lysobacterales bacterium | reverse complement strand
CTCGCCGAATTACTCGGTCTTGTACACGCCGTCGTAACGATGCGGACGTTTCGGCGCGTTGCGACGCAATGCCGCAGGCAACAGCGCATCCGGGAGGTCCTGATAGCACACAGGACGCAGGAAGCGTTCGATCGCGAGCGTGCCAACAGACGTGCTGCGGCTGTCGGAAGTTGCCGGGAACGGACCGCCATGCACCATCGCGTGCGTCACCTCGACGCCGGTTGGCCAGCCATTCGCAAGTACGCGGCCGGCCTTTCGTTCGAGCGTCGGCAGCAAGCGCGATGCAATCGGCAGATCGTCGTCCGTGAGATGGAGCGTTGCCGTGAGCTGACCTTCCAGATGCTCGAGCGTGTCGAGCAGCTCTTTCTCGCTCTTGCAGCGGACGATCAACGACGACGCGCCGAACACTTCTTCAGTGACTTCGGGATGCTTGATGACGTCTTCCGCGGCAATCGAGAACAACGCACCGCGACCGCAATGCTTGCCCGTGCTCTCGGCACCGCGCGCGAGCAGCTTGACGCGGTCGTGACCCAACAGCTTCTGGACCCCTTGCTCGTACGCAGCATGAATGCCTGCGGTCAGCATCGTTGCTGGCGCGACGTCGCCGAGCGCAGCCGCTGCCGATGCACTGAACTTGTCCAGGTCTGGGCCTTCGAGTGCGAGGACGAGTCCGGGATTCGTGCAGAACTGACCCACACCCATCGTCAACGAGGCAACGAAGTCCTTGCCCAACGCGTCCGCGCGAGCGGCCAATGCGCCTGGCAACAACACCACCGGATTGATGCTGCTCATCTCGGCGTAGACCGGGATCGGCTCGGGACGCTCGCGGGCGATCTTGACGAGCGCGAGGCCGCCGGTACGTGAACCGGTGAAACCGACCGCCTTGATGTACGGATGCGCAACGAGCCCGGCGCCGAGCGCGCGCGAGTTGCCGTTGAGCAGAGAGAACACGCCTTCCGGCAATTTGCAGATCTTCACGGCTTCCGTCAGTGCCTGAGCGACCAGGTCGCTCGTGCCCGGATGTGCCGAGTGGCCCTTCACGATGACGGGGCAGCCGGCCGCCAGCGCCGATGCCGTGTCGCCGCCCGCGACCGAGAACGCCAGCGGAAAGTTGCTTGCGCCGAACACCACGACCGGGCCGAGCGGAATCTTGCGCAGACGCAGGTCGGCACGAGGCAGCGGCTTGCGGTCCGGCATGGCCGGATCGATGCGGATGCCCATCCAACCGCCGCTGCGAACTTCTGCAGCGAACAATCGCAGTTGGCCTACGGTGCGAGCGCGTTCGCCCGTGAGGCGCGCGATCGGGAGGCCAGATTCGGCATGTGCGCGCTCGAGGAGCTCATCGCCCAACGCCATGATCTGATCGGCGGCGGTTTCGAGGAAGCGGGCGCGCAACTCGAGATCGAGCTCGCGATAGACATGAAAAGCCTCCCAGGCGAGCGTGCAAGCGCGCTCGAGCTCCTCGGGCCCAGCCGCGCTGAAGCCGGGTTCGAGCTTCTCGCCCGTCGCGGGATTGCTCGCAAAGAAGGTTTCTGACTTCTTTACTCGTGATGAGCCGATGAAAAGAGCTCCGGTAACGGCCATGAATAATCTCCAAAACTTTGATTCACTGGATCGACGGCCCCAGGCGTCATTGCTGACGCCCGAAAAGGCTCGATGCGCGGTGGTGGTATCGGATGAAGGCGCTCGCAAGCACCTTCGGCCCGGGGAACGTGCATATTAGATGCGTCCGCCACGCACACCAAATACAAAATCGGGTGCGATCGATGCGGCGTGCGTATCTCTTGGACAACGCTCGGGGGCAAAGGTTGTCAACCGCCGAAGCGCAAGCCGGGTATATAGGCGAGCAACCCCGGCCATAGCGGTCAATTTGAGGAGCCTGTACGTGACCCCAGTCCTAGCGATGGGCATTGCCGCCGCGATTACGACGATCTTCATCGTTGTCCTCTGGTTCGCATATGCGGCGTATTACGGAAGCCGCGCACGGCGATTCGGATATCCCTCACGCAGCGCCTATTTGCGCGCCGTGCCGCAGACGGATGAAGAGAAGCGCGAGGCGGTCGATCAGGCGCTGAGGGGCCTCATCATCTCGCTTGTCGGCGTCGTGTTCTTCCCGCTGCTGTTCGTGGGCCTGTTTCCCCTCTACATCGGCGCCCGCAAGACGAGTTATGCGCTCATGGGGCTCGGCCTCATCGACGATTCCGATACACCGCGCGGATGAAGCAGCGGCCTAGCGGCAGGCACGTGAGCGCGACGGAATCGCAAGTTGCACCTGCGAGCGAGCAAGAGCAGCTCCTCGCAGCGATCGCAGCGGTACGGGCCGGCGATCAGGACGCGTTTGCCACGATCGTCCGGCTGTACCAGCGAAGCCTCTATGGTCTCGCGCTCATGGTGGTGCGCGATCGCGCGGGTGCGGAGGATGTCGTGCAAGAGACGTTCGTGCGTGCTTATCACCATCTTCACCGCTACGAGCCCGCGCGAGCGTTCTATCCGTGGATTGCCACGATCGCCGCGCGACTCGCGTTGAACTGGCGTCGCAGCCGCGCGCGTCTCGTCTTTCAAGAACCTGATGCATCGCAGTCCGATATGGCGTCGGCCTTGGATGTGCTGGGCGAATCGATCGAGGAAGAGGGCGCACGTGCGCTCTGGAAAGCGGTGAATACGTTATCGCCCGGCGAGCGAACCGCCGTGCTTCTTTTCTATAAGCAAGACCTGAGCATCGCGGATGTTGCTCAGGTGCTCGGCGTCACAGCCGGCAGCGTGAAGACATTGTTGTTTCGAGCACGCGAGAAACTGCGCAAGACGATTGGGGGTCGCGACCTGCTCGACCCGCACACTGAAAGGTCACTATGAACTGTAAGCAATCCCAATTGCTCATCCGCACATTGCCGCGTTCCGAATGGAGTGCCCATGAGCGACAGGCCATCGATGCACACGTCAGTATGTGCGCCGATTGCACTCGGCTGCTTCACGACGAGCAGCGGCTCGATTCGACGCTGCAATCGCTCTTCGAACCGCAGCCTCCAAACACGATCACACCGGTTGTCATGGCGCGGATTCACTCGCAACCGGGACGTCGCGCGCCGGTGCCGAGCCGCGCACGCAGGACGCTGAGCGCACTCAGCAGGTGGATTGGTGTTGCCGCAGCGATCGGCGCGTACCTGTTCTCATTAGTGCAAGGAGGCGGTACGGTGCTGTCGACTCCGTTCTTGACGCCAGCGGCGATGAACGCCTCGACGATGGTTTTCGCAGCGGGGCTTCTTCTCTACTTAGGGGGATTGTTCTCGCCTTGGCCGCGCTCGTCGCGCGATGCAAGAGCTGAGTGACGTGTCAGTCGAGAAATAAGGAACTAGAACATGAACAACGATGCCTCGACCTCGATCAACCGAACGGCGCGGCTCGCCGGCGCGCTCTATCTCCTCATGATGCCGTTCGCGGCCTTCAGCTTGAAGGTGCGCTTCTCGGCGTTCGATCATGCGGATGCCGCGCAGACGATCGCGAACATCTCCGCCGCACCAGGTGCCTACCTCGCTGCGATCGTGACCTGGCTCGTTTCGCAAACGTTGTCCGTGTTCTTGATCGTGACGCTCTATCGGCTCTTGAGTCCCGTCAGCAAAGCGCACGCTCTTCTCATGCTGGTGCTCGCGCTCGTTGGCGTTCCGATTGCAATGCTCAATGAGCTCAATCAATTCGCGGTACTGCTCTGGATCAGCGACTCCGGTTTCGCAGCGAACCTCGATCCCACACAGATCCAGACCAGCGTCATGTTCTTCTTGCATCTGCACGAGCGCGGCTTGCACATCGCGCACATCTTCTGGGGCCTGTGGCTCTTTCCATTGGGATACTTGGTCTTTAGGTCCCAATTCTTGCCGAGAATACTCGGCGTCCTTCTAATCGTCGGTGGTATCGGCTACCTAGTCGACCTTGCTCGCTATTTCTTGTTTCCCGAGTCGTCCTTGACGATCACGCAGTTCACGTTCATCGGCGAGGTGCTCTTGCCGCTGTGGTTGCTGATCAAAGGTGTGAACGTCGAGCAGTGGCAACTTCGCGCGAGCTCGGGGCGACTCGACTAAGAGAGAACTCTTTACGCTCGCCGAGCGAGCACGTCTTACTCGTCGTCTCGCGGATGCGGATCTATCTTTCGCGTAAGCCTTGCGCCCATGCGAGCGAGCACCCTTTAGGCATTACACGGAGGTGCAATCCTACAAATTCCTGTGATCCAGCTCACGATCGAGCCTGGAACCGATCGTCCGTCCGAAGCATCCCGATGCAGGAGTCGATTTCGCCTGATAGATGCCTCAGGAATCGAGCGTCGACTCTGTGAGGAGCGCAGCGGAAGAGTCGTAGAACTTCTCAGCGGCCGCGGAGCATGTACTGGCTTGCAATAGGAGCGGACGATGAGAAACAGGAAGAATGTCCTTCGTGTACCAGTGGGTGAATGCGCAAGACTGCATTGGCTCAGTTCTCGCGTGAATCGAGGTGTAATAACGTTTGCAGCTTTCACCGGTTGCGCGGCCATGGTGCCTGCGCTCTCCGTCGCGGGTCCGCTCGTCTTCGAGGAGACGGCAAAGATCGCGTCGCCGGATCCAGCATTCGAGTTCCCACTGCGGGTCGCGGTCGAGGGCGACACGATCATCGCGACCGGGCGCAAGTTCGAGGGTCCGATCGAAACGCACGTGGCCTTCCTCTTCAGAAGACAAAGTAACGGGGAATGGACACACGTGCGCTCCTTGGCGGAGGGTAGCTGCGATTCAGGGGAAGCCGCGGAAGACACGTGCAACGCGTCTGTCGATATTCGTAACGGCCTGGCTCTCGTCACCGCCGGTACAGTCCACGTGTTCCGCCGGTCATCAAACGGAACGTGGGCTGAGGAACCGAGCGAAGGCTGGATTGGTCCCGGCGACGCAGCAGTCGGTACCGATGCCGTTCTCGCCAGCGAGTCGAACGGTTGTGCGTGGGCTTCTTATGCCTACCGGCGGAACTCGGCGGGCGTGTGGGCAACCGTTGCGACGATGCCCGGCTTGAATCTCTCTTGCGATCCGTGGGGACTCATCGGTCACGATGTGGACATGTCCGCCGGCAATCGCGTAATCCTCGGAACGTCGATGTACGACGACGAGGTGGATATCTATGAGCCTAGTGGGACGACATGGACGCACACGGCGACGCTGACGAACCCGGTGAGCGGGGACCTCTTCGGCGACGCGGTCGCGATCGACGATAGTCGCGCGTTCGTCTCTGGAATGTTCGATACGCCCATACACGTCTACACCCGGGGCTCGGGCGCATGGACGCATGCCGGTGTAATTGCCCCACCCGATAGTCAGCGACATAGTCCCCCGAGCGCGCTGAACGTCCGCGACCTCGTTGTTGGTTCATTCGGAGGGGATCCTCATCGCAACGGCTCGATCGGCGTGTTTCAGCAAACATCGCCAGGCGAGTTCGAACAAGTGGCGCGACTGGTCGCGAGCGACTCCACTTCGCAGCCGCTTTATCTCGGATCGTATGACGTCGATATCGATCTCAATGGGTCTTCGGCGCGCGTCGTAGCGGCCAGTCGCAACGGGCTGTACGTATTCGATCTCGAAGAGTGGGGCACGACACCGCCTCCGGTGCAGGAAGGCTTCGAAACGGGAAACGCCGGAAACTGGACACCGATGGCCGGCAGCACCTTCTCCGTCGTCACCGCAGGTATCTCCCGCGTATACCGTCAATCATCGCTGTCGGGAGACGCAGGTTCGTTCGTCACCGGTATCGATTGGACGGACCAGGCGATCGAAGCGGACGTGAGGCCGACTGCGTTCGACGGCACGAATCGCTGGGTAGGTTTAGCCGTGCGTCGCACGGACGCTAACAACTATTACTACCTTACTTTGCGTCAATCGAATGTGCTCGAGCTGAAGCGTATCGTGAACGGAACGTACGTCACCCTCGTCGCGAAACCCGTCCCGGTTCTATTGAATCGCACGTATAGACTCCGCCTCGAGGCGATCGGAACGCTCGTTCGAGCCTACGTGGATGGAGCCCTCGTCGCGGAAGCGCACGATACTTCGCTGACACATGGTCACGCTGGTGTGCAGATGTACAAGGCCAGGGCGGATTTCGACAACGTCATCCTGAGTCATGACCCGCACCTGACGCTGTTCGACATGAACGAGGATTCGTTTAGGGGCAACCCCTGGAGTTTCGGCCTCGGAAATTGGGTCGGCGTGCAGAATCCTTCGCAGGGAAACGCCTATGAAATACAGCAGCACGATACGAGCGGCGATGCGCGCGCTGTGATCCGCGTTGGTGCGAACAACCAGATCGTGCAAGCGCGAGTGACGCCCAATAGTTTCGCAAGCGGCACAGGGAGTCGTTGGTTCGGCGTACTCGCTCGTTATACCGATGACGCGAACTACTACTACGTCACCGTGCGTCGCGACAACACGATCTCGTTGCGCAAGCTCGTAAACGGTGCGATTCATATCCTCGATACGGCCCCGCTCACGGTATCCACGGGCACGGCATACGACCTACGCCTCGAAGCAGTCGAAAGCACATTGCGCGTTTACGTCAACGGCAATCTTCTGCTCGAAGCTGACGACACATCGCATCCGAGCGGAAAGTACGGGATGGTCACGTACAAAGCAGCGGCGACGTACCAGAACGTACGTGTCTGGGAGCCGTAACGGCTTTTGCAGCGAGTGCGGAACCCCACCGACTGGAGGTGGGGTTCTGCCGCGCGATGAGGGTGGGGTGAATGTGCCGGCGTTGAGGTTAGAGCAACGCTCTCAGCGCGCGGGGAGCAACCGATAAATAGGCCCCGCGCAAGGCGAGTTCGAGAGCCGATCCGTTCATGTCATCGACGTCGAGCCATAGACCAATCCACCCGCGGTGGCCCAGGTACTTCGGCACGTGAAACTGGCTCGGCGCCATTTCGCGGAGGATATCGTGCATGTTCGCGGACGCTTTGCAGTTGAGGGCGACGCGCCCGTCGCCATGATGATTGTCCAAGAACCAGCCAAAGCGCTTACCGCGCACTTCCAAGCTCAAGTGCGCACCGTGCGCGACAGCGGCGCCTTCGGGGAGCTGCTCTACGATTCGAATGATCCGCTTACGTTGTAGCGCGGACGCGGTTCGCTTCGTGCGAGCAGGCCGTTTTCGATCGCGAGCATCGCGCTTGTCGTTCGCGACGAAGTGAAAGCGAATGAGGTAGACATTCGTGCCGGGGCCGTGCTTCGCGATCTTGAGAAGATCAACGACCCCATTGAAGCCCGATTCGCGCGCCAAGGCAGGCGTGATATCGGAAAGCTCGATGGGCTCGATGGAGTCCACTTCAATGGCGCCGCCTTCCACTGCATAACGCCCGCCGCGCTTCACCTTCGGGCGCAGCCAGATGCGCACGCTGCAGGTAATCTCGCCGCGGCGAACGCCGTCTCGGAGGCGCTTCGTGAATTGCATGCTGCTCCCCTCGGTGAGCGCGAATCTTATCTCGCCCACCGATAGCGTGCTAACAGCGGCCAAGCCGACAGGGGCGCAGAGACACGGAGGCCAGACAAAAATAGTCTTATTGTTCTGACCTCTGCGTCACTGCGCCCCTGCGCGAGTATCTCTTGTCGACGCTCGAGTTCGGATGAATCGATTTCTCTGACCGCTCATCGGGCGGTTCCCGATGACGGAAACCGTGTTCTTTACCGGTCGCGCCGGGCTTGCAGCTCACCTGCTGGAAGCTGATCTACGCTTTTGGTTCAGTGAGAACGAGCTTGCCCTAATTGACGGAGCTTTCGACCAGAGCAGCGCTGCTGCGCTCGTGGGCGTTGGGCTCGAATGGGACTTCCATTCGAGTTGGCACGCGCGGCTCCAGGTTCAGCAGCATTTCATGCTGGAGGACGAGGAGTTTCCGAACAACGCGTCGCGCGGCGATGTCACGCTGTTCACGGCTGGAATCGGCTATCGCTTCTAGAGCAGCGTCTGGCGCTCGTGTCGCGCGGCGAGGCTGCTCGCGTCGAATTGCGTCACGAGCGCGGCCTGCCGATGCCTACTTCTTCATCAGCTCGTGCATGCGATCGTCTAGCACCTCGCGTGACAAGTATCGTCCGCCGAGAATCACGGCGGAAATTCTGCGTGTGTTCTCTACGGCTTGCAGCGGATCCGCATCGAGCAGCAACAGATCCGCTCGTTTGCCCGGCTCGACGGTGCCGCGGTCTGATAGGACACCCAGCCACTCCGACGGCAACCTCGTTGCCGCTTCGAGCGCCTGCTGAGGGGTCATGCCTGAGCGCACGAGCGCTTCGAGCTCATCATGGATGGCGAACCCAGGCACGATTCCAGGCACAGGTGCATCCGTACCAGCGACGATCGGTACGCCCGCGGCTAAAGAGGCGCGCACCAGCTCGCGATTGAAGTCGACCAATCTCTCGAGCGCGGCGATTCTTTCAGGGCTTGCTTGAGCGACATACGGGTTGTGATCGAGCACGACTTGGCGCCACATCGGGTGGAGCGCGCGCAATTCAGTTCGCGTTCGCAAAGTTTCCGGCCGGCTCGTTTGCTCGAGCAGTCGTTCGTCGAGGGAGACGGTTGCCGTCAACCACGTTCCGTTCTTCTTCATCAGCTCGACGTACTGAGGAATGGCCGTGAACGAAGGCTCGTTCGTGTGCAATGCGAACTCTTCCGCATGCGCGACCATCCCGAAGCCCGGCACGAAAGCATCAGCGATGCGACCGCTTTGTCGTTCTGGGAAATGACCGATGACAGGAAGTTTCAGTTCTCGCGCTTCATCCACGATCGCCTTGAACGTCTCAAAGCTCAGGCGACTGTAGACTTTGATCGCGTCGTAACCCTCGGCTGCGGCATCTCTCACCGCTTGACGACCTCCCTCCGGTGTCGTGGCAACACGCGTCATCCCGACGGGCCAAAGGGGCGGCGAACCGTCAATCATCGCCGCGGCGACGATGCGAGGGCCGAGTACGCGTCCAGCCTCGATCTCGATGCGTTGACCGATCGTCTCCGACATCCCTTGCAGCGCCAAGACCTGCAGCACGCCATTGGCGATATACGGCAGGAATACATCGTCGTTGCTGACCGCGCTTGCCGGAATATTCGGATTCTTGAGAAGCAAGCGCAGCATTCGGATGTTCTCGACATGAGCGTGCATGTCGGTCAGACCCGGCATCAGCCACTTGCCGCGCGCGTCGATGCGATGCATGTCCGGCGTCACATTCGCCGTTTGAGAAGGTGAGATCGCCGCAATTCGCCCGTCGCGAATCACGACCGTCGCGTCTCGAACGACCTGCCGACCCGTCATCGGGATGACGGTCACGTTCTCAATCGCGAGCGTCGGCTGCGCGCTGTTATCTGTGGCGGCAAGTGCTCCACGGTCCGGCAGCATGCACGTCAGCACGCTTAAGAGCGCTGTTGAGGCTAGAGCGCGATTCAGATATCTCATGAGAACTCCGTGCACGAGCGCTGCCTTGGCGGCTCTACGCGATCATGCAATCGCGCGTTCGGTAGAAAGGACCCTCGTCTCGATGGGTTCAGTCTACGCGGCGGTGTTTACGGTGTAAACATCAGAATCGATTGCACGCGCTTAATGCACACGTAGCCGTATCATCCGCGCCGCGTGTGCCCGGCTCGGCGCGAGGATGCGTCCGCACTCGCCGCCGGAGGGGTTGCATGTACAACCATCGACGAAGCAACGGCTTCAGCGCATGGCAGACTTAAGTTGTAGGCAAACCCGCCGATAGACAAAACAGGCGATGGTCGGAGCCTCTAGCTTCGGCGTAGCGCCGCTCGGTCCGTCCGAGCTCCCGTGCCGCCTTTTTCCTGCTGCATCGACGTCGGCCTTCTTCCCGCCGACTGTGTCATCCAAGAAAGAAATGTTCCGGTTCGCATCCGGCCTATCGACCGCGGCTGCACTCCGCGGATTCTCGATGAGCTGCGCGTCGCGAACCCAAGCCGTAACTGCGAGCACAGTTGGAGGAAGAAGTATGCGCATCAATCAGCCGGTCACGGACGAAGAGTACGTCTTGCCCGATGGCGAAGTGATCATCACACGCACGGATCTCGATAGCCGCATCACGTACGCGAACCAGGCGTTCCTCTCGAGCAGCGGTTTCTCCCTGCAAGAATGTATCGGAGAACCGCAGAACATCGTGCGTCATCCCGACATGCCGCGCGAGGCGTTCGCTGATCTCTGGAAGACGATCCGAGGAGGCAAGCCGTGGACCGGCATCGTGAAGAATCGTCGCAAGAACGGCGGCTACTATTGGGTGCGCGCAAACGTCACGCCGATCGTGGAGAACGGGCGGACGGTCGGCTACATGTCCGTGCGCGTCAAACCGACGGCGGAGGAGATCGATGCGGCGCAGGCGCTTTACGAAGCGATGCGTGCTGGGCGAGCAAAGCACCTGCGGCTCGTCGAAGGTGAGGTCGTCGATACACGATTCGTCGCTCGTATCATCACAATGCTGCAGCCTTCGTTGACTGCCCGCACCATAGGCGTGCTGGGGGCGATCGCCGCGTCGTTTGTCGTCGTACTCGTCGCATCCCGATCTTCGAACCGCTTCGCGGTCGAAGCGATCGTGCCTGGCGCTGCGATGTTCGGTTTGCTGCTCTCGCTGCTGAATGCGCGCTACGTCGTTCGGAAGGTGGCGGCGCCGATCAAGAAGGCCGCGGAGATCGCGACGCAGATCGTGTCCGGCAACGTCGAGTGCGCCTTTCAAGACAGCACGGACCGCGATGTCCGGACCATGATGCGTGCCCTGAACCAAATGAATGCCAAGCTCGTGGGTGTCCTGAAGGACACGCGCTTGAGCATTGACGCCGTGATCCAAGGTACGGACTACATCGAACGAGCGAACGCCGCGCTGTGTGCGCGCACGCAGTCGCACGCATCGAGTCTCGAGGAGACGGCGGCCTCCATGGAGGAGATGACCGCGTCGGTGAAAGAGAACGCGGATAGCGCGAGGAAGGCGAGCGACATGACAGAGCGCGCGTCGGAAGTCACGCGAAAGGGCCGAGATGTCGTTCAGCAAGTCGTCGTGACGATGAACGATATCGCGCTAGCCTCGAGGAAGATGGGCGACATCCTCGGAATCATCGAAGGGATTGCGTTTCAGACGAACTTACTGGCACTCAACGCAGCCGTCGAAGCCGCCCGCGCCGGCGATCTGGGTCGAGGATTCGCGGTTGTCGCTCAAGAGGTCCGCGCGCTGGCACAACGATCGTCGACCGCGGCACGGGAAATCAAGGAGTTGATAGTCGACTCGCTGGCGAAGGTCGAAAGCGGCACGGAGCTCGCATCTCACGCGGGTGAAACGATGAAAGAGGTCGTTGCCTCGGCGCTGCGTGTGACGGATCTCGTGAGCGAGATCATGGCGGCGAACAGCGAGCAATCGAGCGGCATCGAGCAGATCAATCAAGCCGTGGCCGAGATGGACCGCATGACACAAGAGGATTCGGTGTTGGCGGACCAGTTGAACGAGGTCGCGCGAACGCTACGGTTTCAATCGCAACGCGCGCTCGATGCGATCTCCGCCTTCAATCTTCAGACCCGCGCGGCGGAGGCGTCAGTCGGTGAGGACGGTACCGTGGCGAGTCGCCGCATCGTTCCCCATGAGATCCGCGGTGATGCGCTTGCTTTCCTCGCCGCTGCCAAGCAATCCGCATGAGACATCTACGACGCGCTTGCGTTTCGAGCGCGCGTAGCCGCGAAGTCGTTCGAAGGCGTTCTCACGCGAGACGTTCAGCCGTTCCATCAGCACACCGATCGCCGTGTTGATCTCGCGCTCCGCGGTCAGCGCAGCCCGCAGCTCCTGCTCCCGAGCGCGCGTGGACTTGAGCTCGCTCGCGAGCGAGAGCACGGCACGAACCGTCTGCGCGAGCTTCTCCGCGGCTCGTTCGTGAAGCTGCGCGATCACTCCAGGCGGATAGGGTGGTGTGTCAGCTTCGTCGCCTTCGATGACCAATACACTATAAAGAGTGTGTTGCTGGAACAGCGATCGAGCGAGCTCAGTGCCGCGCATGTCCGGCAGCCGTTCGCTTGTCACAAGAAGAGCGATCGGGTGTTGCGCAGCGAGCGTGCGAGCTTCCGTCCCTGACCGCGCCTCGAGAACGCTCATCCCGGATGAGCGCAGGGCTGAGCCGATGGACGTCGCCTGTTCGGTCGTTGCGATCAGTACCTTGCTGACGTCATGACCGTTCGAACCACTGCAGTTGGCCAGAGTGTTTCCGCGCATAACGAGCCGTCGGATGTTCTTTTCGTTGAGTCCGTCGCGGCGAGGTCTTGGGCACGTTCGTGCCGAGGCACTTCTGTTGCGACTGGACGGGGCAAACCGCGGGAGGAGGGCGGAGACGAGAGAAATGCTAGCGGGCGTCGGGCAGCAGGTAAACAGCGCCGCGGCAGCCCATCACGCGCGGGCGCGGCACGCGCCGATGAGAACGAATATGCCCTCGTGGAACTCCCGGAACACTTACGTGGATCCCCGGAGAAGGGCCGCATCCCACCCTGCCGGTGCGTACATCACTCACGTGCTGCGATGGAACGCGCCGCTCATGAGTCGAAGTGAGTTGTCTTGCGAGGAATCAGGGCGCATTGTCGCCCAGTATCCTTCGTTCGCTGGAATGGAGTCGGGCAGATGAACACGTTCTCGTTGCTCTTGTTCTGTGCCACCGTTCTGCCGCTCGTGCTCACCCCGGGCCCGGACATCCTATACATCACGACGCGTGGCATAGCGCAGGGAAGGCGCGCGGCGCTGATCTCGACAGCGGGAGTCTGCGCGGGTTACATCGCACACACGATGATGGCCGTGGCGGGGCTGACAGCGATCCTGTACGCGTCGGAGTTCCTGTTCAACGCCGTTCGGTATATCGGCGCAGCCTACCTGCTGTATCTCGGCATCAAGACGTTGCGTAGTAAGGCGCAGTTCGAGATGGCCGGTAGCCACGAGGCGCACAATCCGCGCTGGCTGTTCTTCACCGGCATGGCGACGAGTGTGATGAATCCGAAAGGCATCCTGCTCTTCTTTGCGTACCTGCCGCAGTTCGTGTCGCCGCAAGCCGGCTCCGTTCCGATGCAGTTGCTCATCGTGGGCACGCTGTTCACGCTGATGTGTGGAAGTGTCTACAGTCTCTATGGATTCTTCTCGAGCGAGATTAGGCACAGACTGTCGAGGGCGCCGCGCTTCGCCGATGCAATGCGGTGGGTGACGGCAAGTGTGTTCATGGGCCTCGGTCTACGACTGCTCCTCGCGGAGCGCCGGTAGCGAGTTGATGCGAGCCAGCACCCTTTGAAGGCCTATCCAGCCGCACTGGAGAGCTCGCTCCTCGCAGATGGGATCCGTCCACTCGGAACAAAAAAGCAGGCATGCCGTTCGACAAGAACGACTACGAGGAGCCTGCCATGGCAAACGAAACCGAGATGGAAGAGAAGTTCTGGAAAGCACTGCGGTCTGACATGACCGTGATGCTCGGGCTGACCGACGTTGAAGACGGTCATAGCCGCCCGATGACGGCGCAACTTGAAGAGGAAGAAGGCGGCCCGATCTGGTTCTTCACGGCCAAGAACACCGAGCTCGTCAGAGCCTTGGGCGAAGGGCATCGCGCAATCATTCACTTCGCTTCGAAGGGTCACGATCTCTTCGCGACGGTGCACGGCGAGCTCAGGCTCGACAACGATCGCGCAACGATCGATCGATTGTGGAATCGCTTCGTTGCGGCGTGGTTCGAAGGCGGAAAGGACGATCCGAACCTCCAACTCGTGCGCTTCGACCCCGAAACCGCGCAGGTGTGGCTCAACGAGCACAGCCTATTCGCCGGCGTGAAGATGCTGCTCGGTCGCGACCCGAAACGCGACTATCGCGACAAAGTGGGTGAGGTGCGCCTCGATACGCATTGAGCGGCTCCGGCAGGCAGGCGTCGCATGCGATGACTTGTGCAGTTGGCGAGGCGAAGCGGATTGTCTTGGCGCTGAGCATCGCTCGAGAATGTGACGGCAAGGAGGGCCTCGCGATTAGGCGCTGAGGCTCACGAACCGCGAGTCACGATTCGATGAGCGAACTCATATCGCAGTCACGGCGCCAGTTGATTCGAGGCCTCGTGCTCGCCCTCAGTGCGTGGCCGTTCGCTTCATTCGCGCAGAAGACCCAAGTGCGACGCATCTTCATCACAGGCTCGACTGACGGCATCGGTCGCGGTGCGGCGGTTGCGCTCATGCGCGAAGGCCATCAAGTCGTTCTGCACGCGCGCTCGAAGGAACGCGCGGCGAAGGCATTCGCGGATTTGGCGCCACAGGCCGCCGGCGTGGTGATCGGCGATCTTGCGAGCGCCGCGGAGACTCGTGCGCTCGCGGATCAAGTCAACAAGATCGGACGCATGGATGCGGTCATCCACAATGCCGGGATCTTTCGCGAAGCGAGCCGCGGCACGACGCCCGAAGGGCACGCCAAGGTGCTCGCCGTCAACACACTTGCGCCCTACATGTTGACCGCGCTCATCGAGCGTCCGGATCGACTCATCTATGTCAGCAGCAGCATGCATCGCAGCGGCGATGATTCGCTAGACGATATCGATTGGAAGGAGCGTCGATGGGATACCTATGGCGCCTACGGCGAGAGCAAGCTGTACGTCACGGCACTTGCTTTCGCGATCGCACGGCGCTGGCCCAAAGTGTTGAGCAACGCTGTCGACCCGGGGTGGGTCCCGACAAAGATGGGTGGTCCGAGTGCCCCTGACGATCTCGAGCAGGGCCATCTCACGCAGACGTGGCTCGCGGTAAGTGAGGATGCTCGCGCAAAAGTCAGCGGGCGGTATTGGCATCATCGCGAGCAACAGCGACCCGCGGCCGCAGCGCTCGATACCGATTTCCAGGAACGGCTGATCGCGAAGCTTGCTGAGCTGACCGGCATCAAACTCATGTAGCTCGGAATTCATTCCGGCCCGTCTTGAGTGTCGGAATAAATTCCGACCTACAAGCGAATCTGCGTCGACGTCCGCGTCGATTGTAGGTCGGGTTTCAACCCGACCAAGAAGGTGTCGGAATGAATTCCGACCTACAAGCGAATTCGCGTCGACGTTCGCGTCGATTGTAGGTCGGGTTTCAACCCGACCAAGAAGG
>JBIQKP010000014.1:0-75764 GCA_044506405.1 Lysobacterales bacterium | reverse complement strand
GCGGACCTCTACGAAGACGGATGGAATTTCGGGGAGGGTTATCGGGCCAGCGAAACTCCGGTGAAGTCTCCGCCTGAACAATAGTGAGCCAATTGTGAAGCAGTTATGCCGAAGCCGTGGCGGAAATTCCGGCAACTGGGGCGCCGCACGGATGAGCGGCATCGGTCGGCAATTGCTGTGCGACGTCGCTCTCGGCTGCAAAGGCTTCAACGAGGCGAGTAGACGTACCCAGTGTTGACCCATGAGCCGGTGGCGGGCAGGCTTGGGGTGACCAATCCAAGAAGAATCAGAGCAGGGATGACGGCCGACGAGGCTATACATTCCGGCTTGCAGGCCACGGGAGGACGCGCGATGGCGAAGTTCATGGGGTTCTCACCTCAGCAAACGGTTGTCGTCAACAAGGTTTATCGCGGCAGCCGCAGAGCGCTCGAGAAGGCGGCGACTGATATCGGGACGGACCGGTACCGTCGGTCGTTCGCGCAGGTGATGGGTGGCGGCAGTGTCGCTGGCATCAAGCAAGCGGAGAAGGTTCTGGAGACTACGATCAAGAAGATGTTCATGCGAGTCGCCACGCTCAGTTTTACGGTGGAGTACAAAGCCTCTCTGGGGCCGCAAACCAACGCCGAGATGGAGCACATAAGCGGCCACACGCTGGAGAACGTGCAAGATCTGATCGACCAGGAGGCCTTGACCAGCAACCCGACTTTTCCGATGAGCCTTGGCCCGCGGTTCTTCACGCTGCCGGAGACCTCGCTCACCGAGCAATCGCAGGTGCAGACGTTCCTGCACGAGCTTTCGCACCATGCGGCTGCGACGCTCGACGACAAAAATGGCGGCGAATGTTACGGCTTGATCGGCATCAACCGGTTGAAGGGTCTCGGCCCGCCGCGCGCGGTGCGCAACGCGGAGAACGTGGGGTTCTTTCTCGCGCGCTACGCATTCTGATCGCGCGCTGGGGCGTATACGAATAGGGGCTCGTCACCGGAATTTCGGGGAGGGTTACCGGAATCCCGTTGGCCCGATAACCTCCATTCGGTATTTGACTTAATATACATTATGCGTCATGGCAAAGTGGGCTCGCGCATGGATCCTCGCGCGCTTTCCTTGCTGGTGTGTTCCTTCCGGCGGTGATCACATGGATGTGATCGCAGTCGGGAGTTTGTTGTGGCAGACTCTTCGTCGCGAGGTCTGCGCCGTTCTCAGGATTTGGCAACGGCGCACACTAGGATTGGACTCGGCGGAGGCTGCATAAGGAACATGCACAGCGGAAGCTTAGGAACGAGCTTCTTAGCCGCATCGAACGGGCTAGATGCCCACGCGTCCAGCGTCATTCACCGTACAGCGGTCGGTGGCGTATGGCGGCGAGTTCGAGTCCTCATCCAGCACTCTACGGCGTTCCAGCCGAAACCATTCGCGATCTTTGCGGCGTATCGCTGCGTCAAGCGCGCGCCTATAAGGCCGGCACAGCGAAGCCGCACGCTGCGGTGATTCAGCTAGTTTCGCTTTACATCGAAGGTCGCATCCTAGGAGATGCGTTCCGCGGCTGGGCAGCTCGAGGTGCCGAGCTCGTCGATCCTGAGGGGCACCATACGACGCAGTCACAGCTGCGGGCCTATCCGTATGTCTGGCAGCTCGCACGCGAACTGGCTCGCGGCGATGCAGTTGCTACAGCCGCTCTCGATCGCTATTCAGATCTCGCCAGCGAACGCCTCAAGCGCGAACGTGCGCGGAGCGGCGAGCGGCGCGACCCGCCCGCGCACGTCCGCCGCCGAGCATGATCTGTCAATCTTCGGCGCTCCGATGCGACCTTCACCCACCCTCCGACCGGCGCACGACCGCGCCCCGCTTGCTGGGCTTGTCGGATAGGTAACAAGTGACCTGCGATTCACTAATCCCCTATTTTTCTAGAGTTTCCCCACTTCGAAGTGATGTCACTTTTCTGTATGTCCACGAAAACAAAAGCCTTTCCACTTCGTATCGATCAGCAATTGAAGGTGCATTTATCGGCACTTGCGGCATTACAGGGCGTTTCGCTGAACGCGTTTATGCAATTCGCGCTGGAGACGTTCGTGGCTGCTAATCCGCTAGAGACCACCAGGCGTGCAAGGAGTTGGCAGGTGCCCTACGTGCACCGCAACGGCCGCTGTCCATGTGGCTCGAACGAAAAGTATCGAGACTGTCATGGCCGCCGCGTGTCTAGAGCGATTGAAGTGGGCAAGTTGCCCGCTGATCTGTCGAAGCTTCGCCAGCAGGCTCGGACTCGCAACGAGCGATCGTTACCAGCAGCACCAGCAGAGCAGCAGCGATCAATAAAGCTCGGTCGCAATGATCCCTGCCCTTGCGGATCTGGTGTGAAGTTCAAGCGCTGCTGCTGGTCGCAAACGTTGATAGCACGGTGAATAAATGAACCTGAAAGTGCTAGCACTGCTGAGGCAGCTCGAGGCGGTTAATGAAGCTGATTTGTTGATGTGCACGAGGAGTGAGCTCGTGGAGCTGAGCAACGCGGCGTTTGCTGTGCTCGGCGATACAGAGAACGAGTTGGAGGCGCGTTGTGGGGCCCGGTATGACCGTCCTCGCGAAGATTTCGAGATGAACTAAAAGTGTCCGTCTACCCTCTTCCTTGCTAAACCAGAAGGGCGGAGCGGAGCTGCGACGTTCCGCCGCAAAGCCGCACGCTGGCGAAATCGCACCAGGCCCGCGAGCGGGACTGCGAGCGGTCTAAGCGGGCAGGGAAGCCGCGCGGGCCGGCAGGGAAGCCGGCCGTCTGACTGTGCGCGGGATGCGCGCCTCTCATTGAAAGCTCGATGGATCGCGCTCTTATACGCGAGCGACAATTACCGCTTGCTATACATTATGCGACACTCCAATGTGGCCCGGATCGGTCTAATGTTTCTAAGACCTACGACCCCCTAAGGCACAACCTGCCGGGTTCACACACACTCTCCGCTTGCGTGCCCCGATGCAGATCGATCTGAATCCACAATCTCTCACTCGTGGATACTTATATATGGAGGCACGAAGCCAGTGGCGTAGACAAACGCCTCCGGAGAATCCCATTCGCCGCCGACGATCAACGTCTTGCGCCGACGGTCATGTCTCGCTGCGGATACCGTCGATATAGGCAGAGCTAGATTCTTCTTCGCTTCTCGACGCGATCGGCGATCTTTGCGCGCAACTCGACATCCACGGCCATCAACTCTGCAATCTGGTTGAATTCTTCGAGCCGCAGGCCACTGCGTTCGACAGCCTCGATGATCTGCGATTCTGCGTTTGCCTTGACTGCATTAGCGGATTCCGAGTCGGGTGCTTGTTCGAGGTCGGCGGCTGCTTTCGCGTGTATCTCTTCGATCGCGAGATAGGCATCCGCGAACTGATCGATCTTCTTGTCCTCGAGCGGCGCGACTTCTTCCGGCGGAGGCGTCACCGAGTCTGGAGGTGGCGCAGCGGGCGGCTCATCCACTTGTGCGTAAACGGGCGCGAAGGAGCCGCTCGCCGCGATGATCGCGATCAGGAATAACGTCTGCTTGGGCTTGCTCACCGTCGCACCTTGCGTGACTTCCAACTGATGACCAAGCAATACGTCGCTACTTTTATGAGTTCCCACCGCACTGACAGGGCGATCCGCCGAAGAGCGTGCGGCGGAGATCATCCCCCTACAACAAAGCTTTATTTTTCCGTCAGTTATGACCCTTCTTTCGAATTGAGATTACATCGAACAGACTTCTGCTGAATTGGTAGGTGCGTTCAGGTTAATTACTTGCCTTTGAAAGGCGCAGGAGTATATTCAGGCGCTAGATCCTTGAGCAGCCAAGAAAACGCTGCCGAGCGAATCTAAAGTAACTTCTCAGCTTCGCTTGCCGTTCGATCGTCGCGTAGTCGCCAAACTCCAGCGCGATCTTCGGCCATAAACCGATTTGTCGGGGGTAGGTTGCAATGAGCAACGCCTGGGAGAATTTTTTCGCCGCGACCGCCATGCTTGCTTCCGCAGGCCCTATCAAGCAGCGGCTCGCCGAGGCGTATCGCCAACACTTAGCGTCGCTCGAGCAGGATGATCTGCCGAAGGAAATCCGCGAGGAGTTCTCCTCCGTCTCGAGCTGCATGCAATGCGTGCGTCCGATGCGCGGCGAATCCGCCGTTCAAGCCACCGTGCGGAAGATGTCGGACATCGAAGCGGGCCGAATGGCCATGCGGATCGTCAGTATGCTCGGTGTCATCGCGCGTCAGCAGAACGTACAACGCGCGCCGAAGCTACGGGCCGTCGGCGAAGATTAGTACGCGATCGGACCGGGCAGCGCCCTAGTCCAGCTTGAAATCGATGACATCCCAGCGCGCCGTATCTTCATGGCGCGCTTGGCGGCGGATCGCATCCGCGATCGAACGCTCGTTCCACTCAATCACCTCGTCCGCGAGCGCCTCCACCTGCACAGGGATCTTCGCCTTGATGCCGAAGAACTCGAGGGCGACGATCGGCTTGTCGAACCCCTTCGCGCAGTTGAGGATGAAATCGATCCAGCTTTCATTGTGCTTGTACTGACCCGCCGGAACGATTACGACCTCTGCTAGGTTGATCTGTTTTCTGAGCTCATCCTTCATTGCTTCGGCGCTGCCGCCGAGCTGAACCTCCGGATTGCTGCAATTTCTATAGTAGAAATTGTGCGAGCTCTCTAGGTACTCGAACACGCGGTGGTAATCATCTGAAGGCGCGAACACGTGACTTACGAATACGCGCACCGGATTTTGCTGAGAGATACTGCTCACCCCTGGCTCCCGTCGCGCTCGGCGCGACATGGCTTCGTCGCTCGAATTCTAATGCAGAACATACGCTTTCGCCGGTTCCTTGACGCATCCCCACTCGTCGAGGGCGCACGCTCTGCGCCTGCTATAGAATGCGGCGTTGCGATGCCGACGCCCCAATTCCAGCTCTGACCCATGCGTTTCGTTCTGTACAACATCCGGTACGCGACCGGCACAGGTCCTGCGTTCCACCTGCCGGTACCGGGCGCGGGCTATTTGCGCAGCAACTCGCGCGTTCTCGAGCGAATCACGCAGTACCTGAAAATGCTCGATCCGGATCTCGTCGGGCTCATCGAGATCGACACCGGATCGATTCGCTCCGGCTTGGTGAACCAGGCGAAGCAGATCGCGGATTCGCTCGGGCATTACTCGACCTATCAATGCAAGTACGGGACGACTTCGCTCAATAACCTGATGCCCATCGTCCGCAAGCAGGGGAACGCCTTTCTCGCAGCCCCCCGCGTTGAGGGCGAGCGTTTCCACTATTTCGAAACGGGCATCAAGCGCCTCATCATCGAGCTCGAGCTCGAGGAAGTGGCGATCTTCCTCGTGCACTTGTCGCTCAAGTTTCGTCACAGGCACGATCAACTGCGGTACTTGCACGAGCTCGTGAAGCGCTCGCGCAAGCCTGTGATCGTCGCGGGCGACTTCAACACGTTCTGGGGCGATCACGAGATCTACCTCTTCATGGAGGCGTCAGGCTTGAAGAATGCCAATCGGCTCGGGTTGCCGTCTTATCCGAGTCGCAATCCGCGCAAGGAGCTCGACTTCGTGCTGCACTCGAAGGGCATCGAGATCACGCATTTCGACGTGCCAGACGTTCGCTTCTCGGATCATCGTCCGCTCATCTGCGATTTCGAAGTCCGCAACGCCTGACCGTATAGCCGATAAAAACGTTGGGGGTTACATGCAAGCGTCCTCGCCCGCAAATACACGCCAACACTGGCAGCTCACGAAGGACGAAGATGGGGTCGCGTGGCTCACATTCGACAAGGCTGATGCGAGCGTCAACAGCCTCTCTCTCGACGTCATGGAGGAGTTGCGTGAGATCGTGGATTCCTTCGGGCGCGCAACGCCGCGTGCAATCGTCGTACGTTCGGCCAAGAAGGGCTTTATTGCCGGCGCCGACATCAAAGAGTTCCTCTCGATCCAGAGCGCCGATCAAGCCTTCCAGATGATTCGCAGCGGTCAGGAGATCTTCGACCGCTTCGCCGCCCTCTCCTGCCCGACGGTCGCTGCGATCAACGGTTTCGCGCTGGGCGGCGGACTCGAAGTCGCTCTCGCCTGTCGATACCGTGTGTGTGCCGATGACGCGAGTGTCACGCTGGGTTTTCCCGAGATTCAGCTCGGTGCTCATCCCGGTTTTGGCGGCACGGTTCGTTCCGTGCAACTGATCGGTCCACTGGCCGCGATGGATCTCATGTTGACGGGCCGATCGCTCCGCCCGCAGCAGGCGCTGAAGGTCGGGCTGGTCGACAGCATGGTGCCGCGCGGACAACTCGATGCCGCCGCCAAGGAAATCGCGCTTCGCTCGCCGAAGCCGCGCTCGCTCGGTCTCAAGGAGCGCCTGCTCAATAGCGCACTCCTGCGGCCCATCATCGCGGGACAAATGCGGACGCAGGTGGCGAAGCGGGCGAAGCCTGCGCACTACCCTGCTCCCTACGCGCTGATCGATCTGTGGCAACGACATGGCGGGCGCGGTGCGCGCGCGATGGAAGCGGAAGCGCGCTCGATGGCCGAGCTGCTCGTCACGCCGACGTCGCGGAATCTGGTGCGCGTCTTCTTCCTTCAGGAGCGTTTGAAGTCGGAAGGCAAGCAGAGCGGTGCGCCCGCACAGCACGTGCATGTGGTCGGTGCCGGCGTGATGGGTGGCGATATCGCCACCTGGTGTGCTGCCCGCGGGCTCACCGTCACGCTGCAAGATCGCGCGGAAGAGTACGTCGCGCCCGCGATCGCGCGTGCGCGGGCGTTCTTCGAGAAGCGATATCCCGATACGGCGCGAAGAGAAGCCGCGCTCGGCCGCTTGCAAGGAGATGTCGAAGGGCGTGGCATCGCGAAGGCGGATGTCGTCATCGAGGCGATCTTCGAGAATCTCGATGCTAAGCGTGAGCTCTACGCGCGACTCGAGCCTCAGATGAAGCGGGATGCAGTGCTTGCGACGAACACCTCCAGCATCGTACTGGAACAGCTCGCGGAGAGGCTCGCGGACCCCTCTCGACTGATCGGCCTTCATTTCTTCAATCCGGTCGCTCGCATGCCGCTCATCGAGGTCATTCGTGCTGCCAACAGCAATCCGGAGATGGTGCAGCGTGGCCAAGCGTTCGTGCGCCAGATAGACAAACTCGGGATCACCTGCGCGAGCGCACCCGGCTTTCTCGTCAACCGCGTGCTGATGCCGTACCTGAGCGAAGCGATTCGCGCCGCGGAGGAAGGCATCCCGCTCGCGTTGATCGATCGAGCGGCCGAGGATTTCGGCATGCCGATGGGGCCAATCGAGCTCGCGGACGTCGTCGGCTTAGATGTGGTGATGAGCGTAGGCAAAGTCTTCTTTCAGTCGAACGCAGAGGTCCCTTCAGTCTTGTCTACCCGCTACGCGCAGAAGCAGTTCGGCAAAAAGACCGGGCGAGGGTTCTACGAGTGGATCGGCGACAGACCCCAGAAGCCGCCCACCGAGGGCAAACATGCGCCGGATGATTTGGAAGACCGGTTGATGCTGCCGCTCGTGAACGAATGCGTCGCGGTGCTCAGAGAGAAGATCGTGGCGGATCCAGACCTCGTCGATGCGGGTGTCATTTTCGGCGCTGGCTTTGCGCCATTTAGGGGCGGCCCGCTGCACTATGCGCGTACGCGCGGCGTGCGCGCGATCGTGACGCGGCTCGAGGAACTCAAGGAAGCGCACGGAGATCGCTTCACACCAGACGCGGGTTGGAGTTTGCTCGAGTAACTACGAAAAATGCGCATTTATCGTACAGCTTGCGTCGGACACGCCTGCTACCATCTGCCTGATTGAGAGTTCCGGAGCACCCTGCTCCGGGTTTCCCTCACTGGAGAACCATGGAAAGCAAGCCGATCGATCTTGGCCTGCTGCGGTCGTTCTCTCCCCTGGATGGCATGAAGCGAGACAACTTGCACTCGCTTGCCCGCAAGGCCGCGCTTCGCGAGCTTTCCGGTGGGCGCCTGCTCTTCAAAGAGGGCGAGAACGACAAGCGCACGTATTTTCTCGTTCGCGGCACTGTCGAGCTGTTGCTCGACGGTCGCCCCGTGCAAACGCTCCGTGGAGGCACGCCCGAATCCCGCAACGCCATCGGGCCATCGGTGCCTCGTCGCTATAGCGCGCGTGTCGCCTCCGACACGGCAGAGGTGATCTCCGTCGATAGCGAGTTGCTCGACATGATGCTGACGTGGGACCAGACCGGCACCTACGTCGTCGACGAGCTCCACCAGACCGAGGACCTGTCCTCCGCGGACGATTGGATGACGACGCTGCTCCAGTCGAAAGCGTTTCACCGCATTCCTCCCGCGAACATCCAAGCGATCTTCATGCGCATGCAGCGCGTCGACTACAACGCTGACGATGTCGTGATCAAGCAAGGCGACGAGGGCGACTACTTCTACGTCATCGTCAAAGGGAAATGCCTAGTCACGCGCGAGACACCGCTCAACAAGGAAGGCATCAAGCTCGCTGAGCTCGGAATGGGCGATACGTTCGGGGAAGAAGCGCTCATCTCGGACGCGAAACGTAACGCGACCGTCTCGATGCTGACGCCCGGAACGCTGATGCGCCTTGCGAAGGACGATTTCCGTACCCTGCTCAACGAGCCGCTGCTCGAGTGGGTGGACTACCCGCAAGCGCAATCCATCGTCGCGCACGGCGGAGTGTGGCTCGATGTGAGATTGCCGAGCGAGTTCGAGGGTTACCGCATGGAAGGCGCGATCAACGTGCCGCTGTACTTCATCCGGCTCAAGCTCAAATCGCTCGACCGCGATACGCACTACATCGTGTGTTGCGACACCGGCCGTCGCAGCTCCGCGGCCGCGTATATTCTCAACGAGCGCGGCTTCAAAGCTTCAGTGCTGCGCGGCGGTCTCGCTGCCGTAGCCCCACAACGCAGAGTCGTCGGAGGGTAATCCGCTACATCGTGTGCGTGGGCTTATCGCCGCCGAGCGCGCCCGCGAGATAGCTTTCGATCTTTCGCTGAGTGTTCCCGCGATCCTGCTCGCTGAACTGCACGCCGATGCCAGCTGTGCGCTTGCCCTGCGCGCCCTTCGGCGTCATCCAGATGACCCGGCCGGCAACAGGAAGCTTTTCATCTTCACCCATCAGATTCAGCAGCATGAATACTTCGTCGCCGAGACGATAGTTGCTGTTCGTCGGGATGAAGAGCCCGCCGTTCTTCACGAATGGCATATAAGCCAGATACAAGGCGCTCTTGTCCTTGATCGTCAGGGTCAGAAGACCTGGCTTGCTACTGGGCTGACGCATCACCATGCGTGCTATCGACTCCGGTTCATGGGTACACCGCGCGGGCTCGGCGTCGCAGCCGACGCCATCACGTCCAACAGCGCGTACAGCCATGCCGTCACGGCAAGCTCGCGCTGAAGCGCGGTACGGGCTAGTTGCGCTTTCAGCGCCCGCGCGCGATCTACCAAACTGTAGATGCTGCTTATGTTCAACGTGTGTGACGGGCTTGGCAAGTGCACAGGTCGACTTGGGAACGTGATGAACTCGGCAGTTCCGACAAGTGCCCCCCGCGCGAGGGAAAGCAGCCAGCGATCCAGCCAATTCAAGCGCTCGGGGAGGTGCTCATCCGCCCAATTCGCCGCGACTTGCGTCACATCGGCCCTGCCGGAAAGCAGCGCCGCGAGCCCTTTTTGCATGTCATCGTGCACGGTCGCGAACGCGCCCTGCGTGAGCTCGACGGCCTTCAAGGGCGCCCCGCCCGCGAATTCCAATGCGTCGGCAGAGAGCGCCTCACCGATCGCCGATTCCGCCCAAGCACGCGCCTCCGCAGGCGAAGGTGCACCGACTGCAAGCTTTAGGCAGCGGCTGCGCACCGTCGGAAGCAAGACCGAAGGTTGCGAGGTCACCAGGATGAGCAAGCTTTCCGGCGCGGGCTCCTCGAGCGTCTTGAGCAGACTATTCGCCGCGCCTGGCGTCATGCGATGCGCAGGCTCCACGACGGCGACCTTGTAGCCTTCGCGATAGCTCGTCTTGCTCAAGCGCTCGCACATCGCGCGCACTTGATCGACCGAAATCTGTTGCTTGTCTTCTTCGGGTCGCACCCACCACAAATCGGGATGCGAGCCGGCGTCGATGAGCTTACAGCCCGCGCATTCGCCGCAGCGCTCGAGATGCTTTGCATCGCTACGATCGCATAACGCTGCAGCCGCGAGCCAGGAGGCAAGCTGACGCTTGCCGATGCCTTCAGCACCCGTGAGCAGCAACGCGTGAGACATGCGACCGCTCCTCCAGGCGGAACGGAGTTGGTCCACGGCCGACGTGTGCCAAGGCAGCAGCGTCGGCGCGGGCAGCGGAATAGCTTCGTCGGTCATCTCAGATCATCCATCCCTGCATTCAGGGCGCGCGTTCGAACGGCTTCGCGAATCGCAGCTGCAACCGCCTCGCGTGAGCCGGTTGCATCGATGATTGCGAATCGGTTCGGCTCCTGTCGCGCACGATCCAGGTACGCGGCGCGGACGCGTTCGAAAAAGCCGCTCTGCTCGAGCTCGAACCGATCCGTGCGACCGCTCGCTTGATTGCGCGATCGAGCACGCGCGGTACCGACGTCGACTGGAGCATCGAGCAACAACGTGAGATCGGGCTGCAGCGCACCCAGCACTGCACGCTCGAGCGTTGCGATGAGCTCACGATCGAACTCACGTCCGCCACCTTGATACGCATACGTTGCATCCGTGAAGCGGTCGCATAGCACCCAAGCGCCACGTGCCAGCGCGGGCTTGATGACATTCTCGACGTGCGTGGAACGCGCCGCGAACATGAGCAGCAGCTCGCATGCGGGCGGCATGGATTCTTCACTCGGCTCGAGCAGAATCGCGCGAATCCGTTCCGCGCGCGGCGTGCCGCCCGGCTCTCGCGTGAGCACGATCTCGAGCCCTTGCTCGCTCAGCCACTCGCGCAGCGCGCCGATTTGCGTGGACTTGCCCACGCCCTCTCCGCCTTCGATCGTGATGAATTTGCCGCGTTTCATTGTCGCTCACGAAGCTTGCGAAGGTAGCGTTTCACCGCGGCGTCGTGCTCCGCGAGCGTCTTTGAGAAATAGTGGCTACCGTCCGGCTCGCCCGTTGCAACGAAGAATAGCGCACCCGTGACTTCGGGGCGCGTCGCGGCGCGAAGCGAGTCGAGACTGGGCATCGCGATCGGCGTCGGCGGCAATCCCGCGCGCGTATAGGTGTTGTACGGCGTGTCGCGCCGCAGGTCCGCCCGCCGGATGTTGCCGTCGAAGCGATCCATCATGCCGTAGATCACCGTGGGATCGGTCTGCAACCGCATCCCACGACGCAAGCGCTCGATGAACACGCCGGCGACGGCTGGGCGTTCGGAATCGAGCGCTGTCTCCTTCTCGACGATCGATGCGAGGATCAGCGCCTCGTAAGGGCTGCCAAGCGGCAGATCGGGAAGACGCTGATCCCACGCGGTCTTGAGTTCCGACTGCATCCTGCGGTACGCGATCCCGAGAAGCTGCACATCGCTCGTCCCTCTCGGGAAGTGATAGGTGTCGGGGAAGAACTGCCCTTCCGGATGCGCTCCCGGCGCACCGAGCGCGGTCATGATTTCTTCACCCGTTCGATCGGCATACTGCGAATCGACGGCCTCATTCGTGATGAGCGCGTTGCGAACATCAGCAAACGTCGAGCCCTCGATGAACGTGATGCTGTGTAGCAGAACGCGTCCGGAGCTCAAGAGATCGAGCAAGCGACGCGGCGTGAGACCCGGCTCGAGCGCATATTCGCCCGCTTTGAGGCTTTGCGAGCGATTCATCACTCTCGCCCACCCAACCCAGATGCGCGGGTGATCGAGGAGACCGGACCGGTGCAGAGAAGTACCCACCGCTGTCAGGCTCGACCCGCGCGGTACTTCGAAGACTTGCTTCTCATCGAGCGTCGCGATCGGCTGATCCAGCCATCGATCGATCCACCACGCAGCGGCGAGTGCGCTCGCAAACGCAAGCAGCACGATGACGACTAACACACGCACGATCGCACGACCGTCGAGCCTCTGCTTCAATGGGCGGACGGACGCTAGCATCATGCGTTCAACGCCGCCTTGAACGCGCTCGTCACGGGTCCGCGCGCCCATTGTTTAGCGTCGAGCGCACCGACGGCCCGGATTCCGCGTACGGCATTCGTCAAGAACACTTCATCGGCCGCCTCCACATCATGTGGCCACAGAGGTTCCTCGCTCACCGCGATGCCGAGCGCCGTCGCGGCTCGCAGCACTTCCCCGCGGATGACGCCGCGCACGCCGCTGTAACGCAGATCCGGTGTAAACAGCACGCCCTCTCTAACGAGGAAAACATTCGATGAGGTCGCGCTGACGAGCTCGCCTTCGGTATCGAGCATCAACCCTTCGTCGATTGCCGGGTCGTTCCACTCCGATTGCGCGAGCACGTGCTCCAAGCGATTGAGGTGCTTGATGCCTGCCAAGCGCTCGTTGCGCCCGAGTCGAGTCTCGCACCAGCGGATACGCAGAACGCGATCGGGCTCGATCTCTGGTGCAGCGTACGCCGCGACGACTCGCGTCGGACTGCAATCATCGGACGGCCGGTAACCGCGCGCACCGACGCCGCGTGAGACGATGATCTTCAAGACGGCGCTTCGCAGATGGGTCGTTACCGTTGCAATCTCGGCACGGAGCGTCGCTTCATCCGGTGGCAGGATGTGCAAGCGGGCGCAGCCGTCGCGCAGACGCGCGAGATGCGCCTCGAGGAAGCGCACGGCACCGCGTTCCAAGCGCGCGGTCTCGAACAGACCGTCACCATACTGGAAGCCGCGATCGTTCAATGGCAGCGCGTGGCCGAGATCGGGCGGGCGATGTCCATTGATGAGTACAGAGAGGGTCATGACGCGCTCGCTCCCTTCCCCAACGCACGGAGCACGCCGCGTGCTTTCGCGCGTGTTTCTTCGAGCTCTCGCTGCGGAAGCGAATCCGCCACGATCCCCGCGCCGGCGCGGATCGTCATCACGCGGCCGCGCAACTCGACCGAACGAATGAGAATATTCATGTCCATCGAGCCGTCGCGGTTCAAGTAACCGAGCGACCCCGTATAGGCGCCCCGCGCTTCGCATTCGAGCTCGGCGATGATCTCCATACAGCGGATCTTAGGACATCCGGTGATGGTGCCGCCCGGAAAAACGGCGCGCAGCACGTCGCCCGGCGAGACCTCGGGGCGAAGCCATCCACGCACATTCGAGACGATATGATGTACGTGCGCATACGACTCGAGCATCATGTATTCGTCGACTTCGACGGTTCCCGCAGCGCAGATCTTCCCTAAGTCGTTGCGTTCGAGATCGAGCAGCATGACGTGCTCGGCACGCTCCTTCGGATGTGCACGGAGCTCCCGTGCAAGCGACTGATCGTCGACGACACTGGCTCCGCGCGGACGCGTGCCCGCGATCGGCCGCGTCGAAACACAGCCGCATTGCACTTGCACGAGACGCTCGGGCGAGGAGCTCACGATTGTGACACCGTCGAGGCACGCCAGCGCCGCGAACGGGGCGGGATTTGTTTCGCGAAGGCGCCGATAGAGATCGTGCGCTTCAACACCCTCGCACACGTTCCCACGCCATGCGCGGGACAGATTCGCCTGATAGATATCGCCCGCGGCGATGTATTCGAGCGCGCGTTGCACAGCGTGGACGAAACGCTCGGACGCTTCCTCCACGACGTCTCCTTCGATGAGCTCGCCGAGGGCGTAGCGCGGAGCGGGCTCGAGCGCGGCGAGATCGGCCTGGATGCGCGCGACGATATCGGCCGCATGCGGCTCGACGACGATCCATGCGCTCGCGCTCGCGTGCTCGAAGATGATTGCAGCGGGGATACGGACCGCCTGTGCGACCGGCCCGGAAGCGAGCGGGAGCATTGCGAGCCGCGGCTCGATTTCGCCGGCAAGTTCATACCCCAAGTACACGAGCCATCCGCCGCGAAACGGCAGCGAGAGATCCGATTGGGGCGTGCGTTCGCGTTTCCACCACGCATCGAGCGCATGCAGAAAAGTCGACGCTTCGGTCTGCGCGTGCTCTCCGGTCAACGCTCCACACTGATCAAGCGTGAGTTTGGCGCCCGGATACGCAAACAGAATGTCGAAGCGGCCAAGCGGCTCGCCGCTTGCGGCGCTCTCGAGCAAGGCAGGATAGCGATCCGGGTACGCCGCATGGAGCTCGAGCAACGTCGAGCGCTGAAGCTGCACTGGAACCGTCAGCGGCTCCGCGTTCATACGAGAGCCATCATCGCCGAGTCGCTCTCGGTGGATCGTGTGAGGAAGGCTATTTCAGCGCACTGAAGATCAAACTGCCGTTCGTCCCGCCGAAACCGAACGAATTCGACAGCGCGACCTGGATCGGCGTCTTGCGCGCAGTATGCGGCACGTAATCGAGATCGCAGCCTTCACCCGGATTCTGCAGATTGATCGTCGGCGGCGCGACCTGATCGCGAATCGCGAGAATCGAAAAGATCGCTTCGACCGCGCCTGCGGCGCCGAGCAAGTGGCCCGTCATCGACTTCGTCGAGCTGACGGCGAGCTTATAGGCGTGATCGCCGAACGTGCGCTTGATCGCGATCGTCTCGGCCAAATCGCCGAGCTCGGTCGAGGTGGCGTGCGCGTTCAGATACTGCACGTCCGCGGGGTTGAGCGAGGCGTCCTTGAGTGCGTTCGACATCGCAAGCCGCGCGCCTTCGCCGTCTTCCGGCGGCGCGGTGATGTGGTGCGCATCGCCGCTCATGCCAAAACCGACGAGCTCCGCATAGATTCGCGCGCCGCGCTTCTTCGCGTGCTCGTACTCTTCGAGCACCACGGCGCCTGCGCCATCCGACAGAACGAAGCCGTCGCGATCGCGATCCCACGGGCGGCTCGCCGCTTGAGGATCGTCGTTGCGTTGTGAAAGCGCACGCGCTTGGCAGAAGCTGCCGAGCCCGAGCGGCGTCGTCGCCATCTCACCGCCGCCTGCGATCATCACGTCCGCGTCGCCGTACTGCACGAGACGTCCCGCAAGCCCGATCGAATGCGTCGAGGTCGTGCACGCGGTGACGGTCGCGATGTTCGGCCCCGTCAACTTGAATTGCATCGAAACGTGCCCGGAGATCATGTTGATGATGCTGCCGGGAACGAAGAACGGAGAGATCTTCTTCGGACTGCGCGTCTCGGAATATTTCTCGTAGTTCGCTTCGATCGTGTCGAGACCGCCGATGCCTGCCCCCATCGCGACACCGATGCGCGGGCTGTTCTCCTGCGTCACTTCGAGGCCGGAATCCTTGAGCGCATCCGCCGCGGCCGCAAAGCCGTAGTGCATGAACGGATCCATCTTCCGCAGGTCTTTAGCAGAGAGATATTTCTCTGCATCGAACCCATGCACCGCGCCGCCGAAGCGAACCGGAAAGGCGCTCACGTCGAAACGAGTGATGGGACCGATTCCGCTCTTACCGGCGAGAACGCTTTCCCACGCAGATTCGATCGTGCTCCCGACAGGAGAAACGATGCCGAGACCAGTCACGACGACGCGTCGCTTAGACAAGCGTTGACCTCATTAGATGAAGGTGGAATCGAGAATGGCGGGATGTCGCACCGCCTTCCCTGGCCGGTTCGACGAGCAAAACAGGATCAAGCCTGATTGCGGCGCTCGGTGATGTAATCGATCGCCTGCTGAACGGTCGTGATCTTCTCGGCGTCTTCGTCCGGGATCTCCGTCTCGAACTCTTCCTCGAGCGCCATGACCAGCTCGACGGTGTCGAGCGAGTCCGCGCCAAGGTCGTCGACGAAGGAAGCGTCATTCGTGACTTCTTCCTCTTTCACCCCCAATTGTTCGGCGACGATGGCTTTAACCTGCTGTTCGATACTGCTCATTGGTGTACGAGTCCTCTGTGAGGCTGCTGAACCCTTCGCGAAGACCGACCCTTGTATTTCGTTGGGCGGGTCGCACGGGGGGCGTATTCTAAGTTAAGTGTCTGAAGCGTCAAAGCCGAATGCGCAATAAGGCATCGGAGGCGGGCGTTTGTGGTACGCGGCACCGTTCGGCGCCCCCCCTGTCCCAGGCATTTCGGCGCTTAAGTCACACCATGTACATGCCGCCGTTGACGTGGAGCGTCTCGCCGGTGATGTATCCGGCCAACGGCGAGGCCAGGAAGGCCACCGCGTTTGCGATGTCCTCCGGTGCTCCGAGTCGACCGAGCGCAACTTGCTGAACGAGTTGTTGTTGCTGTTCCGCCGGTAGCTGCGCCGTCATGTCGGTTGCGATGAAGCCCGGCGCGACCACGTTGACCGTAATGTTGCGCGAACCCACCTCGCGGGCGAGCGATTTCGTGAATCCGATGATTCCCGCCTTCGCCGCGGCGTAGTTCGTTTGGCCCGCGTTGCCCATCACGCCGACAACGGAGGCGATATTGATGATGCGGCCCCGCCGCGCCTTCATCATGCCCCTCAGCACACCCTTCGACAGGCGGAAGACGGAGCTGAGGTTCGTATTGAGAATGTCGTCCCACTCCTCCGACTTCATGCGCAGGAGCAGGTTATCGCGTGTAATTCCTGCATTATTCACAAGAATCGTGGGGGCGCCTTCCTTCGCTTCGACGTCTTTCAAAAAGGCGTCAATGGACGCAGCATCCGCCACGTTCAAGACAGCACCCCTGCCCTTGAATCCAGCGGCGTGCAACCAAGCTGTGATGCCCTGCGCACCGGAATCGCTCGTAGCCGTGCCGATCACTGTCGCGCCTTGGCGCGCGAGCTCATGCGCAATCGCGCGGCCGATGCCTCGCGACGCACCCGTCACGATGGCAATGTCTTGCGAGAGTGTGGCTGTCTCGCTCATGCGCCGCTCCCGCACGCCTGCAAGGCGCGCTGCAACGATTCAGCGTCTTCGATCGCCAGCATCTCTATCTCCTTGTTTTTCGCGATGCGACGGTTGAGTCCCGTCAGCACTCTACCCGGTCCGCACTCCACGATCGTACGAACGCCGCTCGCGACGATCGCTTGAATCGTCTGCGTCCAGCGCACCGGTTTCACCAGCTGTTCGACAAGTGCACGACGGATGTCGGCAGCCTCGCCGTGCTTGCGCACCTCGACTGTGTAGATGTCGCGGACCTCTCCGGAACGAAACTCGATCGTCTCGAGCCGCTTGGCGAGCTCTACCGCGGCGGGCTGCATGAGCACGCTGTGCGAAGGCACACTCAACGGGAGCTTGATCGCTCGCTTAGCGCCCTTTGTTTTGAGGAGCTCGATCGCGCGATCGACCGCGGCCGCAGCACCGGCAATCACCACCTGTCCGGGCGAATTGAAATTCGCGGCCTGCACGACGTCGCCTTGCGCCGCTTCATGGCAAGCGGCTTCGACATCCGCATCATCCAAGCCGAGGATCGCTGCCATCGCGCCCTGCCCGACCGGCACAGCCGCCTGCATCGCCGCGCCACGAAACTGCACGAGGGCGACCGCCGTTCTGAAATCCAACACACCGGAACAAACGAGCGCCGAATACTCACCGAGGCTGTGGCCCGCCATCGCGGCCGGTAACGCGCCACCATGCTTACGCCACACGCGCCATGTCGCCACACCCGCCGTGAGCATCGCGGGCTGAGTGCGCTCTGTCTCACCGAGCTGCTCCTCAGGACCTTCTTGGCAGAGCTTCCACAAATCGTAGCCGAGGACCTCGGAGGCCTCTGCAAAGGTTTGCTCGACGAGCGGCTCAGAGGCGGCCAGCGCCTGCATCATGCCCACCGATTGCGAGCCCTGTCCGGGAAATACGAAGGCAAACATCTTAAAGAAGCGGTTAACGGTTAGCGGTTAGCGGTTCGTAAGAAACGATTCGTTCATATCCATCATGCCGCGGCCACTCGGCTCCGGTAGGCGGCTGGAGCAAGACGCTCCGACTTAACCGCTAACCGCTAACCGCTAACCGCTTCTCGGGGCCCACCGGGCCCCGGAGGGGGCGGGATTATAGCGATCGAGGTCGCGAGAGCCAGGGTTGTCGACAAACCCAAAGTATGCTGGCGGCAACGAACCCGCCCAATGCGCCATATAGATGCGCGTCTACAACGACCGGTAGATCGCCCGACAGCGGCAAGGCACCCTGCCACTGCTCCCAAGCAAGCTTCCCGATCAGAACGACACTCAACACTAGCGCCATCGCGGCGGGGCCGCGCATCCACCATGCAAGGGCACCCGCCGCGAGGATCCCGTGGAGGACTCCGGAGTACCCCACGTACCAGTCCAGTTGTGGTTGATAAAAGACAAAACCGATGTCGATCGCGGCAATGCTGAGCCCGATGATCAAGAGCCAGCCTCGGACTGAGTAATCTCTCGCGAACAGCGCCGTCACGAGCACGAGCCCGAGCAGGTTCAACACGAGGTGTTGCAGGGAGCCATGCACGAAATGCGCGGATATCAGACGCCAGTATTCGCCGTCGAGCACGAGCGCGCGCTCGTAGCGGAACGTTTCCGTTGCGCTCTTGCCGAATACGCCAAGTACGATCATCGCGATAGCGATGAGTGCATGTAGCCCACCGAGGTGACCCCTGATTCGAGCGAGGGAAGTCTCGTCACTCAAGGCGCAATTCCACTTTGTTATGATCCGGCGCGCCGCCGAAACACCCATTTTCGCCCAAGTCGTAAGGATTGACGAATATGTCAGACACTTCAGCGTCAGCTCGCGATAGACAGGAAACGCTTGCCCGCTTGCCTATCGAACCCAAGCGCGGCTTCCGCGTGCTCACTCCAGCGCGGGGTCAGCGTCGCAGCGAAGGCTTCACTTTGATCGAAATCATGGTCGTCGTCGTCATCCTCGGCCTGCTCGCGGCAATCGTCGCGCCACGCGTCATGGACCGACTGGGCGATGCGCAGATCGCAAAGGCGAAGCAAGACATTCAAGCCTATGAAACGGCACTGAAGTTCTACTTCATGGACAACCATCGGTATCCGAGCACCGACCAAGGGCTTCAAGCACTCGTCGTTCGACCGAGCGACTCGTCGGTCCGAAACTGGAGAGAAGGCGGTTACCTCGATGGACTACGCAAGGATCCTTGGGGCAACGACTATGTGTATGTGAGCCCCGGCCAGCATCGACGGGATTTCGACCTCTATACCCGCGGCGCCGATGGACAGGACGGCGGCGAAGGTGCCGATGCCGACATCGGTAACTGGAATATGAACGAGTAAGGACCGCCGAGCGCAGGATTGCTGGAGGCGCCGCCCACAATGGACACCCGAGTGTCGAACGTCTCGCGAACAGACGGGCGTCGATCCTTCGGATTCACGCTGATCGAGCTGCTCGTCGTCGTTGTCATCATCGGCATCCTCGTGTCCGCGGTCATGCTGTCGATGAATCTGCTCGGCCGAGATCGCGAGTCTGAGGACGAGTCGCGACGCTTCTGGGCACTCGTGCGGCAAGCGCGCGAGGAAGCCGAGCTGCAAGGCATCGACATCGGCATCTATGTCGCGGCCTCTTCCTACGAGTTCTTGCGCTTCGATCCGCGGCGCAGCCTCTGGCTACCCATCGAGGACGACGTCTTATACGAGCCTCGCAAGCTCCCCGAGGGACTGCGATTCCGGGTATGGCTCGAAGCGCGAGAGATCGTACTGCAGCCCCAACTGCCCAAACGCTTCTCGCCCGAGCAAAGCGACGATGAAGACGATGAGGATGGGGAAGAAGAAAAGAAATCGCGCGACGAGCGACCGCCGCAGATCATCGTGATGTCGAGCGGGGAGCTCGTCCCGTTCGAGCTGCAAGTCGAGCGTGACGGCGCTGAAGCGCTTTGGCGTGTCGTCGCACTCCCGGACGATGATCTGCGCGTGGAGCGGCGTCGAGAGAATCGGGAGTGGGACGTGGTCGCGCAGACGCTCCCTCGCAGCGATGAGGAGGATGCCGCATGAGCATGCCTCATTCGAGCGCCCCGCCCACGAGCGGGCAGCACGGGTTCACACTGATCGAGGTGCTTGCCGCCCTCATCATCGTTGCGCTCGGCATGATGGCGGTCATTCAAGCCGTCAGCCAAACGGCGAGCAACAGCACTTATCTGCGGGACAAGACGATTGCCCATTGGGTCGCGCTCAATCAACTCACCGAGACGCGGCTTCAGCGCACCCCACCCGCAATCGACGAAACCTCAGACGAGGTGGAGATGGCGGGACGCGAGTGGCGCTGGACGATGACGGTCACCCAAACGCCTGTCGAATCCATGCGCCGCATCGACATTTCCGTACGCCCCGCGGAAGCAGACCCCAAATCCTCGATGGCATCCGTCACGGGGTTCTACGGCACGGCGATCGCACCGCCCGGCGCGGCGGTCATCGATTGGGACGGACTCATCCCTTCAAACCCGCCGGGCCGCGGCGACGGCGAACGCGACGACGATCAGCAGCCAGGAGAAGAACCTTCGCCGCGGGACAATGGCGATGAGCAGCCTGGCGACGATCAAGAGGATCCTCCGCAGGACGGAGAGTTCCAATGAGATGCTTTGATCTGCGCGCGGGGAGCCGCGGTTTCACGTTGCTCGAAGTGCTGATCGCGATCGCGATCTTCGTAATCGTCGGTGCGATGGCGATGGGCGGATACAACGAGCTCGTCACTCAAAGCCAGATTCTCGAAGAGAACAATGCTCGATCCCGTGCCGTGCAATCCGCCGTGCAACGGATGGTTCAGGATTTTTCGACGCTCGAGCCGCGTCCTGTGCGCGAGCCGCTCGGCGAATCGTACCAACCCGCCTTGCGCTCGGATGCGCGATCGCAATTGCTCGCAGAGCTCACGCATTCCGGATGGTCCAATCCCGCGGGTCTGCCCCGCTCCACGTTACAGCGCGTCGCATACCGCATCGATGAAGAAGGCCGACTTCGTCGCGATCATTGGTATGTGCTCGATCGGACGCTCGGCGGCGAGCCCGTCAGCCGCGTGCTCGTCGAGCGCGTCGAGGGACTCACGTTCCGCTTCATGGACAACAACGGCCGTTGGCACGAGCAGTGGCCGCCGCTTGGTTACTCCGCACCGGATGCGCAACGCGTTCGGCCCATTGCCGTCGAGATCGCACTCGAGCTCGAGGATTGGGGCGAAATCAAACGCCTCGTGGAGGTGCCAGGATGAGGCTCGCGACCAAGCAACGCGGCGTTGCACTCATCACCGCCGTGCTGATCGTTGCGCTTGCAACGATTCTCGCGGTGAACGTTGGATTCAACGGTTTCATGGACCAGCGACGAAGCGCGACCCGCTACGCGCTCGATCAAGGATTCCAAGTTGCAGTCGGCGCGGAAGCATGGGCGGCCGACACCCTGCGGCGGGATGGCGCGCAGGGCGGACCAAGGCGGCAAGACCATCTCGCCGAGGAGTGGGCGACGCCGATTCCGCCGATTCCTGTCGAAGGCGGCGAAGTGTCCGGTTATCTCGAAGACATGCAGGGTCGCTTCAATCTCAACAGCCTCGTCGTTCGGGAAGGCGATCAGTTGAAGCCCGATCCGCTCGCGGTTCGACGTCTCGAGCGCTTGCTCGAGATTCTGGAGCTCGAGACGAAATGGGCCGGTGTCATCGCGGACTGGATCGACACAGACGGGCAAGCAGGTTTTCCGGACGGCGCTGAAGATGCCGTGTACACGAGCCAGACGCCCGCCTATCGGACCGCGGAAATGCCTATCACGCGCGCGAGCGAGGTATTGGCGCTGTCCGAGTTCGGCATCGAACGCTATCGCAAGCTCGAACCGTACGTCACCGCGCTCCCGATCGGCACGCCAATCAATCTCTGTACGGCACCGCCGCAAGTACTCGACGCCCTCGTCGAGGGGAAACGGCAGTTCACGCTCGGTCGCGACAACGTAGCGGAATTGCGCAAGGAACGCTGCCATCCGACGCTGCAGGAGTTCGAGAGCGCTTTGAGCAATGAGGAGAAGGCTGAGTTGATCCAAGGCAGGGTCGTCGACGAGAAGAGCTCGTACTTCCGCTCCACCGTTTGGGTCACTATTGGCACTACGCAGTTCACCCTGTACAGTTTGTTGTATCGCACCGACAGGACGAATCTGGTTCGTCCCATCTTGAGAAGCTTCGGGACGGCTTAATGGCGGAACTCCTCGTGATCCGTTTGAACCCGGCTGCGGGTTCCGCAGCTGCGGCGCAAAGCCAGTGGCTCGTTGTCGATGGCAAAGGTGCTCGCATCGGCGCCGTTCAAGCCGGAACATTGGCCGAAGCCGCCGCTCACGCGGGCGGCAGACGCGTCATTCTGCTCGTACCCGGCACCGACGTGCTGCTCGCCGAGCCGGTGTTGCCACTCAAGAACGCGGCGAAGCTCGCCCAAATCGTCCCGTTCGCGCTCGAAGAACAGCTCGCGGCCGACGTCGAAGATTTACATTTCGCCGTAGGCAAACGCGATGGGCGTCCCGGTACACCGGTCGCCGTCGTCGCGCGAACTCGAATGCAGGAATGGCAGGACGCGGTGGCCGGCGCTGGGTTGCGCATCGATGCCATCCATGCCGAGACCGCCACCCTTCCCGTCACACCGAACAGCGTCACCTTGATCGTCGATGAGGGACGCGTTTACGTTCGACGAGAGAACAGCCAAGGCGCGGTACTCGAAGTCGAGCCGCTCATCGAGGCGCTGCAGCTTGCACTCGCGTCCGGCGATGAGGCGCGCGAGCACGTTACGATCTATGTCTCTGAAGCCGATTACGAGCGCGAGCGCGACTTGCTCGAGGGCTTGCGCGAATTCACCGCAAGCTTGCAGCTCAAGCTGCTGCCCGATGGTCCGCTGCCGATCATGGCCGCAAGCGCTGCGACCGCACCTCCAGTCAACTTGCTGCAAGGTCCGTACGCCGTCAAACGCAAGCTGAACATTTCGTTTGCGCCGTGGCGCTACGCCGCGATGCTCGCCGGCGTTTTCGTCGTGCTGCACTTTGGGCTCAAGGGCTGGCAGTACTGGCACGACAAGCAAATCGAGAGCGCGCTCAATCAACAGATCACGGAAGTCTTCCAGCAGGCGATGCCCGGCGCGCCGATTCCGGATCCGCTGCAGGCGCGCAAGCAGATCGAGCTGCGCCTGAATCAACTCCGCGGCACAGCCCCTGTGAGCGGCATGATGCTGACGCTCGATGCCCTGAGCGAAGGACTCGCACAGGCGCCGAATACCACCGTCGAAACGATCGCGTATCGCAACAATACGACGGAAGTGAGAGTACTCGCCCCGTCGGTCGATGCGCTCGATCGCATCCGACAGGTGGCCACGGAGAAAGGACTCGGCGCCGAGATTCAATCCGCGAGCCCGCGCGAGTCGAAGTTCGAAGGTCGACTCCAGTTCAAGTCATCCGGCGCTTGAGCGATACACGATGCAGAACATCAAGAATTGGTTCTACGGGCTGCAGCCGCGCGAACGCTGGATGGTGAGCGGCGGTGCGGTTATCGTCGTGATCACGCTCCTTTATCTTTTTGTTCTAGCGCCCTTCTATGCCGCAGTCGCCACGCAAGAGGCCCGCGTATCGAAGAAGCAGGCGGACCTTGCGTGGATGCGCAGCGTCGCCGGCGATGTGATCGCGTTGTCGCGCGATGCGCCGATGGCTGCGGTCGCGCCGGTCGGAGAATCGCTCGTCGTGCTCGTCGATCGCACCGCTCGTGAGTGCGGGTTGAGCTCGGCGCTCACCGGGCAGACCCCGAACGGAGCGACCGGCATCCGCGTGCGGCTCGAGCGCGCGGAATTCGACAAGCTCGTGCTGTGTCTCGCGAACCTGCAGCAAGCCCACGCGGTCAGCATCGAATCCGCAACGATCGACCGCACCTCCGAACCGGGCTTCGTGAACGCGAGCTTGGTCTTGAATCGCGCCGCCGGATGAGGCGGTTCCCCCGATGAAGCTGCGTTGGCTGATCGTGCTCGGTCTAGTCGCGTACGTCGTGTTCGCGATCGTCACCCTGCCCGCCTCCGTGCTGCTCGCGCAGCTAGGGGATTCAGGTGTGAGCGCAGCGGGAATCGATGGCACCGCTTGGAAAGGCCGTGCTCAGTCGCTGTACATCCAAGGTGTGGACGTCGGCACTGTGGAGTGGGACCTGCACGCGCTCGCGCTGCTCGCGCTCAAGGCTCGCGCCGATGTCAAAGTCACGCGCGCCGAAGGCTTTCTGCAATCGCAGGTCGACGTGGGCACCGGGCCGGTTCGCTTTCGCGATCTCACCGGGTCCGTGCCGCTTGCGGCCTTGGGATCGTTTGCACCGAGAGGCTGGAACGGAATGGTGAATCTGCGGCTCGCGGAGCTCGCGTTGGACGCCGGGTGGCCCGTGAGCGCAACAGGCACGGTGGAGATCCTGAATCTCGAGAGCACGACGCAGCGCTCGCCGCTGTCGGGCAGTTACAAGATCACGTTGCCTGCGCCGAACACGCAAGCCGCCGAAGGTACGCTCGTCGGCGCGATCACCGACCTTGGTGGGCCGCTCCAGATCGCGGGCACGATCGAGCTGAAGCGAGATCGCTCCTATCTGATGAGCGGACTCGTCGCGGCGCGCCCAGATGCACCGCGCAACCTCGCACAACAGCTTCAAATCCTCGGCCCACCCGACCCTCAGGGCCGCCGACAGTTCTCGCTCGAAGGCACGCTCTGACGAGCGCAGAGAAGAGACTCTCGCGGAGCACGCAAAGCTAGAAGGCTACGCGACCCTGAGCATCCTTCTCACGGAGGTGCGCTGTCTGGAGGAAGATCTCTCGCGGCGAACGCGACCGGCGCGGCGAGAAAGAATCTTGAAGCGGCTCTAGAGGATCTTGCACCAGCTCACCACGCGCTGCACGCATTTGCAGATCTCGACTCCGCGTTCGCCGGGACAGATCCTTCCTAAACAAGAGACATGCGAGCTTGGCGAGCGTATTTCTGGGTCTCAAGCCCACTTCGAGGTCGGCCTTGAACGCGCGGCGAAGTAGCCCTCCGTTGCCTCGATCAGCTTTTGTTGCTCGCCGTTGATCGAACCATCGAGCGCTGCGACATGACGCATCATCGCGAGGAGCGATGCGACCGTGTCGGGTTCGAAACGTTCCGCGCTGCGCTCCAAGACTTTGTCTAGGTGATCGACGATGTAGATCACGTCACGGAGCAAGTGCGAGCTTGCGAGCAGGAGATCGCTCGCCTCGTCTCGCGAGATGCCGAACTCGCGCTGAAACATCTCGAGCAGCGTCTTTTTCTGATCCGAGGTGATCTCGCCATCCGCTTTCGCGATTCCGAGCAACAGAACGGCCGCGACGTCGATCGGCCGATCGAGCTTGTAGATAGGCATGCCGCCGTATGTGCGGCGCCATTGCCAACGACGATAGGCAAGGAACGGGTTGAGCGAACTGAACTGAAAGCCCGAGCGCTGCAGCGCGTTCAATGCCCACAGCAATCCTGCAAGGGCCGTAATCGCCGCGATGACGATATGCATGGGTATCCCTCTAAAGACCGGCGGATTCTAGCGCAAGGTCACGAGAGATCGATGCGGTGAGCGGCCGGCGCGCCCAGAAACAGAGCACTCCGTCTCATTCTCGCCTCGTGGCGTCTTCGACCATCAACCGGCGCCCGATGACGAGCGGGTCAAACAGCCACTTCCCGCCAAGCCCGGAGTAGCGGGAAATAGAGCGCCGCCTTTACGTTCTCACTCGGCTTGAATCTGCGCATCAACGCGGCATAGCGGCTGAGCTGCGGCGTATAACGCTCGACTTCCTGCGCAAGAAACGTTTCCAGTCCGCCGCCCTCGTGCACGCTCGTCTTGAAATCGACGATCCAGCGCGTGCCGCTCCGATCGACGAACGTGCGATCGATGATCCCACCGACGATCTGACCGTCGATGATACTGCTCAGCGCAAGCTCCGATTCCGCGTGCTCCACCTCCCCCGTGAGCCCCAAGAGCCACCGACCGCGCGGATCGATGAGGGTGCTTCGGAGCGCGGCGAGCACGCGCTCTGCCGCTTCGGCGCTTCGATCAGCGGGGACACCCAGCTCCTCCAGCTCCACTCTGAAGCGCGCGAGCGCTGCGTCGTGGACGGTCCTCGCATCGGTGCGATTCAAGCGGCACATCCGTTCGAGCTCACGATGCACGAGTGTTCCCACATGTCGGCTCGTCAGCGTCACCCAATCGAACGGCGGCTCCGGCTCGTCGATCTCGACGATATCGAGGGGACTGACTTTCACGGGCGGCGGACTGGGCGGTGCAATCCAATCGAGCGGAAGACGCGTGAGCCGCTGCACCAGCGGTTCGACATGGATCGGATTCGCCGGAGCGGCAGGAAGCGAATGCTCGAACTCCGAGGCGATCGCGTGCCACAACATTCGCAACATCGAGCCGCGCGCAGGTTCAGACAGCGTCATCTCGCCGTCGCGCTCGCGCGCTTGAACGGTTCCGAGCAAGTGCAACGCGCGCTTCGCGCGCGTGACCGCAACATAGAGCAGGCGTGCGCGCTCCCGCATCACGCGCTGACGTTCGAGCAGCTCGATCCATCGATAGATCGGATCCGCATCGCTCCCTTCTGCTTTGATCGGCGCGAGTACGAAGCCGCCTTCCGGCCCTGCGATTCGCGTCCAGCGCAAGAGCTCACGATCCTCGCCGCGAATGTGGCGTTGCAGGCCAGGCAAGATCACTGTGTCGAACTCGAGTCCTTTCGCTGCATGGATCGTCATGACCTCGACGCGGACGTCCGCGACGACCCGTCCGCTTGCGAATAGGCGCGTGAGCTGGGATTCGAGGCGCGCCGCATCTTCCAGATCACCTGCGTTCTCAAGCGTCTCGAGCCGATCGAAGAAGGCTTTCGCATCCTCGATATCTTCGATGCGCTTCAGCGTCGCCGGTGCGAACAACGCGTTCCAGGTGCGCTCCACCCACACCCGCAGGGGCCAGCGACCTCGTTCATTCAATGCAGCACGCAGGACCTCGTGCGTCCTGTCGAGCCGCGTACGCCCCTCCACCGACAGCGCGCCCGTGTCAGCCGAAAGCGCTCGCTCCATCGCGGCCTCGATCGTCAAATCAGGGCGCGCTGCGACGACGTGAAGGTCGTGCAGCGTGAGCCCGCACCACGGGGCGCGCAGGGTCGACAGCCACGCCGTTCGATCCGCGACATGCACGAGCGCGCGCGTGAGCGCGATCAGATCCTGCACCACAGGTCGATCGCGCAGTTGTTCGATCTCGATCGCTTGAAACGGAATGTCCGCCGCACCGAGCGCGCGTGCAATCGCATCGACATGCGATCGTGCCGACACGAGGACGGCGACGCGGCTCGACGCGTCTCGCGCGAGCGACTCCCGAACGATCTCGACGACACGTTGAGCTTCCTCATCTTCGTCCGCGTTGACGAAGGCATGGACTCGCACGTCGCCCGGTGCGTCCAATGTCGCTTCGCTCGGGCTGTACTGCACAGCGCCCTGCTCCGCGTCGCTGCGTGGCGCGAGCACGTTCGGGAACACGCGATTGACCCAGTCGACGATCGCAGGCACCGAGCGGAAGTTCTTCTCCAAGCGCAACGGCTCGAGCCGCAGGCTCCGCAAACCGTGTTGCTGCAGCTCGATGAAGAGCCCGACCTCGGCTTGCCTGAAGCGATAAATCGACTGCATCGGATCGCCCACACAGAAGAGCGTGCGGCCATCACCGTCCACCCAACCGGCCGTCAAGCGCTCGAGCAGATCCAACTGGGCGAACGACGTATCTTGAAACTCGTCGACCAAGATGTGCTGCAAGCGATGGTCGAAAGCGAGCGCGAGATCCGTCGGCTCCTCGGTCGAGCCGAGCGCCTGCAGCGCACGCAACGCGACCTCGACGTAGTCCGCTTCGCCTTCCGTCTGAAACACGACTTGTAGCTCGGCGACGGCGGCAGGCAGCAGCTCGAGCAGCGCTTCCATCGTGCGCCACTGTGCTTCTGTGTACACGGGATCCGGGAGCGAGCGCAGCTCCGCGAGTCGTTCGCATGCCTCGTCGTCGCCGCTCAGGGATTTGAGCAGCGTGAGCATGCGCGTCTTCATGTCGCGATTCGTCGTCGGAAAGCCCTGCCGCGACGTGACCGTGAGATAGAGATCCCCGTCTTGCTTGAACAGCATGGACGCGACACAGCGCCAGAGCGCGAGCGTACGACTGTCCGCTTGCAGCGAGGCGTGCTCGCGAACCGCTGCAAGTGCCGTCCGCCGAACAGACGGAAGCGAATCCGTCGCGAGCAGGTTGTCCGCCGAGTACCTGAGGAGTGCCAGTATCTCCGCCAACCGATCGGGGCCGAGCGCGTTGCACACCAACTCGAGATGCCTACGCACGAGGCGATCGAGCGTCCCTTCGAGCACCTGACGCAGACCTTCGGTGGCGCGCGCGCGCACGATCGGATGCAGCCATTGGTCGCGTTTCGCAAGCAAGTCGCACAGCAGCTCGACGATGCGATCGACGCGGTTACCGAGGTGCACGATCAAGACTTCGAGCTGCGCTGCGACCGCCGAGTCCTCGCCGAGTCGCTCGATCAGTCTGCGCCCGGCGAGCTCGTAGAGCGGCCGCGGATCGTCTGTTGGCTCCAGGGCCGCGCCCGTGCCGGCAAGCACCGGCAAGCGGCGAGACAACGACGCGTTCAGGGCATCGATCGTGTGAATACGGAGACGCGACGGGTGCTCCGCCAATCGCCAGCCGTTGCGGGTATCCGCTTCGCGCACGGCACGCGCGAGCTCCCACGTTGTGCGCTTGTGCGCGGAGGTCGGCGGCGCGCCCGCGGCCGCTTGCATGGCTTGCACGATGCGCATGCGCATCTCGGCGGCGGCTTTGCGCGTGAACGTCAGCGCGAGAATCTGTTCCGGCGCGGAGACGGTTGCGAGCAAGCGCAGGTAGCGCTGTGTGAGCAGCTCGGTCTTGCCCGAGCCCGCCGGCGCTTGCACGATGAATGAGCGCGCGGGATCGAGCGCCTGCTCGCGCGCAAACACATCGCTACTCATCGCGCGCACCGTTCGAAGCCGTCGGCTCGTCGTGAGCGACGGACAGCTCGTGGATTCGACACAGCGTGCTGAGATGACACGTCGCACATTCTTGCGGCAGCGGATCGACGCGCGCATCGCCCGCGACATAGTGCTCGGCCAGTCTCGTGAGCGTGAACCGCCAGTGATGCAACAGCGCCGTCCAATCGGCAGGGTCGCCGAGATCGGTGCGAATGCCGTAGGGATACGGCGCAACGCCCGCCCCCACATCCGCGCCATCGCTCCAACCACGGTATTCGACCGCACCTGGCGCGAGCACGACGTACGCGAGTGCGCGCAATCGATCCGCGTGCGCGAGGCCATACAAGGGAAGCTGCGGACGACGAGGCCGTCCGGGCAACACGTCGATCCAATCGCGCGGACGGTGCGAGTCGCCGAGTTTGTAATCGATGAGGAGCGCCCCGCCCATGCTCAGCTCGTCGATACGATCCGGCCTGAGCGTGATCGTGAGCCCACCCAACGAGTACGTTTCCGAGGCTTCCGCGAAGCGCACGGCGAACGGCGGTCGCGCGCGTTCGACGTCCAGCAGCCGCATCACCTGGCGAACGACGCTCTCGATCTCGAGCGCCGCCAGTCGAATACGGTGACGCGTGTCGGGCCGAATCGATCGAGCAGCGTGCCGCTGCGCGCTTTCGCGCACACGCCGCTCGAGCTCTTCGACATCCGTAGCGATGAGTCGATCGTGCGTACGCAAACCGCCCCAGATATCTTCGAGCACGCGATGTAGTATCGCGCCGCGATCCATCGGCTCGACGCCCAAGCTCACGCGCGGCAGCGGCTCCGCGCGTAGACGCAGCTCGGCTTGAGCACGGAATGCACATCGCGACTGTAGCTCGATCGTGCGCGCTCCTCCGCTCGCAGCACCGACGATCGGCGGCGCCGTGTCGTCGAGCACCTGTTCCAGCGACGACGGCCGTGCTGTGAAGATCAGCTCGCTCAAGCTCGTGGCGCGGGGCGTCACATCGCTCGTATGCGGGTCGATGCCGAGTTGCGAGACCAGGGGACTCAGCTGCAACTCCGCATCGCCTTCGCGCTTCGGCCAAGACAAGACGAGCTGTTTGGTGGAACGCAGCCATCGTTGCAGCTGCGCCGCGGCTTGATCGAGGACACCCGCTGGCGTCGCTTCCGGGATCCCAGCTCGACGTTGCAGCTCGATCGGAATCAGCGTGTCGGGATTGATCGGCGCCGGCAGGTGTTCCGCGTCGAGCCCCGCAACCCACAGCGCGTCGAACTGCATTCCCGCACTCGTCGCGGCATCGATGACCGTCACCGCAGCGCCGACGCTTTCAGGCTCGAACGGTGTCTCGGCGCACACGTCTCGCAGCCGGGCCAGTGCATGCGGCAGGCTCATGCGGCCTGCGACATTGTCGAGCGTGCCGAACTCTGCAAGCGCGCCCCGTACCTTCTCCAGCGTTTGGTGTTCGAGACTGTTCAGCGTGCGCTCGCCAGGCCAGCCGCTCGCAATCCAGAGCGCTTGAAAGCGCTCGGCCCATTCGCTCGCAAGCGCGAGTCCGGAGAACGTACGCAGCATCTCGTTGACGCGTCGCGCGGTTCGCTGCAGCACATCGCAGCCCGTCATGCTGGCCCAGCGCTCGAGCTCGAACCAATCCCAACGCTCGCGCTGCTCTTTCCGCAAACGGAAATCCGCGAGCGCGCGCGCCGAGCGTTCGCTCACGCCGCCCGCAACGAATGGCGAACGCAGCAGTCGGCCCGCTTCGTTGTGCGTGGCTGTCGTAGCGAGCTGCAGTACGAGCAGGGCAGCATCGACGAGCGGATAGTTGGCGAGCGGCGAAGGTGCAGCGACGACAACGGGAATACTGACGCTCCCTCGACCGACCGAGCGCTCGCCCGGCGCGAACACGTCTTCCAACGCGCGCTGGACTTCATCGCGTCGCCGTTGCAGATCGCCGAGAATGATGCCGATCCGTTCGACGCCAGCGACGACTTGTGCTCGCGACCAGGAAGCCAAGCGAATGAGCTCATCCTCTGCGTCATCGGCGCCGATGACCAGCACTTCACTCGCCTTCCTCGTGTTCGCTTCGAGATCCACGAAGCGTCCGGCCACTCGCCAACGATCGATCAATCTGCGCATCGAAGGCGGCATGCTGTCGAAGCCAGCGCACGCGATGTCTTCTGCTGGCACGAACTGTTCATCGTGCGCCCACGTCGTCAGCTCCGCCTCGTCGATCGCACGTAGCGTGCGACATCGCGCCGCGTACGCTCGACACCATGTCTCGAGGGCTCGTGCCTCAGGCGTGTCGTAGGGACCGAGCGCGTCGAGCGGAATCAGATACTCGTGAAGGCGGCGCCAACTCCGCGCGGCAAGACGAGCGGCATTCGAGGGATTGAGCAACTCGCGCGCATACGCGCTTTCGGCGACGACGTCTTCCCATAGCGCACGGCTTTGCGCCGCGCTCAAGACGCGCTTGATGGAAGTCGGATCCGTCGCGGCGGCGCGCGCATTCAAGTACTCGCGCTCGAGCCATGTGGACCAGGGAAGGATCTGCGGCGTGCGCCACACCTCGAGTCCGCGGGCTCGAGCGCTCGCGGCGTAAGCAAGGCGCATCGCATGCGCGAGCCGACGGCTCGCTGTCAGAACGATCGGTTCGCGCGTTTCCTGGGAGAGCGGGAGGGTGAGCTGCAATTGATTGATGAAGCTCGCGTCGCAGGTGTCAGAGCGTGGCCTTGACGACTTTCAACGCCGGCGTCCGCGAGGCCGGTGCTGCACCGGAGGCATAGCTGTCGAGCAGGTCTTCCATCCGATGGAAGACCTCCTTCAGCACTTCTTCGGTCGGCAGGTTCGTAATGCGGAAGTGCGTCTTGTAAGGCGTATTGAAGCTCGTTCCGGGCGCGAGGAGCACGTGCTTGTGCTCGAGCAAGTCCATCGCGAACTGCTGGTCGTCGAAGTTCGGCAGCACGCCGTCCTTGACGCCGACGAACGCGTAGATCGCCCCGCGCGGCGCGCGGACTTGCAGGTACTTGCTCGCGGCGACGCCATCCAGGATCGCTTGCCGCGACTGATAGAGCCGCCCGCCGGGACGCGTCAGCTCATGGATGCTTTGGTAACCGCCAAGCGCGGTTTGGACGGCCCATTGTCCGGGCACGTTGCTGCACAGTCGGAGCGATGAGAGCTTATCGACCGCATTCAAGTACTCGCGTGCCTGCTCGACTTCACCCGAGAACACGGCCCATCCAACGCGATAGCCGCACGCGCGATAGACCTTCGACAGTCCGGAGAGCGTCGCGCACAGGGTGCCGTGCACGAGCGTCGCCATCGGAATGAATTCGGCGTCGCCGTAAAGGATCTGGTCATAGATCTCGTCGCTGAAGACGACGAGGTGATGCTTTTCCGCGATGCGCGCGATCGCCTCGAGCGTCGCGCGCGAGTAGACGGCGCCGGTCGGATTGTTTGGATTGATGACGACGATCGCGCGGGTGCGCGTCGTGATCAGCGCCTCGATGTCGGCGGGATCGGGCTCGAAGTTGTTCTCAGGGTGACAGGGGTAGTGAACGGCACGCCCGCGATTCAGATTCACTGCAGCGGTCCAGAGCGGATAGTCCGGACTCGGCACGAGCACTTCATCGTCCGTCGACAGGAGCGCCCGAAGCACGAGGTCAATGAGCTCGCTGACCCCGTTGCCCATGAATACTTCATCGACGCTCACGCCCCGCACACCGCGGCTTTGCTGTTGCATCACGACCGCTTCGCGCGCGGGGAAGATGCCCTTCTGGTGACTATAGGCCTCGCTCGCACGGAGGTTCTCGATCATAGCGAGCCGCATGGTCTCCGGCGTGCGGAACCCGAAGAGACCCGGATTGCCGATGTTCAGGGGCACGATGTCGTAGCCCATCCGCTCCATCTCGTTTGCGCGCCGCGCGAGATCGCCCCGAATCTCATATCGGACGTTCGCTAAACCGGCGCTGGGGCGGATGGGGCGCATAAAAGCTCTCGGAGGGTTGAAGGGGCTGTGTTCGGCCAGGTCTGGCGAGAAAAGATAGCAGATGCTCGGGCAGACGAAACGATACAGGCATCACGCCCGGCTGCAGCTACAGGGGCAACCTACCCTCCCTCCCCGGCAGGGCTCAGCAATGAGCCGTCAGTGCTCCATGAGCAGCGATCCGTACCCCTCGATCTTGTCGTCGATACCGCAGGTCCGCAAGGCGTGCCAGTAGGCACAGGTGTTGACCGCGAGGACCGGTTTGCCGAGCCATTGTTCGGCCTCGCCCGCGATCTTCGTGAACGCCAGATTCGTGCCCACCTGCATGATGAGCTCGACACTGGGATCGTCCACTTCTCGCACCGCTCGGCGCAGTCTCTCAGGCGATTCGTGCGCCATGAGCAGGGGGCTGTTCGACTTGAGCCCGAGCAGATTCACGACCTCGAAGCCGCTGTCCGTGAAGGCGCGCCGTACTTGAGCGTCGCCGGACGGCATGTACGGCGTGATCAGCGCAATTCGCCGCACGCCGCCGTAGCGTTCGATCGCGGCTTGACACGCCTGTGCACCGAGAATGACACGCGTGCCCGCGCGCGACTCGAAATGCGCCTGAACACCGGCGACATCGAGCGTGCCTTCCCAGAACGTCTCGGCTGACATCGCCATGATGACCGCAGCCGGCGCACACGCCATCGCGGAATCGAGCGCCGCCTCGATCGATGCGCGAACGGTCCCCATCATGTTCGCGAACTCTTGTTCGGTGCCCACTGGTGTATCAGGGATCACGACGCGCGAGACCTGATTGGTCACGCCACGCGGGCACATGGCGTCGAACTCCGGCTGAACGATCGTGTTCGTCGCGGGTGTCACGACCCCGAACTTGAGACGAAAACCAAGTGCGTCGGGCATGGCTGGAAGCGGTTAGCGATTAGTTAGCGGTTAGTGTACAGGACCGTGCATACAGGCGGTCGTACCGGTTCCGACGCGTAGGACAAGGTGCTGGATTCATGCACTCTGGATCTAACCGCTAACGCTAACCGCTAACCGCTTCCGATCTCAGCGGCTACAATGTGCGCCCTTTGCTGGGCCCCTCTATCGGAGTCTTTAGTGAGTAGAATCCTCGTTGGCCTGAAGCGGGTCGTCGATTACAACGTCCGCGTGCGCGTCAAACCTGACGGCAGCGGCGTCGTGACCGAAGGCGTCAAGATGAGTATCAATCCGTTCGATGAGATTGCGCTCGAGGAAGCGTTGCGCATCAAGGAACAAGGCGGCGCGAGCGAAGTCGTCGTCGCGACGATCGGGCCGCAAGACGCTCAGCAGCAATTGCGCACCGGGCTCGCGATGGGCGCCGACCGCGCGATCCTCGTGCAAGCAGACCAGGCCGTCGAACCGCTCGCGGCTGCGCGCGTGTTCTTGAAGCTGATCGAGAAGGAAAGCCCGCAGATCGTTCTGCTAGGCAAGCAAGGCATCGATGACGACAACAATCAGACCGGGCAAATGCTTGCCGCGCTCTGGGATCGCCCGCAAGCGACCTTCGCCTCGAAGGTCGAGCTCGCGGGAAGCACCGCGAAAGTGACGCGTGAAGTCGATGCGGGACTCGAGACGATTGAGATCGACCTGCCGGCAGTCGTCACGACCGACCTGCGCTTGAACGAGCCTCGCTACGTGAAGCTGCCTGAAATCATGAAGGCGAAGAAGAAGCCGCTCGAGACGTTGATGCTTGCGGACCTCGGCGTGGATGTCGCGCCGCAGTTCAAAGTGTCCAACTACTCGCCGCCGCCGGCACGTCAGAAGGGCATCATGGTGAAAGATGTCGGCGAGCTCGTCGCCACGCTCAAGCAAAAAGGGTTGATTCAATGATCAAGGTTCTCGTGATCGCCGAGCACACCGGCGGCAAGCTCAACCCCGCGACAGCCAAGTGCGTGAGCTGCGCAAGTCAGATCGAAGGCGCGGAAATCGATATCGCGGTCCTCGCCGCGGATGCGAGTGAAGTCGCCGCGCGTGCGGCGGAGATTGCTGGCGTCAAGCGCGTGCTCAAGATCGAGCACAGTGCCAACGCCGAGCCGATCGCCGCGATCCAGGCGGCGCAGATCGTCGCGCTCGCAGGCGAGTACACACACCTCCTCGGTCCGTCGACGACGTTCGGTAAGGACCTGATGCCGCGCGTCGCGGCGTTGCTCGGCGTCGGGCAGGTCAGCGACATCATGGCCGTGGAAGCCCCCTATCGCTTCCGCAGGCCCATTTACGCTGGCAACGCCATCGTGACTGTCGAAGCAGCGAGCGACCGCAAGCTCGTTGCGACGGTACGCACTGCCTCTTTTCAGCCTGCAGCGACCGGCAACAACGCTGAAGTTCAAAGTGTGCAATCGAACGCCGGGCTGCCGACGCACACGCGGTTCGTCTCACGATCCGAGGCCGCCTCGGGTCGCCCGGACCTGCAAACGGCATCGCGCGTCGTCTCCGGCGGGCGCGCGCTCGGAAGCGCGGAGCAATTCAAGATCATCTACAGCTTGGCGGACAAGCTTGGCGCCGCGGTCGGCGCATCTCGCGCGGCGGTCGATGCGGGCTATGCGGCGAACGATCTGCAGGTCGGTCAGACAGGCAAGATCATCGCGCCAGAACTTTATATTGCGGTCGGTATCTCCGGTGCAATCCAGCATCTGACCGGCATCAAGGACGCACGCACGATCGTCGCAATCAACAAGGATGCCGAAGCACCGATCTTCGAAGTTGCGGATATCGGATTGGTCGGGGACCTGTTCGAGCTGCTGCCGGAGCTGGAACGTCAGCTCGGCTAACAGCAGCAGCGCTGCTGTCGCGCTCGGCGATACAAATGATGAAGGTGATGCAAGTGATGGAGGCCCGAGCGCTTCATGCCTACATCACCTGTGTCACGTCCATCACTTACATGACATCGAGCAGCCATTAGAGCTGCTCGAGTACGCTCTCCGCGCTCGACACTTTGAATTCGCCCTTCTGCTCGACGTTGACGCTCTTCACGACGCCATCGTCGACGATGAGTGCGAAGCGTTGACCGCGAACCCCCATCCCGAAGCCGGTCGCGTCCATTTCCAGACCAAGCGCTTTCGTATACTCAGCGTTGCCGTCGGCAATCATCTGTACCTTGCCGTTGCAGCCTTGGGACTTTCCCCACGCCTTCATCACGAACGGATCGTTCACGGCGATACAAGCGATCGTGTCGACGCCCTTGCCACGGAATTCTTCCGCGCGTTCGACGAAACCAGGCAAGTGCTTGGCATCGCACGTCGGCGTAAAGGCGCCGGGCACGGAAAAGAGGACAACCTTCTTGCCTTTGAAGAACTGCTCCGCGCTCACTTTCTGCGGACCTTCGTCCGTCGCGACCGTTAGAGTGCCGGGTGGCATCGTGTCGCCGACTTTGATGGACATGCTGGATCCTCCGGATCGTGTGTAGTGACTTAGATAAATAAAAAAGCTCCGGCATTTCTGCCGGAGCTTCTTACTCTACACATTACCCAAGGGACGCGCGAACGCGCCCGATCGATCACAGGATACGCAGCGCTCCGCGTGCGCCAAGGATGTGCGAACGCATCAGCGCGGCACTCCAGTCGCCATCGTGCGCTTCCAGTGCACGCACGATCTCCAGATGGTGTGAGGCACTGCGGATCAGATCTTCGTCCTGATAGGTCTGAAATGTTTTCATCATCAGCGGCGCTTCGATCAACGATGCGAGCGCAGTCACCAACCGCGAACTGCCGGCGAACTCATGGATGCGACGGTGGAAGCGGCTGTTCAAATCGCCGATCCGCTCCAAGTAGCCGTCTGTCTTGCTCAGCGTTTCGTGGTACTGCTCCTCGGCTAGTTGCCGCAACTCTGCAACGCCTTCTGGCGTGATTCTGCGTGCCGCGCGCGCTGCACCATACGATTCCAACAAGGCACGAAGCTCGAAGACATCTTCGCGATCGGCGCTCGTCCATTCCGTGACGATCGCGCCCTGATGGGGAATGAACTCCAACAAACCTTCAGCATGCAATTTACGCAAAGCTTCACGAACCGGCGTGCGACTGACACCTGCTGCGGCTGCGACTTCTTGCTCGGTGATTCTCGAAGAAGCGGGATACACGCCGCGGACGATGCGCTCGCGAACAGTCTGATAAGCCTTATCCACTGCTTTGGCCATGATTTTCCCTTCAGAATTTGGTGAGAGCCTTTGTAAGGCCCGATGGGATGCAGTGTATACGTGAGGTCCATCACATGGACAGGTAGGTATTTTTCGCAGTAGCGCACCGGGGTTTTAGCCCATGCCTGCGAGTCCCGAGATGCGGAACGGAACGGACGTGAGCGTGCTGGCACGCCCGCGTGTTTACACTTCTACACGCTACGCATCTGCGCGCTGGCGCGGAAAGGGCCCTGCTTTGGACACCATGCTTGGGACGGGTTTACCGCGCTTCGATTGCAGCCAGTGGGCCGTTGCGATGAGTCGCTCGAGATCGATGCCAGTGTCGAAGCCTGCACGAGAGAGCATGTAGGCGAGATCTTCCGTTGCCACATTGCCGGTCGCATTCGGCGCGAAGGGACACCCGCCGACGCCGCCGACGCTCGCATCGAGCGTACCGACCCCCGCCATCACCGCTGCATACGCATTGGCGACCGCGGTGTTGCGCGTGTTGTGGAAGTGGCAGCGCAGGGGCACATTGGATACTTCGCCGCGAACGGCTTCCACCAGCGCGTTGACTTGCGTCGGGACCCCGACACCGATCGTGTCGGCAAGGGCAATCTCAATGGGACCTGATTTCGAGAGCCGACGTGCGATCTCGACGACACGCTCCGGCGGCACCTCACCTTCGAACGGGCAACCGAATGCGACTGAGATCGTGACCTGTGCGCGAATCGACGCGGCGTGCGCGAGCGGAGCAATCTCCTCCCACGCCTTGATCGTGTCCTCGACGGAAGCGCCTTGATTACGCTGCGCGAAGCTGTCGGTTGCGGCGGTGACCATGCCGATTTCCGTGCATCCTGCTGCTCGCGCGCGATCGAACCCCTTGCGATTCAGCACGAGCCCGACGTACTGCACACCCGGCGGGCGCGGCAACGCCGCCATCACGGCTTCGGCGTCGGCCATTTGAGGCACGAGCTTCGGGTGCACGAAGCTCGCGACTTCGATGCGGCGTAAACCCGCTTCAACCAAGCGGCCGATCAACTCGACCTTGGTTTCAGTCGGCAGGATCTCCGGCTCGCTTTGCAAGCCATCGCGGGGACCGACTTCGACGAGTTCGATCCGGCGCGTCGACTGTTGCTTCGCGGTGTTCTGTGTCATGTGTAAAGTTTAACGCGTGGGCGAAACCGAGTTTCACCCTGCCCCACACTCTACACCTTACACGCCGTCCTCACTCCGCGTCGGTAATCGCCCCTAGCGATGCGCTGCTGACGGCGCGCGCGTACTTCGCGAGCACGCCACGGCGCGCATACGGCTCCGGCGCGCGCCACTTGCTGCGACGCTGAGCCAAGACATCGTCGCTCACGTGAAGGTTCATCTCGCGCCTCACCGCGTCGATCGTGATTTCATCGCCGTCCTCGATGAGCGCAATCGGCCCGCCGACGGCCGCCTCCGGTGCGATGTGTCCCACGACGAATCCGCGACTGCCGCCCGAGAAGCGGCCGTCCGTGATCAGCGCGACCTTGTCCGCGAGACCGCGGCCTGCGATCGCGCTCGTCGGGCTCAACATCTCGCGCATGCCTGGACCGCCCTTCGGGCCCTCATAGCGAATGACGACGACATCGCCCGCCCCAACTTCCCCGTCGAGAATCGCTTGCACCGATGCTTCTTCGCCGTCGAACACGCGCGCGCGCCCGGTAAACGTGAGCCCTTCTTTGCCCGTGATCTTCGCGACCGATCCCTCCGGTGCCACGTTGCCGTAGAGCACGACCAGGTGGCTTTCCGGTTTGAGCGGATTCGAAAACGCCGCCACGATATCCTGACCTTTCGGGTAGGGCTTCACACCGCGCAAGTTCTGTTTGAGCGTTTTGCCCGTCACGGTGAGGCAATCGCCGTGTAGCAAGCCTTCTTCGAGCAGCATCTTCATCAGCGGTTGAATACCGCCGATGCGAATGAGCTCGGACATCATGTACTTGCCGCTTGGACGCAAATCAGCGAGCACGGGCACGCGTTGGCCGATACTCGTAAAATCGTCGAGCTCGAGCGGTATGCCGGCTGCGCTCGCCATGGCGAGCAAATGCAGCACCACGTTCGTGGACCCGCTGAGCGCGATCGCAACGGTGATCGCGTTCTCGAACGCTTCGCGCGTCATGATCTGCGAGGGCGTAATGCCCGCTTTCACGAGCTTCACGACCGCTTTGCCGGCCGCTTGCACGTCTTTGAGCTTCTGCCGCGAAACCGCTTCCTGCGCGGAGCTGTTGGGCAGGCTCATGCCCAGCGCTTCGATGGCCGAAGCCATCGTGTTCGCCGTGTACATCCCCGCGCAACTTCCCGGACCCGGAATCGCGGTTCGCTCGATCTCCTTCAGCTCACGCTCGGAGATCTGGCCGCTCGCGAACGCGCCGCGCGCTTCGAACACGGAGATGATGTCGCGATGCTTGGGGCCCGGGCGAATCGTACCGCCATAGACGAACACCGACGGACGATCGAGTCGCGCGAGCGCGATCAGACATCCCGGCATGTTCTTGTCGCAGCCGCCAATGGCGACCACACCGTCGAAACCTTGTGCACCCGTGACGGTTTCGATCGAATCCGCAATCACCTCGCGTGACACGAGCGAGTAGCGCATTCCCGGCGCGCCGTTCGAGATGCCATCCGACACCGTGATCGTGCCGAAGATCGTGCTCTTGCCGCCCGAGCCATCGATCGCTTTCGCTGCTGCTTTTGCGAGCTTGTCGATGTGCATGTTGCACGGCGTGAGATTGCTCCACGTGGAAGCAACGCCGATCGCGGGCTTCTTGAAGTCTGCATCCTTGTACCCGACCGCCCGCAGCATCGCGCGGCTCGGCGTTTGCTTGAGGCCGTCGACGACTTCACGGGAGTAACGACGAGGATCGATTTTGCTGCTGAGCTTCTTCTTCGTGGCCATGGTGAGGACTGTGACAGGAATGAGGCTGTAGGCTGTAGGCTGTCGCCAGACGCGTGTACACGCGCCTCTGACTAGCCGCTAACCGCTTCCGCGCGCGCCGCGCGCGCTCGCATGCAAGCCCGCGATCCGCATCGCGAGCTCGAGTGCTTGTTCGTAGTTGAGGCGCGGATCGACTTGCGATTTGTAAGCGCGCGCGAGATCAGCGTCCGTCAAGCCGCGCGCACCGCCGGTGCACTCGGTGACATCTTCGCCGGTGAGCTCGAAGTGCACGCCGCCGAGCCACGATCCCATCTCGCGATGGATGCGGAACGCCGATTCGACTTCGGCGACGATGTTCTCGAATCGGCGCGTCTTGAGGCCCGAACTCGACGTTTCTGTATTGCCGTGCATGGGATCGCACACCCAGAGCACCGGGCTCCCGGTCGCACGCACGGCTTGGATGATGGCCGGCAATCGCTTATCGACTTCCTTCGCACCCATACGATGAATCAGCACGATGCGTCCGGGCTCGTTGTTCGGGTTCAGCACTGCGAGCAGGCCCTGCAACCATTCCGCGCTCATCGACGGGCCGACCTTGATGCCGAGCGGGTTTGCGATGCCGCGGAAGAGCTCGACATGCGCGCCATCGAGTGCGGCCGTTCGCATGCCGATCCAAGGCATGTGTGTCGATAAGTTGTACCAGCGCTTCTGCCGTTCGATGTAGCGCGTTTGCGCCTGCTCGTAGAGCAGATGCAGACCTTCGTGGCTCGAGTAGAAGTTGACGCGCCCCGCTTCATGCAGCGCGCTGCGGCTCGCCGCTTCGAAGAAATCGAGCGAATCGGAAATCGACTGCACGATTCTTTCGTACGCATCCTTCTGCGGCGAGTGCCGCACGAAGTCGAGGTCCCAGTATTCGGGATGATGCAAGTCGGCGAAACCGCCGTCGATGAGTGCGCGCACGAAGTTGAGCGTCAACGCCGCGCGCTCATAGCCGCGCAGGAGCAGCTGCGGATCGGGCGTGCGATCGGCGAGCGTGAAGCCGGGGCGATTCACGTTGTCGCCGCGATAGCACGGGAGCGTGACGCCATCGCGCGTTTCCGTGTCCGCGGAGCGCGGCTTTGCATACTGACCCGCCATTCGGCCGATGCGCACGACCGGCTTTTTCAATCCGTAGACGAGCACGAGGCTCATCTGCAGCAGAATCTTGAGCTTCTTCGCGATCTGGTCGGATTCGCAATCGTTCAAGCTCTCGGCGCAATCGCCGCCTTGCAAGACGAAGCGCTCGCCCCGTTGTGCCGCTGCGATTTCCTCCTTGAGCGCCTCGATCTCCCACGACACGACGAGCGGCGGAAGCCGCGCAAGCTGCGCGACGACTTCGTCGAGCGCCTGCTTGTCTGGATACGTGGGTTGTTGGCTGGCCGGCTTCCCGTGCCAGCTTGCAGGGTGCCATTCGACGAGCTGCGGATTGCGAGTCATAGAAGTGTGATCAGAAGTTTTGGAGGCGATCGGCTACCGGCGAGCCTAGCACTCGTTGCCGCACTGCAAAAGAGACGATCGCCTGGATTGCATACACCAGAGGCCGGCAATTTACACGAAAGCGGCCTGGGGACTTAAATGGAGTTGCTGCGCGTTGTGCAGCAACTCAGGGAGTAGCGGTTAGGGGATAGGGATAGTCAGAAGCGAATTTGACGCGTCTGCTCTGACCATCCCCTACCCCCCTATCCCTGCCCCCTAAAACGGAGTGCACTATGCATCGAGTCTTGGTTCTGGGCGCCGGCAAGATTGGAACACTGATCTCGGGCCTACTCGCAGAGTCGGGTTCTTACGAGGTTCACCTCGGCGATGTGGGCGATGGCGTGGCGCACGCCGTTGTCGAAGCTCACGGGCTTCCGCGGATGAAAGCCCATCAGGTCGATGCGTCCTCTGCTGCAAGTCTCGACGCACAACTCAGCAAGCATCCGGTCGATGCCGTGATCTCGAGCTTGCCGTACTACTGCAACATCGGTGTCGCCGAGGCGGCTCGCCGCGCAGGACTCCACTACTTCGATCTGACCGAGGACGTCGAAGTCACACGCGCCGTGCGCCGCACCGCGGACGGGGCGAACCAAGCGTTCGTTCCTCAATGCGGACTCGCACCCGGGTTCATCTCGATCGCCGCGAACGCGCTCATCGAGCATTTCGAGGAAGTGCGCACGGTCAAGCTGCGAGTCGGGGCGCTGCCGCAGCACCCGAACAACGTATTGAAGTACTCCCTCACGTGGTCGACGGAAGGCCTCATCAACGAGTACGGCAATCCGTGTGAGGCGATGGTGGACGGTCGCCGCGTCGAAGCGGCTCCGCTCGAAGGGCTGGAAGAAATCGAGATCGACGGCACGGCGTACGAGGCGTTCAACACGTCAGGCGGTCTCGGTTCGTTGGCCGAGACGCATGGCGGGCGCGTTCAGAACATGGACTACAAGACGATGCGCTATCCGGGCCATTGCCAGCAGATGCGCTTGCTGATGAACGATCTCAAGTTGAACCACGATCGCTCGACGTTGAAGCGGATCCTCGAGAACGCCGTGCCGCAGACGCTGCAGGATGTCGTGGTGATCTATGTGGCGGTCACCGGGAAACAGGATGGCGAGCTACGCGAAGAGAACTACGTCAACAAGGTCTATCCGCAGAAAATTGCAGGGCGCCTCTGGTCCGCGATCCAAGTGACGACAGCCTCAGGCGTGAGTGCCGTCGTCGATCTGGTGCTGAATGAACCGCATCGTCATCGCGGTTTCGTGCGCCAAGAAGATTTCCGTCTACTCGATGTGCTCGAGAATCGCTTCGGCAAGCACTACGCGTCGAGCGAGGGCAAGGAAGTCTCCGCATACATGGTCGTCAGCGGCCAAGTGGGTCATCAGCGCGTTACGCGAGGTGGATGAATGAACATGCGCAATGTTTTCGCGGCCCTCGAGCTCAGCGAGGTCAATGCCGGCACCTGGTCTCAAGTAGGCGGCTGGGCGAGCGACACTCGCGCATCGCTGATCGAGTCGGTGAATCCGGCGACGGGCGAAACGCTCGCCAGCGTGCGAGCAAGCACCGCTTCCGACTATGAGCGCGTGATCGTCTCCGCGCGCAAGGCATTCGAACAATGGCGCACCGTCCCGGCACCGAAACGCGGCGAAGTCATTCGGCTGATCGCGGACGAGCTTCGCAGCCACAAGGACGCGCTCGGCACGCTCGTGTCGCTCGAAACCGGCAAGATCAAGGCCGAAGGAGACGGCGAAGTTCAGGAGATGATCGACATCGCCGATTTCGCAGTCGGTCAATCGCGCATGTTATATGGGCACACGATGCATTCCGAGCGCCCGCAGCATCGCATGTACGAGCAATGGCATCCGCTCGGGCTCGTCGGCATCATCAGTGCATTCAACTTCCCGGTCGCGGTGTGGTCGTGGAACGCCTTTCTCGCTGCGATCTGCGGCGACGTGTGCATCTGGAAACCTTCACCGAAAGCGCCGCTCTGCGCGATCGCGGTCCAACGGCTCGTCAATCGCGTGCTCGAGCGGCATGGATTTCCCGGCATCTTCCATCTCTTCATCAGCGCGGAAACCGAGCTCGCGGAGAAGCTCGTCGACGATCGTCGCGTCGATCTCATCTCATTCACCGGATCGACCGCCGTCGGTCGCCGAGTCGCACAGAAGGTCGCTGCTCGACTCGGTAAGAGCCTGCTCGAGCTGGGCGGCAACAACGCGATCGTCGTCGATGAGTTCGCGAACTTGGATCTCGCCGTACCGTCGATCGTGTTCGGCGCCGTTGGCACCGCGGGTCAACGCTGCACGAGCACGCGCCGCGTCTTCGTCCATCGATCGCGCGCCGCAGAGCTCGAGTCACGACTCGTTCGCGCATACGCGCAAGTCAAGATCGGCGACCCGCTCGCGCCGGGCACCTTGATGGGCCCGCTCATCGATGCGCGCGCCGTCGAAAGCTATCTTTCGGCGATCGAGTCGGCGAAAAAAGCGGGCGGCACGTTACTGTGCGGCGGCGGCGTGCGCACACCCGGGCATTTCGTCGAGCCCGCGATCATACGCGCACGCAACGACTGGCCGATCGTTCAGACGGAAACGTTTGGCCCGATCCTCTACCTGATTGAAGTCGAATCGCTCGAGGCTGCGCTCGAACAGCACAACAACGCACATCACGGCTTGTCTTCCGCGATCTTCACTGATCGCCTACAGCACGCCGAGCGGTTCCTGTCCGCGGTCGGCAGCGATTGCGGCATCGCGAACGTCAACATCGGCACCTCGGGCGCGGAGATTGGCGGCGCGTTCGGCGGCGAGAAAGACACGGGCGGGGGGCGTGAATCCGGCTCGGATAGCTGGAAGGCCTACATGCGACGACAAACGAACACGATCAACTGGAGCCGCGAGCTCCCGCTCGCGCAGGGGATAGACTTCAAGGTCGGCGTCTAAGCCGGGCTGGAGGCTGGGGGCTGGGGGCTGGGGGCAGAGCCCGAACAGATGAGATGCCTTACGGATCCTCTTGCTCCAGCCTCCAGCCTCCAGCCCCCAGCCCTACTTCGCTTCTGCCCTCGCCTTCTCCACCTGCTCCGCGACGCGCTTCTCCGACACTGGAAGCGCCGTGCCGAGATCTTGAGCAAACACGGAAACACGGAGCTCCTCGATCATCCATCGAAGGCGGTCGAGCTCCGGGTGCGCGACCGTCCGGTCCGCTGTCGCGGCGAGCTGTGTGTACGCACGCAAGGACGGTGCGACGCGCGCCGCCAGCTCGGCATCGCGTTGGACATTGCCCGGCACTTTCTCCAAGCGTCGGGTGACGGCACGGAAGTACCGCGGTAGGTGCGGCCACAGATCAGACGGCACACCGGTGGGGAAATCCTCAGGCGCTAACGAACGCAAGTGAGCACCCACGACTTCTCGAACCGCCCTGAAGGCATCGCCTTCGAGCACCGCAAGCTTCTGACGCGCAGCGCGCAACGCTTCGAGCGACTTGAGCGTATGCGCCAAGACACGATCGACGACCTCGCCGAACCCGCCGCGACGCTCATCGATCAGCCGCGTGAAAACCTCCGCGGTCCTTGGTAGCGCTGTACCGTCGACCAAGAACGTTTCCTCGAAGCATTTGAGCGCCAAGCCATCGGCAAGCGGTCGCGCGAGATCGATGCCGCGGCTGAGCAAGATCAACTCGCGATGATCCGCGAATCGCTTACGCGCGTACTTGAACTGCTCCGGCAACGAGAGCACGAGGAGCCGCAAGACGCCGGAGCGCAGCAAGATCTCGGCTTCGTTAAACGTGCGTGCTTCCGCGAGCTCCACGCTGTCGCCGCGATCGCGCAGCGTGGGGTACACCGTGAAACGCAAACCGCGCTGCTCGACTTGACGTTCCCTGGGGAGAACACCGAGGTCCCACGAGCGATGCGCGGATGCGGCCGCCGAGGCGGCACGCTCCTTCGTGTCGCGCCCGCGCACTGCACGTCTGAGCGCACCGAGATCGCGCCCCTGCACGAGCGTGTTCCCCTTCACATCGATGATGCGCACGTTGAACTTGAGGTGCTCGGGAATAGGCAGCGCGGCCAGCTCCTCTTCGCTGACATTCGCGCCGGCATTTCGCGCGATCCAGTCCGCCATTGCCGCGTGGAAGCTCTTGCGCTCATCGAGCTCGGCGAGCGCGCGTGCCGCGAAGTCGGGCACCGGCACAAAGCTCTTGCGGATCTGCTTCGGCAAACTTCGCATCAGCTCCGTGATGAGATCGAGCCGCCAGCCGGGAATCAGCCATGAGAGCCGCGCCGGATCGAGCTCGTTGAGCAGCGGCGTCGGCACGAGCATCGTGATGCCGTCCGCTTCCGTACCAGGCTCGAAGCGATACTCGAGCGGCAGTGCGTTACCCGAAACGAGCAGCTTGTCGGGATGCGATTCGGCCGTGACCTCGGGGACGTCACGGCGCATCCAGTCACTTCGTGAAGTGAACAGCAGACGGCGGACGGCGGACGGTGAAGCGGAGACTGTAGGCTGTAGGCTCTGGGTTGTAGCCAGAGGCGCTTCCGTGCTTGCCACGCGCTCTGCGTCTTTATCTTTCCGCCGTCCGCCGTCCGAAGTCCGCCGTTCACCCTCTTTGAGCCACCGCTCCAGAGCGGCGATCGAATGCACGTGCTCCGGTAACCGCGTGAGATAGAAGTCGACGATCGTCTGATCGTCGACGAGCACATCGCGACGCCGGATCTTCGCTTCGAGCACCTCCACTTCGCGGCGCAGCTTGCGATTGTGCTGCAGGAACTCCGCACGAAAGCGTGTGTGCCCCTCGACGAGCGCCTCGCGTACGAAGATCTCGCGCGCCTCTCGTGGGGCGACGGTGCCGTAGTTCACGCGACGTCGCGCGGAAAGTGTGAGCCCATAGATCGAGGTGGATTCGAACGCCGCGACGAAGCCGCGCGGCTCGACCCAATGCGGCTCGGCGTACTCGCGTTTGAGCAGATGTGCGCCGGCGGATTCGATCCACTGCGGCTCGATCGCTGCCACCATGCGTGCGAACAAGCGCGTCGTTTCCATCAAGCTCGCCGCGACAATCCACTTCGGCGGTTTGGACGCGAGCGGCGTACCGGGTGCGACGACGAAACGCGTGCCCCGCGCGCCTTCATACTCTCGTCGCTCGTCGAGCGCGCCGATGTTGCCGAGAAAGCCGGTCAGAATCGCCTGATGGAGATCGGCGTACTCGGCGTGCGAAGCGTTCTTCTTGAGCTTCAACTCCTTCGCGATATCGTCCAGCTGGCGATGGAGCTCCTGCCACTCGCGCATTCGCATGAACGAGACGAAGTGCTCGCGACACCACTTGCGCAGCTGGCTTCCGCTCAACGCTCGGCTCTGCTCGGCGTACGCGTTCCACAAGTTCAGCACCGCGACGAAATCCGAGCGTGGGTCGGCGAACTTCGCATGCTGTTGATCGGCTTGTTGTTGTGCGTCCGCGGGTCGCTCACGCGGGTCTTGCGCACCGAGGAACGAAGCGATGACGAGCATCTCCGTCAGACAACCGTGATGGCTCGACGCGTGCAGCATGCGCGCAAGACGTGGATCGATGGGCAGCGCCGCAAGCTGGCGGCCCAATGCGGTGACGGTCTTGTTCGCATCGACGGCCTTCAGTTCTTGCAACAGCCGATAGCCGTCGTTGATCAGTCGCGTGTCGGGGGGATCGACGAACGGAAAGCTTTCGGGATCGCCGAGCTCGAGCGCGGACATCTGCAGAATGACGCTCGCGAGATTCGTGCGCAGAACTTCGGGTGGCGTGAACTCCGGCCGCAACGCGAAGTCGTCTTCGGCGAATAGACGAATGCAAATGCCGTCGCGCTCGCGCCCGGCGCGTCCTTTGCGTTGATCCGCACTCGCTTGGGAAATCTTCTCGATCGGCAGGCGCTGAACCTTACCGCGCACGCTATAGCGACTGATCCGGGCCAGGCCCGAATCGACGACGTGTCGAATGCCCGGAACGGTGAGCGATGTCTCGGCGACGTTCGTTGCGAGCACGATGCGGCGCGCGCCGTGCTTCTCGAAGATGCGTTCCTGGTCGCGCGTCGACAATCGCGCATAGAGCGGGAGCACCTCGGTGTTCATGAAGCGCGCTTTACCGATTGCTTCTGCGGCATCGCGAATCTGCTTCTCGCCGGGCAAGAACACGAGCACATCGTCGCGCACGTCATGATCGAGCTCACGGATCGCGGCCACGATGCCTTCAGGCAGCGTGAGTTCCTCGTCGTCTTCCTCGCCGATCAAGGGGCGATAGCGCACCTCGACCGGATAGCTCCGTCCTGAGACTTCGATGATCGGCGCACCGCCGAAGAACGTCGCGAAGCGCTGCGGGTCGATCGTTGCGGAGGTGATGACGACGCGTAGATCGGGCCGTTCGGGCACGATGCGTGTCAGCACGCCGAGCAAGAAATCGATGTTGAGGCTGCGCTCGTGCGCTTCGTCGATGATGATCGTGTCGTAGCGGCGCAAGCGTCGGTCGTGCTCCAGCTCGCGAAGCAGGATACCGTCCGTCATGAGCTTTACGCGCGTATCGGGCCCCGTGCGTTCGTTGAAGCGCACTTGATACCCGACAGCTCCGCCGACATGCGTGCCGAGCTCTTGCGCAAGGCGCTGCGCGATCGCGCGCGCTGCGATCCGGCGCGGTTGCGTGTGTCCAATGAGACCGAGCGTGCCCCGCGCCGCCTCGATGCAGATCTTCGGAAGTTGCGTCGTCTTGCCCGAACCCGTCGCGCCGCAGACTACCGTGACGGGATGCTTTTCGATGGCCTTGGCGATCTCGTCCTTGTGAGCGGTGATCGGCAGCGTCGGATCGAAGTCCAGCTTGAGCGGGCGCGCACGCATACGCTCGACCGTCGCGATCGAAGCTTCGATGCCGGCTCGCAATGCGTCGACAGCCTGATCGAAATCGTGACCGAGGGTCTTGCGCGCGAACAGGCGATCGAGCTCGCGTGCGAATCTCGGGCGATCCGACAAACGCGTGGACTGGAGCCGCTCACGCAGCTCGAACAGCGGCGCTCGCGCGCTCTTCTGGGCTTCGGGATTCATCTACGACAGGATCAGGCGGGCGGCAGCGTGACTTCGACGCGTGCGCCGCCCAAAGGCGAATCATCTATGGTCACGGAACCGCCATTCAAGCCGACGAGTTCCCGAACGACGGACAAGCCGATGCCTTGACCGCTCACGCGCTCATCGAGACGCGCGCCTCGCGCAAGCACGTGCTCGCGCTGCTCCATCGGGACGCCAGGCCCATCGTCCTCGACGATCAGCTTCAATCCTTCACGACGCGCATGTGCGCCGACCAATCGCTGTGCGCGCAATCGAACCGTGCTACGGGTCCATTTGAATGCATTGTCGAGCAGGTTACCGGCAATCTCGGTGAGATCTTCGCGATCGCCGAAGAACATGCATCCGTCGTCGACCTCGAGCTCACAAGCGATATCGCGTTCCGCGTAAACCTTGAGCAACGCCGCGCGCAACGATTCCAAGTTCTCCTTGACGTCGACTGGCGCCGTTCCGAGCCCGGTCCCGCCCGAGACTGCGGCGCGCTTCAGTTGGTACTTCACGAGATCGTCCATACGGCTGACCTGCTCGTCGAGCTGCTGAGCGGCGGGCAGCGCACGAACTTGAGGATTCCCGAGCACATTGCGCATCACCGCGAGCGGCGTCTTGAGGCTGTGCGCTAAATTGCCAAGCGTGTTGCGGTAGCGCGCGAGCCGCTCACGCTCGCTACGCAACAGCGCGTTGAGATTTGCCGTGATACCGAGAAGCTCGCGGGGATAGCCGCTGCCGAGCTCGGTCAAGTTACCCATCTCGATCGCGTTGATCTCGCGCTCGACGCGGCGAAGCGGCGACAACACGCTTCTCAGGAGCAGCGCGAAGGAGCCGAGCAAAAGCAGCATCAAGACGCCGAACCACCCGAACAGACGACCGCGAAACGTCGCGAGCGATCGGTAGTAGGGATCGAGATCTTCCGCCACGCTGAAGACGAACGTGCGCGTAACACCGTCTTCGAACTGCCATTCGATCGCACGACTCAGAGCGCGAACAGGCGCACCGTCTGCGCGCCGCAATTGCACGTATACGCGCTCGCCAGAACGCAGGTTTGTCTTGAAATCGAGCCCAGTGCCCGTGAGCGAGTTCGAGCGCCAACTCGGATAGCCGTCGCTCCGCATGATCTCGCCGTACAGGCCCGAGCCTGGATTGTGGAGGCGCTCTTCGGTCTTCGCAGGCGTGGGTTGGAGCCACCCCTCGGAGTCTTCTTCGGAGGCCGTGATCAGGGCGAGCAATTGACCGTCGAGCCGATCGCGCATCGTTTGCTCGGAGAGGTTCCGAAAGACGATATCGAGCGCGGCAATCGTAATCCCGAAGAAGACGATCAGTAGAACGCTCGCCGACGCAAGCAGCCGGGCGCTTAGGGAGCGAGGAGCCATCTGTCGGGTTGACGGTTGACGGTTGACGGTTGGCGGTCAGATTGCATGTTCTTCTACTCTGGCCTTTCGCGAGTCTACTGACTTGGATCAGAAAGCACTGCGCTTCTGGCCGTCAACTGTCAACCGTCAACCGTCAACTCGCTTCGGCGCCTTCGCGTTCGAGCGCGAACCGATACCCGCGACCGCGCAACGTCTCGATGGGCTTGATGGTGTCATCCGGATCGAGCTTGCGTCGCAGGCGACCGATGAAGACCTCGATCGTATTGCTGTCGCGATCGAAGTCTTGCGCGTAGAGCCGCTCCGTAAGCTCCGTTTTCGAGATCACCGCGCCGGCTCGATGCATGAGGTATTCGAGAATCCGATACTCGAAGCTCGTGAGCTCGATCTTGCTGCCGTTGACCGTGACCTCTTGCGTGCGCGGATCGAGTGCAACGGGGCCACAGCGGAGCACCGGCTGCGCCCAGCCGCCGGAGCGGCGGAGCAGCGCCTGCACGCGCGCGAGCAGCTCTTCGAAATGAAACGGCTTCGCGACGTAGTCATCCGCGCCAGCCTGCAATCCTTCGACTTTGTCTTGCCAGCGATCGCGCGCCGTCAAGATCAAGATCGGATAGGCCTTCCGTTCGTCGCGCAGTTTCTTGATGAGCTCGAGCCCCGGCAGCTTCGGGAGTCCAAGATCGACGATCGCGAGATCGAGCGCGTACTCGCGCCCGCAGTAGAGACCTTCCTCGCCGTCCGCCGCGGCGTCGACGTTGAAGCCCGCGTCTTTCAACTGCTGGACCAGTGATTCACGCAAGGCGGTTTCGTCTTCGACGATGAGTACACGCATGCAACCCGAATCCTCAGTACATCGCGCCGGTTTCTGCGTCGATGCGCACCATCCAGACTTTGCCTTCCGCGCTCAAGAGACGAATCTGATGAACGCGGCGCCCGCCATTGCTGACCGTCTCGGCTCGCACGGCCTTCGCGCGGTAGCGGCTCTGCGCCATCTGGACCGCCTCGTCGAGGGAGACGTTCTGAGGCGCTCGTTGCTCGCGTCGGGATTGGTTGCGCCGATCGATCAGCTCTTGCGCATGGGTCACGCCGCCGAGCGTCGACATGCATGCGATGAGCAACATTAGGACTCGCCATCTACGCATGACGATTCAGGGGACTCCGGCGTCGGCGGCGGTAAACGAGATCATCGCACTTGGAAACTTAAGGTCCCCTGGATATTCGAACACCGGCCGCCTCACCTCGAAGCGCCGGTGTTCTCGTAGTGTACTTGCGGCGGGACGCGAGATCACGTCCCGCCGCCTTGAGGCAGCTCACTCGGCCGGCGCGACCGCGACGCGCACGCGGATTCGATCGCCCGGGTCGTAAGGAAGCTGGGTGTTGTAGTGACGGCCGTTGTACTCGTACGTCACGCGATAACTCTCGATTCGCTGCTCGACCTCCTGGTGATAACGCACGTCGCAGCGTTGCACCACTTCCTCGTAACCGCCCTGCGGGTAGCGCTTCGCCGCGCTGTCGTAACCGACGCCCGCGCCGATCAGCGCACCAGCCACCGTCGCCGCGTCCTGACCTCGACCGCTCCCGAACTGATGGCCGATCACGCCGCCGATCGCCGCACCAAGCAGCGTGCGTCCGCCGACGCGCGCATCGGAGATATGCGGGCGAGATTCGACATAGCGCGTTTCGTCCCAGCACTCTTTGCGCGGCGTTTCGACGCGCACCTGACGAACGACGGGATCGACGCGCACCACGCGCGCATACTCGTACTCGGCATGCGCAGGACCTGCATGATGGCGCGCATTCGACCACGGCGGCGGCGCCGCTGACGCGGCCGCGGCCACACCGAGCACACCCACAACACCCATCAGACTGCGACTGAAACGCATGTTCTTGTCTCCCAAGCCGGCTTGGAGAGGCCGACCTTGGGACGCACTGTAGGATTCGGGCTCTGAATGGAAACTGAACTCTTCGGGAGGGCTGGGCCTCGTGGCACGCCTGGCGTACGCGGCTGCCGCAGAATGTCTCTCGCGGCGAACGCGACGGCCGCGGCGAGAAAAATCATCAATCGCTCTTGAATCCGCGCCACCACGCGATATGCGTGCATCTCAGAATCATCGACTCCTCGCCGCGTTCGCCGCGAGATCACTCTCCTGACCGCTTCCCCTCCTCCCACAACGCATCCATTTCCTCGAGTGTCGCCTGATCAGGCGAGCTGCCCTGTTCTTTGAGCCTCCGTTCGACGTAGCGGAAGCGGCGTTCGAACTTCGCGTTTGCGTCGCGCAACGAGCTCTCGGGATCGATCTTCATGTAGCGACACACGTTGACGAGGCTGAACAGTAGATCGCCGAGCTCGTTCGAGATCCGGCCGAGATCGGGCGAGTCCGTGAGTTCGGCGCGCAGTTCTTCGACTTCTTCCGCAACCTTGTCGAGCGCGCCATGCGTGTCGGGCCATTCGAAGCCGACTTCCGCCGCGCGCTTGCCGAGCTTGTTCGCGCGCGTCAGCGCCGGTAGCGCGAGGGGCACATCGTCGAGAATGCTTTGCGACGTCAGAGCACGCTCGCGCCGCTTCTGCTCATCCCAGGCGCGCGTCTGCTCCGACGCATTTTCGATGCGTGCGTTGCCGAACACGTGCGGATGCCTGCGCTCCATCTTGTCGCAAATCGCGTTGACGACATCGTCGAACCCGAACGCGCCACGCTCAGTCGCAATCTGCGAATGAAATACGACTTGGAAGAGCAGGTCTCCCAACTCATCGCGCAAGTCATCCATGTCGTCCCGCTCGATCGCATCGGCGACTTCGTACGCTTCTTCGATCGTGTAAGGCGCGATTGTCTTGAAGCTCTGCTCCAGATCCCATGGGCATCCTCCATTGGGATCACGCAGGCGTGACATGATCGAGAGGAGGCGATTGATCGGCATGATGACTCTGGTTGACGGTTGACGGTTGACGGTTGACGGCAAGATAGGAGGTGACCGCGTATTTGGCGATCACCGACGGTCAACTGTCGACCGTCAACTCGAGTGCCCGGTACAACTCGATGAGCATCGCCGCGGTCGCACCCCAGATGTTGTAGGGTCCGTAGGGGATCTCATAGACGCGCAGCGTCGTCGTCCCGAGCGATCGTTCGCGCGGTTGATGATTTGCGGGATCGAGAACATACGCGAGCGGCACTTCGAACGTCGACTCCACTTCACTCGGATCGAGCGTGAGCGCGAACTCTGGCGCGATGAAGCCGACGACAGGCGTCACCCAGTATCCGCTCACGACGAGTTGCGGATTCAAGTAGCCTGCGAGCTTGACGCGCTCGCGCGGAAGACCGATCTCCTCGTGCGCTTCGCGAAGCGCAGCATCGAAGGGCCCCGCATCCGTAGGCTCGATCCGTCCGCCCGGAAAGCTGATCTGACCCGCGTGATGTCGCAGATGCGAAGCACGCCGCGTCAACAACACGGTCAGCCCTTCGCTGCGATCGACGATCGGCACGAGCACTGCCGCCGCCGTGGGCGTATCAGGAAGATATTGTCGTACGAGCGCATTCACGCTCGAGAACGTCGGGGCGCGCTCCGCACTCTCGATATCGGCGTGGGCTTGGCTATCTCGCAAACGCTCGATGATGAGCGCGCGCAGCTTCTCGGGATCGCTCGGCATCGACACGACGCTTAACCGCCGCCTCCGCTCGTGCTGCTGCCTTTCGTCAGCTCGCGTGGGTCGAGCAGCTTCTGCAACTCCTCTCGAGAAAGACTCGTCTGTTCGGCCGCGACGTCTAGTACTGCCCGACCTTCGGCGTACGCTTGTTTCGCAATCTTCGCGCCTTGCTCGTAACCGATCGTCGTATTGAGCGCGGTGATCAAGATTGGATTGCGTTCGAGCGCTGCACCGATGCGCGCTTCGTTGACCGTGAATCCCGCGATCGCCGAGTCCGCGAGCGAGCGCGCGGCATTCGCGAGCAGATCGATACTCTGCAGCAAGTTGTATGCTATGAGCGGCAGCATCACGTTCAGCTGGAAGTTGCCCGACTGCCCCGCGATCGCGATCGTCGCATCGTTGCCCATGACGTGCGCGGCCACCATTGCAACCGCTTCTGGAATCACGGGATTGACCTTGCCGGGCATGATGCTGCTGCCCGGCTGCAACGCGGGAAGTGCGATCTCACCTAAGCCGGCGAGCGGACCGCTGTTCATCCAACGCAGATCGTTTGCGATCTTCATCAGCGAGACCGCGAGCACTCGCAGTTGCCCGGAGAGCTCGACGGCGGCGTCTTGCGAGGATAGCGACTCGAAGTAATTCGGACTTGGGCGCAGCTCGAGGCCGCTCTTGCGGCTCAGGTAGCGCGCCGCGCGAGCCGCGAACTTCGGATGGGTGTTGATGCCGGTGCCTACAGCCGTTCCGCCCAGCGCGATCGCTTGCAGGCGCACGCGCGATTCCATGATGCGCGCGGTGCCGTTCTCGATCTGGGTGTGCCATCCGCTCATCTCCTGGCCGAGCGTCACGGGCATCGCATCCATCAAATGCGTGCGACCAGTCTTCACGACATGCCCCACATCGGAGATGCGCCGGCTGATCACCGCATTCATGTAAGCAAGCGATGGCAACAAGTGTTGCTCTACCGCGAGCAACGCGCTCACGTGAATTGCTGTCGGGATGACGTCATTCGAGCTCTGGCTCATGTTGACGTGATCGTTCGGATGAACATCGATCTGGCCATATCGGGAGGCGAGCCGCGCGATCACTTCGTTCGCATTCATGTTGCTGCTCGTGCCGGAGCCGGTCTGGAACACGTCGACCGGGAAGTGTGCATCGTGCTTGCCTTCGACGACTTCGAGTGAGGCCTTCTGAATGGCGGCCGCCCGCTTCGCATCGAGCCCGCCGAGCTCTACGTTCGTCGTCGCCGCGGCCCACTTGATGAGGCCGAGCGCCCGCACGAAATCGCGCGGCATCCTGAGCCCGCTCAAGGGAAAATTCTCGACGGCTCGCTGTGTCTGAGCGCCCCAGAGTGCCTCGGCAGGCACCTTGAGCTCCCCGAGACTGTCGTGTTCGATGCGGAAATCTTTCGTGTCCACTTGAGGATCCGTGTTACGAGAACGTCGAAGAACCGAGTGTTTGATTCTACAATGCGCGCACGCAGGCGTCGGCTAGCCGATTACCGACTGTCCGCAATCCGCGACCCCAAGCAGCGAGCCACACGTGACCTCACCACTTCATGCCATTTCCCCGATCGATGGGCGCTATGCCGACAAAGCAGCCGAGCTTCGCCCGCTCTTTAGCGAACGGGGTCTGATACGCCAGCGCGTCAGAGTCGAAGCACTCTGGCTCAAGGCGCTCGCCGGCGAGCCCGGCATCACCGAGCTTCGCGGCATCCCTGCCGCTGCCCTCACCGTGCTCGATGCGCTCGCGGCCGAGCTCACCGATGCGGACGCGACCGAGGTCAAGCGGATCGAGCGTGAGACGAATCACGATGTGAAGGCGGTCGAGTACTTCGTCAAGAGCCGGCTCGATGCGGTTCCCGCGTGGCGCGGTAAGCGCGAGTTCGTCCACTTCGCGTGCACGTCGGAGGACATCAACAATCTGAGCTACGCATTGATGCTGCGTGAGGCGCGCGATCAAGTCTTGCTGCCGAGGCTCGACGCGCTGATCACACGCCTGCGCGCGCTCGCGCACAACACGGCCGAGTTCCCCATGATGTCGCGCACGCACGGTCAGCCCGCCACGCCGACGACACTCGGCAAAGAGATCGCAAACTTCACCTATCGGCTTGCCGAGCAGCGCACGAAGTTCGCCGCGGTCTCGATCGCGGGCAAGATCAACGGCGCGGTCGGCAACTTCAATGCGCATCTCGCCGCCTACCCTCAAGTCGATTGGCTGAAGCTGAGCGAGCGTTTCGTGCAATCGCTCGGCCTGCACTGGAATCCGTACACGACGCAGATCGAGCCGCACGACTGGATGGCGGAGTACTTCGACGCGCTCGCACGGCTCAATACCGTCGCGATCGATCTTTGTCGCGACATGTGGGGTTATATCTCGCTCGGCTACTTCCGCCAGCGCACAGTGGCGGGCGAAGTTGGCTCATCGACGATGCCCCACAAGGTCAATCCCATCGATTTCGAGAACGCCGAAGGAAATCTGGGGCTCGCCAATGCGTTGTTGAGATTCCTCGCGGACAAGCTGCCGATTTCGCGCTGGCAACGCGACCTCACGGATTCGACGGTGCTGCGCAACGTCGGCGTCGCGGTCAGCCACGGCTTGATCGCTTGGCGTTCGATCGAGCGTGGTCTCGAGCGCGTCGATGTCGACCCTGTACGACTGGCAGAGGACTTGGACGCGAATTGGGAGCTGCTCGCCGAACCGATTCAGACCGTGATGCGGCGTTACGGCGTCGAGAACGCGTACGAGCAGTTGAAGGAGCTCACGCGTGGCCAGCGGGTCACGGTCGAGGGACTGCGCGCATTCATCGGCAAACTCGCACTGCCTGAAGACGCGAGGAAGGCGCTGATGGAGCTCACGCCCGCGACGTACATCGGCGAGGCTGCCGCGCTCGCAAAGAAGGTCTAGGCCAGGCCAGGGGCTTAGACATTCATCACAAATTGCACGCACAAGGCGCGCTATAGTACTGATATGTCAGCAAGACCGGATCTAACCGTCGCCGCGATCGTCGAGCGAAACGGCGAGTTTCTGCTCGTCGAGGAGCGCGCCGGGAATCGCATGGTCTTCAACCAGCCGGCCGGCCACGTCGAGCGGGGCGAAAGCATCGTCGATGCGGTCATTCGCGAGACACTCGAGGAAACCGCCTGGGGGTTTCGGCCCGAGGCGCTCGTCGGGGTGTACTTTTGGGAGCAACCCGAGCGCAACCTCAGCTTCCTGCGTTTCGCGTTCTGCGGCACGGTGGCCGATCACGATCCGAACCGGACGCTCGATCGAGGCATCGACCGCGCGCTGTGGATGTCGCGCGAGCAACTCGTCATTCGCGCGTCTCGTCTGCGTAGCCCAATGGTCCTGCGCTGTATCGATGATTATCGTTCCGGTCAGCGCTTTCCGTTGAGCGTCGTGACCGATCTCACGGGCGCCAGCTCGCGGCTCGATTCCGCGGCGGCCGCCCATTTGAGCCTCGTCTCTCGTCTTTCTTAAAGCGCGTTCAGCCAGGTCGATCGGAACGCGCGGCCGCGCTTCCTGACTAAGAGCTGACCAACCGCTACCGCTTCACCAATATGTCTCGTCCCTTCGTAATCGTCGGAATGTCCGGCGGCGTCGACTCTTCGGTCGCCGCCTGGCTGCTCTTGCAGCAAGGCTACGACGTGCAAGGGCTCTTCATGAGCAATTGGGATGAAGACGAGGACGGCTACTGCACGGCGGCGGAAGATTTTCAAGACGCACGCAAGGTGTGCGATCAACTCGGCATCCCGTTGCACAAAGTGAGCTTCGCCGGCGAGTACCGCGAACGTGTGTTCGAATACTTCTTGGCCGAGTACCGCGCGGGACGCACGCCGAATCCCGACGTGCTCTGCAATCGCGAGATCAAGTTCGGCGTCTGCTTCGATTACGCGCGACGTCTTGGTGCCGAATGGGTCGCGACAGGCCACTACGCTCGAGTGCAGCATGATCCTGTGCGTTTGTTGAGAGCCGTCGATCCGAACAAGGATCAAAGCTATTTCCTGCATGCCATGCCGGCCGAGGCGCTCGCTCGCACGCTGTTTCCGATCGGCGGCATGCAGAAGACCGACGTGCGCGCACAAGCACGCAAGCTCCTCTTGCCTGTCTTCGACAAGAAGGACAGCACCGGCATTTGCTTCATCGGTGAGCGTCCGTTCGCGGAATTTCTAGAGCGCTACTTGCCCGCACAGCCAGGCGACATCGAGACGTTCGAGGGGAAGAAGGTGGGCTCGCATCGCGGCCTCATGTACTACACGCTCGGCCAGCGCCAGGGATTGCAGATCGGCGGGCGCGCCGATGCGGGCGATGAGCCCTGGTACGTTGCGGACAAGAATCTTGGACGCAACGTGCTCGTCGTCGTACAGGGCCACGATCATCCCGCGTTGCATCGACGAGAGCTGCGGGCCGCGCAGCTTACATGGGTCGCAGGCACGCCCCCGAGCACCGATTTTCGCTGTACGGCGAAAGTCCGCTACCGCCAAGCCGATCAAGGCGCCGAAGTCCATTGTCTCGCCGACGGTACCTGCGAAGTGCAGTTCGACGAGCCGCAGCGCGCCGTTACGCCCGGCCAATATGTCGTCTTCTACCAAGACGATGTCTGCTTAGGCGGCGGCGTTATCGAAGCCCGATAGGCGCTGTCGCGCGCCGACATGCGCTCCGTTGAACGGCAACACGTCGGTCGCGCACGGAAACAACGCGCCGCGCGCCGAATCCTCGCCTACGCGTAAAGCGAAGCTGCGTTATGCATCCGATGAAAGATTGACACGCATGCCTGAAGGCGCCCGAACAGCTATAATTCCGAGACTTTGACTACGGCTTCGCCCGTCCGCGGCGGATCCCCCCAGCTCTCTCGGAGGATGCATGAAAGATTCGTTCAAGGCGCGCAGGACGCTCGCTGTCGGCAGCAACAATTTCGAAATTGCGAGCCTCGCCGCGCTCAAGGACAAAAACGTTGCGCGGCTTCCCTACTCGCTCAAAGTGCTTCTCGAGAACTTGCTGCGCTTCGAGGACGGCGTGAACGTCACGCGCGATGACGTCGAGGCGCTCTTGAACTGGGATCCTGCTGCCGCACCTTCGTACGAAATCTCCTTCACGCCAAGCCGCGTGATCATGCAGGACTTCACTGGCGTCCCTGCGATCGTCGACCTCGCCGCAATGCGCGAAGCAATGGTGAAGCTCGGCGGCAACCCAGACGAAATCAATCCGCTGTCGCCGGCCGAGCTCGTGATCGATCACTCGGTGCAGGTCGATACCTATGGCAGCCGCGAATCGTTGCTGCAGAACACCGTCATCGAGTTCAAGCGCAACTCCGAGCGCTACGCGTTCCTGCGCTGGGGCCAGACTGCATTTCGAAACTTCAAGGTTGTCCCGCCGAATACCGGCATCGTGCACCAGGTCAACATCGAGCACCTCGCGCGCGTCGTGTTCGATTTCGAGAAGGACGGCATCCGCTGGGCATACCCGGACACGCTCGTCGGCACCGACTCGCACACGACGATGGTCAACGGCCTCGGCGTGCTCGGTTGGGGCGTGGGCGGCATCGAAGCGGAAGCCGCGATGCTCGGTCAGCCCGTCACGATGCTCATTCCGCATGTCATCGGCTTCAAGCTGACCGGCGATCTTCCGCCGGGTGCGACGGCAACCGACCTCGTGCTGACCGTGACGGAGATGCTGCGCAAGAAGGGCGTCGTCGACAAATTCGTCGAGTTCTTCGGCGATGGTCTCGCGAACCTGCCGCTCGCGGACCGCGCGACGATCAGCAACATGTCGCCTGAATTTGGCAGCACGTGCGCGATCTTCCCGATCGACAACGAGACGCTGCGTTATCTCGAGCTCACGGGCCGCACGCAGGAGCAGATTGCGCTCGTCAAAGCGTATGCGCAGCATCAAGGCATGTGGCGCGACAATGGCCAGCCGCAGGCCGACTACACCGATGTGCTGGAGCTCGATCTCAGCACCGTCGAGCCTTCGCTCGCTGGTCCGAAGCGTCCGCAAGATCGCGTGCCGCTGCGCACGGCGAAGCAAACGTTCCATGCGCATCACAAGAAGATGGCCGAGGAGCGCGCTCAAAAGAATCCGTCCGCGAAAGGAACGGCACCGGCGACCGTTGGCGGAAACACGTTCGACGTCAAAGACGGTAACGTTCTCATCGCCGCGATCACGAGCTGCACGAACACGTCGAACCCTGCCGTGCTGATCGCTGCGGGTCTACTTGCGCGCGCGGCGCGCAAGCGCGGCTTGACCGCGAAGCCTTGGGTGAAGACGAGTCTTGCACCCGGCTCGCGCGTCGTGACCGATTACCTCAATAAGGCCGGCTTGGCGGAAGATCTCGAGGCCATCGGCTTCTACACCGTCGGTTACGGATGCACGACCTGCATCGGCAACTCCGGCCCGCTCTTGCCGGAGATTTCCGAAGCAGTGCGTGCGGCCGACGTCGTGGCCTGCTCCGTGTTGTCCGGCAATCGCAACTTCGAAGGGCGCGTGCATCCGGAAGTGAAGATGAACTTCCTCGCCTCCCCGCCGCTCGTCGTCGCGTACGCGATCGCGGGCACGCTCGAGCTCGACCTCACGTCCGAGCCGCTCGGTACAGGCAGCGACGGTAAGCCCGTTTATCTCAAGGACATCTGGCCGTCCGCGACGGAGATTCAGGAAGTCATCGCGAAGTCGGTCGATGCCGCGATGTTCAAGAAGAGCTATTCGGGCGTTTATTCCGGCGACGAGAACTGGAATGCGATCAAAGTGCCCGAAGGCAAGATCTATGCGTGGGACGAGCAGTCGACGTACGTCAAGAATCCTCCGTATTTCGACGGCATGACGATGAAGCCGGCCCCGGTGTCGGACATTCGCAATGCTCGCGTGCTCGCGCTCCTGGGCGATTCGGTCACGACCGACCACATCTCGCCCGCAGGCAACATCGCGAAGTCGAGCCCGGCCGCGCAGTACCTAATGTCGCTCGGTGTGCAACCGTTCGATTTCAACTCCTACGGCGCACGACGCGGCAATCACGAAGTGATGATGCGCGGCACGTTCGCGAACATCCGCCTGCGCAATCTGCTCGCACCCGGGACCGAAGGCGGCGTCACGACGCACGTACCGAGTGGAGAGCAGATGAGCATCTACGACGCGGCAATGCGTTACAAGCAAGAGGGAACGCCGCTCGTCATCCTCGCGGGCAAGGAATACGGCACCGGTTCGTCGCGCGATTGGGCGGCGAAGGGAACGATGCTGCTCGGCGTGAAGGCTGTGATCGCCGAAAGCTTCGAGCGCATTCACCGCTCGAACCTGATTGGCATGGGCGTTCTACCCCTCATGTTCAAGGAGGGTCAGAACGCGACTTCGCTTGGCCTCACGGGCAAAGAGACGTTCGAGATCATCGGGCTGAACGGCGGAGCCGCGAAGATGGTGACGGTCGTCGCGACGCCTGCGTCGGGTGCTCCGATCAAGTTCGAAGTACGCGTGCGCATCGACACGCCGAAGGAACGCGAGTACTTCCAGCACGGCGGTATTCTGCACTACGTCCTGCGGCAGCTCGCAAGCGCGACGAAAGCCGCGTAGTCGCTTCGCTCGTGACAGAGGCCATGGAAGTGACGAAGGTGGCGCAGGTTGTGAAATCCAATCTGCGCTTACCTTCACCCCTTACGTCGCTGCGATCATCTACGTCGCGCCCATGATCCGCACGTCGCTCAAGGATCACGTCCTTCGCCTGACGCTCGCGCGTCCGGAGAAGAAGAACGCACTGGTCGGCCCTATGTACGAAGCGCTCACCGAAGCGCTCGTGCGCGCGGAAACCGACCCAGCGATTCACGTCGTGCTGTTCGACGCTGAGGGTGATTCGTTTTCCGCCGGCAACGACCTCTCGGAGTTCGCAGCGGTTGCGAGTGGTGCGATCGCGCCCAATGCGCTCAAGGTTCGAGGCTTTCTCGATGCGCTCGCGAATGCAACGACACCTTACGTTGCGGCGGTGCAGGGATCAGCCATCGGGATCGGCGCAACGCTCCTCCTCCACTGCGACCTCGTCTATGTCGCGGACGATGCCAAGCTCTCCACGCCTTTCGTGAACTTGGCGCTCGTGCCGGAAGCCGGCTCGAGCAGCTTGTTGCCGGAGCGGATCGGACACGCGCGTGCGTTCGCCCTCTTCGCGCTCGGCGATACAATCGATGCGCAGCGTGCGCTCGAGCTCGGCATCGCGAATGAAATCGTGGCGCGAGCAGCGCTTCGTGATCACGCGCTCGCGAGAGCAGAAGCGCTTGCCGCGAAACCCGCAGGCGCGCTGCGCGCGACGAAGAAACTGATGCGAGATGCCGCGACGATCCGCGAAGTGATGGCGCGAGAAGTGAAAGTCTTCGGAGAGCGCCTGCAGAGCGAGGAAGCGCTGGCGGCGTTCAAAGCGTTTGCGAGTCGTAAGGGCAGTTAGTCGACACGCCTCATCGACGCCGCTTCTGACCTTTCTTCTTCGGCTGTCCGAGCCGATACGTCTTGTTCTGCAAGCGCAACGTGACCGGCGGCAACTCGGGCTCGTCTTCCACGCTCCACTGCTCCCTGAACGCCTGTATCGCTTCGCTCTGCACCGAAGCGTGCCGGTTAGAGAGCATCAGCGACGAAGGCGCGCACACTCGCGCACGAATCAGCCCGAGATCCGCCGCTGCATCGAACAGCGACGGATACCAGCTCTGCCAGGCGGGCAGCAGCAGCTCGACCTGCTCGCGCAAGCTCAGCCGCTTGAAGGATTCGTCCAAGAGACTCATGCGCCCTTTTACCATGAATCCCGCGGTTGTGAAGATCAGGCGAAGGCCGACGCGACTTACCTACTCTTCTTCATCGCCACGCCCATACCAATCGACTCGGCGCGTGACGAGCATCACGGCCGCGAGTGCGGCGAAGAGCGTAATGGCGCCGAGCAGGAGCGCGTAGTCTTCCGAGATGACGAGCACATAGAGCAGCCCATAGACGATGCCCATCGCGGTCGCGGCCACGGAACCTCGCGTACGGCTCGCCACCGCGCCCGCGATGTAGGTTCCGATGAGTAGCGTGAGCGCGACTGCGCCGAGCGCGTACGAAAGCGCAAACGCCAGGTGCTCCGATAGCGCAATCAGCAACAGATAGAACGTGCTAAGCGCAAGACCCACGAGTAGGTATTGGAGCGGGTGCAATCGTGTTCCGCTCAGCTGCTCCCATGCGAAGAAGGTCAGAAAGGTGAGCGCAATGAAGAGCAATGCATACTTGATCGCGCGCTCTCCTCGTTGGTAAACATCGCTCGGTTGATAGAGCGCGACGCCGAACGCAGAGCTGTTCAATGCCGATTCGCCGACTTCGCCTTCAACCCACCGCTGAGGATAAGGGCGGTTGAGCTCGAGGACCTGCCATTGCGCCTTGAACCCTTCCGCGGCGATGTCGTGACTCGAGGGAAGAAATGCGCCTTGGAACGAAGGATGCGGCCAGTTCGATGAGAGCTGCACCCGCGTTTCGCTCCCGAGCGGCAGCACGGAGATCTCGCGGCTCCCCGCGAACGTCGTTTCGAATTGGAAACTCGTCGTGCCGCCCTGCGCGAAGGCTCGAAGATCGACTGCAGTTTCGATACCGCCGAGCACGCGGCCGCTCGCCGGACCGAACGTCAGTGAATCCTCTGAGAAGCGTGCCGTTCGGACTTCGCGCAGGCTGCGCACTTGCGACATGGGCAGAAGCAGCCGCGCTTGCTCCCAAAGATATCCTCCGTCGGAGTCATCCGAGATCGATTCGAGGGCGGCGAAATCGAATTCGCCGTCGAGTCGAACGTCGCTCAGGTAAACAGGGACTCCGTAGATGCCGACCTTGCGCGGCTCGGGTTCGAGTCTGACATCGAGCGCGACTTGCAACCGAGACGGCAGTAGATACACCATGCTGCGCGACACCCGCACTTTGCCGTCGTCGACGTACGTGCGTTCCCTCGGAACGATCAGCATCGGACCGCCGAGGACATTCGGACCGCCCCACCCCACTGCCACACGTTCATAGGCGTACTCGCGCAGTTGCGCGCGCTCCGACACGAGTCCACGCAGCATCGAAAGCGGGACGAGCAGTACCAGTACGATGATTCCGATCGTCACGGCTTTGAGCGTGACCGACCCTGAATTGATGAGCCGCATTCTTCTTCCTCCCATTGGCGAGCGAAGCGATGCTGGCGTGCGACTCTGACGAGGCTCGGGCGCGATTCCGGCAAATCATGGCAGTCCGGCCGAAGATCGGAGATCCTGCGCAATAATTTCGCCGCTGCGGCGGTCTAAGACGGAAACGGCGCTTTGCGCCGCTCGTTATCCTCTGTGTGCCTACCGGAGGTTGGAGAAAGCGATGTTGATCAAGCGTCCACGTCCCGGAGATTCCGCGCGCATCACGCCGTCCGAGATCACGCCCGAGCCCGCGTACTTGAATCGGCGCGTATTGCTGCAAGCGGCGCTTGCCGCGGGTGTGGGTGCGCTCGCGCCCGTGTCCTTCGCAGCCACTCCGCGCTCGCTCAAGTTCGCGCGCAATCCCCGCTATGTGACGGACGAGAAGCTCACGAGCTACGAGGACATCACGACGTACAATAACTTCTACGAGTTCGGCACATCCAAGAGCGCACCCGCAGCGAATTCCGGCGGGTTCCAGGCCGAACCGTGGTCGATCTCGGTTGCGGGTGAAGCGGAAATCACAGGGACGTTCGCCATCGAAGATCTGCTCAAGCCGCACGCGCTCGAAGAGCGCGTTTACCGGCTGCGTTGCGTCGAAGCTTGGTCGATGGTGATCCCTTGGGTGGGCGTACCGCTCGGCGCCGTGCTGAAACGCTTCAAGCCCACGTCCAAAGCGAAGTACGTGGCGTTCAAGACGGTACTGCGCCCCGCGGAAATGCCGGGGCAGCGATCGCGCGTCCTTCAATGGCCCTATGTCGAGGGTCTGCGCATCGACGAAGCAATGCATCCCCTCTCGCTACTCGCCGTCGGCCTGTACGGCAAGGCGCTACCGAATCAGAACGGCGCACCGCTTCGCCTCGTCGTGCCCTGGAAGTACGGCTTCAAAGGCATCAAATCGATCGTGGAGATCCGATTCACGGAGCGGATGCCGCCGACGTCTTGGAATCTTTCGGCGCCGCATGAGTACGGCTTCTACGCGAACGTGAATCCTAAGGTCGATCATCCGCGCTGGAGCCAAGCGCGCGAGCGACGCATCGGCGGCGGTCTGTTCGATTCACGGGTGCCTACGCTGATGTTCAACGGGTACGAGAAGGAAGTCGCTTCGCTGTACGCGAGGATGGACTTGGCGAAGTTCTACTAGGGCGCGCGGACATCATGAAGCCCGTGCTCGTCCGCCGCGTCATCAAACCGATCGTCTTCCTTGCCTGTTTGCTCCCGTTCCTGTCGGTTGCTTGGCGTGCATTCGAGCTAGGCGGTGCAACGCTCGGCGCGAATCCTGTCGAGGCCGTGCAGGACGCGTTCGGTCAATGGGGGTTGCGATTCCTCGTGATCACGCTCGCGATCACGCCGCTTCGCGATTGGTTCGAGGCGCCCTGGCTCGTGATGCTGCGCAGAATGCTGGGGTTGTTCGCGTTCGCCTACGTGCTGCTGCATTTCTTGACGTGGCTCGTCCTCGATCAAGGCGTCTTCTGGCCAGGCATTCTCAGAGACATCGCGGAACGTCCGTTCATTACGATCGGCTTCATAGCGCTTGTGCTGCTCGTACCGCTCGCCGCCACGTCGACGAACAAAATGATGCGACGTCTGGGGAAACGCTGGAAAAGTCTGCACCGGTTGATCTACGCGATCTCAATCCTCGCGGTGTGGCACTACTACTGGCAGGTGAAGGCGGACATCCGAGAACCGCTCATCTACGCGACGATCGTCGCACTCCTGCTTGGCTGGCGAGTGCTGAAGTCCGCTCGAAAGGCGAACGCCCGCACGGCGATCGGCCCAAGCGGCGTACACGACGGCTCGGAGCGAGCGTCCGGATGAAGATCTCTCGCGGCGAGAGAATCCTCTCACCCTCCACGCGTGCCCTGCGGTAGGGCGCATTTACCTCGACTCTTGGGTGCGAGATGCTCTTGCGCCCTACATCGACGTCCGGATCGTCCACAGCTCCGGGAAGAACCGGAGCTCGAGTGCCTTATTGAGATAGGACACGCCGCCCGTGCCGCCGGTGCCGCGCTTGTAGCCGATGATGCGCTCGACCGTCTTCATGTGGCTGAAGCGCCAGAGTTGGAACTTGTGATCCAAGTCGACCAGCTTCTCCGCGAGCTCGTACAGATCCCAGTTCGCATCGTGACTGTGATACACCGCGAGCCACGCAGCCGCGACCTGCTTGTTCGCCACGTACGGCTTGGACCAATCCCGGTCGACGTACTCCTGTGGAATTTCGAAGCCGCGACGGCTCAGCAACCGTAGCGATTCATCGTAGATGCTGGGGCTGTGCAACGCCGCTTCCAGTGCCGCATACGCGCGCGGGTCGCGCTTGTGCACGGCGATCGTATCCGCGTTCTTGTTGCCGATGACGAACTCCAACATTCGGTACTGGAACGACTGGAATCCCGACGCGCGCCCAAGGTGATTGCGGAATGCCGAATACTCCGCGGGCGTCATCGTCGCAAGCACATCCCAGGATTGAACGAGCTGCGCCTGAATGCGCGAGACGCGCGCGAGCATCTTGAACGACGGCCCCAGATCGTCGCGGCGGATGTGATCCAACGCGGCTGTGAGCTCGTGCAAGCAGAGCTTCATCCACAGCTCGCTCGCTTGATGGATGATGATGAAGAGCATCTCGTCGTGCTCGAACGAGACAGGGCGCTGGGCGGATAAGATCTGGTCGAGCGACAGATACTGACCGTAGCTTTGCGAGTCGCCGAGGTCCCAATGAACTTGCTCGTCGGAAAAATCGACGGAAGAAGGCTTGGGTTTCTCAGTCATGTTGAAGGGGCCGGCAATCGGTAGCGCGAAGCGCCGAGAACGAAAGACTACTCCAATCGCCTCATCCGAACACCCATCCGGGCACGGATTGCCAACCCTTGAGCAACTCGCGATCGAGGCGCTTGTACTCGGGCTCATGCGCTTCCACGAGCGCCCAGAACCGCGCCGAGTGGTTCATGTGCCGCGTATGGCACAGCTCGTGGACGAGCAAGTAGTGCACGACCTCTGGGTCAAGGAAGAGCAAGCAAGCATTGAGGCTGATCGTCCCCGAAGCGGAGCAGCTCCCCCAGCGCGTGCGCTGGCGGCGCGCTTGAACACGCGCGTAGCGGAATCCACCCGTAGCCGCCACGCCCGCCAACGAGGTCGCAAGCTCTTTGTGCGCGACCTGGGTGAGCCACGCACGTAGTGCGCGCCCGATTGCCTCCTCTGAATGAACCGCCCCCGTCAGCTCGATCGTGCTCGTCTCGTGGCGCGTTCGAACGGTGATCGAGCGCGCTGCCGATGGGATGTACGTCACCACGAATCGACGTCCAATCGCGCGCAAGTCGATGTGGGTCGGTCGACGGTCGAGCGCGTGCGGTGCGGCTGACGACAAGTCCGCGACGCGCTGGTCGATCCATTCGCGATGGCTGTGAACGAAGCGATGCACCGTTGCCGCGGAGGCGCCGGGCGGCACGACGACTTCGACGCGCCCGCCGGGGTACACGCGTACGGAAAGCCGCCGAGCGCGGCGACTGACTCGAACGTTCCACGGCTCCGTCGAACTTCGCGATTCGAACAATTGCAGTTGAGCAGCCATGAGCTTCAAGCGCACCCGCTACTGCGTACGCGAAAGTCCGCGCGCCAGTAACTCGCGTGCTGCCTTGTAATCAGGTGCAAGCGCCACCGCCTTCTCGATCGCTTCTCGAGCGGCGAGCGCCTCTCCGCGCTGCAAATGATGCTCACCCAACATGAGGAGGGCTTCAGCCTCGCCCCAATCGGGCTTACCTGCGCCCGAGGGCGAAGCGCTTGCGAATGCATCGACGACCCTACGCCAGCGGGCAACACCCACCGCATCCTTACTGCCTGCGCACATCGCTTCGATCAAGAGGACGCGTGGATTCTGCGGTTCGAGTGAGAGCGCGGTACGCAAGGGCTTACTACGTGCGCACGAGCCGTTGAGCCCCGCCAGTCTGAGGAAGGCCTTCGGCATGCCATCGCAGACCGCTTCGAGTGCGTATGCCTCCGCCATCCGCTGATCGAGCGTGCGCGCCGTGCGCGCGTGCTCGACGCATTTCTTCGCGGCCTTTTTGGTCGCGACGCCCGCGGTGCGCGCGGAGCCCTCATCGACATCCGCCTGTGCGTAGACTTGAGCCAGCTTCCAGTGCCCATACGCGAGCTGATACGCCTTCAAGGGCGCGTATCGGGAATCCGCTTCATACCCTTCCACTTCGCGCAGCACGCTTTCGATAGCGCGCGCATCGCTCGTCAGAAAGCCGTACTGGATTCGGGCCTGCGCATCGTCGAATTCGGAGAGCGTCGCGGCGGACGCAGCAATCGCGCCAAGCAACGTTGCCAGTGCTGCGGAAGCTCGCAAAACGCCGCGCATGAAGCCGGTTGCACTACAATCCATATGCGAACGATAGCGCGTCCTGAACTGCGCTTCAAAACAGGTGAACGACTCACGGTCTCGCCTCCTCCGTTTGGCACCAGAACAATTGCGCTTGGAGAGCCCATTGCACGATACGAGAACCGTCGAAGCGAGTCGCGTGCCGATCGTCGATATCGGTATCAACCTTGCGCATGACAGCTACGACCACGATCGCGATGAGGTGGTCGCGCGCGCCGAGGCTGTCGGTGTAACGCGCATGGTCATCACCGGCAGCTCCGTGGAGAGCACGAAGCGCGCGATTGCGCTCGTACGGGGTTCCCCCGAACGTTTTCGTTGCACGGCGGGCGTTCATCCTCACCACGCGCACGAGCTCGATGAAGCTCAGCTTGCGGAGCTGCGCGCGCTCGCGCGTGCGCCAGAAGTCGCCGCCGTCGGGGAGTGCGGGCTCGACTACTTCAGGAACTTCTCGCCTCACGAGGCTCAGATCGCGGCCTTTCGTCGTCAGCTCGCGCTTGCGGTCGAGCTACGTAAACCGGTGTTCCTGCATCAGCGCGATGCCCATGCGCCATTCGTCGAGATTCTGCGCGAGTTCCGCGCGGACCTCGTCGGCGGCGTCGCGCACTGCTTCACGGCGGGTCTTGGGGAGGCACGCGCGTATCTCGATCTCGGCTTGTACATCGGCATTACCGGATGGATCTGCGACGAACGCCGCGGGCATCATTTGAGGGAGGTCGTGCGCGAGATCCCGAGCGAGCGCCTCCTCGTCGAGACCGACGGACCTTATCTCATGCCACGCGATCTCACGCCGAAGCCCCCGTCGCGGCGAAACGAGCCGATGTACTTGCCTCACGTGCTGCGAGCCATTGCGCAGGCACGCGGCGAAAGTGCGGAGGAACTGGGCGCCACGACGACGCGTAACGCTCTCGAGCTCTTTTGGAGCAACGGCGGATAAACGGAAGGCGCGTTCGCGCCTCTTGCTACAGCTATAGCCTACAGCCCACGCCTTATCTATGAACATCGAACGCGCCCGCGACTTCATCGCTGACGAATGGGATCGCTCCGTCGTGCCGACGCTGTGCGAATACATTCGCATCCCCAACAAGTCGATTCATTTCGACCCTCAGTGGGCCGAGCACGGACATATGGATCGCGCGGCCGAGCTCATGCGCGCGTGGTGCGAGGCGCATGCGATCCCCGGAATGAAAGTCGAGATCGTGCGCCTGCCGAATCGCACGCCGCTGCTGTTCATCGATGTACCGGGCAGGACGAATGACTGTGTTCTGCTGTACGGCCACATGGACAAGCAGCCGGAGTTCACAGGCTGGGCGGAAGGGCTGTCCGCATGGACGCCGGTACTCCGAAATGGGCGGCTGTACGGGCGCGGCGGCGCCGACGATGGTTACGCGGTGTTTGGGTCGCTCGTGGCCCTCCGCGCGCTCTCCGATCAAAACATCCCGCATGCGCGCTGCGTGATCTTGATCGAGGGTAGCGAGGAAAGCGGCAGCCCCGACCTGCCCGCTTACATCGACGCGCTCGCCGATCGGATCGGCGAACCATCGCTCGTGGTCTGTCTCGATGCGGAGTGCGGCAACTACGATCAGTTCTGGGTCACGAACTCGCTGCGCGGCAATCTCCTCGGGACGCTGCGCGTCGATGTCTTGAAGGAAGGCGTGCACTCCGGCATGGCGAGCGGCATTGTCCCCTCGAGCTTCAGGATTGCCCGAGCGCTGCTCGCGCGCATCGAAGATGCCGGCACTGGAAAGATCCTCGTCGACGCGCTTCACGCAAACGTTCCGCAGGAGCGCCTGTCTCAGGCGCAGGCCGCGGCACAGGCATTGGGCGGGACCGTGCACGAGAAGTTTCCATTCGTCGCAGGGATGGGCGCCGTCTCCAACGATCCCGCGGAGCTCTTGCTGGCCAGCACCTGGGCGTCCACGCTTTCGATCACGGGCGTCGACGGCATTCCCTCGCTCGATAACGCGGGCAATGTGCTCCGCCCCTTCACGGCGCTCAAGCTCTCGTTCCGACTCCCGCCCGGGGTCGATGCAAACCGCGCAGCGGACGCCGTCAAACGCACACTCGAGCGAGACCCTCCGTACGGCGCGAACGTGACGTTCGACGTGAGCTCAGCAATGGGCGGCTGGAATGCGCCGAGCGTCGAGCCCTGGCTCGCAGAGGCAACCGAGTCAGCTTCGAAGCACTTCTTCGGTCGCAACGCGATGTACATGGGCGTCGGCGGCACGATTCCGTTCATGGGGATGCTGGCGGAGAAGTTCCCTCGCACGCAGTTCCTCGTCACCGGCGTGCTCGGGCCGCAATCGAATGCGCATGGACCGAACGAGTTCTTGGATGTCGAGACGGGAAAGCGCGTGACGGCGTGCGTTGCGAAAGTGATCGCCGCGCACGCGGCGCGGCTGTAGGTCGGAATTCATTCCGACACTTTTGGCGCCCGTCTACGCCGCGAGCGGATTCGGCTCCGCATTCTTCTTCACGTTGGCCCAGACATCGCCAAACGCCGCGGTGATATTGCCGCGCACTTTATCGACGGGTGGGAACTCGTTCGCGAGCTCGTCGATACGCAGCACATTGCGCGGTTTTCCCTTGGGGAACTCGCTCTTCTGGGTGAAGATCACTCGGCCTTCGACAGGCACTTCGCCCGTGAGCAAGCGCACCGCAGCCATACGATCATAGAGCGTGTGTTGCGGGTTCGGGAATGTGTATCGGCGCTTCTTCCCGATCACCGTCCATTCGATCATCTGGTCGCCGCCGAAGATCGCACCGGACATGTCGAGCACATCCGCGACGAGCAAACCTCGCTGCGTCAGCAGCAAGTAGTGAACATGGATGTGCCCGCCGTTGCCGTTCGGAATGAGCACGTTCTTCAGCATCTCGTACGCGACGCTCGAAACGGTCATCTCGATCTGCTTACGCGCGCGATAGGTCCGAAACAGCATTGCACCCCACACGGCGAGCGCGATGACCGCTGCCGCTGCGACGACCGGGTAAGCCCAGGAGGGAATCTCTGTCGGCATGACCTTGAAGAACTAACCTCGCTGCAACTCAGCGCGTAAAGCCGGAAGCGAGGCTTCGAGTTCCTTCTCCTGCCGCGGACGCGCGAGCAGCGCCGCCAGCGGCGGGGGGACCGGAACCTCTCGGCCGGTCTGAGCTTCGACGATATCGTTGAACTTCGCCGGATGCGCGGTCGACACGATCACCCAATGGCCACGAGCACCGCGTGCGAGCAGCCGACGAAACACCTTGGCTGCCGTCGCGGTGTGCGGGCACCAGAGCTGATTGAGCTCGTGCGAGTCGCGCCGGATCGTGGCGCGAATCTCGATATCGTCGACGCTGGATGCGCCGATCTGCCCTTGCAGCTCCTCGAAATCGGAGTGCAATGCACGCAAGCGCTCCATGTTGGACGGGTTGCCGACGTCCATCGCCGATGCGAGTGTCGCGACGCTCGGCTTGGGGATCCATTCGCCGGTGCGCAGAAACTCTGAGATGGTCTGATTCGCGTTTGTCGCCAACACGATCTCTCCAATCGGCAACCCGATGTGACGTGCCCAGATGCACGCCAAAGAGTTGCCCAGATTTCCCGCCGGGATGATGAAGTTCGCTCGTCTGCCGGTTTCGCGCCACAGCTCGAGACCCGCTTTTGCGTAATACACCATCTGCGGTAGGAGCCGCCCGACGTTGATGCTGTTCGCGGACGACAATTGATGCGTCTCCGCGAGCGCGGGATCGAGGAACGCATCTTTCACCATCTTCTGGCAATCGTCGAACGTGCCGCGCACCGCGTACGTCCGCACGTTACCGCCCCAGCAGGCGAGCTGATGCGCTTGACGCTCGGAGACCAACCCTTTCGGATAGAGCACGACCACCTCGATACCAGGCCGATCATGAAAGGCCGCCGCCACCGCGCCGCCCGTATCGCCCGACGTGGCGACGAGAATCGTCAGCTTACGAGGCGCGTCGCGTCGAATGCGCTGCAGGCACGCAGCGAGAAAGCGCGCACCGAAGTCCTTGAACGCGGATGTCGGCCCGTGAAACAGCTCGAGCACGGACGCGGGCGCGGGCGCATTGTCGAGCGCGACGAGCGGCGCGGGAAAGTTGAACGCTTCGCGGCAAATCTCAGGCAGCGCCGCTTCCAGCGCGTCACCCGCCGCGAACGGTGCCAGCAAGCGCTCGGCAATTTCAGGCAGCTCGACGGCATCGTCGAATTGGCGTGGAACGAAATGAGGGAATTCTTCCGGAACGTACAGGCCGCCATCGGGCGCGATGCCGCGCGCGATTGCCTCTCCGAGCTGGATGCGGTGTTCGGCGTTACGAGTACTGACGTAGTGCATGCAGACGACCGTTAGGAAATCTCAATCGACAACGCGTGCGCCCGCAGGATCCAGTGTGGAGATCCAGGCGTCGCTCTCGAGTCCGTGGGCCTTGAATCCAGCGACCATCGCGTCGCGGATGCGGGCGGCATCTGGCTCTTCGCACCAGGCAAACACGGTCGGACCGGCGCCCGAAATCGAGCAGCCGAGCGCGCCGTAGCGCATCGCGCCATCCTTCACGTCCTGGAAACCAGGGATCAAGACCTTGCGCTGCGGCTCGATGACGACGTCCTCGAGCGATTCGCGAATGAGGCGCAGGTCACCCGTGAAACACCCTGTCAGGAAGCCGGCGAGATTCGCCGATTGCCAAATGACGTTGGACAGATCGATCGAACGATTGAGGATTTCGCGCGCCGCACGCGTCGACAACATCATATGTGGATGCACGAGCACGCAACGCACGCTCGGCGGCACGGGGATTTGTTTGACGTTCGGATTGTCGATGCCGACGGTCAGCACGAGGCCGCCGAAGAGCGACGGCGCGATGTTGTCGACGTGCACCGCTCCACTGGCGACGGCCTCGCCGCTCATCGCAAACTTGAGCAAGTGCAGCTTATCGAGCGGTTCTCGAAGGAGCGCATTCGCGGCGACCACGCCCGCCACGGCCGAGGCCGCGGAACCGCCGAGTCCAGAGCCGAGCGGAATGCCTTTCTCGATCGTGAGCTCGACACCGAAGTCCAACCCGAGCTCGCGCACCATGCTCAGGACGGCCATGCCCGCCGTGTTGCGCTCGGCTTCTTTCGGCAGCTCCGATTGCGTGCCCGTGATCGCGGCGATGCGAACTTCACGTTCCGGGATGCGGCGCGCCGTGACGCGATCGCCGATCGTCTGAAAGCTGTGGCCAAGCACATCGAATCCGACGGCGACGTTGCCGACGCTCGCGGGTGCAAACGCTGTTGCGACTTCACGCATGATTAAAGCTTCGCGCCGAGATACGCGCATACGCGCAGGAGATCCGCGAACACACCGCCCGCGGTGACTTCCGGGCCGGCGCCGGGACCCTGTACGACGAGTGGATTCTGGTTATATCGCTGAGTAATGAAACGCACGACGTTGTCGGTGAGATTGATGTTCGCGAACGTATGCGAACGTTCGAGCTCGACAAGCCCGACCGAGGCCCTGCCGGTCGCGGCATCCAAGGAGCCGACGTAACGGAGCACGCGATCGCGACTCCGCGCCGCTTTCAAGCGCTCGGCCATCGGCGCATCGAACTCATGCAGACGGTCGAGGAACTCCTCCGTCGAGCAGGAGGCGAGCTCCGGCGGTACGAGGCCTTCGAGCTGCACGTCGCTCAGCTCCAAGCGCAATCCCATCTCGCGCCCTAGGATGATGATCTTGCGCGCGAAGTCCATGCCCGACAGATCGTCGCGAGGATCGGGTTCGGTGTAACCCTTCGCCTTGGCCGCGCGAACGACTGCGGAGAACGGTTCCGTGCCGTCCCACACGTTGAACAAGTACGCGAGCGTGCCCGACAAAATGCCTTCGATCCGACGAATTTCGTCGCCGGTCTCGCGCAGGTCGCGTAGCGTCTGGACGATCGGAAGACCCGCGCCGACGGTCGCCTCATAAAGATAGTGCGCGCCGCCTTGGCGCCGCGCTTCATGCAAGCGCGCGTAGAAATCGAGATCCGCGCTGTTCGCCTTCTTGTTCGGCGTCACGATGTGAATGCCGCTCGCGAGCCATCCGGGATAGCGAGCCGCCACTTCGGCGCTCGAGGAGCAATCGATGATGATCGCGTGCGGTAAGTGATCGGCATGCACGTGCTGCCCGAACTTCGTGAGATCGGCAGGCTCGCTGTTCGCCTTGAACGTATCGCGCCACCGATCGAGTGCGATCTCGGAGCTGGCGAGGTGCATTTGCTTCGAAGTCATGATGCCGCGCACGCGCAGATCGACTTTGAGATCCTTCGAGAGACGCGCGATCTGCGTAGCAAGCTGGTCGAGGAGCACGCCACCGACCACACCGGGTCCGATGAGCCCGATCGAAACGGTGTGCGGCGATAAGTAGAAGCTCGAGTGCACGGCGCGCAGCGCGCGCGAAGCCTGCTTACCGTCGATCACGAGCGAGATATTGCGCTCGGAGGCACCCTGCGCGATCGCACGCACGCTCACGGCCGCCGTGCCGAGCGCGCCGAATACTTTTGCGGCGATGCCGTGCGCGCCCGCCATCCCGTCTCCGACGACAGCCAAGATGCTGCAGCCGACATCAACGTCAACGCTTTGAATCTGCCCTTCTCGCAATTCGCGCTCGAAGGCGAGGCGCACGACGCTTTCCGCGCGTGCTGCTTCGACCTCGGGAATCGCGAAACAGATCGAATGCTCGGAGCTGCCTTGCGAAATGAGAATGACGGAGATGCCGTTGTCGCGCAGGGCGCCGAACAAACGGTGCGCGGTGCCCGGCACACCGATCATGCCCGCGCCTTCCACGTTCACGAGCGCCACTCGATCGATCGAGGTGATGCCTTTCACCGCAAGCTTCGAGTTCGGCTTCTCGCAAATCAGCGTACCCGGCTTCTCGGGCGCGAACGTGTTGCGAATCCAGATGGGGATGCCCTTAGTGACGGCTGGCGCCATCGTTTGCGGGTGAATGACTTTCGCACCGAAGTACGCAAGCTCCATCGCTTCGCTGTACGAGAGCGAGTCGATCACCTTCGCATCAGGAACGAGGCGCGGATCCGCGCTCAGCACACCGTCGACGTCAGTCCAGATATGAATCTCTTCGGCATCGAGCAACGCGCCGAAGATCGATCCTGAAAAATCGCTGCCGTTGCGCCCGAGCGTCGTCTGCAGTCCTTTAGGATCGCGCGCGATGAAACCAGTGATGATGAGCGTCGCCGGTTCCTTCGGCACGAGACGTTGAGCGTTCGCACGCGAGAGGTCCCACTGCACCGCCGGACCGAGCGGTCCCCATTCGACGCAGACAACCTCACGCGCGTCGACCCATTGAACGGTCCCGGGCCGGCGACCGCGGCTGCGCAGGTACTCGCTGAAAAGACGTGTCGACCAGATTTCGCCGTAGCCCGCGACGAGATCGCGCGCGGCCTGCGAGGCCGATCGAATGAGCTGCACGGTTTGGAGAATTCCGAGAATCGCCTGGCGATCCTCCGCGAACGCCTTCATGTACTCGCGGCATGCTGCCTCGGACAGCAATGTTTCCGCGATCTTGCGATGTCTCGCTTCGAGCTCATCGACCCGCGAGGTCAGCGAATCCTCGTGACGCTCCGCAGCGCTCAACAGATTGAGCAACGCATCGGTCACGCCACGGCACGCCGACAGCACGATGCCGAGTCTCGGGTGCGGATCCGATTCGAGAATGCGAGCGACTCGCTCCATGCATGCCGCATCCGCGACACTCGACCCGCCGAACTTATGAACGCGCCAACGCTCCACTCTCAACACTCTTTCGT
>JBIQKP010000190.1:0-2295 GCA_044506405.1 Lysobacterales bacterium | reverse complement strand
TCGAGCGCACGCAGCGTCATGTCCTTCGTGAACAGGTCCGGGAAAGCCTTGTGCAGATAGTAGTTCGTCGTCGCCAGACCGATGACTGCGCTATTGCCCGCCCAACCGCCGCGCGTGATCAGTACGCCGAACGGATTGTCGCCCCCGACCTTCTTCCAGTCGGCGGCGGACGCGGCAGCACGCTTCTTCAGCTTCGCGGCATAGGACTTGTTCATATGCGGAATCGCGCGGAGCGCCGTGACGGCATTCCACATGAACCCTTCATCGATCGTCTTCCAGAGCGATTCGATGTGCTTCGCGTACTTCTTATCACCCGTCGTAATGAGCAGCTCGAGCGTCGCGGCCAGCTCCTCGCTCTTCGGATTGCCGCCCGTCGTGTTGCCGTGACGGAATAGATTGGGCTCGCGCTGGCTCTCGAACTCCCATACACGCTTAGCCGTCGCGAGGCATTCGTCCGCGAGCTCATCGTTGTAGCCGCGCAGTGCACGGCTCGCGGCGGCGAGCGCCGCGGCGGACCCATAATTCAATGCGGTCGTCGCCGTCGTGAACGCCCAACGATCGTCGGCTGGTGAGTTTGGATCCGACGGATCGTGCGGTTTGTTGTCCGTCTTCGTGACACCGTCGCCCAGGTGCGTGTACTGACCCAGATCCGGTTCGACGACACCCGGGATCGCGTGACCGAACACGCGATGCTGCGAGATCAAGAACAGCGTGCCGTGCTCGATCTGCTGAAGGATGTCAGGCACGCCGTCGGGCCGATGCAGCTCGACGTGCCGCTTGGCCTGATCGATGCTCGTCTCATCGCGCTCGGGGCGGAATTCTTCCCACACCCGCACGAGGCCGCTCACGACCTGATATTGCGTTTGCGTGCGCAGGTCGAAGTCGCCCGCGTCATACCAGCCACCGATATTGAGACCCGGGATGTGCTCGCCCGGCTTGAACGGCGAGTCGGTCTCCGGGCCCATCGCATACAAATCGAAGTGTTCGTGATTCGGCGGCGCTTGACGCGCGTCGTCCAAGTGCGATGCGCCGTGCCACACGCGATACGCTTCGTTCACGAACATGTGATCCATCTGAACGGGGAAGAAGACATCGAGCGTGGCGTGCCAGGCATCGGCGAACACATCGTTCGCGATGCGAAACGCGTTCGTGCGCTGACCAGCTGCTTCGAGCACATAGAGTCCAGGCTCGCGCACGTTAGTGAAATCGAACGTGTAGTAGTCATAGCGCAGATACTCGCCCCAACGCTTCGCATCGCCGCTTGCGACTTCCTTCGTCGTGCCATCGGCAGCGACTTTGAGCACACGCACCGCGCCGGGTGCACCCGCGTTGCGATCCATTTCGAGAATCGCCGTCTTCGCCTGATCCGGGTGATAGCCCACTTGCGAATGCGCGATCACCGCCGGCCGCGTCCAGTTCGGCAACGTGCTCGCCGACAATTCCCACTCGACCGCGGTGCCCTTCACGCCCGAAGGAATGAGCGTGCGCACGACGAGCCAACCGTTCTGCGCTTGATTGCGGCCGTCGAGCAGCGCGAGCGTGCCGGTGCGCGTCTCGATGCTCACACGGCGCGCGGGATCTTCGGGCGCGAGCACGAGCTTGCGACCCGTCGCGATCGGTAATCGCTGCACTTCGCCGGATGCATCGCGGCCGGAGGGTCCCGTCGGATAGAGCGGAAGCGTGCCGCTCTTCTCGTCCATCAAGTAGCTCTTCGTGAAGTACGCGGACGGCAGGAACTCGAGATTGAATCCGGCTTTGCCTTCGAGCGCTTTCGGCAGCGGCTCATCGAGCACGACGCGCAGAATCACGCCGCTCGCCGTCGGCTCCGCGCGAACCGTGTACTCGAAACCGTGATCGGGATAGGAAAGCCGCGCTTCGATCGCGTTCTGATCGCGCAAGACATTGCGATTCTCGAACTTCGGTACGGGGTCCCATTGCTCCGGTGTTGGACTCAAGCGCACGTCGCCGTTCGTCGCGGTGCGCACGCCGTGATGGATGAGCTCGACGCCGGCGATCTTCGAATCGCTGAAGCTGCCGTCGTACCAGTTACTGAAAATGAGCACGTCGAGACCGCGCTTCGTGAAGTACTCGCGATCGTTGAGCTCGAGCGTTTGCGCCGAGAGCGTCGTGCACGTCAATGCAAGCAGCGTCGCCGCGGAAGTCAATCGGGCGAATCTCGCGAGCGATCGAGAAGGAATCTTGGCAACCGAAATCATGAAGTGCTCACCCCAGGAATCAATATCGTTATCGCGGCCGGGAAAGATACCCGTTCGCGGGGGATCAGAGTAGCGAGGG
>JBIQKP010000075.1:0-15238 GCA_044506405.1 Lysobacterales bacterium | reverse complement strand
GCCCGCCATGTCGAACACGGCGAGAATGCCCATCGCCATGCCCCACTCTTCGAGCGCACTGTCCACCTGACGCGGCGTCGCGCCTTCGAGCACCATACGCTCGGCCTCGCGTGCGTAGCCTTCCATCATGCGATTGCCGATGAAGCCGTAGCACACGCGCGCCAACACCGGCGTCTTGCGCAGCGGCTTCGCGAGCTCCATCACGGTGCGAATCGTTCGCGGCGAGGTCTGCGACGTGCGCACGACTTCGAGCAGCGGCATCACGTTCGCCGGTGAGAAGAAGTGCATGCCGATGACATCGCCGGGGCGCTTCGTCGTTTGCGCGATCTGTTCGATATCGAGCGTCGAGGTGTTCGTCGCGAGGATCGCGCCGGGCTTCGCGACGGCATCGAGCTGCGCGAAGACCTTCTTCTTGAGATCCATGTTCTCGATCACGGCCTCGACGATGACGTCCGCATCGCGCAGCGCGTCGTACTCGAGCGAGGACGAGATGAGCTTCAGGCGATTCGCCTTGTCTTCCGCGGTCAAACGGCCGCGATCGACCATCGTCTGATACGTGCGATCGATCGTCGCGAGTCCGCGCTCGAGCGCGGCGGAGTTCACGTCGATCAAGTTGACGGGAATCCCGGCGTTCGCGAAGCAGATCGCAATGCCGCCGCCCATCGTGCCCGCGCCGATGATGCCGGCCGATTTGATCGGCGCCGCCTCGACGTCGTTGCCCAATCCAGGAACGCGGCGCGTTTCGCGCTCCGCGAAGAACACGTGCACGGCGCCGAGCGATTCCGGGCTCTTCTTACATTCGTTGACGACCTTGGTCTCGTACTCGAGGCCTTCCGCGAGCGAGGACTGCGCGGCTTTGCGCACCGCATCCACCGCGACGAGTCCGGCGTTTCGATTCGGATAGGCCTTGCGCGCTTGCGCCGTCATGCGCTCGAAGATCTCGGGCGTCGCGGTCGCGGGATCCACCGTCATCTCACCGGTGCGACGCGGGCCTTTCCCTTCGGCCAGCAACGATCGCGCGTAGTCGGCCGCACTGCTGCGCAGATCACCGTCGACGACCTGATCGATGAACCCGATCTGCTGCGCTTTCGCGGCATCGACGGGACGCGCGGAGAGCATGAGGTCGAGCGCGCGTTCCGCGCCGATCAGCCGCGGCATGCGCTGCGTGCCGCCCGCGCCGGGAATGATGCCGAGCGTGACTTCGGGCAAGCCGAAGCGCGCTTTCGCCGCCGCGAGTCGGTAATGACATGCGAGCGCGATCTCGAGCCCGCCGCCGAGCACGGTGCCGTGCATCGCCGCGATGACGGGCACGTCGAGCGCTTCGATGGAATTGAAGAGCGCGCGATATTCCTCTTCCTTCGGCGGTCCCTTGAACTCGCCGATGTCCGCACCCGAGAAGAACGTCGAGCCTTCGCACATCAACACCACGGCCTTCACACCCGAGAGCTGCTTGAGCTCGTCCAGTGCAGCACGAAGTCCCGCCCTCACCTCGGCGGTGATGGTGTTGACCGGCGGGTTGTGAACGACGATGAAGGCGAGATCGCCGTCACGCTCGAGGCGTACGACCTGAGAAGTCATTGTGCAGATCCATCCCTTTTGATTGCAGATTTGCGGTCCCGCTTGATACCACTTATTTGGTTGAAGCGGGGCTCGGAATATAAGATATAAGCGGCATGGATATCACGGATCTCGACCTCAACCTACTCGTCGTGTTCGACGCGCTGCTGCGGACCCGGAGCGTCAGCCGAGCCGCGCGGCAGCTCGGCATGAGCCAGCCCGCAACGAGCTTCGCGCTCAATCGCTTACGTAAAGCGTTCGGCGATCCGCTGTTCGTTCGCACCTCGCGCGGCATTCATCCGACGCCGTTCTCCGAATCGATGGCCGGGCCGCTGGAATCCATCATCGATCGGATCCGGGCCGATTTGCTGCAACAGCCGACGTTCGATCCGGCGACGGCCGAGCGCGCGGTCACCTTCAACATGCAGGACATCGGCGAGCTGGTCTTCTTGCCGCAGATTCTCGAGCGACTGAGCGTGCTCGCCCCCGGCCTGCAGTTGCGGACCGTCAATCTCCCAGTCCCCGAGCTCGAGCGCGCGCTGCGCACGGGGGAGGTCGACATCGCCATTGGGCATTTCCCCGAGATCGTGAGCGCCGCGCTGTATCAGCAGCGATTGTTCACGCACACCTTCGTGTGCATCGTACGCGCGGATCATCCTACGATCGGCGGCGAGCTCACGCGCAAGCAGTTCCTCGAAGGCCGCCACGCCGTCGTGCACCCGGCGGGACACATGAACGATTCGCTCGAAGCGGAGCTGCAGCAGCAGGGCTTGAGCCGTCGCGTGTCGGTCCGCATCGAGCACTTTCTTGCGGTGCCGACGATGCTCGAGCGGTCGGATTTGATCTTCACGGTTCCGTACGCGATCGGCGCCAGTCTCGCGCGCCTGGCCGCCATCAAGCTCGTGAAGCCGCCGTTCAAAGCACGACCGCGGCTCGTGCTTCAGCACTGGCACTCGCGCTTTCATCACGATGCCGCGAATCGATGGCTACGCGGTGTCGTGGCCGATCTGTTTCTCGACAAGACACCGCGCGCGCGCAAGGCGGGGCGTTGAGCGTTGCCGCGAATGCATTATCATCGATTGAAGAGCCGCCTCCCTGACACACACAATAATATGAATCCAAAATACGCCGCGCTCTCCATCGTGATGAGCGCAATGCTCGCGGCATGTACCGCGCATCAGCCCACGGCAAGCGAGGACGTCGCGACGCCTCCGCTCCCCTTTCAAACCGCATGCGCTGCGCTTGCGACGCAGCCGTTGGGAGGCGGCAGGATCGTGACCGCCGAGCTCGTTCCTGCGGGAACAGTGCCGATGTGGGGTGGCGCGAGCCCCGTGCCCACGCATTGCAAAGTGCACGCGAAACTCAATGAGCGCACCGGCATCGACAACAAGCCGTACGCGATCGGCATCGAGCTACGCCTGCCGGAGAACTGGAATCGACGCTTCCTCTTTCAAGGTGGGGGTGGCACCGATGGCGTGCTGGGCACGGCGATCGGCGCTGCGGCCGTCGGCGATGCGCCGAACGCGCTTTCGCTCGGCTATGCAGTCGTTGCAACCGATGCGGGACATCTGAACGAGCCCGGCATCGAAGGACCATATCTCTTCGGCGCGGACCCGCAAGCCCGCATCGACTACGGCTACAACCATCTCCCTGTCGTCACGAGCGCCGCGCGCACGCTCATCCAAACGGTTTATCGAGAGAAGCCGGCGCGCTCGTACTTCGTCGGCTGCTCGAATGGCGGCCGTCAAGGCATGATGGCCTCGCAACGCTTCCCGGAGTTGTTCGACGGCGTCATCGCGATCGCACCTGCGAATCGCGTTACCGATGCCTCGCTCGATGCTCTAGCGCAGACGCAGCTCCTCGCATCCATCGCGCCGCGCGCCGCGAACGGTCGTCCTCAACTCGGCGCGGCGTTGTCGAGCGCCGACATGAGCGTGCTCGGCAAAGGCATCCTCGCACGCTGCGACGCGTTGGACGGCGTCGAAGACGGCATGGTGCTGCATCCCGCGCAGTGCAACTTCGATCCTGCGAGCGTGCAGTGCGCGGCGAACCAAGCTTCAGAATGCTTGACGCCTGAGAAGGTAGACGTGATCCGCAAGCTGTTCGCCGGCGCGAAAGACGCGAACGGACGGGCCGTGTACACGCGCTGGGCATACGATCCGGGCATCAACACGCCGGGTTGGGCGATGTGGAAGATGGGACCGCCCAATGCGATGCCACCGCAAGCGGCGAACACCACGCTTGTCGCAGGCGCCATGTCGCACGTCTTCAGAACCCCGCCCTTGATGACGAGCGACCTCTACGGCTTCATGCTCGAGACGAACGTCGACGAGTTGCGCGAGCGCTTCCGAAGCGTCGAGCCGCCGTTCAATGAATCGGGCGAGCATGTCGTGAACGCAACGTCGACCGATGTCGCCGCATTCGCCGCACGCGGCGGGAAGCTCATCTTCCTGCATGGCATGGCGGACGGAATCTTCGCGCCGCAAGACTCGATCGACTACGTGGAAGCGCTGAAGCGCGAGCACGGCACGCGCGCCGACGACTTCACGCGCCTGTATCTCATCCCTGGCATGGGACATTGCGCCGGCGGTCCCGCGACGGATTCGTTCGACGCGCTTGGCGCGCTGACGCGCTGGGTCGAAGACGGTACCGCGCCAGATGCCTTGCTCGCTAAAGCGGCGAACCCACAGTCGCCGTTCAAAGGACGAACGCGACCGCTGTGCGCGTATCCGAAACAAGCGACGTACCAGGGCGGCGACATTGAATCCGCCGCGAGCTTCACGTGCGAATGATGGCGCCACACGAGCGCAGCCAGGAGACTGTAATCATGCTGACTAGAAGAGAAGCACTCGGCGGCGCCGTGCTGCTGACATCCCTCGCCGAAGCGAAAGAGTCTGGAAGCGCCCCGACTGGTGTGCGCAGCGAGTTCGCCTTCGAAGCCCATGTGACGGTCGACACGCCGCTCGTCGTCGGAGAGAGCTCGTGGGGATTGCGTCGCGTCGTGCCGATCACAGGCGGCACAGTGAAAGGCCCTCGCTTGAACGGTCGCGTGCTTCCAGGTGGCGCGGACTGGCAAGTCGTTCGACCAGACGGCGTGCTCGACGTCGATGCGAAGTACACGCTCTTGACGGACGACGGCGTGACGATCATGGTCACGAACAAGGGTATGCGCCACGGCTCAAAGGAAGTCATCGACAAGCTGACGCGCGGCGAGGACGTCGATCCGTCGCAGTACTACTTCCGCACCGCTGCTCAGTTCGAAGTGGCGAGCGCCAGTGCATACGCGTGGCTCACGCGTGCCGTCTTCGTCGGCATCGCCGAGCGCAAGGCGCGCGCCGCGATCATTCGCTTCTTCGAAGTGCTGTAGCGACTCGAGGGGCACATTCCTCGACACGAGGAGTGTCCCCATAGAAAAAGACGCCCCTCCATTGGGAGGGGCGCCTATCGAGCCTCGCGTACGAGGCTCACCTAGAGCAGTGAACGCGCACTCAGCGTCCTAGATAGTTCATCAGCCAGTTCATGGCAGGACGGCGTGTGCCGTTAGGCTGAATCAAACCACTACCGTTCACCCACGTGGAGCCCACCACATATCCCCACAGCGTGATGCCTGCGACGGACGGATGGTTGTAGAAGAGCGGGAACTGCGCCTGCATGATCGCCAACTGCTCCTGGTCGTTCGTCCGAGCGACATCGTACTCAGAGATATAGATCGGGAGACCCAGCGCCGCCACCTGATTCAGCTTGGACTGAATGTCGTTCACCGACCAGTTCTCCAGGCCATGCGCCTGCAAGCCCAACGCGTCGACCACGCCGGCATTCACGGCTGGCGTCGCCATCTGGATGAACTCATTCGTGTTCCAGCTGAGCACGTTGTAGTCGTTCAGGATCAGGACCGCGTTCGGACAATGCTGGCGCGCGATTTGGAACACGCGAATGATCCAGTTATTGCCGAAGGCACTCTGCGCGTATCCGGCCGGTGCATGGCCCGGTGTCGACTCGTTGACGACATCGATCATCGCGGTGTTCGGATAGCGAGTGCAGAAGTCGCGGATCCATTCCTCGATCTCCTCCGCTTGCTCCTGTGGGCTCAGCCCATTGATCCAACCTGGCGATTGATTGCCCCACACGAACGTGTGTTGTTTGAACGGGATGTTGTTCTGCATCGCGTAGTTGTAAGCGGCATCCAGCCCGCTCCAGTTGTACACGTCTCGCGTCCCTTCGACGGAGGCCCACTTGCCTTCGTTCTCCGGCGTGATCTGATCCCAGAACTGGATGAAATCGGAGCGGACGCTGCCGTTCGTCGTGATGTTGCCGACGAAAAACGAGGGAAGCTGCCCCGGGCCGCCGCCGCCTCCGTCGACGTTGCCGAACCCGATCTCGCCGTTACAGTGCATCCATTCGCTGTAACCGCCGCCACCGCAGCTTCCGTTCGCCCAGACACCCGTGTTGTAGGCCTGGTTCTCCGCCTGACGCGTTTCGCCGTTGACGACGATATAGTCGACTGCGACATCTCGGTCGGCGCCGTCATCGTTCGTGAACGCGACGGTGATTGCGCCCGTCAGGTTCGTCGATGCCGTGTAGTCCGCGAAGCTCGTCGTCAGCGTCCACGTCGCAACATCCTCATCGTCGATCCGCAAGGTGATCGACTCGCTGCCGGTCGTTCCACGCGCGCGCACCGCGACGCTATTCGACGAGTTCGAGACCTCTCCGTAGCCGATGGCGCCATTGCAATGCATCCATTCGCTATTGGAGCCGCCACCGCAGCTTCCATTCGCCCAAAGCCCGGTGTTGTAGCTCTGATTCTCCGACTGGCGAGTTTCGCCGTTGACGATGATGTAATCGATCTGCACGTCGCGATTCGAACCGTCGTTCGTGAACGCAACGGTGACGCCACCGCTGAGCGTCGTGGTCGCACTGAAAGTTTGATAGCTCGTCGTCAACGTCCAGGTCGCGACGTTCGTGTTGTTGACTCGCAGGGTGATCGATTCGCCGCCGGCTGTGCCTCGGGCGCGCACGGCGATCGTACTGGATCCATTCTGCGCTTCGGCTTGCGTGACGATTCCTGTTGCGAATAGGGCGGCGAGTGATGCCACTGCGATCGTGAAGATTCTTATGATCGGCTTGACTCGTTGTAGAGACCAAGCACTTCTGCGTTCTTTGAAGGCTTCCATCGATTTTGTCCTCCGTTTACCAAAGGTGCCGCTGACCAACCCTTTCCGTTCAGCGGCGACGAGAAGCCCGTACTGCGATACGGACTTCGAACTCCCCAACGACGAAACTCGTCGCTGGAAAATCAAATCGATTTCGAGCGGCCCCCTCGCTCTCTCAGCGCATCTTCACCCCCTTCAGCTCTGCGCGGCGACGCATACTAGCCTAGCCAATTCGAACTCTCTCAAATAAAAATTGGATTTCATTTGTAAGAATGACAGCGTCCGTTGACATAACACCAGTTCATGATTGGTCTTGGTTACATCGATGCTCACGTCGAGCCGCGAACCAATCAAATCCGCACGATCGCACTCAGCATCGGTCGTTTATGAATACGTCTCGTCGGTCACTCGCGACTGCGGCATATACATACTTCCTCCGCCGGACTGACCGCTTCGCGGAAATTGCGCTGCTCACTTAGGTCTCGTGCGCGAGCGCGCGGCTGATTGTCGGCACCTTGATGGGCTTAACAGATCGACGGCTCGGGAGCGAGTAGCGTCCATCTCCGGACGAGACGAGAACGTCTACGCGGAAGCATCCGCGGGAATCGAACGTTCGAGAAGGACCGACAGATGCAAGACAACCCAGAGCTCGTCCCTTACGCCGTGACGGCCGCGTGCGGACTCATCGTGTATGTCGCCATCACCGCGCTCGCGGGCGTGAACGAAGCCTGGGATGACGGCTCCTACTACGCAATCGGCATCCCGCTCATGTGCATCGTCGCCTTTTTTGTGGGCGGCCGATTCCCAGCGAGGCCCTGGCGATGGGCCGCGAGCATGGCAGGCGGTCAGATGGTGGGCGCATTGCTCGGCGGCAGCTCGCTGAACTTGCTGCCGCTCGCCCTAATCTTCATGGCGATCATCTCGATTCCGCAGTTTCTCGCTGCGTCGCTTGGTTCGAAGCTTGCCCGCAAGAGAGCGGCTGGTTGACACTCTTCGCGCCGAGGCGATCCATTAGAGTGCGCAGCTCCTCGCGCAGCCGCTCCGGCGTGCGCGAGCCGAACTCGTCGAGATAGGCCTCGATCGCAGCCGCTTCACGCACCCATGCGGAGCGATCGATCGACAGCAGCGTTTCGAGGTCTCGGCTGTCGATCTGCAACCCGCCCAACGCGAGATCCTGCTCGTGCGGCACGAAGCCGATCGGCGTTTCTCGTGCGCCGAGGCGGCCTTCACAGCGCTCGATGATCCATTGCAGCACGCGCAAGTTGTCGGAGAAGCCTGGCCATAGATAGCGCCCGCTCGAGTCCTGTCGAAACCAATTGACGTGAAACACTCGTGGCAAACGGGCCGAGCGATTTTCGAACGACAGCCAGTGATCCCAGTAGTCGCCGAAGTGGTAGCCGCAGAACGGCTTCATGGCCATCGAGTCCCGCCGCACGACGCCGGTCGCGCCAACGGCCGCGGCGGTCGTCTCCGAAGCCATGCCCGCACCGAGTAACACGCCGTGCGCCCAATTGCGTGCTTCATAGACCAACGGCGCGACCTCGCGCCGTCGCCCGCCAAACAGGATGGCGGAGATCGGCACGCCTTGCGGAGCCTCAGCGGCATTCGAATAAACAGGATTGTTGCGCGCAGCAACGGTGAAGCGTGCGTTCGGATGCGCTGCGGGACCGTTGAGCGGCGAATACGGTTGCCCTCGCCAATCGAGCTGCGGCGTACCTTCCTCTAGACCTTCCCACCACGGCTCACCGTTCTCAGTTAGCGCAACGTTCGTGAAGATCGTATCGCGCCGAATCATCTCGTAGGCGTTCGGATTCGTCCTCGCATTGGTCCCCGGAACGACCCCGAAATAGCCCGCCTCCGGGTTGATCGCACGCAACTGCCCATCTGCTCCGACATGCATCCAGCAAATGTCATCGCCGAGCGTCCAGATCTTCCAGCCCGGCATCGAAGCCGGCGGCACGAGCATCGCGAGGTTCGTCTTCCCGCAGGCCGAGGGGAATGCAGCACCTATATAATATGTGTGCCCCTGCGGCGTCTGGACCCCCATGATCAGCATGTGCTCCGCGAGCCAACCCTCGGTGCGAGCTTGCCAACTCGCGATTCGAAGCGCGTGGCACTTCTTGCCGAGCAGAGCGTTGCCGCCATAGCCGGACCCGAAGCTCTTGATCGAGAGCTCTTCGGGAAAATGCATGATGAAGCGCCGATCCGGATTCAGATCGCCCGTGGAGTGCAGCCCCTTGACGAAGCGGTCCCCGCTTTCGATTCGCCGCAGCGCCTGCTCGCCCATGCGCGTCATGATCCGCATGTTCAGCACGACGTAAGGGCTGTCGGTCAATTGAACGCCGCAACGCGCATGCGGTGAATCGATGGGACCCATGCAGTACGGGACAACATATAACGTACGTCCTCGCATCGCGCCTTCGAACAACGCGTCGATCTTCCGATGAGCCTCCAGCGGATCCATCCAATTGTTGTTCGGACCGGCATCCTCTCGTGCACGCGTACACACGAACGTGAGATGTTCGACGCGCGCAACGTCGTTCGGATCCGAGCGATGTAAGAAACAGTTGGGATAGCTCGCCTGGTTGAGCTCGATCAGATCGCCTCGCGACAGCATCTCGTCGATCAGCGTACGACGCTCAGCTTCCGATCCCGTGCACCAGTGCACCGCATCCGGTTTCAACAGGCGAGCGGTATCGTCGACCCACACTCGCAACGATTGACTCGACGTCCCCATGATGATGACCAGCTACCGGCCGGAGTGCTGCAGGGAGATACCGTGCATGCCCGCCTTGTTTCGTATTGCCGATTCGGAGCGCCGCAACGCGGTCGATATCAGGCTCACCGGCGCGCCGCTCTCCGCCAACTCACGAAGACGACTCACGTCCTCACGCGACCATGCATTGGGTTTGGTCTGCCTGCGGCTAAACGTCGGAAGAGAAAATCTGTCTGCTCGCATCGTCATACTCACTTCAACAAGAAACGAAAGACACGCCGCGCGCGAGAGCGCGCAGCGTGCGTGGAACCCTAACGTGACGAGCGCAGCGTTGGGAGATGCTCTAGGGATCGGAGGTGGTGTTATGAGGACACCGACCGATTGGCTCGCGAGTCGCGCGATCTTCTATCGCGCCGAGTCTCGATCGATCGTGAACCCGAGACTCAGCATGAACGTGCGTGCCTGTTCGCGAGAGAGCATGCCCGAGGCGTCGACGGTCCACTCGTGCACGTCGGTGAGGTTGTGAATACGCGCTCTCAACACCGCCGGCGTCCTGCCGACCTCGAAGCGATAGCGCGCACCGACATCGATCGTCGTACGCGCGGGCGTGTAGAGCGATCCGTCGGACCGCGCGAGTCTGTCGCCAGCGTGATTGACCTGCGTATCGAAGGAGAGCCCGTGGATCGACATGAGGCTGTAATCGGCTGTCACTTGTGCCGCGAGCCGCTGAACGCCTACCGGACGCGACGACCGTTCGCCCGCGGTCACGGCCGGCGCGGTGATCCTCGGCTCGAATGCCATGAGTCCGGCCGCGAGCGAAAGATTCTTCGCGGGCTCGCCCGTCAACGAAAGCTCCACACCGCGATGACGCACATCGCCGACGACACCGAATCGACCGGCCTCGTCGAAGCCGGCCGTCGGTTTCGAAATTTCGAAGAGCGCACCGACAAGGTTCACGCCGGTGCCGACGCGTCCTTTGAAGCCGAGCTCGATCTGCTCGGCCTCGATCACAGGGAGCACTTCGTTGCGATTGAGCGCGTTGCCGGGTGCGACACCCTGCTCTTCGAGCCCGCGCGCGTAGCTCCCATAAACGAGCCATGCGTTCGCGATCGGCACGATCATCGCGGCGTCGTACAGCCACGGCGAATCGTCCGTGCTGTCGAGCGCGCCGGCCGAGGAGACGACCTTGCGATAGTTCGAGCGTTGAGCACCGGCTCGAATCTGGATTCGGTTCAGTGCATTGAGCTCCCAGCCGAGCGCGGTGGTCAGCTGATCGACGTGCGTGTCGCGATACGTTGCGTCACCTTGCAACGCAGGGCGCATCGCGTAGATCGGCCGACGCAAATCGACACTGCCGAGATCGAACCTCTCGCCGCCGGTCGATAGTGAGTCGGATTCCCGATGGCGCACCGCGCCGTAGAACCGATGGGTGCTACGACCGATTTCGAACTGCCGCGCAACGGAGAGCTCGCTCGAGATCGATCTCGCGGTTTGTCCTTGAACCAAGAATCCTGTCGCTCGCGCACGCAATGAAGCGTCTGTTTCGAGAATCGAAAAGTCCGCCCACGGCTGATCGTAGTCGGACAGGAACACCGAGCCGCGTACGCGCCAGCCTTCGCTGGCCCAATCCGCGGCCACGCCCGCGTTGATCGTCTGCGATTCCGCACGTGCCCAGGGCGGGCCATATAGATCGGCCCCTCGGAACCGTGGCGGCAGCGCTTCATCCACGTTCGCGTACTTGTAGTCGCCGCTATAACGCCGTTGCGACCAACTCGCGAGCCCGGTGAGTGTGAGATTGCCGGCGCGCCATTGCGGAACCGTTCCCAGGCTGTACTCATCGCCGCTCGTGCCGTCACCATAGTTCGTGTCGGTGCTTGCATACGCGCCGCCGGTCCAGCTCAGCGAGCGCTCCTCGTTCGCGTACCACGCATCCCACTTGACGAACGGCGTCTCATAGCGTCGCAAGCCCGTCTCCACGGAGGTGCCTGCCGCACCGGGAGGTGCTTTCTTGAGACGCAGCCCGACGACGCCCGAGGGAGAGGGAAAGTCGGTGCGCAGCGCACTCGTCCCGACGTGAATCGAGACGCCGTCGAGCACGCTATCGGGAAGCTGCGCTGCACGAACGAAGTAGTGACCGTCGACGCGATAGTTGCCGGCGTTCTGTAAGCTGAAACCGCGGACTTGCGACTCGCTATACAAGCCGAGTTGCTCAGTACCGATCCGCTCTCCGAACGCGTCTTCCGCCTGGCTGACGACACTCGTGTTGACCTGGCTTCGCGCCGTATCAACTGCGAGGGCCGCCGCGACCGACGAGAACGCGGCGATCACATGACGCGCGACGCTCATCTCGCGCACATCGCTTGCTGGTCAGTCCGCGTTGTAGCTCACGAAAAACTTCGTGTAGCCGCTCGTGACCCACTTTCCTTTCCAGCCCTTCGGGATCGTGATCGCATCTCCCGCCTTGAGTTTCGTCACGGTGCCGTCTGCTGCCGTCAGCGTCGCCTCTCCCGAAACGATGTAGCAGAACTCGTCCACGCGATACGAATCGAACTCGGCGTATCCGGCCGTGGATGAGAACACCCCGGAGGAGAACTTCTCATCGCTCGACTTGAACATCGGGACCGACGTCGTCGTTCTGATCTCCGTCGTTCGCTTCACGGCGGAAGCGGAGCTCAGTAAGTCCTTCAGTTCGTCCGGCGTCGATCCGAACTTGATCACAGCGGGCTCTGCCGCAAACGCGCTTCCCGAGAGCGAAAGCAGCAGAACCCATGCACCGATTCGTATACGAGACATGATCACCCCTTCCCCAGTTTGCTATCGCGCCGCTTTCGCTTCGCCTTGCGCCGCGAGCCGCTTTTGATCGGCCTCATAGGCCTTCCACTGCATGTCGATCAGATACGCATGGATTGCGTTCGCATCGTCGAGCGTCATCTTCGTATTCACGAGCGGATAGTTCGGACCGCCATCGGCGAAACCCGGCATGCCGTTTCTGCGCTTGATGCCGGCCATGACGATCGGAATGAATCTGTCGTGCACGTCCTGCGGCATGTAACGCAGATCCGGGATCGCACCATCTAGAACCCACGCACCCGTGCCGTCCAGATTGCTGCCGTGGCAGTTCGTGCACCGGAAGACGTTAGCCGCTTTCGCGCCGCGCTGAATGACCTCTGTACTTGCCGTTTGAACCGGCGGCTTCGGCACCGGCGGCACGACGATCTTCGTCTCCGGGAACGGCGTTTTACCGCCGAGCTTGAATGCCAAGAGCCGTGACGGTCCGCGCTTCGATTCGGGCGTTCCGAGTGAGCTGCCCGCACCGAACAGCCTCGAGCTCGAGCCGAAGCCGACAGGCATCAACACGTACTGCTCGCCGCCCGCTTTATAGCTCACGGGAACCGACTGAATGGCCGAGCGTGTGTCGATCGACCACAGCTTGCGACCGCTATTGGCTGCATACGCAGTGAACTCACCCGTGGCATCGCCGTGGAAGACGAGGTTGCCGTGGGTGGAAAGTACGCCGCCGTTCGCCGACAGCGGCAACGGCACCGACCAGCGTGAGCTCTGCTTCACGGGATCCCACGCGACGAGGCGACCCACCGCGGAACGCCCGTAGCCTTGCTCGACGTAGTCGTACATCGGGATGTATGCGAGACCGGTGTCGACATTGAAGCTCATCGGCCACCAGTTGCGTCCCGTCGCCGTGCGCGGTGTGCCACTCTCATCCGGAGGACTGAGCTGATCCTTCGGCCGATTGGAGGTGAACTCGTGTGAAATGAGCTCGCCCGATTTCGCATCGAGCACAAAGAAGATGCCGGAACGCGGCGCCGTCAGTACCACGCGACGTTTCTTGCCTTTGATAGCAAGGTCCGCCACCACGATGTTGTGGTTATCCGGATTGCCGGGATAGTCCGCTGCGTCCCGCGAATAGCCCTTCGTGTGTTTCGCCGTGTGATAGTGCCAAACGTATTCGCCGGTATCGGCCTTCACGGCCATGATCGAACCGGAGAACAGACGATCGCCCGAGGTCTTTACGCCGAAGTCGGGTCCGTGGCCTGGCGTCGCTGTGCCGTACAGCAGATAGCCGGTCTCGGCGTCGTACGTGATGGTGTTCCATACCGAGCCACCGCCCGCTTCCCACCACTTGTCACCTGACCACGTCTTCGCCGCCATCTCGAGCGCTTCGTTCTCGAAACCTTTCGACGGATCGCCCGGTGTATTCCAGAATCGCCACGCGAGTTTGCCCGTGTTCGCATCGAACGCCACGATCGAGCCGCGCACGCCCGAATCCGAGCCGTTGTAGCCGATGAAGACTTTGCCGCCGCCCACGATCGGCGCGCCGGTGATACCGGTCTGTGTCGAGTCGACACACACAGGCGATTGCCACAACTGCTTTCCCGATTCGGCATCGAGCGCAAGCATTCGGCAGTCGCCGGTGCCGACGAACACCTTACCTTCCCACACCGCAACGCCGCGATTCGTGCGCGCGGCCCAAGAGTTACGCATCGGGCTCAAGTTGACTTGCGGATCCACCATCCAGCGCAGCTTTCCCGACACCGCATCGACGGCGTAAACACGATCGAGCGAACCCGCGATGTAGATCGTGCCATCGACGACGATCGGCTCGACTGCCAAGCCCATCGGACTGTCGATGTCGAGCGACCATGCGAGCCCGAGATTGGAGACGTTCTTGTCGGTGATGTCCTTGAGCGGACTGAAACGCTTCGCCGAAAAATCGCGACCGTTGACCAGCCAGTTGTCTCCCGCTGCTGCTTCGGCGAGCACGCGCGCCTGCGTCACATTCCCCGCCCGCCCTGCATCAGCGGACAAGGCGGTGCCACCAACGAGCGCTGTTAGCAAGGACACTGCAGCGATGTTGCCTGCGATTCGGATCTTCATGGCGATTCCTCGACTCTGGCGATAGGCAGAGTAGATGTGCTTCGAATTCGATCGACTCACCGCCGTGCGGCGATGAGTCGATCGCATGAACGAAGTCTTGCCCCTGCGCGTGAGTAAAAAGGGCGAGCCTCAACCGGTGTGCATTGAAGCTCGCCTGAGCTCATGTGCCCTTAAGGGCGACAGCGCGGGGAGAAAACTTCATATCGAGTGCGGCTCAATACCGATAGACGACCGTCATACCCACGGTCCGCGGACGCCAACTCGATACCTGGTAGTACTCGCTTCGGCTCGACGAGCTGCGACCGAGCAGCGGCGCAGAATCGAGCAGGTTGTCCGCGAACAGCGAAACATCGAACGAATCGAAGTTCATCCCGGCCCTGAGCCGTACCATGTTCGTTGCGGGCAAGATCGGGATCGCAGCGTTGTACTGGCTCGTCAGCGGATCCTGCGTCGGCAGCGTATTGTCTTGCCGGCTGCCATGCTCGTACGCAGCTCGGATGAATGACTCTCTGCCGAACGCATCGAAGTTGTAGGTCGCGGATAGCGCACCCTTCCAGGGGATCACGTTGGGCAACGAGTTGCCCTTGTTGATCACGATCGTGGCATTCGGCGCCGAAGATGAACGAACGAGATCGCTGTACTCGGAATTCATGTACCCGAGCGACAGATCGATGAGCAGGTTGTCCGTTGGCGCGGCCTGCAGCGACAGGTCGAAGCCTTGGCTCTTCGCATTGCCGAAGTTGCCGATGTAGGACAGGCCGCAGCCGATGAGCGAGTTCGATTGCTGAATGCCCTCCCACTCGATGCTGTAGACGCCGACGTCGTATGCGAGGCGCCCGCCGAGGGCATCGCCCTTCGTACCTACGTCGTAGCTCCACACGAAATCGGAGTCGTACTGGCTCACATCACCCAACCCGAGCTC
>JBIQKP010000074.1:0-15561 GCA_044506405.1 Lysobacterales bacterium | reverse complement strand
GTCGTCCTAGGTTCGAAGCCAGGTACTCTATCCAACTGAGCTACGGCCGCGCGGGGAGCGGAAGTCGATCTGGATGGAGAATTCCGCCCCCGGCGCCCCTCATTTGAACCACAGTTGCATCGCTCGAATCGCGACGACCTACCCATCGACGGTTCCAGGCGCACCACGATCAGCTCACCCACGGCTTCCCGGCGCGATTCCCGGCGCGATTTTGCGCCCCGAAAGGGGCCTTCTTACAGGCGCAGTTAGCGACTCGCACTAGCTTGCGTCGGCGCTTTCTTGGCAGCGCGCTGTCCGCTCGATTGCAACCACTCGTCGAATCGCACTGACCCGACTCGCGCGCCAGGACCCGTAACGAGGCTCTGATCGTCGAGCTCTGCGCCGAAGTAGCGGGCGTGAGCGTCCGTCACCACTTCGCGCTCATCACCATTCGCTCGCAGGACGCGACGGACCAGATCGTCGATGCGAAACTGATCCGGCCCACCGATCTCGACAGTGCCGTTCAGCGGTGAACCCACCGTCACGTCCGCAAGCGCCGCGACGACGTCCGACGACAGAATCGGTTGGAACAATGCGCTCGAGACACGAAGGCGTCCGTCCGAATCGGCTTGTGCGATTCGAGGGATGAACTCGAAGAATTGGGTGGAGCGCAAGATCGAGTAGGGCTTGCCGGATTCTTTGATCAATTTCTCTTGCGCGACCTTCGCGCGCAGATAGCCGCTGTCCGGAACGCGATCGGTGCCGACGATCGATAGCGCCACGTGATGTCCAACGCCCGCGCGCGCTTCTGCGGCGAGCAGATTTCTCGTCGACGTCTCGAAGAACTTCAGAACCGCTTCATCTTCGAATGAGGGTGAGTTCGAGACATCGACCACGACTTGGGCGCCACTTAAAGCTTCAGTCAGGCCTTCACCCGTGAGGGTGTTGACTCCCGAATTCGGAGACGCGGCGAGTACTTCGTGACCTTTGTCGCGAAGAATGCTCACCAACTTGGAACCGATAAGGCCTGTGCCACCGATGACGACGATCTTCATGTCCGACTCCTGCAGTGATCTCGTGAACCGGAGCTGCACCACGCGCTCCGTGTGTGAGCATGCTCATCGAGAAACAACAGGCTTTCTTGGCGAACCGCGCGTTAATTTGGACGTTCTGTCGATTGGGATACATCCTCTGAAGTCCCAACTATAAGCTGACGCAGCGTAGCGCGGCGCCAGCGCGACGAACGGGTTGTAGGCGGAATTCATTCCGACCAAGGAAGAAGTGTCGGAATCAATTCCGACCTACAAAGCGCTGTTCGTTGCGCGGGTCGGTGATGATCATGTAGGCAGTCCAACGTGCGCCGGATCCCGTTTCATCGCTGCGCGCGTGACTTTCGATGATGTCAACCACTCGTCGAATCGCAGGACCCCGATGATGGCGCCTTCATCTGGCGTCAAGGTGTCCTCGCTCAGTCGCGCGCCGAAGTAGCGGGCACCTTCATCCGTGATCACGGGTCGAAGATCGTCCTGCGACTCCATCACTCGCCGGACGATCTCATCGAGATGGAAGAGCTCGGGTCCTGCATGTTCGATCGTGTCGTTTCGCGGTGAGGACATCGCGAGATCGGCGAGCGCCGCCGCGACTTCATCCGCTGCGATTGGCTGCACGAGCGCAGGCGACACGCGAACGGCACGTCCGTCCACATCCGCTTCCGCGATGCGAGGCAAGAAATCGAAGAACTGCGTCGAACGCAGGATGGTGTGATGGAGCGGCGAAGCCTGGATCAGCGCCTCTTGGCTCATCTTCCCGCGGAAGTATCCGCTCTCGACGAGACGATCGGTGCCCACGATCGACAGCGCGATGTGGTGCCTCACATGCGCAGCTTCCGCCGCGGCGAGTAGGTTCGTGGACGAGGTCTGGAAGAAGCGCATCGATGTCTCATCATCGAACGATGGTGAGTTCGTAACGTCGATGACCACCGCGGCCCCTGCCACGGCTTCTGCGAGCCCTTCCCGCGTGAGCGTGTTGACGCCCGTGCGCCGCGAGGCTGAGAGCACGTCATGTCCTCGACGCCGTAGCGTGGCGACGAGCTTCGCGCCCACTAGACCGCTACCGCCGATCACTGCGATTCGCATGGCTGTGCTCCTGCTCGCGTTCATACACGATCAGCAGACTCGATCTCGAACAGATGACGCGCGCGTTCAACCGCGAGCATCAAATCGAAGCTGAACCATACGAGGGTCGCGCAGACATGGCTTGCACAATCCAATCGCGCCTTGGCCATATCGAGCATCTCAGACGCGCACGAAATCGGCCTGCGACCCGTTGGTCGCGGTTCAAGCCAGCTCTCCCAACAGCTGCGCCGCAGATCTGAGATCGTGGGTGTCAAACCCTTCGCTAAACTGGCTATAGAGCGACGAAACGAGTTGGCGCGCCTGCTCGTGGGCCCCTGCGCGGATTCGGATTCGGGCGAGGCTCAAAGCGGCGCGCAGCTCGCAGGAAAGCGCGGATTGGCGATGAGCGACCTTGCACGAGCGAACGAGTAGACGTTCTGCTCGCGCTTCGTTGGCCTGAGATATCGAAAGGAGAATCTGCGCCTGAACGCGCAGCAGCTCCGGCAGCGGCGCAGCTTCTCCACTGCGCACGCATTCGCGGCGAGCGGTACGGATGACTCCGAGTGCTTCTTCGCCGCGTCCCATCGCTCGCATTCCATCCGCCATCCAGCACGCGGCGAAGGATCGAACGACGTTCAGCCGCTCGTCCCTCATTCTTTGCAGAGCGGCCCCGAGCATCGAAACGCCTGTCTCCGTTTCTCCGCGTCCAATCAGTAATGCACCTTGCATCGCCGCGGCACTCGAGTGAAAGGGACGCAGCACGGGCCAATGCGTGTGATTTGTGAGCTGCTCCAGGCTAGCCTGTGCGGCGTCCCAGTCACCGCACCACAGATGCACCGGCGTCGTGTAGAGCAGGGCGAAGCAAGTGTCGAGCGGTTTACCGGACCTCGTCGCGGTTGAGACCGCCTGCTGTGCTGTCGTGATAGCGCGCTCGGGAAGGCCGCAGAACCACAACGTACGTGCTGACACGATGAGTGCACGCACGCGGTGGTCGTTACCGCATAACTGCAAGTTGCGAGCACCGGCGCGCGCGAATCCCGCATCGAAATGCCGCCTCGCCGCAGCCTGCTCACCGCGGAAGTGGCGAGACACGCCTTGCATCAGATCAGAGATCGCGAGGCAGGTCTCATCGCCGGCCTGTTTCGCGGCAACATCCCACTCTTTTGCTGCTGCAAGCGCGCCGCGGAAGTCGCCGAGACGCGTCAGGTAGAGATGCCGGGTCACGAGCATGCGCAAGCGCTGTGCGGGTTCGCTGTGCGGAGGCGCAAGCTGCATCCCACGCTCGATCGCGGCCAACACATCATCGCGGGTTCCGCGCATCCACATCGCGGAGATCGCCCACGTGCTCTGGAGGAGCATCTCGCGTCTACCGCCACGGGTCGATTCATCGAGCACCGCGAGGCCCGCGCTGCTCCACTTGTAACATTCGCTCAACAACGAAAGCTCGAAGAAGACCGGTGCTGCCGCTGAGGCTAAGTCGACCGCAAGCGTCGCCTCCGAAGGGGTTCGATCCTGACGAAAGCACCACTCTAGCGCTGCGCGCACGTTGCCAAGATGTTCTCGCAACTGGTGGGCGCGCCCCGTGTACTCCAGGTCGATCATCCCGCCATGGCGTGAGTTGAGTAGCTTCGCGAAGTACTCTGCGTGACGGTCTGAAGTGACCGCTGCTTCTCCGCTCTCTTCGAGCTTTTCCCTTGCGTAGATTCGCGTGGTTTCGAGGAGCCGGTAGCGCACTGAACCGTCGTCTCCAGCTTGCGCGGAGACGAGAGACTTCGAGACCAGCGCGTCCAAAGCGTTGATCGTCGCCGAGTCGCTTGCACGTGCGTCGTTCGCGATGGCAAAGACGGCCTCCGCACTGAATGCGCCAACGAAGACAGACAGCCGTCGCAGCACGACTTGCTCTACGTCGAGAAGGAAGCCGTAGCTCCAATCGAGCAACGCGCGCAGTGTCTGATGGCGGGGAAGGGCGGTACGACGTCCGTGCCAGTCGAGCCCAAGGTTCTTGTTTAGCAGATCCGCCGTTGCAGTGATGCCGTAACTGCCGGCGCGTCCCGCGGCCAACTCGATCGCGAGCGCGAGTCCCTCGAGTCGGCCGCAGATGCCGGCGACGATCAACGCATTTTCGTCATTCAACTCGAAACGATTGCCCGCGGCGGCAGCACGTTCCATGAAGAGCTGCACGGCCGGAAACGCGAGCACGTCAGCAGCCTTCATGCTGGATTGAGGCGCGGGGCTTTCGAGCGCTGGTAGCCAATAGGCGTGCTCACCTTCCACTCGAAGCGCTTCGCGGCTCGTGGCGAGAATGTGAACGCCCGGGGCTTCTCGGAAGATCGTCTCTGCCAAAGGCGCAACCGCATCGACCACGTGCTCGCAATTGTCGAGCACGAGCAGCGCTCGCTGTGTTCGCAGATACTCGTTCAGAGTCGGTTCTACGTTTGCTGTCTGAACCGAAAGTCCGAGCGACGCCGCAATCGTGGCGGCGACGAGCGCTGGATCCGAGATGGCGCCGAGGTCGACGCAGCACACCGCGTTCGCGAATTCATCGAGTAGAGAGTGCGCAACGGCGATGGCGACGGTCGTTTTGCCCATTCCTCCCGGACCGATGATCGTGACGAATCGTTCGGCGATCACATCGCTGCCGATCGAGCGGACGACGTCTTGCCGGCCGATCATCCGAAGCAACTTGGGCGGTAGCGCGAGCCGTTTCCGATCAGCGTCCGGAAACGTCTGTGGGGCGGTGGACGATGCGGTGTGCGCCTGGCGCGTGACAGGTGCGACGAAGCAGTAGCCTTGTCCCGTCACATTCTCGATGAAGTGCGCATCGCCTTCGCCGTCACCGAGCGCTTTGCGCAGTGCGCTCACGTGGACGCGCAAGTTGCCGGGACTCACGACGAGCCCTCGCCATGCGTGGGAGATCAGATCGCGGTGGCTGACGATCTCGCCCGCGCGGTCGACTAACGCGATCAAGATGTCCAAGGCGCGATCACCCAACACGAGCGGCACGCCGTTGCGCTCGAGCGCACGTGTGCTGGAGGACAGTCGGAAAGGTCCGAAGCACGCGATCCCGCTATTCGAGATGCTCATCACACAAACCTCGCCGCAGGGAAGTCGCTAGAACGCTCAGGTAAGCGAATCACCAAGCGATGACTCGCTTTCGCTCATCGCCCGGCGGTGTCCTTCGAAGAATAACGCCATTCGCACGCGTGGCAACTGCTCCGTGCAATGCCGACATCGCGTGTGCGCCGCGATCTCAATGCACCGAGACCGAGCATGAATGGGGATGTGCTGCGCTGCTTAACGGCGATTAACGCGGCTGAACTAGGGGTGCACGAGATGGGGTGGGAGAGTGTGTCTGGGCAGAAAAGTCGTGAGCTAGCTACCTCAGGGAGAAGCTTGATGAACACACCTCCTTCTTCACTCAACACACGTCGGCCCGAGGTGTTCGCCGGGGCGATATCCGCGGCAGCGACCGCCGATGCGTCGCAGCGAGCACCCGATCGATCATCTCCGACCAGAGGAAACCGAAACGTGAACATGATCACCAGTAAAGATGGAACACAGATCTTCTACAAAGACTGGGGCCGCGGCCCGGTCGTCACCTTCTCGCACGGATGGCCGCTCAACTCCGATGCCTGGGATGGTCAGATGCACTACCTGGCCCAGCATGGCTTCCGCGTCATTGCACATGATCGTCGCGGTCATGGTCGATCCGAGCAGGCGTCGTCGAACAACGACATGAATGGCTACGCCGACGATCTGGCGGCGGTGATGGAAACGCTCGATCTCAAGAAGGTGACGATGATCGGGCACTCGACCGGCGGCGGTGAGGTCGTGCGCTACATCGGGCGCCATGGGACGAAGCGTGTCGCAAAAGCTGTCTTGATCGGTGCCGTACCGCCGCTCCTGCTGAAGACAGAAGCGAACCCTGAAGGGACGCCGCTCGATGTGTTCGACGGCTTGCGTGCAGCCCTCGCGAAGGATCGTTCGCAGTTCTACAAGGAATTCGCGATTCCATTCTTCGGCGCGAATCGAGCAGGCGCCAAGGTGTCGCAAGGCACGCTCGATCAGTTCTGGCTCTGGAGCATGCAGGGCGGCCTCAAGAATGCTTATGAGTGCATCAAGGCATTCTCGGAAACGGACTTCACGGAAGACTTGGCGAAGGTCGATGTACCGACGCTGATCATGCACGGAGAGGACGATCAAATCGTACCGATTCACGACTCCGCGAAGATGGCGGCGAAGATCATCAAGAATGTCACCACGATCTACTACGCCGGCGCACCCCATGGGTTGACCGTCACGCATCAAGATCAGGTCAACGAGGATCTGCTCGCGTTCCTTCGCAGCTAGATGAAATGCGTAGGACACGGACACGGCCTCTTGCGCAAGAGGTCGTGCCCGCGAGTCCGAGGAAGACTTTGTTAGCCGGAGTCAATCATGGACACTTCGACCCATTCATTCGTACTCGCCGGGGTGGTTCCGCCGGTCTGCGACGCCGAAGCCGGGCAAGATCGATCCGTCGATCACATACGCACGCTCGCAGAGTCGTCTTCCGATGGAGGAGGGCTCGGGCGAGAGTATGAAGTTGCGGATTCCGTGTCGGCTGCTCGCGGGTTGCCGATTGCGCGCTTCCGGGCGCTCATGGTGGAGGTGTGTAGGGCGCTCAAGAGCGCGCTCGATGATGAGCGCGGCGCGGCCGAGGACAGTTTGCGGCGTGCGGCCGCGATGCTGAACGAGATCGGCGAACCCCGCGCTTCTGTCAAAGATGGCCGTGGTGGATTGGCGCCGTGGCAAATCCGCAAAGTCGCGAACTACGTCGAGACCCACCTCGGACGCACACTGCGAAATGAAGACCTCGCTGCGCTCGTCCGCTTGAATCCATCGCATTTCGGTCGAGCGTTTCGCAATAGTTTCGGCGAACCGCCGCATGAGTATGTGATTCGCAGGCGAGTCGAGCGCGCGCAAGGTCTCATGCTGTCGACTGGAGCTTCGCTCAGTGACATCGCGCTCGACTGCGGGCTTTCGGATCAATCTCATCTGACGAGGCTGTTCCGCAGGATCGTCGGAGAAACACCGAGAGCGTGGCGGCGAGCGCGCATCGGTACTGCGCTCTAGAGCATCGGCGCTGGGCGATCCTCCGTAACCATGCGCGGAGGATCGCATCGCAAGCTTCGCATTTCGTCTACTCAGGCGTGAGAGCAGGGGCGCCTTCGTTCTTCACGAGCAGCACGAGGAATTTCGCAGGCTCCGTATCGCTCGCGTTGCGAATCCGGCAGCGCTTTCGTGAGAACCGGTTTGATGATCGGATCCTCCGCGGCGTGCGAGGCGTACGCAGCGAAAGCGCTGCCGAGCACGATGGCGGGTGAGAACATCTTGACTCTCAACATGGCGAACCTCCTCGCGTGAGCAACAGAAGAATCCGAGACCCGTAGATTCTTCCTCCCGGGCGCGGCGAGTTCTTGATCAATCCGCTCGCGAGTGGAACGTGACGAGCATTCGCGTCTTCGAGAGCTCCCGCGTGGGTGCAAACACAATCTCAATCGCATCCTAGAGATGCCGGACTTATGCAAGCAGATCCCACTCGGCTCGGGGCACGATGGGCTCATATCGCTCGGTTCGACTCTTTATCCCAACGGAAAACGCGAGGTGCTTTGTGCTTCTACCTGAGACAGGAACCGCCTCGAGCTCATCTCAGTTGGCGACGTACACGAATTCCGCGACGCGTCTGCTCGCGGGGATTGCAGTGCCCGACACACCTCTGGTCAAGCGCGCGATCGAGTACGCCCACGAACATTGCGAGCCTTATCTGTTCAACCACGAGATGCGTTCGTGGCTGTTCTCGGTCGCGATCGCGCAGATTCGCAACACATCACACGACCCCGAAGTGCTGGCGGTCGCGACGCTGCTGCACGATGTGGGCTTGGAGAAAGCATTCCAGGGACCACTTCGGTTCGAGGTCGAAGGTGCCAACGCCGCGAGAGCGTTCGCACGCGAGCAGGGCATGAGCGAACGCCAAGCGCAGTTGATCTGGGACGGCGTCGCCCTGAACTCCACACCGTCCATCGGTCTCTACAAAGAAGTCGAAGTGGCCCTGTGCACGACCGGGATCGGTCTCGATTGGGGTGGCTGGGGATACGAGTTGCTCGGTCGGAGTACGATCGAAACGATCCTTTCAGCCTTTCCGCGGCTTGGCATGAAGGAGCAGTTCACGCATGCAGTCTGTCGCGTCGTCGAGTCCCGGCCCGCAACGACGTACGACAACTTCGCGCGGGATTTCGGTGAACGCTTCGTGCCGGGTTACCAGATACCGTCGACTGTCGATCTGCTCTTCAACGCCCCATTCGACGAATAGGCGTGGGCAGCGGGCTAGCGACTCTGGCCCGCAAGCCACGTCGCGACGTTGCGCACATAACTGTGCACCGACGCCATCGCACGTCGATCGTGCGGCAGCACATAGGCGGGTGCTTCGCTCACGAAGTCCGGGCAGCCGCAGCGCACATCCCAGTTGTAGTCGGCAAAATGATGGAACGTCGACTGCGCGATCGCCGGACCTTCCGATCCGGACGGCTCGAATGTGACTGCGATATTGAATCGTTGTCCCGACGCGAGACTCGTTCCCGTCGCGATGACGCGCGCTCGCGGGTCCGAAGCTGGTGCGACGACTGCACCTTCATGGGGATGTGCCGGAAGGAACTGGATCGTGCCGCTTTCGGAATCCATGTCGCGCATTACGGGGTGCACCGGGTGCTCGACGGCAATTCGCTGCACGTCCCCGTTCGCGCCAGAGTGAAAGTTCGGCCACTTGATATAGGGTGTCTCGCGATCGTCGGGCAACGGAGGCGCTGTCGACGTATCGATGTTGTGTGTATGGAAGATGTGCGCCGCACCGATCGAACCGAGCGAGCAGATGGAACATCCCAGATCCATGTGGTCGCGCGTGATCAAGAGACCGCCGCCACGAGCATGAAAACGCATGATGCCGGCGCGATCTTCATCTTCGAGTCCATTGCCGACGTCGACCGCGAAGAGCCAGAGTTCGTCGTAAGGCGAATCGTCGAGCCGTGAGAGAACCGAGTCCGGCGCGCCCAGTGGATCGCGATCCCGCGCCGCGACATCGAACAGCGGCTGACCGTCCGGGTCAGAGAGTGACGCCAGATATTCTCGCAACAACGTGAAGCGGCCGATGTGCCAATCGTTTGGCGTGGGCTCGATCGTCGTTTGCAACAAGATTCGGATCGGTTGTTTCATTGGAGTTGCTCGGGTGCGATTCAAGCTTCAATTCTGCCCCTCTTCTTTCCAGGCTGCACAGTAGTCATAGCACGCATGTAGCTCGCGAATGACAGTCAGGATCTGCTCCGCCGACAGTACGACGACCCCGCCCGTCGATTGCTCGATAACTGCATGTCCCTCAGCCGTCGTGTAGACCTTCGTATCGATGGGCATTTGAATTTCGGCACTCATAAGACCTCCAGCTTGGAGCTCCATGGTCCGCTCGCGCATCGACACAATCTTGGACAAATGCCGCGTACGTTGGATGGTTCGCGCGCCGTTCACGACGCCGCGCTGAGCGCCTGGCGTCATCGCTCGGTCGTTCAAGCGATACAGCCCAGGTGCGTCCTGGGTCACTGTTCGGAACCAGAGGCCTTCCCAAGCGTCTGTAATAGATATACGCTATGGCGTGTGATCTGATACAGGTGCGATATGCAAACCGAAGTGGCCATTGCAGCGGCCGTGCCCGACAAGGAGAAGCGGGCGGTACTCGCGGTCGCGGTTTCCAAACTGTTTGATCGGTGGAGCCTTAGTACGGCGGACCGACTCGCGTTGCTCGGTCTCTCTGAGGAGAACCGCGCGGCGTTACAACGCTACTCGAAAGGGGAAGCGCTGGCAGCAAATCGCGACCTCACCGACCGCGTCGGTCATTTACTCGGGATCCACAAATCGTTGAAGCTGCTCTATCCGAAGAACGAAGAGATCGCGTTCGGCTGGATGTCATCGCCGAATACGAAGTTCGACGGCAACACGCCGATCGCAATCGTGCGCCGCTTCGGTCTCCCCGGACTCGCGATGGTGCGCGGCACGTTGGATGTTATGCGTGGGATGTAGGGGCTCCGCCCCGTGTAGGGCGTGATGTGTAACGTGCAATGTCAGAGCGCGATGCGTTCGCGCTTCCTCTTCCGGGCCTACAGCCTACCGCCTACAGCCTAATAAATGCGCTACCAAATCACGGAAGACTCCCGCGGCGATTGGCATCGGAATATCGTCAGCCTTCGTAAAAGTGCGGATCTATTCGCGGACCTGGTCGACGATCCGGCGCATGCGGCGGTGCTCGCCGAGCATGAGATTGCGACGAAGCTGGTGACGGGGCCGCAGCCGATCATTGCGCGGCCGTTCGAGGATGCTGACGTCTACGATCGAATCGCGCACGCGATTGCGTGGCCATTCGAGCATCCGGCCGCGTCGCGGTTCTCCAGTGGGCGGTTTGGTGTGTGGTACGGAGCGGGGTCTATGGAGACCGCTGTGCACGAGACTGTGTATCACTTCCGGAAGAACACGCTCGCGAGTCAGATTGCGCGCGATAGCGTGAAGCCGATCGTGCAGGAGCGGCGAGTGCATCTCGTTAACTGCAGTGCGGCGCTCGTCGATCTGCGTCCGGTTGTGAAGCATGAGAAGCGCCTCGTCGATCCCGACGATTGCACGTATTGTCAGTCGCTTGGTGCAGAACTGCGCGCGGCGTTTCAACCCGGAGTGATCACGAAGTCCGCGCGGCACCGCGCGGGTGAGGTTGTCGCGGTGTTCGTTCGCGAAGCGCTCAATTCTCCTCGCGATGTGTGTTACCTGACGTATGTGCTCGAGCCGCAGACGCAGCGCGTGCGCGTGGAGCGGACGCCCGGGAGGGCGTGGTGGGTGCTCGAACCGTAGTGTTCAACGATGTCACGATCAGGTGATCGCGCCAGATCTGTTCATGCCAAAGCGAGCTGCTTACGATCTCCGGTGCTCGCGTTTCGCGAGCGATCTGCTGGCACAGGCTGAGCCATCGATCTCCAGGGCACGTCCACAGATACTCTCGCTGCAGCGTCGAGATGCGCAGATGAAGGAAGGATCTTTTCATCGCTGCTTCTCTCTTTGCCGCGGCCGTCGATAGCCGCGCGCTACCCGGCACCCCAATCCCTCTCCCACGAGGGGAGAGGGATTCGATCTCTTTTTCTTAGTGGGGGCACCGCGAATCTTGCCTCAGCTATTCATGGCTGCGACGTTGAATCAAAACGTAAACGTCGCGATGAACGAGATCGAACGCGCGCGTCCAAAGTCGACGTCGCTCTCTTGATAGGCGCCGCCGAGCGAAACTTTGTCGTTCAGGCGGCGGGAAACCTGTGCTTCCCAGAAGTATTCGTAGCCGCGGATATCTTCTTTCGCTTCGGGGCCCGAACGGAAAAGTCGCCCTTCTTCGCTGTGCAGCTTCCAGCGGGCGCGGCCGGCCTTCGGCGTGAACGTCCAGCCTTCGGCAAAGTCGAGCTCGTACCCGATTGCCACGTACTGCTGCGAGAGCGTGAACTCATCGCTCGCCGACCACCAATCGAAGTTGCTTTGCGACTCGGCGCCAACTTCGAGGAGGACGCCGATCGGCGTGGAGTATCCGAGCACGACACCCATGTTGAGGGCGTCGACTTCCTCGAGGCGATCTGAAATCGTGAAGGGTTCTTCGATTCGCATCTCGCCGCGACCGAGGCGAGGGCTGATATGAAATTGCCCCTCCGCGGCGTAGGTGACCGGCGCGAACGCAATCAGCATCGAGAGGATCGCAATTGTGCGCGTCACGTCGTGAGTCCTCGTGGCTCGCGGATGCGAGGTGACTCGAAGCTAGGAGCTTCACTCGTAGCCGCGCAAGACCCCGGCGCCAAGTCTCGGAAGATGCTACTTCGAGGACCGGAATCCGAGACTCGGAGGACTGAGGCGGCGCACCGGTGTGAACAGGGCGCGCAACCGTCGGCTGTCGCAAACGTTCGACAAGTCAGCGCGATTCGCAGGCCGAGTTCGACTGTTCGACCGCGCGTTCGATCTTGCTGACCGTGGCGTTGGCGGCTCCTTCCAACGGTGTACCCACGGCCGCTTTCGATGCGCGCTCCGCATACGCGCGCGCTTGCGCGATGCAGCCGCGTTCGAGCAAGAGCTCCGCAAGGTTGTTGTTTGCCACGACGTTGCTCGGATCGATTGCGAGCGCAGTTCGATAGCCTTCTTCGGCTTTCGTCCAGTCGCGCTGCGCGTACCGCACATTGGCGATGCCTAACGCAGGCCAAGCGGATGCGGGCCAGTGTTCGTGTGCTTTCGTATAGGCAAGCACGGCCGCATCCAGGCGGCCAGTTGCTTCGAGCCCGGCTGCCGCGGCCATGTATCTGTGCAGGTCGGGATTGACGGGCAGCTCACCTGGCTCGAGCACTACGATCGCCCAGCGATCAGCGAGATCCCATGTTCGTAAGAATCCGCGCTCGCTCATCACGAGACGCTCCACCGTGCCTGAGCGAAGAATGTATGTACGCGCGTCTAGGTCGTAGCCAATCACGACGGCGAAGTGCCACGTCGGCGCGATCTTGAGCGCGAGGTTCTGCATCACGAGCACGGGCCGTCCGGCTGCAATCTCCTCGAGGAGAGCGCCGACATTCGCGTCGAGCTGATAGGCGAGGCGATCGCGTGTGCGCGCGGCAGCGATGAGCTCAACGGACAGAGAGCCTTTGCGTCCTGGGAGATAGACCTCGGAGGTCAGCGCTTGCGGCGAGACATCGACGTGCGCAGAGTTGAGTACCGTCGCGAGCGCGGCAGGACCGCACTGGTACTCATCTTGTGGATGGAAAGGCGTGTCGACGAGCTCGACACGCCTTGGTAAATGCGCCGTCGCCGCGGGGCTCAACTCCGGCGGCCGCGTCACGCAGCCGGAGAGGAGCGCGACCAGCGCTACCACGAGGCTGTAGACCGTAGGCCGTAGGCTGTAGGTCGGAAGGTTTCGATCCAAGTTTCCGTGGTCTTTGCGCAATGGAGCTTCGAGCGCAGTGGCTGCTCGCGTTCTGACATGAGAACTGTAGGTCGGCCCGGTCGTGTTCCCGACACGACTCGGTCTTTCCTACTTCCCTGTAGGTCGGCCCGGTCGTGTTCCCGACACGACTCGGTCTTTCCTACTTCCCTGTAGGTCGGCCCGGTCGTGTTCCCGACACGACCCGGTCTTTCCTACTTCCCTGTAGGTCGGAATTTATATTCCGACTAAGAAGTGTCGGGTTGAAACCCGACCTACAGTTCCGCCGCGGAGCGCTACGGAAACTTCTTGAAAATATCCGTCACTCCGACGACTTCGAGGATCAACAGCACGATGAACACGACGCCAATGACCTCGAGGATGCCGCCCGCGGGAGCGGATTCGATGTCCTGCGCGAGCCGATTGAGCTCGGAATCCGTCAAGGCCGCCAGGCGAGCGTCGATTTGCGCGGCCTCGACCCCGAGCGCCTTCATCTGGTCGCGCACCTGCTCGCGGGCAAGCACGCCATTAATCTTGGCAAGGTTCGCTTCACGTTGTGCGGACTCGATGCCGGCGAGTGTGCCGATGACCTCTGCCTGGACGATCGCAGGGGAGGCTACGCTCAAGAGCGAAGCAATCAACACATAGACAATCGAGCTCTGCAGTAACCGCTTCATATTGTTTCCTCGGTAAACAAAGCAACTGCGGCGGCGAGGCGACGTCACCCCACGGACCGCGGCGTATTGTAGTAAGCGCGCCGACGCTTGCCCACTGTACGCGGGCAGAGACAGGCCGGCAGTCAACGAACGGTTATGGCAGGCAAAAGGTTGCAGGGCGAGCTGCGGCGTGAGGTCGCGAAGTGCCACATGTGACGAGCGGGCCTGCCGCTCGGCGCGGCTAGCTGCGCCGCATCCAGTCCGGGTCGGGCAACTCGTGAAAAGCGTGACGCAGGCTCTCGCTCCAGCGAGTACGTATCATCTTGAAGTAAGCGTGATCCTCCGTGATGTTGACGTGGCTGTGCACGCGCAGTGCGTCGCGCTGAACGCAGATGAGATCGAGCGGAAGGCCGACCGAAAGGTTCGAGCGGATCGTTGAGTCCATCGAGATCAGCGCGCACTTCGCCGCTTGAGCAAGGCTCGAGCTGCGCGAGACGACGCGATCGAGGATCGGCTTGCCGTACTTCGATTCGCCGATCTGAAAGTAAGGGGTGTCGCGCGTCGCTTCGATGAAGTTGCCCGGCGCGTAAACGCAGAACAGGCGAGGCGGTTCTCCTTCGATCTGGCCGCCGAAAATGAACGAGGCGTTGAATTCGACGGCGTGCTCTTTGAGCGCCTCGGCGTCTCTGCGATGGACCTCCCGCAGCGCGTCGCCGACTTCTCGCGCGGCCTCGAACAGGTTCGGCGCGTTGAAGATGCTCGGGGAAGACTCTGATTCGATGCGGTCGCGCATGATACTGACGAGCGTCTGCGAGATCGCGAGATTCCCCGTGCTCAAGAGCACGAGCACACGCTCGCCCGGACGCTCGAACACGGTGACTTTGCGAAAGGTGCTGATCTGATCGACGCCCGCATTCGTGCGCGAGTCGGCGAGAAACACCAGCCCTGCATCGAGGAGCATGCCCACGCAGTACGTCATGGGGCGTCGACTCGCGTTGTGCTCGGCTGATCGCTCGCAAGCAATGGATTTCTCATGGTCAGGCTCAAAGGTTCTGTTATCGATGACGCCGCGGGGCGCATCTTAGGCAGGATCGCGGCGGCGAACCAAGTGGATTCGCTCGCGCTGCAGCGCTATTGCTGGGCCGAGGCCGCGACGATGACGCTCACGTGCATGTCTTCCGCGCCGCCCCCGCGGCGCACGCCGCGTACCGGGCACGCGTCGAGGTAATCGCGTCCCACTGCGAGTCGACAATAACGGCCATAGGCGCCCACGCGATGGGTTACGTCGATCGAACGCCAACCGCGTTCCGATTCGAGCCACACATCGACCCAGGCATGGCTTGCGATGTGGCCGCTCTCGCCGGTGTAGAAGTAGCCGCTGACATAACGTGCGGGGATGCCAACGCTGCGGCAGCACGCGATGAAAATGTGAGCGTGGTCCTGACATACCCCTTTCCCACGCTTGAACGATTCGGCGGCGGATTCGTGGACCTCCGTCGCCCCGGACTCGTACTCGACCATTTCGCACACCGCTTCGGCAAGTCCGAGGAGCCGTCGATGGAGGTCGTCCGAGCCCTGCAGCTGACGCGCGGCGAAGCTGCGGATCGTGGCATCCGGACGCGTGAGGTTCGTCTCGGCCAGATAGGTGAGCGGCGAGAGCTGGCCTTGTTCCGGCAAGGCCGTCTCGTGATCAATGGTCTCGACGACGCCGTTCACGACGATCCGAATTTCTCGGTGCGGTTCGTCCAGAGTCAACAGGTGCACAACATTCCCGTGAGCGTCGATCTGCGTGTTGTGCCGTCCGGGCGCG
>JBIQKP010000073.1:0-15628 GCA_044506405.1 Lysobacterales bacterium | reverse complement strand
TGATGCTCTACCGCTGAGCTACGCGCGCCCCGAAAAAGGCCGGCAAGGATAACGACGCTCGAGGAGCTAGGCAAGGAGCGCGCGCGAATAGCAGGAAGGCGCTGATCACCGCCTGCCCTCCACCGCTCGCCGTGCACTCGGTCGACCCGCTCGTCGCTCGGAAGAGGAAGCGTCGAGCGGCACCGGGAGCCCCAGCTCGACCTGCCGCAGCTTCCCGATCTCGTCTCGGATCCGCGCGGCTTCTTCGAACTCGAGATTGCGAGCGTGTTTGTACATCTCCTGCTCGAGCTTCTTGATGCGCTTAGTCGCTTGCTCGGGCGTGAGCTTCGAGTAATCGGTGCCCTTATCCGCGACTTTGAGCATTGCACCGCGATCGCCGTCCGAGTACGCGCCTTCCATGATGTCCGCGACGGCCTTCTTGATGCCGCGCGGCGTAATGCCATGCTTCTCGTTGTACTCGAGCTGCTTCTGTCGGCGGCGACTCGTCTCGTCGATGGCCCGTTGGATCGATCCCGTGATCTGGTCTGCGTACAGAATCGCGCGTCCGCCGAGGTTGCGAGCAGCGCGCCCGATCGTCTGGATGAGCGAGTTCTCTGAGCGCAGGAATCCCTCTTTGTCGGCGTCGAGGATCGCGACAAGGGAGACTTCCGGCATGTCGAGACCTTCGCGCAACAGGTTGATGCCGACGAGCACGTCGAACTTGCCGAGCCGCAAGTCGCGGATGATCTCCATGCGTTCGACGGTGTCGATGTCGGAATGCAGATACCGCACCTTGACGCCGTGCTCATCGAGATACTCGGTGAGATCCTCGGACATGCGTTTCGTCAGTGTCGTGATGAGCACGCGCTCGTCGCGCTCCACGCACAGCTTGATCTCGGAGAGTACATCGTCGACTTGCGTACGCACGGGTCGAACTTCGACATGCGGATCGATGAGGCCCGTCGGCCGCACGAGCTGCTCGACGACCTGCCCCGACTTCTCCATCTCGTAACGTCCCGGCGTTGCGGAAACGAAAATCGTCTGCGGCGCGAGCTTCTCCCACTCGTCGAAACGCAGCGGACGATTATCGAGCGCCGAAGGCAATCGAAAGCCGTACTCGACGAGCGTCTCCTTGCGCGAGCGATCGCCGCGATACATCGCGCCTAGCTGAGGAATCGTTTGATGGCTTTCGTCGACGACGAGGAGCGAGTTCTCGGGCAAGTAGTCGAACAAGCACGGCGGCGGTTCGCCCGGCGAGCGGCCGGATAAGTAGCGCGAATAGTTTTCGATGCCGTTGCAGTAGCCGACCTCACGCATCATCTCGATATCGAAGCGCGTGCGCTGCTCGAGACGCTGCGCCTCGACGAGCTTGCCCGCGCCCTTGAGCTCGATCAGCCGCGCATGGAGCTCGTCTCGGATCTCATCGACGGCACTCATCAATCGCTCTTTCGGTGTCACGTAGTGAGATGAGGGAAACACGGTGAATCGCGGCACCTTGCGCCGAATCTCGCCTGTCAGCGGATCGAAGAGCACGAGCGACTCAACCTCATCGTCGAATAGCTCGACGCGAATCGCCTCGCGCTCGGATTCCGCCGGGAAGATATCGATGACGTCGCCACGCACGCGGTACGTTCCTTGGCTTAGCTCCATCTCGTTGCGCGTGTACTGCATGTCCGTGAGACGGCGCAGGAGCTGGCGCTGATCGATGCGATCGCCGCGCGACAGGTGCAATACCATCGAGAGATACGCTTGAGGATCGCCGAGGCCGTAGATCGCGGACACGGTCGCGACGATGATGGCGTCGGGACGCTCGAGCAGCGCCTTCGTCGCGGATAAGCGCATCTGCTCGATGTGCTCGTTGATCGATGCGTCTTTCTCGATGTACGTGTCGGAGGATGGGACGTAGGCCTCCGGCTGGTAGTAGTCGTAATACGAGACGAAGTACTCCACGGCGTTGTGCGGAAAGAACTCCTTGAACTCGCCGTAAAGCTGCGCCGCGAGCGTCTTGTTATGCGCGAGCACCAGCGTCGGTCGCTGGATCTGCTGCACGACGTTCGCAATCGTGAAGGTCTTGCCTGAACCTGTGACGCCAAGCAGCGTTTGATGCGAGAGACCGGAATCGAGGCCTTCGGTAAGGCGCGCGATCGCCTCAGGCTGATCGCCTGAAGGTTTGAAGTCGCCGGTAAGCTCGAAGCGTAAAGGATCGGACATAAGATTAGGCTCTAGGCTGTAGGCTCTAGCAAGAACAAGATGAAGAGCGCGCGTCTGCGTGATGGCTCGTAGGCTCAGGAAGACAGAGTTGGATAGGAGCGAGAATCTTCGCCGCGCTCCGCGCGAGGGGTCCGTTCTAGCTACAGCCTAGCGCCTGCAGTCTACAGCCTGACAGTAGAGGCTTCGCGCGATTCAATTTAGAATGCGGGCGTCGGAATTTCCCTTCACCTTCCCATCTCGGTGCCGTCGTGAGTCTACCAGTTTCAAAGCGCGTCCAACGCGTCAAGCCCTCGCCTACCGTTGCATTGACAGGCCGTGTTGCTCAGCTCAAAGCGGAAGGCAAAGACATCATCGGGCTCGGCGCGGGCGAGCCCGACTTCGACACGCCGACGCATATCGCCGATGCGGGCGTCGAAGCGATTCGAAAGGGTTTCACTCGTTACACGCCTGTCGAGGGGATCGCGGACTTGAAGGACGCGATCATCGCGAAGTTCAAGCGCGATAACGGCCTCGACTACAAGCGCAACCAGATTCTCGTTTCGACCGGCGCCAAGCAGACGATCTTCAACCTCATTCTGGCGATCGTCGATTCGGGCGATGAAGTCATCATTCCGGCACCCTACTGGGTGTCGTATCCGGACATGGTGCTGCTCGCCGACGGCGTTCCTGTGACTCCCTATGCGGGCCCCGAGCAGGGTTACAAGATCACGCCAGCGCAGCTCGAAGCTGCGATCACGCCGAAGACGCGGCTGTTCATTCTCAACAGCCCCAGCAATCCGACTGGCGCGGCTTACACGCGCGCGGAGCTGCGTGCGTTGGGCGAAGTGCTCATGAAGCATCCGCACGTCGTGATCTGCACGGACGACATGTACGAGCACATCTACTGGGCGGATGAGCCCTTCGTGAGCCTCGCTTCGGTGTGCCCGGAGCTGTACGAGCGTACGGTCACGACGAACGGCGTGTCGAAGGCCTACGCGATGACCGGCTGGCGAATCGGCTATTGCGGCGGACCGGTCGAGCTCGTCACCGCAATGGCAACGATTCAAGGCCAGAGCACCTCGAACCCGTCATCGATCGCACAAAAGGCTGCGGTCACCGCGTTGAACGCGGATCAGCAGTGCGTGCGCGACATGAACACGCATTTCAAACAGCGCCACGATTTCATCGTCGCCGGTTTGAACAAGCTCCCCGGCGTTTCCTGTCTCGCCGGTGCGGGCACGTTCTACGCGTTCGCGAACATCGAGAACGCGATGAAGTTGCTCGGCGTGAAAGATGACAATGCGTTCGCGGAGCACTTGCTCGTTCACGGCGGTGTTGCGGTCGTGCCAGGCAGTGGCTTCGGTGCGCCTGGCCACATGCGTCTGTCCTTCGCTTGCAGCATGCAGACGCTCGAGGAGGCTCTGCGACGGATGGAGAAGGTGCTAAAGACCGCTCAAGCCGCATGAGAAATTGATCGTAATCGGTTGATTTCACACGAGTAGGAGGCGCTCAGCGAAGGCCTGGGCGCCTCTTTTTCAGCCTCCGTTTTCTCATCGCCGGGTTGGGCTGTGCTGCCCTTAGGGTTCTGTCTAAGCCCCCATCCCTCCTTCTCCTAGCGGCGATCGCGCAGCGATAGCACTAAGGTTCGGCGCACTAGATGCTGTGCCCCGAGAGACATTGATGTTTCGACGTACTCGTCGCCCGCCTTCCACGTACGCCCTCGAAGTCTGGAATCTTGTCGCGCGCAGAGGCATGACGCCCGCCTCCGCAGCCCGGCAGCTCGCAACGAGCACCTGGCGTGTCGAGCGAATCCTCGTCGGTGTGAGTCGGCGCAACGCAAGCAAGTGGTGACCCTGACGCTTTGGCCGGTTGACCTTGAATCGGCGCGACTTTCTCTGGCTACAACCTAGAGCCTACAGTCTAGAGCCCTCTTTCCTTGACACCCTGGACCGCGCTCAGCAAAATCGCGGCCCTTCAATTGAGCCCACCTCGTGTTCCCCGGTAGCTCAGTGGTAGAGCGACGGACTGTTAATCCGTTGGTCGCTGGTTCGAGTCCGGCCCGGGGAGCCACCTCTCTTCTTCGCCGTTCGCTGCTCAGGGCTGCTATCGTCGCTGCTGACCCGTTGTCGATGCGAGCGTAGCCAAGACGCTTCCAGACCGGAGTGCCCCACATGAGCCTCATTTGTGAAGCAATCCGCCGTCGACTCTTGATCGAGTTCGAGTACAACGGGCTGCACCGAGTCGTTGCACCGTATTGCCATGGCATCTCGACTCGCGACAACGAGACGCTTCGAGGCGTGCAGGTGCAGGGCGCCACTCGCGATGGCCGACTCGGATTCGGCAAGTTCTGGACGATCTCGAAGATGCGAAATATTCATCTGCGAGATGAGGCGTTCCTGCCAAACGATCCGAACTACAATCCCGACGACAAAGGCATGAAGCAGATTCATTGCCGAGTGTGACAACGTAGAAGAACCGCTCGCGTACTGATCGTTCAATGAAGCATGCATTTGTATACCTCGGCGCCGCAATCGCAGAGATCGCCGGCTGCTTCGGTTTTTGGGCATGGCTGCGCTTAGGCAAATCCGCGTGGTGGCTTGCGCCCGCGATCGCCTCGCTGATCGTGTTTGCCTATCTCCTCACACTCATTCAAACCCCCGCCGCCGGCCGCGCGTTTGCCGCGTACGGTGGGGTGTATATCGCCGCTTCCCTTGCGTGGATGTGGCTCGTGGAAGGTTTGCGGCCGGATCGTTGGGATGTCATCGGCGCACTCGTTTGCGTAACGGGCGCAGCACTCATCCTCGCTGCCCCGCACGGGCGCTGAGCCCACGAGGGACCAATAGAGATCCCATTCGCGGGGACTAGGTTCCAAGCGCGGCCGCGATCTCCGATTTTTTCGCCGACTTGAGCGCGGTACAAAGCTGGATGCGCTGTTTTGCCTGTTCGAGCTCGAGCTCGCCTCCGCCGAGTACGTCGAGCTTCGGGCGAATGAATGCCTCGACCCGTGCGACGTCGTCCGGCGAACAGGAGCGCGCGTAAAGCGTCGAGAGCTGAGGACGCAGGAAGGTAGGCATCGCATGCAGCACGCGTTCGAGCTCTTTCGCAACGAAGTCGATTGCCACATCCCGCGCGAGCGGCTGACGTGAAAGACCGAGAATGATGCGAGCCGTCTCGAGGGAATGAACCCCTTTCGATAAGCTCATGTCGAGCGCGGCGCGGGCGAGCTCGGGCGTGTCGGCCGCCGCGAGTCCGACGAGCGCCTGCTCTCGAAACAGGGGCTCTGTCGAGCGCACCAGCGCATCGCGTAACTCGCGCATGAACGGAACGCCTTTCTCCTGCACGGCGACTGCGAACGCCTCTGCGCGAAACGCGACGTCGAGCTTCGTCGTGTCGCCTTTCAAGTACGCTTCAGCCGCTTCGCTCAACTTGGCACGCATGTCAGGATCGCGCCCCTCGAGCGCGACGAGGGGCAACAACGATTGCCTGAGCGCCTGCACCTGCGGGGCCTCCTTCGCATGCGCGCCCGGCCGTACGTCGATGCCCAATGCTTGCAAGCGTGGGCTGTAAATCGATCGCATCAGACGCTGATAGGCGCCGAGTTGGTCCCGACTGAGAACGCTCGAAGACAACTCCCGCAAACGATGTCCAAGCTCGAGTACCGCGAGCCGATCTTGGTGCGTGCTCAGCGCTCTCGCCGCAGCGATCACGCGAGTGAAATCGCCCGATCCCGCGGCGAAGTCGGACCACACGCTATCCGCTAGCGCGAGCGCTTCTGGGCCTGAAAGCGCATGCGCGGCTGCAATGAGGCGATCCCATCCAGCGGCGTCGAGGCGAAAACGGTAGTAGCCCGCGCCACTTGCGTTGGGCATCAATGCCCTGCTGCTCGCTTGCACGGCGATCGCGCCCGTCCGCTCCGACAGCAGCGTGCACGATCGTTGTCCGGCGCTCGCGATACAAACGGGGATGATCCACGTCTGCGCCGCGCTCGATTCGACTCCCAGTGGGCGGAAACGCTCTTGCGCGAGCGCGACCTTCCCTTGCCTCGGGTGCAAGCTCACGAGCGGCACGCCGGTTTGATCGACGAAGGTTCGAAGTGCCGCGATCACCTTCGGATCTTTCGAGACTTCGCTCAGTGTGTTGAAAAAGTCATCGCTCGAGGCGGTCCCATGGCGAAAGCGGTTGAGGTGCAGGCGAAGCGCGTTCGCGAACGTCTCTGCACCGACGTAGCTCTCGAACATCGCCAACACCTGAGCGCCTTTCTGATACGTGATCGCATCGAACGCACTGTTGACCTGCGTATTCTCGATGATCGCGTCTCGCACGGGTCGACCGCGCGGGAGCGCATCGAGCGTCATGGCGTAGAACGCGTCTTGAAGCCGCGCCGCTGCGATCCCAAGCTCCGGGCGCCATTGGTGCGCGACGTTCTTGCCGAGCCATTCAGCGAAACTCTCGCTCAACCAAACGTCTGTCCACCACGTCGGCGTCACCAGGTTGCCGAACCATTGATGTGCCACCTCGTGCGCGACGACTTCGGCGAACGTTCTCAGCTGATCGAACGGCGCGGTCTCCTCCAGCAGGAGAATGGCGTCGTCGTATACGATCAAGCCGGCATTCTCCATCGCGCCACCTAGGATCGGCGTGCCGACGAAATCGAGCTTTTCGTACGGATGAGGAATCTGGAAATACTCCTCCATGAGCGTCACGATACGAGGCCCGTGCGTGAGGGCCATCTCCATCCGCGGGCCTTGGCCTTTCGTCGCAATCACCCGAAACGGGAGGGGTTCGGCGCGCACGGCATTCGCGGGAACCGTCGCTTCGCGCACCTCGAACGGTCCGACCGCGAGCGCGACGAGATACGTCGGAAGCGGCAGCGTGGCTTGGAAGTGATGTGTCGTCACCTGACCGTCGACGGCGCGTTCGAGCTCGGGGCTATTCGCGAAGACCTCGAGGCTGGTCGGCGCCGTCACGGAAACCGTGAACGGCGTTTTGAAGCGCGGTTCGTCGAAACACGGGAACATGCGGCGTGCATCGATCGGCGCCATTTGCGTCCACGCGTACCAGTCGCCGGCGACGTTCGCTCGGAACAAACCTTCCGCCGTGTCGCTGAGATCCCCTTCGTATTCGAATCCGAGGGTGACGCGCCCCCTCGGCACCTTGGCGGCGGGTGTGAGTTGGGCGACTCCGGTATCGTCGACCTGCGCGTACGTTGCGGTCGTGCTGAACTTCGGGGCCGTGATCGTTACCTTCCGCATGCGTAGGCCATTCCCATGCAGGAAAATCGTCTCTTGAGCGCTGGTCAGCTCGGCATCGATTTCCGTTCGGCCTGTGAACGTGCTCTTCGTGGGGTCGATGTGGAGCTTAAGCCGATATGCCGTCGGTTTGACGGTGTCGGGGAGCTGGCCTGAGGGCACGCTCGCTTGTGCATGCACGTATCCCCAACAAAGAATGAGCAGCAACGCGCTGACGAATCTTTTCATGTGTTCCTCGATGACGCTGCCAAGACCTAGGCGGTCGCCTTCGTGTCGCGAGACCAGCCGCGACGATACACGAATTGCCGTAGCCTCTTACGAACGCTGAAAGAACTACCGCTGGATCATTCGCGCGCCAGAATCGCGGCAGTTATAAGATAATTCGAACCCCCGAGGCCTGGAGGTCATTCGCGGCCGAGAGCCAATTGACGTGACCACGACACCAAGAATTCTCATCGTCGAGGATCAGTACGTCACAGCGATGGATTGCCAAGCACAGCTTGCGCGTGCGGGCTGCGGGTGTGTCGGTATCGCCAATACAGCCGCAGAAGCGATGTTGCTCGCCGCCCGTGAGCGACCCGACCTCGTCTTGATGGATATCCGTCTGGCGAGTCGAACGAATGGCGTCGACATCGCGAAGGAGATCTACGAGCAGCATGGAATTCGCTGCATCTTCGTCACCGGACAGAGCGATCCTGACCTGCGTAAGCGCGCCGAGGAAGCACATCCCCTCGGATGGTTGGAAAAGCCCTATAGCCCGAGCGACTTGAACGCAGCGTTGGAAGCGGCTTTCGCACAGCTCTCGGCGGAAGGTCGCGATCGCTAACGCGCCGTAGCGCGCGAGGCGTAACACACGCGATCCGATGGTGGCAACACCTGAGCGACATCCGCGACTCGCTAGCGTCGGCCCTCCCCTCTCGCGATTTTTGTGCGAACATGCGCCCGCTCGAACCTAGAAAGGGGGCTACTTCTAATGAACTCAAAAGCCGACAAGGTTCTTTTCTGGGGCTGCTTCATCGCCCTGATTACGACATCGACGGCATTCATCACTCGCGCGATTCTCGTCAACACCGTCTGGCCTGCCGAATTCGGCCTCGACGCGGTGAGAGCTCAAGAGTTATTCGGCGCCGGTGTCTGGCCGTTCGCAATCAGCATCATTCTGTTCAGTCTCATCATCGACCGCATCGGCTATCGCACGGCGATGTACTTCAGTTTCATTTGCTACGCCCTGTACGGCATTCTCGCCATGATGGCCTACAGCGCGATTCATGTGCCCGGCCTCGAAGGCGAGGCGCTCGCACAAGCGCGCGCTGAAGCTTGGAATTACCTCTACGCCGGTTCCGTGATCCTGGCGCTCGGTAACGGTACGGTCGAAGCGTTCATCAACCCGATCGTCGCGACACTCTTCAGTCGCGAGAAGACGAAGTGGCTCAACATCCTTCACGCGGGCTGGCCAGCCGGTCTCGTTGCGGGCGGAATTCTGACGATTGCGCTTGCCGACGTCGTGCAGTCCGACTGGCGTGTGGTGCTCTACATTCTCGCGATTCCCGCGATTGTGTATCTCGTGATCCTGTCCCGCGCGCAGTACCCGGTTCAGGAACGCGTTGCATCCGGGACGACCTATCGCGAAATGCTTGCTGAGTTCGGCGTGCTCGGCGCCGCGCTTGCAGGCTTCCTCGTTCTGCGACAGCTCGGCCAGGTCTTCGGATGGTCCGATGTCATCACATACGGCCTGCTCGCCGTCGCTGTCATTGCATACGGCTTCTACTGCCGGTGGGCGCTTGGGCATCCGATCCTGCTCATCCTGTGCTTGCTCATGATGCCGGTCGGGACGACCGAGCTCGGCACGGACGGTGCGATCACCGGACTGATGGAAGCGCCGATGCTGGAGGCCGGCTATAACGCGGCATGGGTCTTGGTGTACACATCCGCGCTGATGATGGTGCTGCGATTCTTCGCGGGGCCGCTCGTGCGCGCGCTGACGCCGCTCGGTTTGCTGGCGATCTGCGCGACCCTCGCGATCGTTGGCCTTTATCTGCTCTCGTTCGCCTCAGGCTTGTTCTTCGTGTTCGCCGCGGCGACGGTCTATGGCGTTGCGAAGTCGTACTTCTGGCCGACGATGATCGGACTTGCGTCCGAGCAATCGCCAAAAGGCGGTGCGCTCACGATCAATGCCATCGCGGGCATTGGCATGCTGACCGCTGGCGTGATCGGCGGACCGTTGATCGGATACATGCAGGAGCGCTCTGCGCAGACTGCGATCGAAGCGCAGGTGCCCGGCGTCTACAGCGAGATCGCTCGAGAAGACAGCTACTTCCTCGGCGCGTATGAAGCGGTCGACGCGGACAAGGTCGCGCAGTTGCCGGCCGAGCAACAGGCGGAAGTTCGATCCGTGGAGCGCACGGCGAAGCAAGGTGCGCTTGCGAAGATCACGATCTTCCCGGCGATCATGCTGTTCGGCTATCTCGCGCTGCTGCTCTACTTCAGAACGCGCGGCGGATATCGTCCGGTCACGCTTGCTGAAGGCGCCGCGGCAAGCAGTCACTAACCTTCACCTCACGCGCGCGGCGGTGTGACTGCCGCGCGCGTGAGCTTTTTCCAGCATTCCCCTGCTTGTACCGCGGCGATCACGCGCTCGGTCGTTTCATCGTCCCCGAACGAGACGACGATCTGATTCAGCTAGCAACAGCGCCCTCGAGGTGATGTCACGCATCGCCGTTCTCCATCTGCTCGTTCGCTTTGCCTTTTGCATTTCCAGCCCCGACGTTCGCGCCGTGGTTCGCCAAGCGAGCCATGATGAACTCTGCGGCCCGCTCCGCGCCGTGCTCGCGTGAGAGGCGCGCACCGACCTCGCGCGCGGCGCGCGCGTACCGCGGATCGTTCATGAGCGCCTCGATTTCTGAGCGCACGCGACTCGTTCGGTAGTGCCGTTGCGGAACGACACGTCCGCAGCCGAGCCGCTCGACGCGAGCGGCGTTATCCGGCTGGTCGACGAAGTAAGGCGCGATCAGTTGCGGCCGTCCGGCGCGCAGCGCTTGCGCGGTCGTACCGATCCCGCCGTGATGCACGATGACGCTTGCCCGAGGGAAGAGCTGAGAGTAAGGCGCATAGCCGGTAATCAGGATCGACGATCCGCCTTCCGTGCTCCACTCGCCAGCACGCTCGTCGTCCAGCACGAAGACGGCGCGGTGACCGCTCGCTTTGACTGCGGCGAGGCTCTCGCGAATGAAGGTATCGGCATCGTGTACGGCGGACGTGCCTTGCGTGAAGACCACGGGCGCATCGCCCGCCGCGAGAAAACGCTCCAGCGAATCGTTCGGCGGCTCGGAATGTTTGTCGTAAAAGGCGAAGCCGACGATCTCGGTATTCGGCGGATGATCGATCTGCGGCGGGCCGAACACGGGAGAAAAGAGCGCAATCGTTCCGAGCGGCGAGAACTGACCTTCGAAGAGCGGATGCTTGTGTGCCTTCGGCAAGCCGATCTCGGCTCGCAGCGAGTCGATCGGCTTCATCCATCCTCGCGCGATCCATTTGCTCAACGCGAGCACACTACGCGTCCAGGCGAATCCCCGCCGGTAGAGCCAGCTCGACAGTTTCGGTGAAGTGGCAATGACCGGCGGATCATAGATCGAGAAGAAGAGCATCGGCTGCAGCACGATGCTGATCTGCGGTAGCTGACACTTCTCCGCCGCCAGTTGCGCACCGTAGGCAACGGAATGCGTAACGATCAGGTCTGCATCGCTCGCGCCGCTCATCACATCCTCATAGGCGTCGCGCAAATGCGGCAGTACGATCTGCCGTACGATGAAATCAGGCCGCTTCGCCGCAGCACGCGCGATCGCGCGCTCGCTCATTCCGAGATGCTCGCCGAGCGTTTCGATGTCCGGGCGCATGCGTTGAAAACGTACGCCTTCACCTTCGACCTTGCCTCGATATCCCTCCGCGGCCGCAACGATTGGCTCGACGCCGCGCTTCTTGAGCTCGAGCGCCACAGCCAAGAACGGGTTTAGGTCTCCGGCCGTCCCGAACGTCGCGAGAACCACTCTTCGCTTGCGTTGTGCTTCCGCTTTCATGTCCGAGGCGCTCGATCGCTTGGCGATGATTTAAACGTTGCGCTGGAACCCGGCGCCCGCTGAATTGTTTTGCGTTGAAGGCTTCGACGCAAGGTGTCCTTTTGGCAAACGTTCGAAATACATCTTTTTCAGGGATGAAGAAATGAGCGCTGACGAGGGGTCGGAGTTCACATTCGGCATCGAAGAAGAGTTCTTCGTGAGCCACCGTCGAAGCCGCAACGTCGCGACGAAGCTCCCTGCCAAGCTGATCCGGCGCGCGACACGCGTGCTCGGAGAGAACATCGTCGAGCATGAGTTGCTGCAATGTCAGCTCGAGCTCGTCTCGCCGGTCCTAGACAGCATCGAAGCAGCGCGAACGCACGTCATCGAGAGCCGTCGAGCGGTTGCGGAGATCGCTGCCGTTCAAGGTTTGGCGCTCATCGCCGCGGGCACCCATCCGCTCGCGGCCTGGTCGGAGCAAGAGATTACGGAAGATCCCCGCTACGATGATGTACTCAAGGGCTTTCAGATCATCGGCCGGCGCAACTTGTTTTGTGGGCTTCACGTTCATGTCCGCGTCCCGGATGGGATCGATCGAGTCGATCTCATGAATCGCGCCATGCGCTGGTTGCCGGTCTTCCTGGCGTTCAGCACGTCCTCACCCTTCTGGCGCCGACATCGCACAGGTCTTCTGAGCTATCGACAAGCCGCTTACGATGAATGGCCGCGTAGCGGCATTCCCGATTTCTATGCCAACGAGGCGCAATACGACGAGCTTGCAAGTCGCCTGGTGAGCGGCGGCGCGATGAAGGATGCAAGCTTCTTGTGGTGGGCTATACGACCGTCGGTACGCTTTCCGACCCTTGAGCTTCGAATCGCCGACGCGTGCACGAATGCAGCCGATACGGTTGCCCTCTCCGCGTTATATCGATCTCTCGTGTCATTCTTGGTGCGCAACCCGAATCATGGCCGAGACTGGAGTGCCCTCACCCGACGCGTGATCGACGAGAATCGCTGGCGCGCGAAGCGTTATGGCGTTCGAGCAAATTTCATCGACGACAGAACCGGAAAGGTGACTTCGTTGGTCGAGCTGTACCGAGAAATGCGCGACTTGCTGAGCGCAGACATCGACACTCTCGCCTGCGCTTCGGCACTGGAGCGACTTGACCGCGTTCTCGCGGAGGGCACGAGTGCGGATCGACAGGTCGAGATCTACGAGGAACAGCGGAAGGCTGGTCTGAGCCGCGTCGAGGCACTCAAGGTCGTGGTCGATTGGCTTGCCGAGGAAACCCTTCGACCCATCGACTTGATGCCGTCAGAAGGCATCTAATAGTCCGATGAACATGAGCACGCAACGTCGACGGCGGATCGTCATCGGCCTGTCTCCACGTATTCTGCGCCAGGTGCCCTCGGAGCTTGGCTTCCGCGGCAAGACCCTGCAGTACTTGGAGGAATCCGCCGCACGATGGGTCATGAGTTGCGGGGCGATGGTCGTGATGACCCCGACCGTCGAGGCGGATGGCCCCGTCCGACGTTCGGATCTATCCGTGCATGACTACGCCGCCACGTTAGATGGTCTCGTCCTGCAGGGAGGCGCGGACATCGATCCCGTGATGTACGGTGAAACATCAACGGCCGCAGTCGGTGTCACGGATCTCGTTCGCGACCGCTTCGAGCTCGATCTTCTGCGCGCATTCATCGAGTATGGCAAACCGGTGCTCGGCATCTGCCGAGGCATGCAGCTCATCAACGTCGCCTTCGGCGGCACGCTTCATCATGACCTCACGATCGGAGGCGCGACCCCGAACTTTCACTATCTGAAGGATCTCTACGACGAGCACGCGCACGCTCTCCGTTTTCGCGAGAACGGATGGCTCGCGTCTCTCTATCCGGATGTCACGGCGCCTCAGGTCAACTCCATCCACCATCAAGGCGTAAAGGATCTCGGACGCGGGCTCACAATCGAGGCGTGGTCGGACGACGGCGTGATCGAGTGCATCAGATCCGAGAACGGAGGCTTTTTAGTCGGCGTCCAATGGCACCCGGAGTTCCACGACGAGCGCTTCCCGAATCTCCTCCCCACCCTACCGCTGCTCAATGCCTTCATCGAAGCTGCGAAGGAGAAGCGAATGGGCACCTCTTTCGCTTGAGCTCGAGCGCGCAGAGGGGCGCTGCGAGCGATACTCGTCTCTATCGCGAGGAACCCGTGCGGCGCGGTACGAACAGCAACAGACTGAGGCTCAACATCATCAACGTCGCTGCACTCGCGGCGAGCGCGGCGTGGATGCCGATGAAGCTGCCGACGAGGCCGACGGAAATGCCGCTGAAGGTTCGCAAGCCGAGCGATGCCATCGAGAAAAGGCCAATGACACGACCGCGAATCTCGGCCGGTGCGTTGAGCTGTACGAGGGTCTGCGCCATGGAATTGAACGACAGCTCTGCGAAGCCGGCCACGAAAAGCAACGCCAATGCCAGCACGTAGAGCGGCGACAACGCGAAACCGGCGAGTGCACCACACCAGATGATCGCGAGCACGAATGCGGTCCGAGACCGAGGCGGCAGTAAGCCTCTGCTTTCGAGGATCAATCCAGCCGTGAGCGCCCCAGCCGCGTCCGCTCCCAGGAGCAGGCTGTAGTAAAAGTCCGCGTCGAGTTGGCCGAGATCGTGCGCGAACCCTGGCATCTGCGCTTGATACGCATTGCCGATGAACAAAGATGCCGCACCGGCGAGCACGATCATCGCCACGATCGTGCGGTGTCCCACGACCTGCTTCACTGTCGCGGCGATATCCGAGAAACCAAGGAGCGCGCGCGGACCTGGCGGGTGCGCCGCGCGATCGTAAGGCGCGTTGATGAGCCACAAGAGCGTTGGGACATAGAGCAGCGCATTGAAGAGGATGCCGTAGATCGGTCCCATGGTCAGCAAAATGAGGCCGCCGACCGCAGGGCCAGCGAGCAATCCCAACTGCCGCGCTGTGGCATTCAGCCGAACGGCGCTCGGCAAGCTATCGAGTGGAACGACGTGGTGCAGGAGCACCTGTGAGGCCGGCGTCCAAAGTACGCCCGCGATGCCATGCAGAACGAGCAACACCATCGCATGCCACACCTCGAGCGTATCGGTGATGAACAACACGCCCCACGCGAGGGACACGCCCATAAAGAGCACCATGCCCGCTTGAATCACGCGGCGCGCGTCGAAGCGGTCGGTCAGCGCCCCGGCATGAATCGAGAACAGCAAATAGGGTAGCCAGTGCGCGATGACCGCGAAGCCGGCCAGCGCGGGAGACTCGAACTTCTCGAAGATGACCCAGTAGCTGATGACGTGCTCGATGTTGTCGGCCATCATCGCGCCCGCGGAACTGAAGAAGAATCCTCGATAGCCAGGGTGGCGAAGCGCAGCGAACGAGCGATGTTGGGGAGCAGGAGGACTCGACGCGGTCATGCGGTGAGGGGACCGTCAGCAGGGCCGCAGAGTGTAGCCGGTCGGCTATGGGCGCTCACGCCAAAAAAGGACATCTCGATTCGCGTTCAAGCGACCAAGAAGGGCAGCAACGCTGCTAAAGGCAAGGGACCGAGCGGTCCATCGCTCAATGAGAGACTGCTTTGCCCTCACCATCTCCCTGCATCGAGAGAGACGGCGTGTGAGTCCTTGGTGGCGGCGAGCTCGCAAGCTGCTGGGAACCCATGCTCGTTTCCATCCAAGTACGCACTCGACGCGCATCGGCGATGCGCGTGTACTTGCCGAACGAGTTCAGCAGAATCATCACGACCGGCCGGTCGTGAACGAATGCCGTCATGACGAGACATCGGCCGGCGTCGGACGTGTAGCCAGTTTTCTGTAGCGCGATGTGCCAATCGTCTTTGGTGACGAGTGAGTTGCTGTTCTTGAACTCGAGCAACTCGCTGCCGACCTGCACGATGTGGCTGGGACTCGTCGAGTAATCGCGGATCAGCGGATCGACAGCGGCCTCCCGCACGAGCTTGACCAAGTCATTCGCGCTGGCAACGTTTCCGCTCGAAAGGCCCGTCGGCTCGACGAAGCGGGCGGACTTCATCCCCAACGCCTTCGCCTTCGCGTTCATCGCTTTGACGAACTCGGTCAACCCCCCGGGATAGGTGCGACCGAGCGCGTGCGCTGCGCGATTCTCGGACGACATGA
>JBIQKP010000013.1:0-77665 GCA_044506405.1 Lysobacterales bacterium | reverse complement strand
GATTCCATATAGAAACCATTATCAAGCGTGAAAGTGCCGTGCTGACTCCACTCCCCTGGTATCTGCGTGCTCGCTTGAAGCCACGCCAACTTCTTCTCCTGGTCGCACTCGCCGACGAGGGCAACATTCATCGCGCATCTGAAATGCTGCGCATGGCGCAGCCGGGCGCCTCGAAACTCCTGAAAGATCTCGAAGACATGCTCGGGGTCGAGCTGTTCGAGCGGCACTCGCGCGGCATGCGCCCGACTTGGTATGGCGAGTCCTTGATCCGCCACGCTCGCATGGTGCTCGCGACGCTCGAAGAAGCCGGCGAGGAGCTCGACTCTTTGAAGGCGGGGCGCTTCGGACGGGTCGGGATCGGATCGGTGACGTCTCCAAGCTTGTCCGTCCTGCCGGCGGCGATCTCGCTCGTGAAACGCGAGCAACCGCATCTGCAAATCGCCGTGCACATCGAAACGAGCGACTTGCTGCTGGAACGACTGGCTCGCGGCGAGCTCGATATGGTGATCGGACGCGTGCTCGAGCGCTTCGACACGGAGTTACTGCGCTTCGAGCGCCTTTCGGACGAGCCGGTATGCGTGATCGCGCGGCGCGACCACCCGTTACTCGCGGAGCAGAACCTCACGTTGCCGGAGCTCGAGGGTGCGAGTTGGGTCATCCCGCCCGTCGGCAGCGTGCTGCGAAAACCGTTCGACCAAATGTTTCGTCAAGCGGGCCTGGACGGCCCGCGTGTCGCCGTGGAGAGCGCTTCTCTACTCTTCATCACGAAGATGCTGCAGGAAAGCGATTTCATCGCCGTCGTCGCAACCGACATCGCGAAATATTACGAGCAGCACGGAATGGTCTCGATCGTGCCCGTCGATCTGCCGTGCGAAATGGAACCCTTCGGATTGGTGTTACGCAAGGATCGCTTGCTGTCGCCTGCTGCAACGAAAGTGCTGGCGGCACTGCGTCAAACCGCGAGCAAGGTGTATGGAGTGCGTCTGCAGGATGAACCTGACCGCCGCTAGCACCTATAAGTAAGGCCCCAACAACGGCACTCGCCTCGCCTTCCTGGAGCAGCAAGACATCCTTGTCTTCCGCTCGCTTTAGGTTCGATCAGAATCGGCCGCGCAAGCCGACAATCACGGTTCTGCCAGGCTCATAGCGCGTGAACGTGGCGTTCGTGAATTGGAAGTAGCTGCGCTGCTCTTCGTCGAACAGATTGATCACGTCCAAGGTGACCTGCGGGACCCAGGTGGAGAAACCGAACAACTCGGCCAAGTCGAAGCTGGACGAGAAATCCCATTGCTCATAGTCGTCAGAGAACAACTCTGCAGCGGGAATGCCGTTTTGACCGCCAGGACCGGTAGTCTGCGAGCCCTCCGCGAATGTCGTCGAAATGCGAGCGCTGATGCCGAAGTTCTCGTAGTAGAACGTCGCGTTGTAAGTCTCTGGTGCAACGCCAACTGCGACGGCGGGCGCAGCACCTTCGCCCTTCTGATCGATGATGGTGTAGTTCGCGGTGAAGCCGAAGCCCTCGAGTCCGAACCCGCTCAATAAGAAATCGAGCGGCTGCACCCAATTGAATTCCAGACCGTTGACGGTCAGCCGACCCGGCGCATTCACCTGCTGCGTCAGACTGACACTGGCGACGCTCGGGCCGCCGCGGGCATCGAGCGCAGCCTGCTGAGTAGGCGTCAACGTCGCATAGGTCACGCCGTATTGCGCGAGCTCGGTGAACGGAACCGTGCTCGTTTGAGCGACCGTGAATCCCTCGATACCCTTTCTGAACGCCGCAACGCCGAAGTATCCCTCATCGCCTGTGTAGAACTCGAAACCGAGATCGATGTTGTCCGAGAGGAACGGATCGAGCTCGACGTTGCCGAGCGAGCCGATGTCCGCGGACGGGTTGCTGAAGTTCAAGCCGGGAAGCAGCGCGTTTGGGTTCGGCCGCGTCATCGTGCGCGACAACGCGGCTCGAACGACGAAATTGTCGGTCACGTTCAACGCCACACTCGCTGACGGCAGCCAGTTCTCGTACGTAGCATTCTCTTCGGTGTATTCGACGACATTCGGATAGCGCGCGCCGGCGAACGCGTCGGGCTCGTTCTGCGCGGGCGGTGGCGGATTGCGCGGATCGGTGCGCGAGATGCGCGAACCGACCGTCTGATCCGTCTCGACCCAGCGTACACCGACGCTATAACGCAGACGGTGGTCGCCGATTGGCATGTCGCCGCTCAGCTCAGTGTAGAAGCCCAATGTGTTCTCATCGATCGTTCCCCAAGTGGCTCCGGTGTTGGAGGAGCCCGCATCCGGCGCGCTACGACTGAACTCGTTGTAGTTGGAATCGCGCGCGATCGCATTCCAATCCGCAGTGATGAATCCAGGCCCGGGACGTAGATAGTTGACGAGCGAGCTCTGCGGAATCAGCGATCCCTGCCATTCGAACGGAGGGAAACCAGCCGAGAAGCCCGTGCCGTACGCGGGGTACTCGGGGAAGCCGGTGTCGACGCCGGTGCAGTTCGGCTGTGGGTTCGGGCTCGGCAAGATCACGTTAGGATTGCCGCCGCAGATGGCGTTCTGCCACGCCTGCGAATTGTCGTAGGGAACAATCTCGCGCGATACCTCATCGTACGCGCCTCCGAACTTGAGACTCAGGTCCGAGGTGCCCCAAGTCAAATCGAAACGCGCTCCTGCGGTCTCGGTCTCGCGCTTCTCATTCTGAATATTGACGCGGCCACCCGCCCAGCCGAAATTCGCCGGATCGTTGAGATCGACCGAGCTATCGATCACCGGCACACCGCCGTCGTTCTCGTACGTCACTGTCATGCCGGAATTCGCCGGCGTGATGACGAGGAACGAAGGCGATTCGCGCGTGAATTCACTCTTCGTATAGTTGCCCTGCACGTCGAGCTTGAGGGTATCCGTGATCTCCCAGGACATCCCGGGGTTCGTTCCCCAGAACTCGGTGTCTTCGATGAATGGGCGGTACTCGAGAAATGATTGCGCATTCGCGAATGTGCCACTCGTCACCACACAGCCTTCCGAACAATCGGCTCGGTCGACGGTCATGTTCAACGGAATCGCTGCGCCATTGCGCCCCACCCAGTTCATGTCGATGCGCTCGAGATCGTTCTCCTTCTTGCCGTACATCGAATCGAGATACAAATTCATACCGTCGAAGGGCCTGAACTCGAGACTCACGATCGCATTCACACGATCCTTGGTCCCCGTCTCGACCATCGGACGTCCGAGTCGCGGGATCAACGCGTTATCGATCTGCTCTATCGTGAGGCCGGGGTTGTTCGCGAGCAGGAAGTCTCGATCGATCGTCGCGCCCGGCGTCAAACCATTGCCCGCATTGGTCGGCACGGTGCCGGGTATCGACCAGTTGCCGCCCCCGGTCGTGTTGCACTCGACGTCCTCGCCTCCGCACTGCGCCGCACTCAGCCCTGGATTCGTCCATCCGATCGTTTCGAAGCCTGATGTCGCGACTTCGGTACGCACACCTGCGACACCCACCAACACACCGAATCTGTCCCACGTGTTGCTCGCAACGAGCGCAGCGCGACCGCCGAGATCGTCCGCATTGCTGTTGTCCATGGCTTGCGCCGTATACGTGAAATTCAGACCTTCCCGGTCGAACGGGCGTGCGCTTCGCATGTTCACGGTGCCCGCTGCGCCGCCCTCCAACATCGATGCGGACGGTGTTTTCAAGACGGTGAGCTGCGTGAAGAGCTCCGTTGGGAACATGTCGAGGTCGACCTCTCGATTCGTGTTCTGCGCATCCGTACGACCCGTTGAAGCCACCGCGACAGGAGCATTGTTCAGCAGCACGCGAGTGAAATTCGTGCCCAATCCCCGGATCGCAATGTTCAGCCCTTCGCCGCTGATGTCCCGCGTAACGGTGATGCCGGGAATGCGGTTGAACGATTCAGCGATGTTCGTATCTGGGAACTTGCCGATGTCTTCTGCAAAGACCGTGTCTACGAAGCCGACCGCATCGCGTTTTGCCTCCGTCGAGCTCTCCAAGCTCTGGCGAAATCCGGTGACGACGACTTCTTCCACATCTTCGCTCGTGCCGGTCGTCTGAGCCTGCGCGAAGCCGGCCGCCCCCATGCACAAGCCGAGAAAACCGATGCGGCCGAATGAACAAGATTCGCTACGTTTCACGGTTTGTTCCTCCACTGCAAGCGCGAGGCTGCGCCTTCGCACGCGCTCGCGTCAGCGCGAGCTCGAAAGCCGCAAACAGACTCTGAGCGCCATCGTTGATCAAACAACGAGCGACGCGCATCCGATATTCGGTTGAACGGGGAGAGGATCGTCGCGACGGTCGCAGACGAGAACCGGCCGGCAAGTCCCGATTGGGCGCGAACATGGAAGTGCATTGCTCCGCGCGTAAAAGCCCTTCCGGACGGCGTGGAACCCTGCTAACGAAGCTGCAGGGCTTCGTGCAAGCATTGGCCTGACCGGCTCGATTCTGTGACTCGTATCGCTGGGGTGTCAATTGCAGTGAAATTGCCACAGCACGTCGGAAATCCGTGAGCAGTCGAGAGATTTTCGAGGCAATCTCACTGCCGAGAAAGCGACAGCTGGTGTTTCCCTGGGCCGCGCCGCTCGCCTTACCCGCGTATGCTGGCCTGGCCGGATGACGCGCTGAGATTCGATTTGTTGCTCATGTAACGTATACAATCGTCGCTCGAACCAGATCGATCCTCGTAAGACCTTCCATCAATGGAAATCGAAATCGGCTCAAGTCCGAAGCTCTACCAGCGCGTTGCGAACTCAATAGTGAAGGAGATTCGCAGCGGCAAGTACCCGCGCGGCGAGCGACTCCCTCCGGAACGCGAGCTTGCCGAAGAGTTCGGTGTAAGCCGCCCGACCGTGCGCGAGGCAATGATTGCGCTCGAGATTCGCGGCATCGTGGAGGCTCGGCGAGGCTCGGGGATCTACGTCGTCGAAGGCGCACCGGCGGAGACGAGCTCAACCGAGCAGGACATCGGGCCTTTCGAAGTGACCGAAGCTCGGCGCCTGTTCGAAGGTGAATCCGCGGCGTTGGCTGCCGCGATCATCACGGATGACGAGATCGCGAAGCTCGAAGGGCTGCTCGCGATCCTAGAAGCGAATACGACGAGCGACGTCGGGGAACGTGCTGACCGCGATTTTCACATCGCGATCGCGGAAGCGACGCGCAACTCGGCGATCGCGAGCGTCATCGAGACCCTGTGGGACATGCGTTACAAATCGCCGATGTGCATGAAGATGTTCGATCGCGCGCGCGACGCCGGCGTACAGCCCCGCTTCGACGATCACAGCCAAATATTGAAGGCGCTCAAGGCGCGCGACCCGCAAGCTGCGCGCGCAGCGATGCGAAGTCACTTGGATCGAGTGATCAACTCGATGCTCACCGCGACCGAAACGGACGCCATCGAACGCGCCCGTTCTGAGTTCGCGGCGAAGCGCGAAGAGATGGCGAAGCGCAGATCGATCTGAAGGTCTAGGTCGGAATTCATTCCGACGCCTTCTTGGTCGGGTTGAAACCCGACCTATATGGTTTAGTAGCCGCTGCGCCTACAGCAATCCGCGCTGCGCGAGATTGCGCATCAAATCCGCGATACCCAAGCTCCAGGCCGGCGCCGCATCGCACGTCGTCACTTTGTTCTCGAGCGTGCCGAGATATTCGGTCGACACGCGCACCAGATCATGACGCTTGTGCGTGAAGCCCGATCCCTTGGCGCCGCGGTCGACGATCGGCGCGAACATCGTCCCCAAGAACAGTGCGAAGCCATCCGGATAGTGGTGGTGCTTGCCGATCGTTTGCGCGACCAACTCTTCCGGCGAGCGACTGATGAGCGCCATCGAGCTCGAGCCCTCGAGCTTGAAGCCATCTTCTCCTTCGATCTCCAGTCGCACGACCGACTCACGCACATGGTCGAGCGTAAACTCTGCATCGAACATTCTGATGAAGGGTCCGATCGCGCAGGATGCGTTGTTGTCCTTTGCTTTGCCGAGCAAGAGCGCGCTGCGGCCTTCGATGTCGCGAAGATTCACATCGTTGCCGAGCGATGCACCAACGATGCGACCCGTGTTCGTGCATGCGAGCACGATCTCCGGCTCGGGGTTGTTCCACGCCGAATCCGAACGCACACCAATCCAATCGCCCCACCCCACTGACGACAGCACAGGCGCTTTCGTGAAGACCTCCGCGTCGGGTCCAATCGCAACTTCGAGATACTGAGACCACAGCCCGTCCGCGATGAGCGCTTGCTTGAGCCGCTGAGCCGCTTCCGACCCCGGCTTCACGGAACGAATGTCCGAGCCGACGCGCTCGCGCAGGTCGCCGCGAATCGTCTCCGCCTTCGCCGCATCGCCGCGCGCGCGCTCTTCGATTACGCGTTCGATCGCGGAGATCGCGAACGTCACACCGCACGCCTTGATGCATTGAAGATCGACGGGCGCGAGCAGGCGCGTCTCACGCGTGTTCGAAAAGCTCGGCGAGAGCCCGAGAGTCTCGAGCGGGCCGAGATCTTCGCCGCTCGGCGGTTCACCGTTCCAAGCATTCAAGAGTTGCGAAACGGTTGGCGCACTGCGTGAGACGTCGTACACGCGACCGTTTCGCACGACAATAGGAGTAGGACCAGCAGGTGTCTGCAAGCGCCCGACGAACGTCGCGCGCTGCCAATCTTTAGGTAGATGTTCGATCATGCGTTATCCGGGAATGCGCGAGGCCGCGCTGTTCAGTACGAGGTGGTGCGACGGAGTCGCGTACCACGATCTCATGGTCCACGACGTGGTCGGTCGCGAGCGATTCCTGCCCTTCCTTGCGACTTCGAATTTCGTGCAACAAGAGATCGAGCGCCACCTCCGCCATCGAGGCAATGGGTTGACGAATCGTCGTGAGCTCCGGCCAAACGGTCGTCGCGGTCGGCGTATCGTCGAAGCCGACGACCGACATGTCACGCGGCACGTCGAATCCTTTCCGATGCGCAACGGACACGACCGCGCCTGCCATGTCGTCATTGCTGGCGAAGATCGCGGTGGGCGGACGCTTTCTCGTGAGCAGTACCTCCGCCGCTTCGAGGCCGGAGCGATAAGTGAAGTAGCCCTGCTGCACGAGCGCAGGGTCGATAGGGATACCGGCCTCTCCCATCGCCGCCTCGAATCCAGCGAAACGTCGCTCGCTCGCAGTCTGATTGGGATGGCCTTTGATGAAGCCGATTCGTGTGTGCCCGGCGCGAAGCAAGTGCTCAGCCATCTCTTTGGCCGCGTGGAAATCGTCGATGCGCACGCAGGACACGTCGCCGCGGAAATGCCCGGCGGCCACCGCGACGACCGGGATCTTCGCCGCCACGAACTCGGCGGAAATCGTTTTCGATTCGCACAGCGGCGGCGGCAAGATCACCGCCGAGATGCCTTTCGCGAGCTTACGTGCAGCGGATCGCTCCCCCGCCGGTTTCAAGTCATCCCAGCGATCGAGCACGAGCTGCACGCCTTTGCGATGCGCGCCATCGAGCGCCCCCACGAGCAATTCGCTCAAGTAAGACGCGCTCGGGTTCGAATAAATGAGCGCGATACGTGTGCCTTGCGCGCCTGCGAGCGAGCGCGCAGCGGGATTCGGGGTGTAGTTGAGCTCGCGCACCACACGCAGCACTGCGGCTCGCGTCGTCTCGTGGACGTTGTTCTTACCGTTCATGACGCGCGAGACCGTCATGGGCGAGACCCCGGCGCGGCGCGCCACTTCGTGGATCGTGACCGCCGTTCCCTTGCGGCGTCCTGATTTCACTTCATTGGACATGCTTACGAATCGTGCTGCATCGAGAGCCTCTGGCTGATGCTTTGCCGCCATCGGATCTTGTTCTTGGGCGCATCCTACCTTAGTTTTCCGCCTGCGCGGCTCTCTGTGCTTGCTCAACGACAAATTAAGGGCACGAGCCCGGTACACTGTCTCTCTCGCACCGTATCAGCGACCGACCCGAGATATCGCACGACATGATGAATTCCGTACCCCGCTTGTTGCGGCTGGCCACCCTGCTCTGGTGCGCCTTCCTTGCTCCGCTCGCCTGGGCAGAAGATGGCTATGACTTGTGGCTGCGCTATCCGCAGGCCGCGCCGGAAGCGCTGCAACGCTATCGCACTGCGGCCACGCACATCGTCGGAAGCGCCGAATCGCCGACGTTGCAGGCCGTGAGAAGCGAGCTCGAGCGCGGGCTCTCAGGCCTGCTTGGGACCCAGATTTCGGTCGAAACTCAAGTCACACGACCCGGCGCCGTCATCTTCGGCACGCCCGCCTCCTCTTCCATCATCGCGGGATTAAAGCTGCCTTTGGACGACGTCGGTTCGGAGGGGTACGTCCTTCGCAGCGTCAACGTCGACGGTCGTCGCGCGAGCGTCATCGCCGCGAATTCCGAAGTCGGCGTTCTGTACGGTGCTTTCCATTTCTTGCGGCTTCTACAAACCGAGCAGCCGATCGACAAGCTCGAGATCGTGGCGGCACCTCACGTGCATATCCGCATCCTGAACCATTGGGACAATCTCGATCGCAACGTCGAGCGCGGCTATGCCGGCCAATCCCTCTGGGATTGGCACAAACTGCCGGACTATCTCGATCCCCGATACACGGACTACGCGCGCGCGAACGCGTCGATCGGCATCAACGGCACCGTGCTCACGAACGTCAACGCGAACGCGATGGCGCTCACGCCGACGTATCTCGAGAAGGCCGCCGCGCTCGCGAACGTGTTTCGCCCATACGGCATCCGCGTGTATCTCACCGCACGCTTCAGCGCCCCCATCGAGATCGGGGGCCTCAAGACGGCCGACCCGCTCGACCCAGGGGTTCGGGACTGGTGGAAGAAGAAGACCGAGGAGATCTATCGCTACATTCCCGATTTCGGCGGCTATCTCGTGAAAGCGAATTCGGAAGGCCAGCCAGGCCCGCAAGACTATGGCCGCTCGCATGCCGACGGCGCGAACATGCTCGCCGACGCAGTCGCGCCGCACGACGGGATCGTGATGTGGCGCGCATTCGTCTACTCGAATGAAGAGCCGGACGATCGCGCGAAACAGGCGAACAACGAGTTCGAACCGCTCGACGGTCAGTTCCGAGAGAACGTGCTGATCCAGGTAAAGAACGGCGCGATCGACTTTCAACCGCGCGAGCCGTTCCATCCCCTGTTCGGGGCGATGCCGAAGACGCCGCTCATGATGGAGTTCCAGATCACGAAGGAATATCTCGGCTTCGCGACCCATCTTGCCTACCTCGGCCCGCTCTTCGAGGAGACGCTCGACGCCGACACCTACGTGAAAGGAAAAGGTTCGACGGTCGCGAAGGTCGTCGACGGTTCGCTGCACGGCTACAAGCGAACGGGAATGGCGGGTGTTTCGAACATCGGCACCGATCGCAACTGGACCGGCTCGCATTTCGATCAAGCGAACTGGTATGTGTTCGGCCGCCTCGCATGGGATCCGAGCTTGAGCTCACGCGACATCGCGGAGGAATGGACGCGGATGACGTTCTCGAACGACGAGCGCTTCGTCGGCCCCGTCGTCGACATGATGATGAGATCGCGCGAAGCGGTCGTCGACTACATGACGCCGCTCGGGCTGCACCACCTCATGGGACGCGGCCATCACTACGGTCCGGGTCCGTGGGTCGAAGGCGGACCGCGCGCCGACTGGACATCGGTCTACTACCATCGCGCGAACAAGGACGGCATCGGCTTCGATCGCACGAAGACCGGCAGCAATGCGGTCGCGCAATACGCACCCGAAGTGGCAAAGGTCTTCGGCGATCGCAAGAAGATTCCGGAAGAGCTTCTACTCTGGTTCCACCACGTACCGTGGAGCTACAAGATGAAGTCCGGACGCACGCTGTGGGATGAGCTCGTGCACGTCTACACGCGTGGCGTCACGACCGTGGGCGAGATGCAAGAAACCTGGGACGGCTTGAAGGAATTCGTCGACCCTGAGCGGCATGCGCAAGTGGCCGCGTTCCTCGCGATTCAAAAGAAGGAAGCGAAGTGGTGGCGCGATTCGAGCATTGCCTATTTTCAAACCTTCAGCGGCAGACCGATCCCCGAAGGCTATGAGCCGCCGGAGCATTCGCTCGAGTACTACAAGTCGCTCGAGTTCCCGTACGCGCCGGGGCATCACTGAGGTGTAGGTCGGAATTTATTCCGACCTTGCCGTCGTCTCGCTTCTTTGTCGGAATAAATTCCGACCTACATCCTTTGTCGGAATGGATTCCGACCTGCATGCCCGGAATAGATTCCCGGACCTAGAGGCTTACCAATCCCACATCGTCCCGTCTTCGAGCCGCGCAATCGGCAACTGCTTCGGTACGTACGGGAACTTCGCCGCAAGCTTCTCGTCGATATCTACGCCATGGCCCGGGCTCTCGCCGCAATGTAAACGCCCATCCCGGAACGTGTAGTCGTGCGGGAAGACATCGTTCGTTTCAGGTGCGTGTTGCATGTATTCCTGAATGCCGAAATTCGGCACCCAAGTATCGAAGTGCAGAGCCGCACCCATGCACACCGGCGAAAGATCCGTCGCCCCGTGGAAGCCGGTGCGAACCTGGTACAGCGCGGCGAAATCGGCGACACGTCGCACGTGCGTGATGCCGCCCGTGTGCACGATCGTCGCGCGGATGTAGTCGATCAATTGGTTCTCGATGAGATATTTGCAATCCCAGATCGAGTTGAACACCTCGCCCACCGCAAGCGGCGTGACTGAGTGACGTCGAATCAGCTCGAAGGCTTGCTGATTGTCCGCGGGCGTCGCATCTTCGAGCCAGAACAAGCGGTAGGGCTCGAGTTCACGCGCGAGCCGCGCGGCTTCGATCGGCGTCATGCGGTGATGCCCGTCGTGCAAGAGCTCGATCTCGGACCCGTGCGTCGCGCGAAGCTTCTCGAACAACTTCGGCACGACGTTTAGATACTTCGCCGTATTCCACACAGTTTCGAGCGGCAGCTCGCTTTCGGCAGGCTCGTAGGCCGTCTTGAGATTGGAAATGCCATACGCCTTCTTGAGGCCAGGCACGCCGCATTGCGCACGGACAGCTAGATATCCCTTCTCGATGTACTTGCCGACTTCATCGACCGTTTCCTCGATGTCGCGGCCGTTCGCGTGGCCGTATACGAGCACGCCTTCTCGGGAGCGGCCGCCCAGCATTTGATACAGCGGCAGACCCGCGAGCTTCGCAAGGATGTCCCACAACGCGACGTCCACCGCTGCGATTGCCGTCATCGTCACCGGACCGCGCCGCCAGTAAGCGCCGCGATAGAAGAACTGCCAAATATCCTCGATGCGCCCCGCATCGCGCCCAATGAGATTCGGGATGATGTGGTCCTGGAGATAAGACGCGACGGCGAGCTCGCGTCCGTTGAGCGTGGCATCGCCGAGCCCATACACGCCCGAGCGTGTTTCGATGCGCAGCGTGACGAAGTTTCGCCCCGGCGACGTGACGATCACGCGCGCACCAACGATCTCTCGATCGCGCACCGATCCTTCCGTACGAAGTTGAGAGTTGGATTGAGTCGTCATCGCCGCTGCTCCTCGAAAAATGATGTTGTGCATCTGTATCGCCATACGGATGCATCGTAAGAGATACTATCAACGTGCCCGTCGACGCGCATTTCCCGACGTCGGACTTTGTGCGACGCGCGCGCTCGAGCGCTCATCCACCACCTTGGGACGAGATCAAAATGAAAGAAGTGCGCGACAGACTCCACGCCGATCGACTCTTTCCCGCCGATCAGACGGTGCGCGCAATCGCCCGCGGTCTGTACGCGGAAGTAAAGGATTTGCCGATCGTAAGTCCCCATGGACACACCGATCCACAATGGTTCGCCGACAACGAACCTTTCCCTGATCCGGCAACGCTGCTCCTGATTCCGGACCACTACGTCTTTCGCATGCTCTACAGCCAAGGCGTTCGCCTCGAAGATTTCGGCGTTCGCGCGCTCGACGGCCGAGACATCGAGACAGACTCGCGCAAGATCTGGCGCTCGTTCGCCTCGCACTACTACCTCTTCCGCGGCACGCCGACTCGCATGTGGTTCGATTGGGTGCTCGCGAACGTGTTCGAGCTCGATGTGCCGCTCACGACCGAGAATGCGGAGCATGCTTACGACACGATTGCCGCGAGGTTGAAGGAAGACGCCTTTCGTCCGCGCGCGCTGTTCGAACGTTTCGAAATCGAAGTGATCGCGACGACCGAGTCTCCGCTCGACGACCTGCGTCATCACACGAAGCTCGCGAGCAGCGGCTGGAAGGGCCGCGTCATCACCGCGTACCGCCCCGATCCGGTCGTCGATCCCGACACCATCGGCTTTCGAGAGAACCTCGAAAAATTCGGCGAGCTCGCGAAGGAAGACACGCTGACCTGGCGCGGTTATCTCAACGCACATCGAACGCGACGCGCGTTCTTTGCGTCGAAGGGCGCCACATCGACCGATCACGGGCATCCGAGCGCAGCGACCGCGGACCTCTCGCCTGCTGAAGCCGCCGCGCTGTTCTCTCGCATCGTGCACGGCACGCGCGAACCTGGAGATGCAGAGCTGTTCCGTGGGCAAATGCTGACCGAGATGGCGCGCATGAGCCTCGATGACGGGCTCGTGCTGCAGATTCATCCGGGCTCGTGGCGCAATCACAATACGTCTCTGTTCGAGCGCTTCGGCCCGAACGTCGGCGCCGACATTCCGATGGCGACCGACTACGTGCGCGCGCTGCATCCGCTGCTCAATCGCTTCGGCAACGATCCATCGCTCTCGATCATCGTGTTCACGCTCGATGAGAGCAGTTACAGCCGCGAGCTTGCCCCGCTTGCGGGGCACTACCCGGCGCTCAAGCTCGGGCCTGCTTGGTGGTTCCACGACAGTCCGGAAGGCATGATGCGCTTTCGCGAATACACGACGGAAACGGCCGGCTTCTACAACACGGTCGGTTTCAACGACGACACGCGCGCGTTCCTGTCCATTCCCGCGCGCCACGATGTCGCTCGCCGCATCGACTGCGCCTTTCTCGCGCGGCTCGTGGCGGAACATCGGATGAACGAAGATGAAGCGGCCGAAGTCGCCCGCGATCTCGCTTATCGTCTGCCGAAGCAAGCCTACCGCCTCTGAATATTCACTCGTGCAATAAATAGATGAGCGCAGCGGACACCGGCACCCGCTGCGCGCGACGAACGACTTTCGATACGCGCCACTCAAGCGTTCACGACGCCTCGCTTCTGCGGCATGCCTGCGTAGATCAACGTAAGTCCGATCAAGCCAACGCCGCCGGCAGCCGTCGCCGCGGTGGCGGCACCCGACAGCGTCGCGGCCTCGACGCATAGATCCCAGTTCGCGTAGATCAGCGCGACCAGCGCCGCACCGAGCGCCGCGATGATTGCACCGCTCGCGACCAACGTCGGATGCGCACGCGACAAATCACCCGATTGCGCAAGGTCGACCTGATCGAATCGGCCTTTGAGCCACAACCAGAAGATCAACAAGCTGAGCGGATGCATGAGGCCTGCGACGATGAACACGGTCTGCTGATTGCCGGTCCATTGCACGGCAAGCGCGGCGAGCAGCGTCATGAACATGCCGCCGATACCGCCGGTCGTTGCGCCGAGCCCGACGACCGAGCCCGACACTTTCTGCGGGAACATGTCTGTCGCGGACGTAAACAAGTTCGCGGACCACGCCTGATGGCAGGCCGTCGCGAGCGTAATGAACGCAACACTGAGCGCGAAGCTATCGGTGTAGTAGGCGATGATCGACCCGGGCATGCACGCAGCCGCAATGAACATCGTCGTCAAACGCGCTTTCCCCACGTGCCAACCGCGCTTAATCAGATGGCCCGATAACCAACCGCCCGCGATCGAGCCGATCGTCGAGCCCGTGTAGATCACCGCGAGCAGATACGCGCTGTGCAGTGGATTCTGACCGCGCTCTCGCTCCAGATACGAGGGCAGCCAAAACAAGAAGAACCACCACACCGGATCGGTCAGGAGCTTCCCGATCAAAAAGGGCCAGATCTGGCGATATCGCAGGAGCTGCGTCCATGGCAGATGCAGCGTTTCCTGCTCGGGCGGCCTTCCCGCCCGGATGTACTCGAGTTCCTCGCGAGATACGCGCGGATGTTCTTCCGGCGGAAAGAATGCGCGCTGCCAGAACACCAACCAAATGAGGCCCATCGCGCCGATCGCGATGAAGGCGGCCTGCCAACCGAGCCATCCCGCGAGCAGCACGGTGACGAATGAAAGGACGACACCGACATTCGTTCCGGAGTTGAAGAGACCGGTCGCAAACGCACGCTCTTTCTGCGGGAACCACATCGCGACCGTCTTGATCGACGCCGGAAAGTTCGCCGCCTCCGCCATGCCGAGAAAGAAGCGCACGACGACGAAACCGAAGACCGTGCCCACGAGGCCGTGAGCGGCCGACATCGCGGACCATAAGATCAATGCGGCGGCCAGGCTCTTCTTCACACCCCACCGATCGATGACGCGACCGGTGATCGAGGGAAACGCCGCGTACGCGACCGTGAACGCGAACGTGACCCAACCGTAATCAACATCGCTCCACCCGAGATCAGCCTGCAGCGTCGTCTTCAGCACGGAGAGTGCGTTGCGATCGATGTAGTTGATCGTCGTGGCGAAGAACAACAGCGCGCAGACAACCCATCGATAGCGCCCGACCGTAGACAAGGCGGCGGCAGCAGCAGTGGAGTTCATTCGTCACCCCTGTTTAACGTTGTTATGAGCTCGTCGAGGCGAGCGGTGTTACGCGTCGGCACGATTTGCCCTGACGACGCAGCCCCGCACCTTAACAGCCGTGCATCCTCGCGACGATGGCTCGGAGTCTCCTTGAGCGCTTTTCTACCCTGCCCGATCGCCCTCTCTGTTATGGCCAGCACACCAAATGGTCAGGCCAATTTAGGTTAATCGCCTTCAGGAGACTCTTGCAACCCGCCCAGCATGATCGTTTTTGAACGTTTGTGAGTCTTCACGCGAAAATTATTGATCTTTGCGATTACATCGTCGCCGTTGACAGCGCCTCAACCTGCACTTCAGAATAAAGTGGTCAGGCCAGAATAATAGATCACCTGAACGGTGGTCAGTCAGGGGGCATCATGTCGAAGGACCCGCTTCGCCCGCACGTCGCACTCCGCGGCGCTGGACCTATTCATTCCCCGGTTCGCATCCGAGCGCGACGCTCACAGCGCGCTGATCTCGAAAACCCGGCTCGCTCCGACTCGAGAGCCGGGTCGAGCAAGGTCTCGTCCATCTGAAACTGTCACTGGAGACACGATCATGAGAAGTAGACGACCGGTTTCGATCGGCAGCTTGGGGCTGCTCAGCCTATGTGTGGGGACAGGCGCGTACGCGCAGAGCACGCAGGATGCGCTCGTCGATGAGGTGATCGTCACTGGCTTCAGAGGCAGTCTCGAGCTCGCGCTGGAAGCCAAGCGAGAGTCGGTCAACTTCACTGACTCGATCTCCTCCGAAGACGTCGGCAAGTTGCCGGATAACAATCTGGCGGAAGCGCTGCAACGAGTGCCTGGCGTGCAAATCTCCCGCACGAACGGCGAGGGACAGCAGATTTCATTGCGCGGCATGGGACCGAGCTTCGCGCGCGTGCTGCTCGACGGCATGCCGATCTCCGTGGCCTCGGAAGGCAGCGTCGATCAACAAGCGCGCAACCGCGAATTCGACTTCGATCTGCTACCTTCGGAAATCTTCAGCAAGCTAGAAGTATCGAAAACACCCCGCGCTAGCTTGGTGGAAGGCGGGTTGTCCGGCACAGTGAATTTGCAGACGCCGCGTCCATTCGACTACCAGAATTTCACTGCGAGCTATCAACTCCAAGCGGCGTATCAGGACACCTCAGAGGAGATCGATCCGCGCGCCAGCTTCTTGTTGAGCAAGAACTGGAACGACACGTTCGGTGCACTCGTGAGTGTCTCCGTCTCGGAACGCACCTTCCGCACCGACGGTTGGAGCTCGCAAGGTTGGACATCGGGGCGTATCCCGGGCAATCCGCCGGCCGCAGGCTACTCGGGAGGGTTCGATTGGAACTTGCCGTCCGTGTTTGCGGATCCTGCGAACACTGCGCCCGGATTCGTCAACGAATCAGGATTGACGAACGCCGAGCTCGCGAACGCGCAGATCCCGCGACTGGGTCGCCCGGAAGTGCAAATCGGAACACGTGACCGCGTTGGCGGGACAGTCGCCCTGCAATGGGCTCCGTCAGACGACCTCAACTTCAGTTTGGATGTGTTGTACTCCGAGCTCGAGACGGATTTCGATCGCTATACGAACAACTTGCTCGTACGCAACACGGGGCTGGACTCGACCGGCAATCCGAACGCCTTCGGTTACATCACGCCCAGCAACTTCGTGCTCGACGCCAACAAGACGCTACAAAGCGGCACGCTTCAAAACGCTCGGTTCTGGTCCGAGAACCGCCTCTTCCAACAAGAGTCCGACTTCCTGCACGTGGGCCTAGGCTCCAATTGGCAGATCACGGAGAACATCGGCATCGAGCTCAAGGCATCGCGCGCGGAATCGGATTTTCGTTGGCGCATGACGACTTACCTCTTCACCTCCGACCCAGGCGATGTGAACATCACCGTCGGCAGCGGCATTCCTCGTATCGAACCGCAGGTGGATTTGTCGAACTCGGCCAACTGGATCTTCGACACCATTCGCATCCAACCTCGTACTCGCGAAGAGGAAAACGAGAACTTGGCGCTCAACGCGACGTTCGGCGATGAAAATCGAAACATCCGTGTCGGCGCCTTGTTCAACACCTATTTCCGCGAGCGCCTGTCCTACAGCTCGTCGATCGGCTTCGATCGCGGCGCGGCCCTGCAACCCTACGGATTCACAGGTGGAGCGGATCTCCGAACGTTCGATCTCACGAACTTCACCCGCACGGTGCCGGTGAACTTCGGCGAGAACTTCGATGACAACCCCGGGTATCGACGCTGGCTCGTCGCCGATCTCGGTGCGTTCTCGAACATGATGAACCCGAGCGCGCTCGATGCAGCGGCCAACCTCGACTACCAGAATTCCGGCAGCTTCGAGGAAGACAACTTCTCGGCGTACGTCGAAGCGAATGCCGCTTTCGATCTGGGCGGCCATACGCTACGCGCGAACGTCGGTGTGCGTTACGTCGAGACCTCGCAGGAGATGATCGGGTTCCTTCAAACGCCGAACACTCCTCCAGCGGCAGACAATCTGTTGGGCCTTCGCGCAGACGATTACGCTCGCAACACCATCGAAGGCGAATACGACGAGATTCTGCCGTCGCTCAATCTGGCCTACGACATCAGCGAGAACTTGATCGCACGTTTCGCCGCATCGCGGGCGATGACCCGTCCAAACCCAGCGGACATCCAGCCGTTCACGAGCATCAGCACTGATGGTGTCGTCACGCAAGGCAATCCCAACCTCGATCCGTACCTCTCGGATCAACTCGACGGCGGCCTCGAGTGGTACTTCACGGAGGGTGCCGTCGTCGGCGGCAATCTCTTCTATAAGGAAATCTCGGGATTCGTGCAGCGCCAGCGAATCGAGCAGCCGTTCCGCAACGCCGGGATTCCGCTCGACACCATCATCGATCCGACCTTCCGCGCGCTCGTCGAAGTCAACGGATTGGACACGATGTTGTTGTTCAACACGCCGATCAACCTGCCCGACAAGACGTATCTGAAGGGTGTCGAGCTCCTGTACCAACAACGCCTCGACATGCTGCTGCAGGGACTTGGCGTGACCGTCAACTTCACTCGCTTGGACTCAGGCGATGCGGTGATTGCGGGCCTTGCCGACTACAACTACAACGCGGTCGCGTACTACGAAACAGACCGTTTCGCGGTGCGCTTGTCATACAACTTCCGCGACGACTACGTGGAATGCGAACGCAACTGCGGTTCGACCTCGCCCGAAGCGGGGTTCCGCCGCGATGCGGGTTACCTCGATCTGTCGAGCAGCGTGAACTTTTCTGCCTTCGAGCAAGACTTCACGTTGAGCTTCGAGGCGCTGAACCTGACGGACGAAGAAGAGTATTCGTATTACGGCTACGGGAATCGTACGAACACGCTGAACCGTCCGGGGCGCCAATACATCATCGGCATTCGCGGGCAATTCTGATCTCGGAGCAGGCGCTGTAGGGACACATCGCACCTCGCACCGTTGATCAGAGCGAGACTGCGTTGGTCATTAGAAAGGGGAGACGCTCAGCTTCTCCCCTTCTTTTTATTGCGGCGGTCCTCGACGTCGAGGAACGGAGCCTAGGTCCAACCGGCGTCCACCTTGTATTCCTGGCCCGTGCAACTGCGCGACTCATCGGCGGCCAGAAACAATGCGAAGTTCGCGACGTCCTCCGGTTGCACTTGATCGGGCAAACATTGGGTGCGGGCGAGCTCGGCCGACGCTTCGGGTGTCAACCAGCGCTTTTGCCGCTCCGTCATCGTCCAACCCGGCGAGAGCGTGTTGATGCGAATACGATCCGGGCCGAGCAAGCGCACGAGTCCGCGCGTGAGCCCGTGCATGCTCGCTTTCGCGGTCGCGTATGCGGGATAGCCGCATTCTTTGATCTGCCATCCGCCCGAACCGACGTTGATGATCGAGCCACCGCCGAGCCGCTTCATGCCCGGCACCACGGCCTGGATCGCAAAGAATGCCGGTCGCTGATTGATCGCCATGCGATCGTCCCAATACTCGGGCGTCACGGCCAGGAGATCATGGCGCTCGTCGTTTGCGACATTGTTGATGAGGGTGTGAAAATCACCGAGTGCCTCTGCAGCGGAACGGATGCATCGTTGCAGGGCCGGAATGTCGCGGACGTCGCACTGACTCCACCAGACTTTCGTCGTTGGGGCGAGCGAGCGTGCGAGCGCTTCGGCAGCCTCGCCGGCAATATCGATGAAGGCCACGTGAGCCCCTTGATCGGCGAACGCCTTGACGATCGAAGCCCCGATCCCCGTGGCTCCGCCCGTGACGAAAACTCGGTGTTCTCGCAAAGACTCATACCGAACGCCGGTATGCTCGATTGATGATTGAGACATGCAGACTCCGTGAAAGCGAAACTCGCGTTTGGATGCGATTGCATCTGAGGTTAAGGAAAACGAGTCGATCGGGCGCCGTCCAATATCGCTTGCAGTATCCCTTTGCTACTAACTGATATTTTGCTGTGCACCGCTAGGACACTACGATCATGCCAGAAGCGGGCTCAGCGCCTAACACTATGCCGCGCCTCATTTTTCTAAATTTTCGGACAAAAGCATGAGCGAGAACAAACCCAAACGTCGCAGCCACGCTTGGTTCCTGCGCAACGATCGCGATGGTTTCATGCATCGCAGTTGGTTGAAGAACCAGGGATATCCGCACGACCTGCTCGACGGTCGGCCGGTCATCGGCATCTGCAACACCTGGTCGGAGCTGACACCGTGCAACGGTCACTTCCGCGAGCTCGCCGAGTTCGTGAAGCGCGGCGTGTACGAAGCCGGCGGCTTCCCGCTCGAATTCCCAGTGATGTCGCTGGGCGAAACGCAGCTGCGTCCGACGGCAATGCTCTTCCGCAATCTCGCGAGCATGGATGTCGAGGAGTCGATCCGCGGCAATCCGATGGATGGCGTCGTGCTGCTCATGGGCTGCGACAAGACGACCCCTTCACTCCTGATGGGCGCGGCGAGCTGCGACCTGCCGACGATCGGCTTGTCCGGCGGCGCCATGCTGAACGGTCGCTTTCGCGGCGGCACGATCGGCTCGGGAACCGGCGTTTGGGAAATGTCCGAGAAGGTCCGCGCCGGCGAAATGTCCATGGAGGAGTTCACCGCCGCTGAATCCTGCATGCATCGCTCGCAAGGTCACTGCATGACGATGGGTACGGCTTCCACGATGGCATGCATGGTCGAATCGCTCGGCATGTCGTTGCCGGAGAACGCAGCGATCCCCGCGCCGGACACGCGTCGCAAGCGCCTCGCACAGCTCACGGGCCGGCGCATCGTGGAGATGGTCAACGAAGATTTGCGCATGTCGAAAGTGTTGACGCGCGCGGCCTTCGAGAATGCGATTCGCACGAATGCCGCCATCGGCGGCTCGACGAACGCGGTCATTCACCTTCTCGCGATCGCAGGCCGCATGGGCGTGCAGCTCACGCTCGAGGATTTCGACAAGCTCGCCTCGCACGTTTCGTGTCTCGTGAACTTGCAGCCGTCGGGCGAGTACCTGATGGAAGACTTCTATTACGCGGGCGGTCTGCCGGCGGTGATGCGCGAGATTTCGTCTCTTCTCAACCTCGATGCGCTGACCGTGAACGGTAAGACGATGGGCGAGAACATCAAGTCCGCGCCCTGCTACAACCGCGAAGTCATCCGTTCGAGCGACAATCCGTTCAAGCCCGAAGCAGGTATCGCGGTGCTGCGCGGCAACCTGGCGCCGGACGGCGCAGTGATCAAACCCTCGGCTGCTTCGCCACACCTGATGAAGCATCGTGGACGCGCGGTCGTGTTCGAGAACATCGAAGACTTCCACGCACGCATCGATAGCGAGGAGCTCGACGTCGATGAAAACTGCGTGCTCGTGCTGAAGAACTGCGGCCCGAAGGGCTATCCGGGCATGCCGGAGGTCGGCAACATGCCGCTGCCTCCGAAAGTCCTGAAGAAAGGCATCACGGACATGGTGCGCATTTCGGATGCGCGCATGAGCGGTACCGCATACGGCACTGTAGTGCTACATGTATCGCCGGAAGCAGCAGCGGGCGGCCCGCTCGCGCTCGTGAAAGACGGCGACATGATCGAGCTCGACGTGGCGGCACGGAAGATCCACCTCGACGTGAGCGAGAAAGAGCTCACTCAGCGCAAGCTCGATTGGAAGCCGCTGCCGAAGCCGACGCGCGGCTGGTACCGCCTCTACGTGGAGCACGTTCAACAAGCGCACCAAGGCTGCGACCTCGACATCTTGGTCGGCGGCAGCGGGGCGGACGTGCCGCGCGACTCGCACTGAGTCCGTTGACGGTCGACCGCCAGAGGTCTTTTCTCGCTGTCGACCGTCAATCCGCTTCTGCAACAGATTCCCGCGCCAGCTCAATGCGGAGGTACCCGTCTTGTTTTTCGCCACGGCGCTGCGAAGAGCAAATTGATGCACGCTTCTGCTGCGACGGTTTCTAGATCTTTGGTTAGCTGAACCGCCACTGTAGACTTCCGCAATGACTGCGCTCTCCCCTCCTCTTTGCGTTTGGCCCGCGAATGCGCTGCTTGGTGAGGGACCGGTTTGGTCCGAACGGCGGCAGGCTTTGTTTTGGGTCGACATCCTCGGAAAGGAATTGCATTGCTACACGCCGCGCGGTTCCGGCGCGCGCTCGTGGTCTTTCGATCAAGAAATTTCGGCTGTCGCCGAGCGCCGCGATCACAGCTCGCTCGTCGTTTCGCTCCGCCATCACTTCGCGTTCTTCGATCCCGACACGGGACAGCTCGAAATCATCGCGGATGCGGAGTCCGATCGACCCGGAAATCGTTTCAACGACGGTAAATGCGATCGTCACGGACGATTCTGGGCCGGCTCAATGGACTTCAATGGACAGCAGCCGACCGGCGCACTGTATTCGTTGGACGCGGCGCGCCGCTGCACGAAGCACGTGGACGGATTCGCGATCACGAACGGCCCGACCTGGTCGCTCGACGGGCGCACGATGTATTTCACGAACACCGCATCGAGATGCATCTTCGCGTTCGACTTCGATCCCGATGCCGGCACGCTGTCGAATCAGCGGTTGTGGCTCAAGTTCGAGGGCGCCGACGGCTCGCCCGACGGCATGACAACCGACGCAGCGGGCAACCTCTGGATTGCGCACTGGGGCGCCGGTTGCGTCACGTGTCACTCGCCGGATGGCAGTGAGATTGCCCGCATCAACGTGCCCGCGAGCAATACCACGAGTTGTGCATTCGGTGGCCCGAACCTCATGACGCTGTACATTACGTGCGCCTCGATCGAGCTGGACGACACGCAACGAGCCGCACAGCCAGAAGCCGGCGGATTGTTCGAAATCGAGCTCGATGTGCAAGGATTGCCTGCATCGCGATTCGGGGGCTGAACGCGGACGGTTGAAGGTTGACAGTTCGCGGTTGAAGGGTCAGAAAGCACATCGCTCGGTGGGCCGCTCGCTCGACCCATGGCCTGTTCGTCAACTGCAACTTTCGATCATTTACATGCCTACATTCTCCCGCGCCTTACTCGCGCCCGCTCTCTTCGCGTTCGCTACCGTTTCTTTCGCCGATACCGAAGTCGAACCGATTCAGGTCACGGCCTCGCGCTTGCCTGAGCCCTCGGGCATCAGCATCAGCGTCCTTGACGATGCGCGCATCGAGCGCCAGCACGCTCGCGACATGCTCGACCTGCTGCGCACGACACCGGGAATTTCCGCCACCCAACCGGGTGGCCCGGGCGGCTTCAGCGAGGTGTTCTTGCGCGGCGCGGAATCGAACTTCACGGTCGTTCTGATCGACGGCGTGCGCGTGAACGATCCGTCGAATCCGCGCGGCGGCGGCTACGACTTCTCCACGCTCGACTCGGACGACATCGAACGCATCGAGGTTGCACGCGGCGCGCTGTCGGCCGTGCATGGATCCGATGCAATGGCGGGTGTGATCAACATCATCACGCGAAGGCCTTCCGCGGATCCGACGGCGTCCGTCCACCTGGAAGCCGGCACGGACGAGTTTCAGCGTGCCTCTGCGCGGCTGTCCGGTCCGATCGGCGATGCGCGCGCGAGCCTCAAAGCCTCGTATGTCGATTTCGGCGATCCCGACGCAGGCTCCAAACAGCGGATCGCGAGCGCGCAAGCCGACGTCGAGATCGGCTCAGTCGATGCCGGGCTCGGCGAAATCCGAACCGGTGTGCGCTACGTCGAACGCAACCGCAAGTCATTTGCCGATGCGAGCGGCGGCCCGCTGTTTGCGGTCATTCGAGATTACGAACGCGCTGAAGCGGACGAGACCTCCGCCTGGCTGCAATCGACACGCGCGTTCGACGACAAGTGGTCGATGGATACGACGGTATCTTTCTTGTCGCGCCGCGAAGAGACCGTAACGCCGCCGGTCGCGCCGGGCGTATTCGACGGCGTGCCGAGCTCGACAAACGATAGCCGCTTCACGCGCGGCCAAGTCACCGTCACGCACCGTTACGCCGTGAACGAGCGCTTCGACATTGGCGGCGGTATCGACGTGCAGCTCGAGGACGGAAAACGCAACGGCGAAACCGATCTCGGCTTCGTCGTCCTGCCTAGCAATTTCGATCTAGATCGACTGGGTCGCGCGGCATTCGTCGAAGCGCGCTATCGAACCGAGCCGGGTCTCGAGCTCTATGGCGCCGCACGCGTCGATGACACGGATGACGATCGAGCGCGCGGTTCCGGACGCATCGCGCTGAGCTATGCGTACGCGCCGACGAGCACTCGCCTGCACGCGAGCTGGTCGAATGGCCACAAGCAACCGAGCTTCTATGCCCTTGGCGATACGCTCGTGGGCAACGAGAACTTGCGTATCGAGAAGAGCGAGACCGTCGAAGTCGGCGTGGACCAAGCGTTTGCAGGCGAGCGGCTGGTTGCGGCTGTCAGCGGCTTCAGATCGAAGTACGAAGATCTGATCGATTTCGATTTCGCAACGTTCCGACTCGTCAATCGATCCGAAGCGCGCATCGACGGCATCGAAGCCTCTCTGACTGCGCACCTCACCTCCACGCTCACGGCGCGCGCGCATGCCACGTTCAGCGATATCGACCTCGATGAGCCGGACGCGGTTCTCCTTTATCGCCCCGAGCAGTACGGCGGCGTCGAGCTCGGTTGGCGCTTCGACGAGGCATGGACGATGCACGCTCACGCGCTCGTGGTCGGCAAACGCGAAGGCAGCTCAGTGCCCACGGGACCTGTCACTTTGAAGCGCTACGAACGGCTCGACGTTGCAGTGTCGCGCGCGCTGACGGATCAAGCGCAATTGTTCGCGGCCATCGACAACGTGTTCGACGAGGAATATCAAGAGGCAGTCGGCTTCCCCGATGCAGGGATGCGCTGGCGTGTGGGCGCAACCGTGAGGTTTTGAGAACTTAGCGATTGAAGGTGACGGTCACCGGGCCTCTTTCCGACCGTCAACCGACAACTGCCTGAGCCGAGGCCCCAATCGGAGGGATATCGATGAAAGCACGGGCACTCCACATCACGATCGCGTCGATCGTCGCCATTGCCGCGCTGCTTGGGGCCTGTGCATCTCTTCGGGGTACTGTCGACTTGCCGCCGCCTGCCGAGCGTGGCCATTCACCGTGGGTGTTCCGTTCAGTGTTGGACCGTCGGCCGCGAATGATCACGTTCGCGCTGTCGAAAACGCTCTGGGCCGCTTACGACACGCAGACCGCATCGCTGTACAAAGTCTGGCGTGACGGTATCGAATTCGACGGCGCTGTCTACACGACACGACACGGCCCGCAGCCGTCGAGTGAAGGCGCCGGCTACATCTTGAACGACGTCGCTTCGAGCTGGATCGTGCGACACGGGGGCCGCGAGCACGCGCCCAAAGTCCAGTATCTCGGTCATCGTTTCGAAGGAGGTCACGCGGCGATTCGCTATGCCCTGCTGTTCGGTCAGGGTGAGCGGATCGAAATCGAAGAGTGGCCTGAAGCCGTCGCGCGTGAGGACGGTCGTCCCGCGTTCTTCCGCCGCTACGACATTCTCGAGAACGATTCGAATGCGGAAGTCGTGCTCACGACGAGCGTGCAATCGCTAAGCGTGCTCGGGGACATCGAGACGAACGGCACATGGTCTGTACAGGACACAGCGGATAAAGATCAAACGCTCACCGTGCGCGGACAGCTCACATTGCGGCCGCTCCACACTCGCTTCGTGACCACCTTTGGTCGCGAGCCCGCCATAACACCGCCGGTCGCGGACTCCGTGGTCGATCCCGCGGTGGAGATCATGGAGCGCAGCGATTGCAATGTCTGCCACAACGCCGACTATCAAACGGTCGGACCGTCGTATCGCCAGATCGCTCAACGCTACAAAACGACTGACAAGAACATCGAGCTGCTCGCACAGAAGATCATCGCGGGCGGCGCAGGTGCGTGGGGCGATGTCATGATGTCGCCGCATCCTGAAATGCCGCCAGCCGATGCGAGAACGCTCGCTGCGTACGTGTTGGCCTTCGATCAAGACGACGCGCAAGGCATCGAGCTCGGCGCGACGGAGGCGCAGGTCGCAAAGCCGCGCACGCTGGCGAAAGGCCTCGAGCCCGGCGTCGTGCTCAGCTATTACGAGATCGAAGAAGCCGTCCAAGGCCTACCCGTGATCGACGAAGGTCAGACGCCGAGCAAGCTGAGCGTCGTGCCGCTCGTGTCGCTCACGATGAATCCGACGCAACCCGGCGAGTACGGCTTCGAGGAATACCAAAGCAAGCGCAAGTTCGTGATTCATGCGACCGGCCTGCTCGAGATTCGCGAACCCGGCGAGTACCGCTTGCGAGTCGAGGATGGCAGTGGCGACGCTCGGCTGTTCATCGATTCGCGCAAGGTCATCGAGACGCAAGCGAACGTGATGCCACAGGCGACGCTCGAGCTCACCCCGGGCTGGCATCCGTTCACGATCGAATACTCGAACTCAGCGTTTCACGATTGGCACACGCTCCAATTTCTGTGGACCGAGCCCGGCAAAGCGGAAGCGATCGTTCCCGCCTCCGCGCTCGCGACGAAACCGCCGAAGCGCGCCGACGTCACGCCCGGTTTCAAGACGTATCAGCTGATGCCGCCTGTCGGTGTGCCGGGCGACGGAATGCCGTTACAGGCGGTGCATCCTAGCTTCCGCCTCGTGAAGGTCCGACCGGACACGTTCCAGCCAAAAGTGGCCGGCATGGACTTCCTCTCCGATGGGCGAATGGTGATGAGCACGTGGAGTCCAGACGGTGCGGTGTTCATCATCGATGGATTGGAGAGCGACGATCCCGCGCAAGTCAGTATCAAACAGATCGCGTCCGGATTGGCCGAGCCGCTCGGACTCAAGGTCGTCGACGATCGAATCTATGTCATGCAAAAGCAGGAGCTCACTGAGCTCGTCGATCGAGATGGCGATGAGGTGATCGACGAGTATCGCCTCGTTAGCAACGACTGGAGCGTCACCGACAACTTCCACGAGTTCGGTTTCGGACTGCTATACGAAGATGGCGCCTTCTTCGCGACGCTCGCGTCAGGGGTACTGCCGGGCGGCGCGCCCGCGCAGCCGCAGGCGCCGGATCGCGGCTCGCTCGTGCGGATCGATCCCGCGACGGGCGACGCACAACTTTACGCACGCGGTCTCAGAACACCGAATGGAATCGGCTACGGCGTCGACGGGGAAATGTTCATTGCCGATAACCAAGGCAACTGGCTGCCTGCAAGCAAGATCGTTCATGTGCAGCAAGGTGCGTTCTACGGCTTCAGAGAAGTGAGGCTCGAGGATGATCGTATGCGCCCCGAAACGCCGCCGGTCGTCTGGCTACCGCAGGACGAAATCGGCAACTCCCCCACGAATCCAGTTTCGCTCGATACCGGTCCGTACGCCGGTCAGATGATGCACGGCGACGTGACGCACGGCGGCCTCAAACGCGTGTTCGTCGAGAAGATCGATGATGCCTACCAAGGCTGCGTGTTTCGTTTTGTGCAAGGTCTCGAAGCCGGGGTGAACCGCACGACCTGGGGACCTCATGGCGCGCTCTACGTCGGCGGCGTCGGCAATCCAGGCAATTGGAGCCAAGCCGGAAAGCTTCACTATGGTTTTCAGAAGCTCGTCCCGACGAACGCGATCGCCTTCGAGATGCTCGCGATTCGTATGCAATCAAATGGCGTCGAGATCGAGTTCACTCGACCGCTGCGACCGGGCGCTGGTCTTCGCGCGGAGGACTATCTCGTGCGTCAATGGCGCTATGTGTCGACGGCGGATTACGGCGGTCCCAAGATCGACGATCAGGCGCTCACGGTTCGCAGTGTGAATGTGTCGCCCGATCGACGACGCGCCTTCCTCGAGATCGAGGGCATGAAGCCTCGACACGTACTCTACGTGCGCATCGCACATCCCTTCGTGAGCAGCGACAACGAGGAGATGTGGACGACCGAAAGTTGGTGCACCGTGAATGCGATCCCGCAAACATCGCGTGGACAGCCCGGCTCCACTCCGCCTCCAAATACGCTCACGGCGGACGAGAGAGCGGCGGGATGGCGCTTACTGTTCGACGGTAAGACGACGCAAGGGTGGCGAAACTTTCAGGCGCGCACGATCGATCGACGTTGGCGCGCCGTGAATGGCGAGCTCACACTGACCGCCCCAGGCGGCGGTGACATCGTCACCCAGGAGGAATTCGAGAACTTCGAGCTCGAGTTCGACTGGAAGATTGCGCCGAACGGGAACAGCGGCATCTTCTACAACGTACCTGAGGGTGATTACGAAGCCATCTGGCACGTCGCGCCGGAGATGCAACTCTTGGACGACGATGGTCATGCCGACGGTCGTATTCCAAGCCATCGCACCGGTGCGAACTACGATCTGCAAGTACCCAAGTACACGGTGACGAAGCCTGTCGGCGAGTACAACCGAGCTCGAATCGTCGTAAATCAAGGTCACGTCGAGCATTGGCTGAACGGGCGCAAGCTCGTGGAGTACACGCTCTGGAGCGATGAGTGGGAAGCGAAGGTGAAGGCGAGTAAGTTCGCGGAGCTCCCAAACTACGGCCGCGCACGCTCAGGGCGCATCGCAATTCAAGATCACGGCGATCGAGTCTGGTTCAGGAACATCAAGATCCGCGAGCTATGATGCGTTCAGAGCGCACTGGCAGAAAGCCTGATCCAATCGAGATCCATCTTCTTCTCCGCGCCGCCGCGCGATAACGCTTAGGAGCTCCGGATTCGCAGCACTCGGTCGCTCCGATATGCAAGTTCGGAGAGACACTTCTCGCGGCGGCGCGGCGACGCGGCGGAAAAGAAGATGGACGCGGGCCAAATGCCTGCTTTCGCCACAATTCAGCACGACGTTGCCAGGCGAACTCCGTTCCGAGATCGCAATTCGAGCGCGCAATGCTCCTCGTGGACATCACTAGGAGGAGTTGCGCATGAACACCGAGACTCACCGCAAAGGCGCCTGCCCCGGTGCATTGATGCGAAAGCGGCAGACCTGGCCTCCGCTCATCGTCATTTACGAGAGCAAACGCCCGCGCTTCAGCGCGCCTCGGCCCTGGGAGCCGCGGCGCTGGCAGCGCGCGTTCGTACACGTCGACGACGCACGCTTTTCTGTACACGAAGCGTAAGGCATCACCTGAATGCAGGGGCTATCTGCTGCGTTTCCGGAACTCGCACCGCTGCAAATCGTTCGATTTGCAAGGTGTGTTTGGATCCAGTGAATGAGAGTCCTGATTGTCGAAGACGAACCGCTCATCGCGCTCAGCCTCGCCGCCGAGTTGAAGCTCGCAGGCCACGAAGTGATCGGCCCCTCGGCGGATGCCGATGAAGCATTGTGTCTCCTCGAGCGACAGTGCGCTGACCTCGCGCTGATCGACGTGAGCTTGCAGGGGCACATGGACGGCATCGAGCTTGCGCGAGCTCTGCAGTTGGAATGCGAGCTCCCCGTCTTGCTCCTCACGAGCGAGCCCGCGGCGACGCACGATCGAGCGAATGCCGCGCTCGGCATGATCACGTTGCCGTTCGATCCCTCCGATCTTCCGGAGAGCATTCATGTCGCTCAGATCGTGATGGAAGGCGGCAAACCGCCTACGCCCCCGCTTTCGTTGCGACTCTTTTGACTTCGCGCAGAATTCTTTAGCGGCGAACGAACGCGACGAGAGCTCATCCCAGCCAAGGAGGCAGTACTGAAGCAGGACTGACTCAGGCCGTGCTCGGATTCGCGACCCCGGGGTTCTCACTCGTCGTGCACGGCGACCACGCGCGCAGCGACACGATCGCAAGAACAACAGCGGCAACAGTCATAGCGAGCCAAGCGACGCCGACGCCATAGACGACACCGACAACGCCATACCTCGCGCCGTACGCGGCACAGGCGACGCCTGCCGCGAGCCCGACCCATGTCATCAAGTTGAACTTCGCGAGCACGGCAGTGGATCCGAAGGCTTGCACGATCGCACCCACGAATCCGTTGCAGACCTTCACCACTCCCATGATGATCACCGCGGCGAGCAGCTCCATTGAGATGTCGTAGCGGTTCATCAGAAAGTGCTCCGCAATCCACGGTGTCACGATCAACACTGCAAAGACAGCCCCAGCAGCGGCCCCGAACACGATCATCCCTTCGCGTTTCATCAAGCTGCGAACGTCTTCTCTGCGGCGGCACGCACGTAGTCCCGGCAGCAGCGTGTGGCCCGCACCGATCTGCAGCATTCGAAACGGGCTGCCCGCGATCGCAGCGACGACCGCGAACGTCGCGAGATCCGCCATCGAGAGCGTGCGCGGAATCACGAGGCGCTCCAACTGCCACAAGACTTGCGTCGCCAGCAGAATGCCGAATCCTGCAATCGACTCCCGTACGAAGCTGCGTATCGGCGCAGGCTCGCCTGTGCCGAGGCGACGTCGTCTGCTCGCATGCCAGCCAATTGCACACGTGATGAGGTAAGACGTTACGATCATGATCGCGATCGGGAGTGCCTCATCGCTTCGAAGAAACCATAGCACCGGGACCGCTAGCAGCAGCACGTAGTTGTGCACCTGTCCGAGTAACAAAGAGAAGCCGAAGCGCTGCTGAGTCTGAAGGATTGCGGTGCCGAAGCGATTGAAGCTTGCCGCGATGGCAGCGATCAGAATGCAGGCCAGCATGCCCGCCTCGACCCCATACAAGGTCCAAGCCGCGATCGCGATGAGAACGCCGCTCGCGACGCTCGTCGTAAAGCCCCAGTTCCTGAGCTCGCGGCTCGCGTCCAAGCGATGGCGATTGATCGAAAGATCGAGGCCGAATGGGCCGAGCGTGAGACCGAGTTGAACGAGCGCGAGAAACAACGAGAGCGCGCCGAACTCGCTGGGTGCGAGCGCTCGGGCAAGCAGGATGTTCGCGATCGCGAAGCCAAACCCGCCCGCCATCAGCATGGCGGCGGCACGCAACGCAGGCGACCGCAACAGCGCACTCAGCTTCTGAATCAAATACGGTCCCCAGGATCTGCTTGGACGTGCGCTGGCCTCGCCTCATGCGCTCGTGTCCACAAACTCCCGAACCCCCGCGAGGGTTCCTCGCATGGCAGCATTCACGAAAGATTGCTTCTGTCGCAGCGGCGGAACGAATAAGCAATGAATGGGGCTGGCGCGGCACACGAGACGGACACAGGCTTCATTCTTCGCCGTGGGCGCCGCTTTCGCCGCAGCGACCGCGTGGTTCTCGAGCCCGAGTCCGGAGCCGGCGGCCGGAGCATTGCACTCCGGCCGCGGGGGTTGAGGTGCTTATCGTTCCGCGAGTGCGGCAACGAGCGCGCCGCGCGCGGTCGCAGTGAGCGGGTCGCTCGCGAGACGCACTTCGGACACCTTGAACGGCAATGGACGACGATTCAGCGCCTTCTCGAAGCGGTCGCGGAATCCGTTCGGCATCGCGGTGCCGCCAGCGAGCACAATCGGCAGCGCTTGGTCCGTACGCGGCAAACGCTGCGACTTCGTGACGGCATGCGAAAGCTCCTCGACGAGCATGTCGATCAGCTTGTCGTAATAGATGTGCAGCGCCTTGTCGATCTTATCGCCGGTCGCACGATTGAGATCGAGCGTCTCCTCCTTGATCGCCTTCACCCGCGTCGCAGGCTCATGCACGACCGTGCCGACCGAGCTATCGATGAAATCGCCGCCGTGAGGGATGCTGAACGTGAGCGATGGGATCGAGAGGAATGAGAACGCCACGTTGCACATGCCGCCGCCGCAAGAGATCCCGATGCCCGTGAAGTTCTCCTTCGAGAGCTCCGCGAGCACGACGGCAAGACCTTCATTCACCGCAAGCGGCGTGTAGCCTCGATCGCGCAAATAGTGCTTGATCGTCTCTTCGTGATACGTGAGCTCGGCACCCATATCACGCGCGGCCGCAGGCACCGAGAACGCGATCATCTCGCTCGGCGAATGCGCGACCGGCACGAGCGACCCGAGAATCGTCTCGAGCACATGCGTCGCCGCTGGCTCACCCGGGTTCAAAATGCCTTTCGCCATCGGACGACGCACCTCGGCGTTGAACATGTGCGCGAACTTCTCGGCATCCGATCCGTACACGACGAGCTCATCGCCCTCGCGATAGAACGCCATTTTGCTTTGCTTCAACGACGACTCGTGCAGTGAGCTGTACGGTACGACGAAGAACGCGTTGAGTTGCGCGCCTGCCTCCGACTTTTTCGAATCGCCCTTCGCCGTCACGACCTTGCTCGTGCCGACGTCAAGACCGATACGCGTGCGCGAACCGGCTCCTGTTTGCGTGCCGCCGCTCGTCGCATTGCCTGACTCGGCTCCGAAATCGGTTCTATCTTCCATCGATCTACCCTCGCTGGTCTTGAGTCTTGGAACTGGGCTCGCGTGCTACGCTCGCATCGTCCGCCGTGTGCTTTGCCCACTCTTGATAGCGCGCTTGGCGCTCTCGTCGCACTGCATCGACGGTCATCGCGCGCTCGCGCGCCTCGCTTTCGAGCAGTTGATCTGCGGCGAGCAAACCGGGCCACGGCTCGCCGAGCGTTTTCAGGAAATCGTCGTCGTACCGAAACCCGAACAGCGAAACGCTCGGTGTCGGCTGCGCGTACTGGTTCGGCAATCCAAACGCCTCGAACGGGAAGCCGCGCGCCCAATCGAGGTGATAGCCGATGAGCTTGCGCTTCGCGTTCACACTCGTCAGTCCGTGCGTCACGCACATTTCGGGCGCGATCGCGAATCGTTGTCGCAGGTAGTGAGTCAAATTGCGTCCTGCGATGAGTTGCGCGCGCGTGATCGGCAGCGTTCGACCGCCTTCCCAGCGCGTCTCGAACGACACGCCGAGGAATGCATTGTTCAAGTCGAGGTACACGTCTTGGTTGCGCGCCCAAATGCCGCGGCCCGCGTGATTCGCGCGCGTCTCGTCTTCGACGATGCGGTAGACGCGGCCGAAACGATCGATCAGATAGTTGTATGCCTGCTGACGCTGAACGTACTTGATGAGGCTCGAGGAGCTGCGGCGAAGCTCGAGTCCGAACTCTTCTTCGAGCGGCCACAAGTCGCTTTCCGAAGTGTGAAAGATGATGCCGACGGGTTTCGTATGCGTACCCGATTGCGGACCGTGCTCGCGATGATGAACGACGTAGCTCCGTTCTTTGCCGGCGACGGCGTATGAGGTTTCGATACGCAGCCCGTTGCTGTAGAGCTCCCACCCCGAACCTTTGTCCGCGAGCCAGATCGTCGTCGGCGCAATGCCCAATTCTTCCGCGGGAAGCGACTCGGCGACCGGCTCCATCCGCATGGCTTCGATATCGTTCGTAACGTCCAGCGACTCCGCGGCTGCGGCAACCGCGGCGGACGGACTCATCTTCTCCGCGATCTGAATCGGCGGATCGTCACCGCCCACATTCACGACGACGCCGGCGAACAGAACCGGAACCAAGCACAACGCAGCAGCGAGCGTACCGCCGATCGATCGACGCGCGGCACGACGTGCGATGCGTACACGCTCGATGACCGCGGCACTCGCGTCGCTTTCGCTGCGGAGCATGCGATGGAGCGTTTCGAGCCCGCGCAAGCGATACCACGCACGCCGAACGGGCGCTAACGGCACGAGGTCGACCGGACCTTCATCGCTCCGATCGATCGCGCCTCGCAGATACTTGAGTTTGACGATCGGGTCTTCGATATCGCCCGTAATGCGGGTGAGCTCTGTACCGAACTCGGCACTGCAAGCGTCCCGCTCGCGGCGGTATCTCTCCTCAGGCGGTATGTGTGCCGTGGCCGTCACGACCCTAAAGCTCCTTCACGGACGTCACGCGTGGGTGCCATGGTTTCCACTCCACGAGCGTGCCGTTCAACCCTCTCTTCCGATCCCCAAAGTATTCCGTGTTTCGCGCGGGCGGCTCTCCCAATCGCGCATGCGACGGTTCCCTACATCCGACGTCGCCGCGAAAGCCCCTCGAAACAGGATCATCTCTTCGAAGTTAGGCCATTGAATCTACGAGCGCAGCGAGTCTCCATATGTGATGCAGGTCGCGCAATTGGGTGATTAATGACAAATCGCGCGAGGCAGGCTCCCTCGGGAACATTCCTTCGCGTGCACCCGTCTCGTGGTGACCTCGCTAACGGCTATGAGACCCGATTCTTGGCCACCATTGCCCAAAGGAGCCAGGGATTGGCGCGTCGCAGGCTCGTATACTTCGTTCCGGCATGAAGCGTACGCATCTCAATCGCTGGACTCTGTGGCTGCTGCCGCTGCTGCTCGCGCGCATGTTCGTGCCAGCGGGCTTCATGCTCTCCGCCGATGCGACCGGCCTGTCGATCGTTTTCTGCACGGGCGTGTCGGCGGCTCGAGCCGACTCGGCCCATGCGGGCCACCACGATCACGTTGCTCATCATCAGCAGCAAAGTGACGACGAGCGAGCGGCCCAGAACATGGGCGAATGCCCATTCGCGGTCGCGAGCGTTCTTCTGAGTCACGACGTTCCGGTCATCGCAGCCGAACCGCTCCCCGATCTCCACGTCCCGACCGCCGACTCCACTCCTTCGCCTCGAGCCCGGCTCCTCCGAAGCCAGCCGATACGCGGACCTCCCGCGCTCACGTAAGCCCACCCGATCGCCGACTCGCTCGCCCGCGCGTGCGAGCCGCGCTTACGTGATTCGCTGCGCACCGCTCGAGCGGAGGCGCTGCTTCATCGAGGATGGAGACATGAACTTTCGACGACCCGTGTCCCGCGCGACCGTGCTCGCGGGATGCTTGTGCGTCTCGGTCGCGAACGCCCAAGGTATCGCGACGGATAAGCTGATCGATTCGATCACTGTGACCGGTGAGCGGGAGCGCGCCGCATTGGACGTGCCGAACCCCGTTGCATCGAAAACGGCCGACGACCTGCGCAAAGAGAACCTCGTCAATCCGGAGGACGCACTTCGCTACGTGCCGAACGTCACGATACGCAAACGCTACATCGGCGATCGCAACGCGCTCATCGGCGGCAGAAGCTTCTCGACACTGCAAGCCGCGAGAGGCTTGGTGCTCGTCGATGGGTATCTGCTCTCGAACTTTCTAGGGCGCTTCGACGCGCCGCGCTGGAACATGATCTCACCCGAGGAGATCGAGCGCGTCGATGTGCTCTACGGCCCCTTCTCCGCACTCTACCCCGGCAACTCTATCGGCACGACCGTCGCAATCCGCACGCGTCGGCCGAAATCGCTCGAAGTCGGTCTTCGCACAACGGCTTTTGGCGAGCGTTTCGAGGAGTACGGAATCGACGAGACATTCGGCGGCCATCAGCTCTCGGCGTACATCGGCAATCGCTTCGCGAATGGCCTCTGGCTTTCGCTCGCAGCGAACCGACAAGAATCGACGAGCCATCCCATGCAGTACTACACAGTGTCCGCGGACTCGACCGGCCGCTTTCCGAGCGTCGCAGGAGACGCCGTTCCGGTTTCGGGCGTGCGCTTCGATACCGATCCGCGCGGTCGAACGCGCGCGATCTTCGGTGCGAGCGCCGGGGCAATCGACGAAACGGTGCAAGACCAGGTAAAGCTGCGCGCGGGCTACACGTTCGACCGAGACGTCGAAATCGAAGGGTTCTATGCGCACTGGCGTAATGACAGCGCGAGCGAGAATCGCACATTCATGCGCGATGAAGCCGGGCAGCGAGTGTGGTCGGGGCCGGTGCTCGCGAACGGGGTCGCGTTCGATATTCCCTCGACTGCATTCGCGCCAAACGAGCGACAGGAGCGCCACTCCCATTGGGGCGCAACGCTTCGCACGACGCGCGCGACAGGCTGGAACGCATCGCTCGTGTTCTCGAAGTATCGAATCGACGAGGACTTCGCCCTCGAAGCGAGCGTTCCCGATCCGCTTGCGGTGCAGGGCACGCCCGGCACGAACGTCGAACGAGACGGCACAGGGTGGGAAACGCTCGAGCTGCAAACGGTCTCCGCGCCGATGGAGTCCGCTTGGAGCCTCGGCAGACACACGCTCTCCGCCGGCGTTCACCGCAACGCGTATCGACTCGTCAATCCGATCTCTACGACACCGGATTGGCGTCGACGCGCTGGCACCGTCACGCAACTCGTCGAAGGCAAGACCGAGCTCGAGGCACTCTACCTGCAAGACGAATGGGCGCTCAGTACTGCTTGGTCGCTCACGCTCGGTGCACGTTATGAAGAATGGTCGGCGTTCGATGGCGTGCAGTGGGCAGGATCGAATCAGATCGACTATCCAACTCGCGTCGACTCGCATCTCTCGCCCAAGGCGTCACTGGCGTTCGCTGGAAGCGATGCGTTCTCCGTACGCCTCAGTGCAGGTCGTGGCGTGCGCTTCCCCACCGTCGCCGAGCTCTTTCAAGGCACCGCAACCGCGAACTCGATCATCGTCAACGATCCGCATCTGAAAGCCGAGACCTCCGACGCGCTCGACCTCACCGTCGAGCATTCGGGACATTGGGGACGCGCTCGCGTTTCGCTTTTCGAGGACGACGTGCGCGACAGCATCTTCGCGCAGACCAACGTTACGGTGACACCGAGCATTACGAACGTGCAGAACGTCGGGCGCGTGCGCACTCGAGGCATCGAGACCGCTTTCACGCTGGATACCTTCGCAGCGTACGCATTGCGGCTCGACGGGAGCATCGCGTACGCGCGCTCGAAGATTCTCGAGAACGAGAACTTCCCGATCTCGGTCGGAAACGCATGGCCGCGCGTACCGAAGTGGCGCGGGACGCTCCAAGTGATCCTGCAGCCGAACGAGCGCTGGTTCGCAAGCCTCGGCGTTCGTCATTCCGGGCAAACGTACAACCGGCTCGAGAATGATGACTTCAACGGTGAGGTCTACGGCGGCGTTTCGCGCTTCACGACATTCGACGCGCGCTTCGCGTACGCCTTCGACAACGCGCTCGAGATCGCGCTTGGAATCGACAACTTGACGAACGAACGTTCGTATCAAGTGCATCCGCTGCCGATGCGCACCGGCTACGTGGAAGCGCGCTGGTCTTTCAGAGGAGACCGACGATGAAATTGTGGTGGTCATTTTTGCTTTTCGTCGGCTGCTCATCCGCTGTCGCAGCCGGGCTCGGTACGACCGCGGCACTGGATCCCGCAGGGCGGGTTTGGATCGCTTACGCCGAAGGACCGAGCAAGGAGACGCATGTTGCCATTGCGCGTTTCGACGAGCGTACGAGCCGCTTCGAGACACCCATCCGAGTGAACGCCACCGCGGAACCTGTGGCCGCGGACGGCGAGAACCGACCGAAGCTCGCGTTCGGTCCACGAGGCGAGCTGTACGTGACGTGGACATCGCCGACCTCGGAGAAATACACCGGCGACGTACGCTTCGCGCGCTCGCTCGATGGTGGCGCGACGTGGTCGACACCGACCGTGTTACATCGCGATCGCCAGCGAATCAGCCATCGTTTCGAGTCCATCATCGTGGACGGCGAGGGACGCGTATTCGTCGCTTGGCTCGACAAGCGCGATCTCGAGAAGCATGGACCTGGATACGCAGGAGCCGCGCTCTACTACGCCTATTCCGAGAATCGCGGTGAGACCTGGCACGGCGACTTCAAAGTCGCCGACCACAGTTGCGAATGCTGTCGCATCGCCTTGGCACTCGACGGCTCCGGGCACCCGATCGCGATGTGGCGCCACGTCTTCGAACCGAACGAACGCGATCACGCGATGACGACGCTGACGCGCGCTCCGCAGCCGCGCAAAGTCGCGCGTGTGACATTCGATCGATGGGCGATCGACGCCTGTCCCCACCACGGACCGTCGCTCGCGATCGAGGATCAAGTTCACCACGCAGTGTGGTTCAACCAAATCGACGGCCAGGGGCGGGTCTTTTACGGACAACTCACACCGAGCCGCGGCCCCGAGCGCGTGAGAGCGCTCCCGCAAGGCGCGGCGCACGCGGACGTCGCGACCGTCAACGGCCTCGTCGTCATCGCGTGGAAACGCTACGACGGCTCCGCCACGCGCGTCGAGACGCTCATCTCGCGAGATAAGGGAGCGTCGTTCGACGAAGGCCCGATGCTGCGCACGCGCGGAGAGTCCGATCAGCCGCGCCTTCTTACGTCGGGGGACGACGTGATCCTCGTGTGGCGACGGGAGGAAGGGACGGAGGTCGTACGCCTGACCAATCCGCCGACGGTCAGCGGAACGAGCACCCGCACATCGGAACGTGCAGCGCGCGACGTCGAACCTGCGAGTGCCCTGCGTCCATTCGGCGCCTCAACGATCAAAGGCGTGGAAGCCCAAGAGCGCGGCGCACCCTTTTGGCTCGTGTTGTGGGACCTCGAGTGCGGGTACTGCATGAAATCCCTCCAAAACATCGCAAGCGCACAGAAAGCGAATCCGGCGCTTAGGGTCATCACCGTCACGACGGACCCCCTGAGCCGTGCTGAGGAGATCGTGGCGCGGCTGAAAGAGCTCGGCGTGCGCTCGGAAATGTACGCGTTCGACGGTGCCTCTCAGGAAGCCCTGCGTTACGCGATCGACCCCACCTGGGCCGGAGAAAAGCCCCGCGCGTACCGGTATGCGGCAAACGGCGAACGAACGGCGGTGAGCGGTGTCTTGTCGATCGACGAAATCGCGGGCCGCTGAGGTGTCCGGACGCCGTTCCCGGGCGTTCGGTGAGGCGCAGACCCCTTGTTTTCGGGGTTCGCCGGCCCATATCCCCGGGGGCCCGCCCTGCCCCCGCGAGCGGCGTTCTGGACTATAATTCGCGCCCCCGAATTTTCCCCCAACCGATTTTTTCACTCACGCAAAAGGTAACCGATGTGGATCAAGCGCAACTAGAGCTGCAGTTGAAAGTGTGGAAAGAGCTTGCGATCAGCAAGCAAGTATTGATGCGGGGTGCCGCCGAGGCGTTGAAGCTGGACCCCAACTGCTCTCATGACGAGCTCAAAGAAGCGCTGGAAGGTGTGCTGAAGAAAATCGCGGCCGCTGAAGCGACCGTCGCCGAGACGCGCGAACAGGCGAAGCAGCAGGTCGCCGTACTCGAGCAGAAGCTAATGACTGCCGCGAAGGCGCAGAAGACCGCCGAAGCGCAAGTCGCCGAGCTGCAGAAGAATCTCGAGAACACGACGCAGGCGATCGCCGTCGAGCGCGCTTCCACCGCGAACGAGCTGAAGAAGCTCAAGCAAGGTCTCGCGGAGAAGGAGAAGGAGATCAAAGCGATCAACACGGCGCTCTCCGACACGCCCGAGAACGTGCTCAAGAAGATGAACGCGCTCAAGAAGGAAAAGCGCGCCGAAGCGGACCTGCGCAAGCAGGAAGAAGCCACGGCGAACGCGCTGCGTGCCGACAAGCGCAAGCTCGAGCAACAACTCGCGGACGCGAAGAAGAACGCGACGACGCTCGCGAAGCAGTATCGCGACCTGCACGAAGCGAGCGTCAAGCTGCACGAGCTGGCGACGGCGGGCGAAGAGGCGAAGAAGGATGTGCCGAGCGTGCCGGAGCTCGACGAGACGCTGCTCGAATCGATCGAGCAGGACGAAACCGCTGGTACGAAGAAGAAGTAAGCTTTTCTGACGAGTGATTCGTGGCTCGTGAGTTAGGCGGAGCTGATTAAAGCCGTCTTGCTAGTCACGAGTCACGGATCAAGGCATCACGAGAGCTGGCTCAGCCGCGCGACGAGCTCGATCTGCCGGCTGAGCCCCGCTTTCGCGAGCAACGCTTTGATCTGCGCGCGCACGGTTCCCACCGACACGGACCGATTTTCCGCGATGGCCTCCGGGCTCTTGCCGTCAGCAAGCTGAAGAGCGATGTCCGTCTCAGCAGCCGTCATCCCGTAGACACTTTGTAGGATCTCGGCACGACGCTCGCCGCTGTCCGCGCCGCGCACGACCACGAGCACGCGAGGCACGAGCGTCAGCTCGAACTCGCGCGTTGGCAAGCCGATCACGTCGACGACGAGCGGCGCCAAGTCGCGCTCGGTCCTACGCACGATCACCGTCCTTCCGAATGGCGCTCCGACGGTGGTGCGGTCGAATGTCGCCCCCAGCAGGGCATCGCTCAACGCCTTGGCATCGTACGATGTTGCTGCCGAGAGCTTCCCGTTGCGCAAGCGAAGCGCACTGTCGCCGCTCACGAGTTTCTCGGCTGCCGCCGTGAGCTTGCGCACCGAACCGCTTCCGTCGCAAATTAACGCTGCGATCGACAGTGCCTCTAACGTACCTGAAAGGAGCGCTTCACCCTGCCCCTCCAGCGCGAGGTGAGTGCGCACGGCGGCCCGCACGTGCGGCGCGATTGAAGCGAAGACGCGCCGCTCTCGGGCGTTGATGTGCCCCTGCGCATGCGTGCGAATGACTGCGAGCCCGGTCAATGAATCGCGGGTCCGATCCAAGGTCGCGAGACAGATGTACGGAATGTTGCGCGGGCAGGCGAACTCGCGATAGTGCGGATGACGCGAGTACTCGTCGGGCGTGATGAAATCGGCCTCCGCCCGCGTCTGCAGGATCGGCGCCTCGAAACCCGCTTTGACGCGCGGATTGACGTACGGGTCGCCGCCGCCGATCTCTTCGAATTCCTTGTGAAACCCGGGGTCGATGTTCGTGATGATGTCGAGCGAGACGTTCCAGTTCGGCCCGATACCGATGAGCTGCCCGTTCTCGGACCCTGTCGCTTTCGCGAGCTGATCGAGCGCGCCGTACCAGCGCGATCCGTCCAGCGCCGCAGCGTGAAACGCATCAGACAACTTCAACCATTGCTCATCGCTTTGAAGCACGCAACACCCTCTCGTATATCGTCGGAGCCGATCGGACGCCGAGCTCTCTTATGGGGCGCTAATCCATCATATACGGACGTCGATGAAAACCCGGGAGAGTTTGCAAAATGTCAAAACTGCCAACGGAGTCTTGAAATGTCATCGCTCATCAGAAGCCGAGCGAGATGAGAGTGCGACGTGTGTCGCAGGACGATTGGAATATCAACGATCAGACGGGCGGGCGCGACTCAGCGGGCGCCGCTCGGTCCTCGATGATGACCGACGTCACGAGGTCCGCACCGACGTTGACGACGGTGCGCGCCATGTCGAGGATGCGGTCCGCGCCGAGCACGATACCGATCCCTTCAGGGGGTATCCCGAACGTTACGAGCAGTCCGGCGATGAGCGGCAACGAGCCGCCCGGAATGCCCGCCACCGCGACCGCGCTCAAGACCGCCAGCATCAACAGTGTGGCTTGCTGCGCGAACGTCAGGTCGACGCCGAACACTTGCGCGACGAATAACACCACGCAGCCCTCGTACAGTGCGGTGCCGCTCATATTCATCGTGGCCCCGAGCGGAAGCACGAAGCCTGCGACACTCGGGCGCACGCCCAGCGATTCGCGCGCCGTCGCGATCGTCGCCGGCAATGTCGCGTTGCTCGAGCTCGTCGTGAATGCCGTGATGAGTACCGGCGTGATCTTACGGAAGAATTCGACCGGCTTGCGATTCGTCGCGACCTTCAGCCAGATACTGAACGTGCCGAACAGGTGCAGCACCATGACTGCGAGACACCCGAGCACGAACACGCCGAGCGCAATTAAAATATCGAACCCGACCTTGACGACAACGCTGAAGATCAGCGCTGCAACCGCGTAGGGCGCGAGCCGAAGCGCGAAATGCACGATATGCGTCATCAACTGGGAAACGGTTTCCATCGACGCTTGCAGCCGCTCGCGCCGGTCCGCCGCAAGCTGCGTACCGGCGGCCCCCACGAGCAAGGCGAATAAAATCAGCGGCAGAACCTCGCCGAGCAAGTTCCGATTGGTACCAACGAAGGCGCCGAAGAGATTGCGCGGCATGAACATATCCACGAGCAAGCCGAGACTCATGTCCGGCTGCGCGCTGCGCGCTTCGACGTAGCCTTGTGCTGCGCTACCGTACTCCGTGACGAGCCGCGCCTGCGTGTCGGCGTCGAGCCGCGCGCCGGGCTCCAAGAGGTTCATCATCAACAGCCCTAACGCGACGCCGATGATCATGTTCAGCGCGAACAGAGCGAACGTCTTGCCCGCAAGCGGCCCCAGATCACTCAGCCGCCCGAGTTGAACCACACCGACAACGAGGGACGCGAAGATCAACGGAATGACGACGAAGAACAGGAGCCGCAAGAACACCTGACCGAGCGGATCGAACAGCGCGGTGGAAAGGCTACGAGCGCCTTGGAGCACGCTCGGTGCGAGGGCGCCGATCACGAGAACGCCGACCCCGGCGACGGCCCCGATGACGAGGCCCAAGAGAATGCGATTCGCAAGCCGTGAGTCGATCTCGCTCATGACACCGCACTCCTCATAAGAACGTGAGCAAAGCCACCCCGACCACTATTCTGTACCACGCGAACGGCGTGAACCGGTGGGTCTGGATGTAGTGCAACAACCATTTCACCGCAATGAACGCCACGATCGCCGACACGACGAAGCCGACACCGAGATCGGTCCAGTTCTCCTCGCCCACGTCACCGTCGAGATACAGATCCAAGACCTCGTAGGCGGTCGCCGCGAACATCGTCGGGATGCCAACGATGAATGCGAACTCGGCGGCCGCAGGACGAGAGGTCAAGCCCGCCAGCATCGCTGCGAAAATCGTCGCCGCGGATCGCGAGGTGCCGGGAAAAACGGCTGCAAGGACCTGCGCGAGACCGACCCAGAACGCGACGTTCCAAGTGAGCTCGTTGCGCTCCGGTTGGCGCGCTGCATAGGCCTCGACTGCGAAGATGACGAAGCCGCCGATGATCAACGCCCACGCGATGGGCGCAACATCGTCTGGAAGCTCGAGCCCCATTTGTTTCGCAGCGAAGCCCCCGATCACGGTGATCACGAATGCAAGCGTGAGCTTATAGAGGTAATCGCGATTCGCGGGCTGAGTGAAATGAATCGTCATCTCGAACAGTCGCCGCCAGTAGATGACGACCACGGCACAGATCGCACCTGCTTGGATCGCAACCGTAAACAGTTCCGAGCGCGGGCCGAGCCAATGCTGAGCGATCAAGAGATGACCGGTGCTCGAGATCGGCAGGAACTCGGTGATGCCTTCGATGATGCCGAGCAGAATGACTTGCAGCAGATTTTCCATTGAGTGCGCGAACCGGCGTTTCAGTGCCTAGTGAACCGGTGAAGCACATGCATTATTTGTGTTCTGCCGGACTCGAGCCCCGATGATAAAGAAACGAGGCAGAGGCCGATAGCGGCGTGATTGGATCGCCCAGCGACAACGGAGCCTCTAGGGCGTGCTTCGAGCTTGTGCGGCGCTAACGTTGCCTTGGGTCCGTCGCGACAGGAAGGTGCCCGAGAGGCGCCATGCGGCTGCGGCGCCGACGATGAGCATGCAAACGATGACGAGCGGCGTGTTCCCCACGCGCGCGTACGGCGTCAAGCCGTGTCTTGGCTCGACGGTTGCCGTCAGCACACCGGGTTCGAAGCGTGGGAAGGTTTTCTGGATCTTGCCATCGGCTTCGATGACCGCGGAGATCCCATCGTTCGCGGCACGAACGAGCGGACGACCCGCCTCGAGCGCGCGCATGCGACTGATCTGCAGATGTTGGTGAGCCGCAGTTGAATCGCCGAACCAGGCGTCATTCGTGACGTTGACGAGCAGCGTCGCTTCCCGCAACACCGTGAGCTGCTCGGCGGCATAGGCATCTTCATAACAGATCGTGATGCCGAGCTTCTCACCGGCGCCCTCGAGTGCAGGCTGATCCCGCGCGCCGGCCTCGAAACCGCTGTACGGCAAGTCCATGCCGCGGAGCCACTCCCTGATCCAATCGGGCACCGGGAAGAGCTCCGCGAACGGTACGAGCCGGCGCTTCACATACCACTGCGGCTCATCCGCGAGTGCGAGCACCGCGTTGTGATACGCGCGCGAGTCGAAGTCGTACCGCATCTGTCCGATCACCAGATCCGACCCATGCTCGTTCGCCTTGGTCCATTCGGTTTGCAGCACCGAGGTCAGCTCGTGCGCCAGCGCGGGTAACGCGGCCTCGGGCCAAACGATCAGATCCGTGCCGAGGTAGGGTTCGGTAAGCGACGTATAGAGATCGATCGTGGCATCCCGCTCCTCGGGACTCCATTTCATCTCTTGGCGCACCGCGCCTTGCACGACCGCAACTGAGATCGAGCGCCCATTCGGCTCCGTCCACACCTGCTTCGACACTCCGAAGCCGATGAGCCAGATGCCCGCGAACGTCGCGACCCCGACGATGCGCACACGCGGGCTTCCGCGAACGATCGCCGCGAGCGCGCCAGAACAGATCGCAACCGCAAAGCTCACCGTGTACACGCCGCCAACGGGCGCGAGCCCCGACACCGCCGTGTCCAAGTGCGTATAGCCGAGCGCGAGCCATGGAAAGCCGCTTAGGAACCAGCCGCGAAACCACTCGAGCAAGACCCAAGCGGACGGCATGACGAGGAGAAGCTGCCATGAGACTCGCCAGTCGCCGCGAGGGTCGTCGGCATCGGAGCGCAACGCCCCGGCGAGCCAGCGCACGACGAGATAGCCCACACCCGCCGCGTAGCCGCCCATGATCGCAACGAGCGCGAGCATGACGAACAACGTCAACGGGAGCGGCGCTTTCCCGATCTCGTGAATGCTGTGATACAGCCAATACGTTCCCGCGAGGTACGTCCCTGACGTGAACAGAAAGCCGACCTTTGCGGCTCGCCGCGGCGTGGCGAAATGCCAGGAAAGGAACAGATAGGCCATGCATGCGATCGCAAGCGGCCATAGATCGAACGGCGCGAACGCGAGGGAGACCGCCGCACCGAGCGGCAGTGCGAGCCAGAGCGCGAGGCGTGATTGGAAGAACGGGCTCAAGGCGCGGCCGACGCGTCACCCATCAATGCTCTTCTCTCACGATATCCTGCGGCGTGATGACGCGCAGCGTGTCGAGCCGCCGCCGATCGGCACGAAGCACGCGAAACTCGATGCCGTTCATGACGAACGTTTCGCCTCGACGCGGCAGCCGCCCGAGGAAATGTGTTGCGAGCCCGCCGATGGTGTCGAACTCCTCATCCGAGAACTCGGTACCGAAGTAGTCGTTGAACTCCGGGATGCGAGTCTGGCCTTTGACCGTGAACTGGCGCTCCCCTTCGCGACGGATATCGAGATCTTCGTCGGTATCGTATTCATCTCCGATGTCGCCGACGATCTGCTCGAGCACATCTTCGATCGTGACGAGTCCCGCGACACCGCCATATTCGTCGACGACGATCGCCATGTGGTGGTGACTGATCCGGAACTCCTTGAGCAGTACGTTAAGACGCTTGCTTTCGGGAATGAACGCCGCGGGACGAACGCATTCTTTGATGTCGAACGAGTTCTTGCCGCCCTCGACGAAATAACGCAGTAAATCTTTGGCGAGCAGAATACCGACGACTTGATCGCGATCCTCTCCGATCACTGGGAAGCGCGAATGCCCCGATTCGATGACGGCCGGGAGAATGTGCTCGGGCGGATCGTCGCGATTCACGACGACCATCTGCGAGCGCGCGACCATGATGTCTCGCACCTGCAGCTCCGCGACGCGCAGAACGCCTTCGAGCATCTCGGAAGCATCTTGATTAATGATGCCCCGCTCGCGCGCGTGTGTGATGACTTCGGAAAGATCTTCGAGATCCTTCGGGTCGCCGCTGAACGTCTCGGTCAGACGTCTAAACCATGTTCCAGAAGTGCCGTTGTCCTCAGACATAGCCAAGTTTAAGAGTTATGCGATCCCAACACGCGTTCATCGCGCCGTCCAGGGATCTAAGCCGCCAACGCATCGACGTACGGATTGTCGATGCCCATTCGAGCCAAGATCCGCACTTCGAGCGCTTCCATTCGCTGCGCATCTCGCTCGTCTTCATGATCGTACCCCAAAAGGTGCAAGACACCGTGCACGATCATATGAGCCCAGTGAAATTGAACGGGTTTGCCCTGCTCTTGGGCTTCGCGCGCCACGATCGGCGCACACACGGCAAGGTCGCCCAGCTCGGGAAGCTCCAGGATGGCCGTTTCCAGGGGCCCCGCCGGGAAAGAGAGGACGTTCGTCGGCTTGTCCTTGCCGCGCCACGTGCGATTGAGTCGCCTACTCTCCGGCGCACCCACGATGCGGATCGTGAGCGCGCGCGGTTGTGTCAGCTTCGATCGGGAACGCTCCGCGGACTCATAGGCCGCTTGGGCCCATGAAGCGAGCGTGCGCGCGTGCGGTACGCCCCGACGATCGGTCGCGATTTGTACGGTCACATCGAGTCGCCTTCGGCCTGTCGCACTGCGAACCCTCTGCGCCTTTGTCTGCGCGCTGCGTGTTGCGCGCCCTTCTCGAGACGAGCGGCTCAACTCAATCGCCTTCATCACCCGCCGAACCTTGGCCGCGAGGCGGCGCCGAATGACGCTCGTAAGCCTCGACGATGCGCTGCACGAGCGGATGGCGCACGACGTCCTTCGACGTGAAGAACGTAAACGCGACATTATCGACGCCCTGCAAAATCTTGATGACGTGCTTGAGACCCGACATCTGCTGCTTCGGCAAATCGGTTTGCGTAACGTCGCCGGTCACAACCGCTTTCGAGCCGAATCCGATGCGCGTCAAGAACATCTTCATCTGCTCGACGGACGTGTTCTGTCCTTCATCGAGGATGATGAAGGAATCGTTGAGCGAGCGTCCGCGCATGAAGGCGAGCGGCGCAATCTCGATGACTTGGCGCTCGATCGCTCGCGCCACACGGTCGAAACCCATCATGTCGTAGAGCGCGTCATACATCGGACGCAAATAGGGATCGACTTTCTGCCCGATATCGCCCGGCAGGAATCCGAGACGCTCGCCGGCTTCGACTGCCGGACGCACGAGCACGATGCGACGCACGCGATCGGTCTGAAGCGCTTCGACGGCACACGCCACCGCGAGATACGTCTTGCCGGTACCCGCTGGGCCGATGCCGAAGGTCAGGTCGCTCGTGCGAATGTGGTGCAGATATTGTTTTTGATTCGGACCGCGACCACGGATGCCGCCGCGCTGCGTGTGGATGAGCACTTCATCGGGCGCACGCGCGACGACCGCAGGCGGCGACGTCTCCATACCGGCTTCCTGCACCGCGAGGTGCACGCGATCAGGCGTCAATGCTTCGCTTGCGGAGAGTTCGAAGAGCCGGCGCAGGACGTGCTCGGCAGCGACAGTCGCTTCCGGCGATCCGGAGACCTCCACCCAGCCGCCGCGACGACGAACCTGCACGTTGAGGCGTTTCTCGACGTGACGAAGATTCTCGTCCATCGGCCCGACGAAATTCGCGAGCCGTGCATTGTCGATCGGCTCGAAAGCGAGATCGCGAGTCGCGACTTGTACGCTCATGCTCGGCTAGAGACTGGAGGCTTGAGGCTGGAGCAAGAGAGGGCTCCTTGCTCGCCCTGGGTGGTGAGTCGAAATCCTTCGAGAATCATGCTGACTGATATGGACGTAGCGACAGACAAAATCAAGCGCCGCGGCTGCACGACATTCAACCCGCGCTCGCCGTAGCAAGAGGTGCCCTGTCTGACTCCAGCCCGCAGCCTCCGGCCCCCAGCCATTTCCCTCGTAGAGAATTGGGCAGTGCCTCCGTGATGAGCACGTCGGCGAAACGATTGATTAACGTATCCGGCCCATCAAAGTTCACCCAGCGCATGTTCTCCGTGCGACCCGCCAATTGTTGTGCGTTTTTCTTGGAGGGGCGCTCGACGAGCACGCGCTGCACCGTCCCGACCATCTTCTGACTGATGGCCATTGCCTGCTGGTTGATGCGCGCCTGCAGGAGCGCAAGACGCTGCTGCTTCTCTTCCGGCGTGACATCGTCCGGGAGCGACGCCGCCGGTGTTCCGGGACGACGGCTATAGATGAAACTGAAGGACTGATCGAAGCCGACGTCCGCGATCAGATTCATCGTTTGTTCGAAATCTCGTGCGGTTTCACCGGGGAAGCCGACGATGAAATCGGAGGAGATGCTGATATCCGGGCGCACTGCGCGGAGCTTGCGAATTTTCTGCTTGTACTCGAGCGAGGTGTAACCGCGCTTCATCGCCGCGAGAATTCGGTCGGAGCCGGCCTGCACGGGTAGATGCAAGTAGTTCGCGAGCTTCGGCACGTCGCGATACGCCTCGATCAGCGCATCGGTGAACTCGACCGGGTGCGAAGTCGTGAAGCGAATCCGCTCGATGCCATCGACTTCCGCGACATAGAAAATGAGTGTCGCGAGATCGCACAGCGTGCCGTCATCCATCGGCCCGCGATAGGCATTCACGTTCTGGCCGAGCAAGTTCACCTCGCGAACGCCTTGATCGGCAAGCGCGCGAATCTCGCTCATCACGTCCTCGAACGGGCGGCTGATTTCATCGCCGCGCGTATACGGCACGACGCAGAAGGTGCAGTACTTGCTGCACCCTTCCATGATCGAGACGAACGCGGTCGCGCCTTCGGCACGCGGCGCAGGCAGCGCGTCGAATTTCTCGATCTCAGGGAAGCTGATGTCTACGACCGAGCGACCGTTGCGCTTGATGTCCTCGATCATCGCGGGCAAGCGATGCAGTGTCTGCGGCCCGAAGACGAGATCAACATAAGGGGCCCGGCGCGTAATGCCATCCCCTTCCTGACTCGCAACACACCCACCCACGCCGATGAGCACGTGAGGCTTCGCTTTCTTGAGCTGCTTCCAGCCGCCAAGCTGCGAAAACACTTTCTCCTGCGCTTTCTCGCGCACGGAGCACGTGTTGAGCAGGAGGAGATCCGCGTCCGCGGGGTCTTCCGTGATCTCGTATCCGGCCGCTTCACGCAGCACGTCCACCATCTTGGCGGAATCGTACTCGTTCATCTGGCAACCGAACGTTCGAATATAGACGCGAGGCATTGGAGGATAGTGTCTAGGGAATAGGGGGCAGGGGATCGTCAGAAGCAGAAGCGCAAGAGTAGCCGGTTTAGCGACTCTGACTATCCCCTACCCCCTGATCATTCACCCCTTCCGTTCTGACTCAAGTCAGAACGGAATGTCGTCGTCGAATTCGCCCACGTCCGCTGCCGGTGCGGGCGCTGATCGCTCTTCGGCCGGCGCGGATCGCGCCGCACGCGGCTCACCGCCGCCGCCACCACCACGGCCGCCCAGCATCTGCATGTCGCGCGCGACGATTTCCGTCGAGTAGCGGTCCTTTCCTTCCTTGTCCTGCCACTTACGCGTACGAAGACTGCCCTCGATGTAGACTTGAGAGCCTTTTCGCAGATATTCGGCCGCGATCTCGCCCAGTTTGTCGAACAACACGACGGTGTGCCATTCGGTGCGCTCTTGCTGATCGCCGGTCTGACGGTCTTTCCACGACTCGCTCGTCGCGATCCGGATGTTCGTGACGGCTTTCCCGCTCGGCATGTAACGGGTATCCGGATCCGCCCCCAGGTTGCCGACCAGAATGACCTTATTGATGCCGCGCGCCATGTAGAACCCCCAAGTCAAAGGAACGCGGATTGTAACCCGGTCGCCCCCGAGGAGCAGGGCCAAATAACCGCGTTCGCCCAATTAGGCGACGTCCGGCGATTCGAGCACTTCGGTTCCGGGGTTTTGCCCCCATTTCGGCCCGACCTTATAGTGCTCGGTCCTTTCTCGTCGACCCAAGTCTGCAGCGCCGCCAAAATCCCCATGTCCTCCTCCACCATCGTCATCCGTCGCGCGCGGACCCACAATCTCAAGAACGTCGATCTCGAGTTACCGCGCGACAAGCTCATCGTGCTGACGGGCTTGTCGGGCTCCGGAAAATCCTCGCTCGCATTCGACACGATCTACGCCGAGGGACAGCGCCGTTACGTCGAGTCGCTGTCCGCGTACGCGCGCCAGTTCCTCTCCGTGATGGAAAAGCCGGACGTCGATTCGATCGAGGGACTGTCGCCCGCGATCGCGATCGAGCAGAAGTCGACTTCGCACAATCCGCGTTCGACGGTCGGAACCGTCACGGAGATCTACGATCATCTTCGCTTGCTGTTCGCGCGCGTCGGCACGCCGCGCTGTCCGGACCACGGCGTCGATCTCGCGGCACAAACCGTCAGCCAGATGGTCGATCAAGTCCTCGCGCTGCCCGAGGGGACGGCGCTCGTCCTGATCGCACCGATGATCGAGGACCGCAAAGGCGAGCATGCACAGGTCCTGGAACAGCTCCGCGGCCAGGGTTTCGTGCGCGCGCGCATCGACGGCAAGCTCGTCGAGCTCGATGAGGCGCCGAAGCTCGATCCGAAGAAGAAGCACACGATCGAAGCGGTCGTCGATCGATTCAAAGTGCGCGCCGATCAGGGGCAGCGTATCGCCGAATCGTTCGAGACTGCGCTGCGGCTCTCGGAAGGCATCGCTCGCATTGCGTTTCTGGACGACCCGAAACGCGAAGAGCTCGTCTTCTCCGATAAGTTCGCCTGCACGATCTGCGGCTACAGCCTGTCGGAGCTCGAGCCGCGGTTGTTCTCGTTCAACAACCCAGCCGGCGCGTGCGCGGCCTGCTCCGGCCTCGGCGTGCAACAGTTCTTCGACCCCGCGCGCGTCGTGCATCACCCGAATCTTTCGATTGCAGGCGGCGCGATTCGCGGTTGGGACAGGCGCACGGCCTATTACTTCGCACTCATGCAGTCGCTCGCGAAGCACTACAAGTTCGACGTCGAAACGCCGTGGGAAGAGCTCGGCGCGAAACACAAACGTGTCGTGCTCTATGGCAGCGCGGATGAGAAGATCGACTTCCGCTACGTCGATGCAAAAGGCGGCACGATCCGACGCGCGCACAAATGGGAAGGCGTCATCCCGAATCTCGAGCGGCGCTATCGCGAGACCGAATCGATTGCCGTGCGCGAAGAACTCTCGAAGTACTTGAGCAATCAGCCCTGTCCCGAGTGCGAAGGCACTCGACTCAATCGTTCCGCGCGCCATGTCTACATCGGTGAACATACGTTGCCGTATGTTGCACGACTGTCGGTCGGCGATGCGCTCGCATTCAGCCACGCGCTCGCGCTCGAAGGCTGGCGCGGCGACATCGCTGCGAAGATCGTCAAGGAAATCGCGGACCGCTTGCGATTCTTGAGCGACGTCGGGCTCGACTATCTCACGCTCGATCGCAGCGCCGAGACGTTGTCGGGCGGGGAAGCCCAGCGGATTCGACTTGCGAGCCAGATCGGCTCCGGTCTCGTCGGCGTGATGTACATCCTCGATGAGCCTTCGATCGGTCTGCATCAGCGCGACAACGATCGTCTGCTGCATACGCTGACGCGGCTGCGCGATCTCGGCAACACCGTCATTGTCGTCGAGCACGATGAAGACGCGATTCGACACGCAGATCACGTGGTCGACCTGGGACCCGGCGCCGGCGTGCACGGCGGCGAGGTGATCGCGCAAGGCTCGCCGAGCGAAATTGCGAAGAATGCGAGCTCGATTACGGGCCAGTATCTTTCAGGCGCCCGCGGGATTGCGGTGCCTGCGCTGCGCGCGCCGCCACAGAAAGATCGTACGCTGCGGATCGTGAATGCGAGCGGCAATAACCTTCGCGGCGTCACCGTCGAGATCCCGCTTGGAATCATGACGTGCGTGACTGGCGTGTCCGGCTCGGGCAAGTCGACGCTCGTCAATGACACGCTTTATCGACACGTGGCACGCACGTTGAACGATGCATCGACCGACCCCGCGCCGTGCGACGCCGTCGAAGGCTTGGAGCACATCGATCGCGTCATCGACATCGATCAGAGCCCGATCGGCCGCACGCCGCGCTCGAACCCTGCGACGTACACCGGCTTGTTCACGCCCATCCGCGAGATCTTCTCTGCGGTCCCGGAAGCGCGCGCTCGCGGTTATGAGCCGGGGCGCTTCAGCTTCAACGTCAAAGGAGGCCGATGCGAAGCGTGCCAGGGCGACGGCGTGATCAAGGTCGAGATGCATTTCCTGCCGGACGTCTACGTACCGTGCGACGTATGCAAAGGCCGGCGATACAACCGCGAAACGCTCGAGATCCGCTACAAAGGCAAGAACATCAACGAAGTGCTCGAGATGACTGTCGAAGATGCGCTCGAGTTCTTTCGCAACGCACCTGTGATCTCGCAAAAGCTTCAAACGCTAGTCGACGTCGGCCTCTCTTATATTCGGCTCGGCCAGAACGCGACGACGTTGTCGGGCGGCGAAGCGCAGCGGGTCAAGCTCGCGAAGGAGCTCTCGAAACGCTCGACCGGAAGGACGCTCTACATTCTCGATGAGCCCACCACGGGGCTGCACTTCTACGACATCGAACAGCTGCTCGGCGTGTTGCAGCGCCTGCGCGACGAAGGCAACAGTATCGTCGTGATCGAGCACAACCTGGATGTCATCAAGACCGCGGACTGGATCATCGATCTCGGCCCCGAGGGCGGAAACGGCGGCGGCACCATCGTCGCGACGGGGACGCCCGAGGAGATCGCAGCGAACGAGGCCTCGTACACTGGCCGCTATCTGAAAGGCGTTCTCGAACGCAAGCCGCGGGCGCGAAAGCGCGCCTGAAAGACGGCTCGAGGCTGGAGCGAGAAGCAAGAAGCAGAAGAGCAAGCTATGACGCATACGATCCCCCCTGCTCCACGGGCGAGCTCCGGTTCTGAGCCCCAGCCTCCGGCCCCCAGCCCCCAGCCGAAGAGCGCTCCCGCGCTCTGCTCTTTCAGCGGCGGCAAGGATTCGTGTCTCGCACTCTGGCGTGCGCAGCAACTCGGCCTCGACGTCCGTACGCTGCTCGTCATGTTCGAGGAAGGCGGCGAGCGCAGCCGCTCGCACGCACTGCCGGCGGCGTTGCTCGAGCGCCAAGCGGACGCGCTTGGCCTCGAGCTCGTGATGCGCAGAGCGAGTTGGGCAGACTACGAACGGGTTTTTACCGACGCGCTTCGCGAGCTGCGAACGCGAGGCTACGACCGCGCCGTGTTCGGCGACATTGATCTACAGGCGCATCGCGACTGGGAAGAGCGCGTATGTGCGGCCGCCGAGCTCACAGCGGTTCTTCCGCTCTGGTTGCAAGATCGGCGAGCGCTCGCGACCGAGGTCATCGATGCCGGTTTCCGCTCCGTGATCGTGTGCGTCGACTCGAAGCACCTCCCGGATGAATTCTGCGGGCGCGAGTACGATCGATCTTTGCTCGCGGACTTGCCTGTCAGCGTCGATGCGTGCGGCGAAAACGGCGAGTTCCATACATTCGTCTATGACGGCCCGAACTTCGCGAAACCGATCGAGTTCTCCATCGACGGATTCGAACCCTATGTCGCGCCGAAGGAATACGGTGGAGGGAGATACTGCTTCGCGAAGCTCAGGGGATGAGGTGGTGACGACGTAGGCAGGAGATTTCTGTCTCGACCACGTCACTCACGAGTCGCATCATGCTCGCGCTCCCCGCGACCTGAACACCTGCTTCACTTCTCCGTGCGCGAGTGTTTCGCGATATCGCCCTTCGGTGTAGTCCGCGACGATGGAGCGCCAGAACGCGACGGCGGCCTTGTTGTACACGAACTCGGTGATCGACCAAGTGCCCGCGAAGCGGTTGAAGATCAAGTGCGCGGCATCGCGGCCGATGCCAAGGCGCCGCGACTGCGGCGCGATGTAGAACTCCGCCATGCAGAAGTCGATCTCGTCGCGCTGGTTTCGCGGCGGTCGGCTCACCAAAGCGAAACCAACGGGCCGTTCGTTCTTCAAGATGATTAGCGGATGAGCGCTGTCGTCCGCAAACCAGCGCGCCAAGAGCTCCGGCTCGCGCTCCGAATACGCCGGGAACATGCCCGTGTTCATACTCGAATCGGACAGATCGTCGAGGTACTCAGGATAGTGGCGCTGAACCCAGAGTTTGTCCTGAGGAGAGTTGCCTGCGTCTCGAATCCGAACTGCCACCGCGTGACCGGCCCTGCGGCCGCCTCTTTAGAAGGAACCACGTGCGATGGTCTACTTCCGCGAGACTTGGGTCAACGATTTGGAGAACGGGCGGTCGCTTGACCGAGATGTCGATTCGCGAACAGGTCGAATCGAGTAGGACGAGGTTCGGCGGAGGGCGTCGCGATTCTCAGTGCGCGTCGCGTACGCGCGAGGGAGTCGATCAGGCGGGCTGACGCCCGCCTGATCTCGCATGCGGGAATTATTCCGCAGGTGCAGGAGCCGGCTCGGCGACGTCGCCATCGGCCGGAGCAGCGTCCGCGTCGGGAGCGGCGCCAGATTCATCCATCGTGGAGTCCATCGACTCATCCGCCGGAGGCGTCGCGTCAGCAGGCGCCGTATCAGCCGGAGGAGCCGCTTCGGTTGCAGCAGCAGGAGCTTCGTCCTTCTGTCCGCAAGCGGCGAGCGACAACGACATCATCAATGCGGCAAGAATGAGCTTCGTGTTCATGTGATCATCCACCCCTGTGGCGAGTTTGCTAACGATGTATATAACGACTAAAACCAGAGGAGCGTTCCTCTGCTAGCAGCGCGATGAATTCTAGAGTGTTTGAGTTTCGTTTGAAACCACTTATCTGAATGCAAATGAGCACACGCCGCGCGCATCGAGTTGCTTCTCTCGTAAAGCAAGCCGCGAAAAACGCTTGTTTTATAGGCACTTTAGCGCTCTTCGGATGTTTAGCGGGGCAGCGCATCGATGACTCGATTCTCGATGCGTTGAAGCACAACGAAGCCATGCCTCTCGCGACTCGCATTGACGAAACATTGACAATTGAGCGCGCGTACGCGCTGCAAACGCGCATCGTACGCAAGACATTGCGCGGCGAAATGCCGATCGGTTTCAAAGCCGGTTTGACATCATCAGCCGCACAGCATCGCTTCGGCGCGAGCGGTCCGATTGCAGGTGTGCTACTCACTCCCGCTGCGCAGACGCCGAATGCGTTGCAGCTGAGCACGCTGCGCGGACTCCATCTGGAACTCGAAGTTGCGCTTCGTGTAGGCAAACGAATCGATGAGCGACTCGCCGATATCGAAGCGCTCAAAGCGCACATCGACGGCATCGCGCCGGCGATCGAGTTGCCGAACCTCGACTACGAAACGCCCGAGCATCTCACTGCGCTCGACATCGTGGCCTCCAACGTCGCAGCAGCATACTTCGTGACCGGCGATTTCGTCGCGCCGCCTCGACGCGATCCGAACGCGCTCACTGCAACACTCGTATGTGACGGAGAAGTAGTGAACATCGGAGATGCCCACGATGCGATGGGCGATCAATGGGCCGCGGCGTTGTGGCTCGTGAACACAATGGTCGATCAAGGCTGGACGCTGCAGCCAGGTCAAGTGCTGCTTACAGGCGCTCTTGGGAAGATGGTCCCTGCCGAGACCGGCACCTGCGTCGGCCGATTCGCCGATTGGGGAAACCTGTCCGTACGCATCGTTCCCTGAGAACGTCAGCCACTGCCGGCTCGCGAAGCGGCGCGATCGGACCTAGACTCGGATGTCAGACATCGCGATGAGTCAACGTCATGCTCGAGTCGCTCTATTCCGAACATCTGCAAGTTCAACGCGAGCGCATGGATCGTGCGCTGACCGACTGTGGATACGAATCCGTTGCGATCCATGCCGGCGAACCTCGCCTGCGCTTTCTCGATGATCAGCCCTACCCTTTCAAAGGGAATCCTCACTTCAACCTCTGGATCCCCCTTGCGCATGCGCAAGGCTCGTGGCTCATCTATAGGCCCTCAGGTCGACTGGAGTTGCTCTTTCTCCAGCCCCTCGATTTCTGGCACAAGCCGCCTGCGATTCCTGACGCGTTCTGGACGCAGCACGTTCAGGTGACGGTGCTCCGTGAATCGAGCGAAGCCCGCGCGCATTTGCGCACGCTTCCGCGCTGCGCATTTATCGGCGAGTGGGACGAGCGCTTCGAGGACTATGGATTTGCTGGACGCAATCCCGATGAGCTACTGACACGCCTTCATTACTGGCGCGCGACAAAGACGCCGTATGAAGTCGAATGCCTGCGCCGCGCATCGCGGCGCGGTGCGAAAGGCCATCGTGCGGCGGAAGCCGCATTTCGCGCCGGCGCTTCCGAGTTCGCGATCCACCTCGCGTATCTGCAAGCGTGTGAGCATATCGACGAGGAACTGCCTTATCCGAGCATCGTCGCGCTCAACGAGAACGCCGCCATCCTGCATTACCAGCATCTCGAACGCCGCCCGCCCGACGCGCGTCGCTCATTCCTGATCGACGCAGGCGCCGAATTCGGCGGTTATGGCTGCGACATCACCCGAACGTATGCCGAACGCTCGGATGACTTCGCTGCGCTCATCGAACGCGTGGATGCGCTACAGCAAGGGCTGTGTGCGCAAGTGCGAAGCGGCGCCGAGTACGTTGATATCCATTTGAACGCGCATCGTTCGCTCGCCGCCCTGCTGCGCGAGGCCAACATCATCTCGATGGATCCGCCTGACGCGGTCGCCACAGGCCTTTCGAGCGTCTTCTTACCGCATGGTGTTGGCCACCTGCTCGGCTTGCAGGTGCACGACGTTGGCGGATTCTCGATCGATGAGAAAGGCACGCAACGCGAGAAGCCGGCAGAGTATCCCTATCTGCGACTCACTCGAACGCTCGGACCCGGCTTTGTGGTGACGATCGAGCCGGGACTCTATTTCATCGACACCCTGCTCGAGAAAGCACGCGCCTCGCGGCTGCGCGAGCACATCGACTGGCGGGCGGTCGAGCACTTCAAGCCGTACGGCGGCATCCGGATTGAAGACGATGTCGCGTGCACGGAAGGCGAACCCGAGAACTTGACTCGAGACGCCTTCGCGCGGGCATGATCGACGTCGCGAGAAGAAGATCCTCGCGTCAGAGGTCGATGCGTTTACTGCTGACGCTTCAACAGATCGCGGATCTCTTCCAGCAGCACTTCCTGGCGCGACGGCGGCGGAGGCGGCGTCGAGGGCGCGACTTCCTCTTTTCGCTTCAGTCGATTGATCATCTTGACTGCGAGGAAGATCGCAAACGCGACGATCACGAAGTCGAACACATTCTGCAGGAACGCACCGTAGTTGATCGTGACAGCGTCTTTTCCTTCCTGGATCGCTGGCAGCGTCACGGCTAGGTCGGTGAAGTCGACGCCGCCGATGAGATAGCCGAGCGGTGGCGTGATGACGTCATTCACGAAGGACGAGACGATCTTGCCGAACGCAGCGCCGATGATGATACCGACCGCCATGTCGACGACGTTGCCCTTCACCGCGAACTCGCGGAACTCTTTGACGAAACTCATGCAGATCTCCTGAGATCAGGCTGTAGGCTGTAGGCTCTAGGCTGTAGCCAGACAAACGAAGAGCACCTGCATCCGATCTCTCAATTCCCGATGGATCGCGACGGCTGCGTCGGTGCCCTCTTGCTCTGGCTACACCTACAGCCTACAGCCTACAGCCTAGTCAAGTCAGCCTATTGATCCCGTTGTACGCCGCCACCCGGTACGCCTCCGCCATCGTCGGATAGTTGAACGTGGTCCGCGTGAAGTAACGGACATCGTTGAGATCGCGGCTCGCCATGACGGTTTGGCCGATGTGCACGATCTCGGAGGCGCCGTCCCCGAAGCAGTGCACGCCGAGCACTTCCATCGTCTCGGCGTGGAAAATGATCTTCAGCATCCCGACGCGCTCATCGATCATCTGCGCTCGGGCGAGATTCTTGAAAGCGCAGTGGCCGACTTCGTAAGGAACCTTCGCTTCCTGGAGCTCGCGTTCCGTGCGCCCGATCGATGAGATCTCCGGGATGGTGTAGATACCGCTCGGAATCATCTCTTGATGGTGCGGCTCGATCGTGGGATCGAGAATGTGCTGAACGGCGTACGACCCTTGGACGTAGGCAGCGCTCGCCAAGGCGGGCGGGCCCATGACGTCACCCACCGCGTAGATGTGCGGTACGGCCGTTTGATAGTGACCGTTCACCGCGATCTGGCCGCGAGAGTTCGCGTTGAGGCCGATCGCCTCCACACCGAGTCGGTCCGAATTCCCCGTGCGGCCGTTCGCCCAGAGCAGCACGTCCGACTTGATCTTCCGCCCTGACTGCAGATGCAAGACCACATCGCGTTCGCGCGCCTCGAGCGCTTTGAACTGCTCGTTGTGGCGGATGACGCAACCCTGCTCGCGCAAGTGATACGAGAGCGCTTCCGTGATCTCATCATCCAAGAACGACAGCAGTCGATCTTGCGTATTGACGAGAGTGACCTTTGCGCCGAGGTTGATGAAGATGGAGGCGTACTCGCACCCGATGACGCCTGCGCCGTAGATCGTCACGGCGAACGGATGCTCGCCGTAGCGCAAGATGGAATCGCTGTCGCGCACGCGCGGATGGGAGAAGTCGAGCTCGGGCGGATGATACGGACGAGAGCCCGTCGCGATCACGATGTGCTTGCCGGAAATGAGCGTCGGCTTGCCGGTCGACGGCTGCACTTCCAAAGTATGCGCGTCGACGAAGCGCGCGTCGCCCGCGAAAATCGGCACACGATTGCGCTCGTAGAACCGCCGCCGGCTCGCCGTCTGCGTCTCCACGACTTTACCCGCCGTCGCGAGCAGTTGCGGATAACTCAATCGAGAAGCGTCTCGAAACTCGCGGAGCATGGGATTGCGGCGAAGATCGTGCAGGATCTTGGCCGCATGGCGCAGGGCTTTGCTCGGGATCGTGCCCCAATGCGTACAACCGCCACCGACCTCGAAATATCGTTCGATCAGCGCGACGGTCCGATGATTCTTGGCTGCCATCATCGCGGCGCCTTCGCCTGCCGGCCCGCTGCCGATGACCACCACGTCGAATTCCTTCATCTTGCGATCTACTTTATCCGAATGAATTGGACGTAGACAGGGATCCGCCTACGGATGGATCGTGAACATGACTGAATCGCTCGCTTGGATTTCCGCGTGTCATGCTTCGGTCTTTACTTCTTGCATACAACTGCGGAACACGCGACGTTCACGCATTGGCCGCGAACGTTGCGCGCAAGCAAAACGCTTCCGCTTACCTGACAAAGACAGTACCCTTTGTGCGACGTACGGAAGTGTAGTTGATTCTGCTGCGCAGTACGTATGAACTGCGAGCAGCGACGACAGCTCACGTACCGGACTCGACCAAAAGCGAATACGAATGTCGATGGTCAACTAGGGGGATTCAATGAGCTCACGAAGCATGTCCTTGCGCACCGCCGTGTTCGCCACACTCGCGACAGCCGCGGCAGCACCGCTGGCGGCGCAGGAATCGCAGGAGACTCAGGACACCGGACGTCAGATCGACACGATTGTCGTCACCGCGCAGAAGCGCGAGCAGAGCTTGCAAGACGTGCCTATCGTCGTCACGACGATTTCGGAGCAGCTCTTGCAGGACACCGGTGTTCAGGACATCAAGGATCTGACGCTCCTCACACCCGGTCTCATCGTCACATCCACGACGAGCGAAACCGTTACGACCGCGCGTATTCGCGGCATCGGTACGGTTGGCGACAACCCCGGACTCGAATCGTCGGTCGGCGTCGTGATCGACGGCGTATACCGTCCTCGCAATGGCGTCAGCTTCGGCGACCTCGGCGAGCTCGAGCGCATCGAAGTGCTGAAGGGTCCACAAGGCACGCTGTTCGGTAAGAACACATCGGCCGGTGTCATCAACGTCGTGACGAAACGACCTTCGTTCGACTTCGGCTCGCAGATCGAGCTCACGGCCGGCGACTACGGCGATTTCGGCGGCTCTGCTTCAATCACCGGGCCGATCGTTGGAGACACGGTTGCTGGCCGCCTCTATGTTGCCGCGCGCGAGCGCGACGGCTTCCTCGATGTCGAGACCGGCCCCGGTCCGCGCACGCAAGATGAAGATTTCGATCGCAGCTTCTACACCGTTCGCGGTCAATTGCTGATCGAACCGAGCAGTGCGTTCGACATCCGGCTCGTCGGCGACTACACGGAACGCGACGAGAATTGCTGTTTGGGCACGCACGTCGTGCTGAGCCCGAACCCGGCGGTGCTCCAAGTGCTGAACACCATCCAGCCTGGCTCCTTTGCCAATCCGGCCGACCCGTTCCGACGGCGCGCTTATGCGAATCGCTCGAGCGAGCAGCACGTCGAAGACATGGGCGCTTCGCTCGAAATGAATTGGGATCTCGACGCGCTCGGCGGCGCGACGCTCACGTCGGTGACCGCGTGGCGCAGCTGGGAGACGAGGAACGGTCAAGACTCCGACTTCACGACAGCGGACATTCTGTTCCGCGCGCCGGATGGCAGTTTCTCCAATGAGTTCACGCAACTGAGCGAAGAGATCCGGCTCGCCGGTGAAACCGACAAGCTCAGCTGGCTCGTCGGCGCGTTCTACGCTGACGAAGATCTGGATTCCGGGAACCCGCTCAAGTACGGCTCGCAGTTCGGCGCGTACTACGGAGGGTTGCTCAACGCGCCTCCGCAACTCGCACCGTTCCTCGCTTCCTATGCAGTGGGCACGGGTCAAGCGGATACGTTCGAGCAAGATTCAAAGAGCTGGGCCGTGTTCACCAACAACAGCTTCCGCTTCACGGACGCTTTGGAGCTGACGGTCGGCCTGCGTTACACGGACGAATCGAAAGATCTCGATTCGCACTACCTCAACAGCACGACGCCTGGTGTCTCTCCCGGCTTCGGATGCACGTACCTGCGCAGCAACCTCGCGACGATCAACGCGTTGGTTCAGTCGCAAGTGGCAGCGTTGCCGCCGGCTCAACGCGCGGCTGCAGCCGCCTCGCTGATGCGCTCCGTGTACGGCATCGGCTGCGCGACATATGCCGATCCCCTCTTCAACAACCTGTCGACGCGCCAGACGATCGACGAGAACGAATGGAGCGGCACCGCGAAGCTCGCTTATCGCTTTACGGACGACGTCATGAGCTACGTCTCCTACGCGCGCGGCTACAAGGCAAGCGGTTTCAATCTCGATCGCGAACGCACCAATAACAACCTCGCGAACAATCCGCTCGATCCGGCAGGGCCGATCGCGGCCGACATCGACACGAGCTTTGAAAAGGAGCTCGTCGACTCGTATGAGATCGGTGTCAAGACCGAGTGGCTCGGAGACACGCTGCTCTTGAACGGCGCGGTGTTCTATCAAGATTACGAGAACTTCCAGCTCAACACCTTCACGGGCATTTCGTTCGTCGTCACTTCGCTGCCCCAAGTCGTTTCGAAAGGTGTCGACCTCGACTTCTTGTGGAACACGCCGCTCGAGCAATTGACCTTGCAGGGCGGATTCACGTACGCGGAAACGGAGATCGAAGACTTCGGCGATGCGGTCGCTTTCTTCCGGCCGGAACGAAAGAACGATCGGCTGTCGTTCGCACCGAAATGGTCTGGAAGCTTGTCGGCCACGTTCGAGCAACCCGTCAGCTCCACCCTCATGTTCCGCGGCAACATCGGCGCGAAATACACGTCCGAGTACAACACGGGCTCGAACCTGGATCCGCGTAAGCAGCAAGACGCGATGACCCTCGTGAACGCACGCCTCGGCTTCGGTGCGGAGAACGAGTCATGGATGCTCGAGCTCTGGGCGCAAAACCTGACGGACGAGGAGTACCTCCAGGTCGCGTACGACGCAACTTTGCAGGGCTCGTCGGCGGATCAGCCCCTGCCGACGAACACCGTGAATGCGTTCTTGGGCGCGCCCCGCACGTACGGCATCACGGCCCGCTTCAAGTTCTGATCCCGCCCTCCGCTGCCCCTCTCTGAGGGGCAGCACCGGCGTGTGGAGAACGTGTAGATGCGCCCTGAGCGGCGCGTGTAACGTCAGAATTAGAAAGGCGCGCTCCTGGCGCGCGCTGACCTTACACTTCACATCCTGCACGTCACACGTCGACGCCAATGCATCCTCGCCGCCTCATCACCGCCCTAGTGCTCTCGCTCGCGCTCTGCTCGTCTGCTCGAGCCGAATGGGTCGAGCATGTCGAAGACGGCATCATGGGCACGCGCATCGTCGTCGAGCTCTGGAGCGAGAATCGAGCCGAAGGCGAGGCGGCCGTCCAGGCCGTGCTCGCGGAGATGCGCCGTATCGACGAGGCGATGAGCACCTACAAAACGACGAGCGAGGTATCGCGCGTCAACGCGGAAGCTGCGCAGCGGCCGGTCCCGATTTCGCAAGAGCTGTTCGACCTGCTCACGACGTCGGTGGAATACTCGACGATCACCGGCGGTGCCTTCGACATCACGTATGCGAGCGTCGGCTACCTATACGACTACCGCGAGCGAGTGCGCCCCGACGAAAAGCAGATCGAGGAGGCGCTCCCGGGCATCAACTACCGACACCTGATCCTCGACCCCAAAGCGCGCACCGTGAAGTTCGCACGCGAAGGGGTGCGGATCGATCTCGGCGGGATCGGCAAGGGTCATGCGGTCGACCGCGGAATCGCGGTGCTACGAGCACGCGGCATCGAGCACGCACTCGTGACCGCGGGCGGCGACAGCCGAATCATCGGCGATCGGTTCGGTAATCCCTGGGTCGTCGGCATCCGTCATCCCGATCGCAAGGACGAGGTGATCGCTCGCATTCCGTTGGAGGATGCGGCGATTTCGACGTCCGGCGACTACGAGCGCTATTTCGACGATAAGGGTGTGCGCTATCACCATATCCTCGACCCGAAGACGGGCCACTCCGCTAGCAAAGTCCGCAGCGCGACGATTATCGCGTCGACCGCGACACGCACCGACGGTTTGTCGAAAACGGCATTCGTGCTCGGCCCTGAGAAGGCGATCGCGCTCTACAACACGCTCGAGGACGTGGACGCGATCCTCGTCGCGCCTGACGGACGCGTGCTTTACACGGAGGGACTCGAGGCGCCTCCGTAGGTCGGTACTCACTCGGGTGCATGGAGCGTCCGCGGCGGCCGACCGAAGGGTCCCACGCAAGAAAAAGCCCGGTCGAGCCGGGCTTTTTCGTTTATCGCTTCTTGGTAGAGGCGGCCTTCTTTTTTGTCGCTGCCGCCTTCTTCTTCGGCGCTGCAGCCTTCTTCTGAGTGCTGGCCTCGGCCTTCTTCGCCTTGGCTTCGGCCTTCTCTTCGGCCTTAGCCTTCTTCGCGGCCTTCTCTTCCGCAGTCTTCACCGTCTTCTTCTTCGGTGAGACCTTTTTCTTCGCAGCGGCCTTCTTCTTCGGCGCCTTCTGCTCAGCGCCGTCGGCGTCCGCCGCTTCGGCTGTGTCGGCGAGCTCAGGCTGATCGAGCAGCTGCATCAATGCCATGGGGGCCGCGTCGCCGGGGCGATTCTCCATGCGCAGAATGCGCGTGTAGCCGCCCGGGCGCGACTTGAAGCGGGGACCCAGGTTCTCGAACAGCTTCACGACGACTTCGGCGTCACGGAGCTGTGAGAACGCACGGCGGCGATTCGCGTCGCTGTCGTCCTTACCGAGCGTGATGAGCGGCTCGACGATACGGCGCAGTTCCTTCGCCTTCGGCAGCGTCGTGCGAATCGTCTCGTGACGAATCAGCGATGCCGCCATATTGCGAAACATGGCCCAGCGGTGCGGCGCGTTGCGGCTCAGCTGCCGCCCTGAAAGTTGATGACGCATTTTCTTAGACTGTAGGCTGTAGGCTGTAGGCTGTAGGTCGGAGAAGCGTCAGCGCGGACTCTCTATCCGCTATCCGCTACCCGCTGTCGCAGTGTTAAATCAGATCTCGATCGTCGTCGCGCTTCAAGCTGACCGGCGGCCAGTTGTCGAGACGCATGCCGAGCGTCAAGCCGTGGCTCTCGAGCACTTCCTTGATCTCGGTGAGCGACTTCTTGCCCAAGTTCGGCGTGCGCAGCAACTCGACCTCCGTGCGCTGCACGAGATCGCCGATGTAATGGATGTTCTCGGCCTTCAAGCAGTTCGCGCTGCGAACCGTGAGCTCGAGCTCATCGACCGGGCGGAGCAGGATCGGATCGAACTGCTGCTCGGCAGCCTTCGATGCGCCTTCGTCCTGACCTTGCAGATCGACGAACACCGAGAGCTGATCCTTGAGGATCGAGCCCGCGCGGCGAATCGCTTCTTCCGCATCGATCGTGCCGTTCGTCTCGATGTCGAGGATGAGCTTGTCGAGGTTCGTACGCTGTTCGACGCGCGCGCTTTCCACCGTATAGGTGACGCGGCGAATCGGGCTGAACGACGCATCGAGCTGCAAGCGCCCGATCGGGCCGCTCGACTCTTCGAACGTCGCGCGCTGCACTGCCGGGCGATAGCCGCGGCCGCGCTCGACTTTGAGCGTCATGTTGAGCTCGCCCGCCTTCGTGAGATTCGCGATGACGAGATCGGGGTTCAGCACTTCGACGTCATGGTCGAGCTGGATGTCCCCTGCCGTCACGGGGCCCGGACCCTTCTTGTGAAGGCGCAGCTCCGTCTCGTCGCGCGCATTGAGGCGAATCGCGACCTGCTTGAGGTTGAGCAGAATGTCGACGACGTCTTCCTGGACGCCTTCGATGCTCGTGTACTCGTGCAACACGCCATCGATCTCTGCCTCGGTGATCGCGCACCCAGGCATGGACGACAGCAGCACGCGCCGGAGCGCGTTACCCAACGTATGACCGAACCCTCGCTCGAACGGCTCGATCACGACTTTCGCCTGACGAGGGTTAGTAGGCGTCACTTTGACGACGCGCGGCTTCAGGAATTCGCCAACGGATGCCTGCATGGACCATTCACCTGCTTGTGTGCCGTAACGGCTGACGCACTCGCCAGAGGCGAGTGCAAGACTCTATGACTCAACACTCGAGCCGGGGCTCGAGAACACTCGAAGCCCGGACGCTCGGGTCCGAGCACTACTTCGAGTACAGCTCCACCACGAGGTTCTCGTTGATGTCCGGAAGGATTTCATCTCGATCCGGAAGCTGCTTGAACGTGCCGGAGAATTTCTTCTCATCGACCTCGACCCAATTCGGGAATCCGACCTGCGCCTTGATTTGAAGGGCGGTCTGGATGCGCAGCTGCTTCTGCGCTTTCTCGCGCACGGTGACGACATCGCCTGCCTTGCACTGATACGACGGAATGCTGACCGTGACGCCATTCACCGTGATGCCCTTATGGCTCACGAGCTGACGCGCCTCGTTACGAGTGGAGGCAAAACCCATTCTGTAGACGACGTTATCGAGGCGACCTTCCAACATCTGCAGCAGGTTCGAACCGGTCGAGCCGGGGCGTCCCGATGCCTTGATGTAGTAGTTGCGGAACTGACGCTCGAGCACGCCGTACATACGACGAAGCTTTTGCTTCTCGCGCAGCTGCAAGCCGTAATCCGACAAGCGACCGCGGCGCTCGCCCTTGATACCGCCCGGCGGCACTTCGAGCTTGCACTTCGACTCGAGCGGCTTCACACCGCTCTTCAGGAACAAGTCCGTGCCTTCGCGGCGCGACAACTTGCACTTGGGACCTAGATAACGGGCCATGAAACTTCCTCGAAAACTTTAGACGCGACGCTTCTTCGGCGGGCGGCAACCGTTGTGCGGGATCGGCGTCACATCCGCGATGTTCGTGATCTTCAATCCGCAGGCGTTGAGCGCACGGACCGCAGATTCGCGGCCGGGACCGGGGCCCTTGACGCGCACTTCGACCATCTTCACGCCATGCTCCTGAGCAGCCGTGCCGGCCTTCTCGGCGGCGACCTGCGCAGCGAAAGGCGTGCTCTTACGCGAGCCGCGGAATCCGCAGCCGCCCGAGGTCGCCCACGACAGCGTGTTGCCCTGCCGGTCAGTGATCGTCACGATCGTGTTGTTGAACGAGGCATGCACGTGTGCGATCGCGTCGGTCACATGCTTCTTGACCTTCTTGCGACCTTTGCCCGACGCCCCTTGTTTCTGCTCAGCCATATGTCTCTCTGTGAAGTGACTCGTGACTAGCGATTCCCGACTAGTAAGAGCACTTCGTAGGTTTGATTAGCGTTCTGACTAGTCACTCACTAGCCACTGATCACTTTCTGTTAGCCCTTGCCCGGAGGTGCGTTCATCTTCACCGCAGCCTTACGCGGGCCTTTGCGCGTGCGTGCATTCGTGCGCGTACGCTGGCCGCGAAGCGGCAAGCCACGACGGTGGCGAATGCCGCGGTAGCAACCGAGGTCCATCAAGCGCTTGATGTTCATCGACACTTCGCGGCGCAGGTCACCTTCGACGGTGAGCTTGCCGACCTGCGTACGCAGCGCGGTGACTTCGGCCTCGGTAAGATCCTTGACGAGCGTCTCGGGCTTCACGCCAGCGGCGGCACATGCCTTCTTCGCTTGCGTGTTACCGACGCCATAGATATGGGTGAGACCCACCCATACATGCTTGTTCATCGGTATGTTGATACCGGCGATACGGGCCATTGCGAGCACTCCCCGCGACGAAAAGCGCGGAACTGTATAACAAAAAACCTAGTAACTCAATGCCTTAACGGAGAGGCTGTAGACGTAGGCTCTAGGCTCTAGCCAGAGTAAAAGCCCTTCGGCTCTCTTGTTCTGAGCTACAGCCTACAACCTACAGCCTACAGCCCGACCTCAGCCCTGCCGCTGCTTGTGCCGGGCGTCGCTGCTGCAAATTACGTACACCACACGACGGCGGCGAACGATCTTGCAGTTTTTGCAGATCTTTTTGACGGAAGCACGGACCTTCATAGCTCTCTCTCCGCACTCGCTCTGCGAGCGCTCTGAAAACCCGGCTGGGGGCTGGAGGCTGGAGGCTGGGGTAAGAAGGGAACGACGCCCTCTCACCCCAGCCTCCAGCCTCCAGCCTCCAGCCCGTATTAGCTCTGTCCCGGGCGGCCGTAGCCGCGCAGGTTCGCTTTCTTCATCAGCCCTTCGTACTGGTGCGACATCAGGTGTGCCGCGACCTGCGCCTGGAAGTCCATGACGACCACCACGATGATCAGGAGCGACGTGCCGCCGAAGTAGAACGGCACGTTGAACCGCGCGATCAGAATCTCGGGCAACAAACACACGAGCGTGACGTACAAGGCGCCCCACACGGTCAAGCGAGTGAGCACTCGGTCGATGTACTCACCGGTCTGCTGGCCCGGGCGAATCCCAGGGATGAAAGCACCCGACTTCTTCAAGTTCTCCGCCGTCTCCCGTGAGTTGAACACGAGCGCGGTGTAGAAGAAGCAGAAGAAGATGATCAAGCTGCCATACAGAACCATGTGCGCAGGCTGTCCAGGGGACATCGCGGTGGCAAAGCTTTGCAGCCACGTCATGTCGCCCCCAGACCCCGACCAACTCGCGATCGTCGCGGGGAAGAGCAGCAAGCTCGACGCGAAAATCGGCGGAATCACACCCGACATGTTCAGCTTGAACGGCAGGTGCGTGCTCTGGCCGGCGAACATCTTGCGGCCCTGCTGGCGCTTCGCGTAGTTCACCTGAATGCGGCGTTGACCGCGCTCGACGAACACCACGAAAGCCGTCACGGCAACCGCCATTCCGAACAAGACGAGCGCGAGGGCCGCGTGAATTTCGCCGGTTCTCACGAGCTCGAGCGTTCCGCCGACCGCAGACGGCAAGCCTGCAACGATACCGGCGAGAATGATCATCGAAATGCCGTTACCCAAACCACGCTCAGTGATCTGCTCGCCGAGCCACATCAGGAACATCGTGCCGGCAATCAGCGTCACGCTCGCGACGAACACGAACTGCGGCCCCGGGTTGATCACGACGCCCTGGTTTTGGAAAGCAATCGCAGCCGACGTACCTTGAACCAACGCCAGCAACACAGTGCCGTAGCGCGTGTACTGCGTCAGCTTGCGCCGGCCCGACTCACCCTCTTTCTTGATCGCCGCCAGCTGCGGGACCACGACGGCCATCATCTGGATGATGATCGACGCCGAGATGTACGGCATCACGCCGAGCGCGAAGATCGACAAGCGCTCGAGCGCCCCGCCCGAGAACATATTGAACATGTTCAGGATCGTGCCCTGCTGCTCTTGGAAGAACTGCGCGAGCGCGATCGGGTCGATCCCCGGCACCGGAATGAACGTTCCGATGCGGTAGACGACCAACGCCCCGATCAAGAAGAACAGCCGCTGTCGCAACTCTGCGAAGCGGGTCATCTCGCCGAAGGCGGACAGGTTTGCTGCGGTGGCGGATTTCGTAGCCACGGGTTCCTAGCTGTCGGTGTCGGAAGAGTTAGGCGGTCTCGATCTTGCCGCCCGCGGCTTCGATCGCTGCGCGCGCACCTTTCGTCACGTGCACACCTTTGACCGTCACGGCCTTGCCGAATTCACCCGAGGCCACGATGCGCGCGCGTAGAGCTTGAAGTGGGACCACATTCGCCGCCTTCAAGGAGGCGAGATCCACCACGTCGCCCTCGACCTTCGCGAGCTCGGACAGACGCACTTCGGCAACTGTCGGTGCGACCTTGGAACGGAAGCCGGTCTTCGGCAACCGACGCTGCAGCGGCATCTGGCCGCCTTCGAAGCCGACCTTGTGGTAGCCGCCCTTGCGCGCACGCTGACCCTTTACGCCGCGGCCGCACGTCTTGCCTTGTCCCGCGGACGCACCGCGCCCCACGCGCAGGCGAGGCTTCTTGCTACCGGGTGCCGGCGAAATCGTATTTAGCTTCATTTCAACGTTCTCTAGGTTGCCGCTGACAGTTGCAAGTTGACGGTTTGAAGAGCGAGCTCTTGCTGTCTGCCGTCAACGGACGACCGTCAACCCTGCTCTTCTACCTTCAACAGGTGACCTGACGCTCGAATCATTCCGCGGATCTCGGGCGTATCGGCTAGCACGGCCGTATCCCGGATCCGACGCAGGCCGAGCCCGCGCACGGTGGCGCGATGACGCTCGAGCTGCCCGAAAACGCTCTTCACGAGCGTCACCTTGATCGTTTTCGCTTTGGCGTTCGCCATGTCAGTCGTCTCTCGTTCGCTTGAGCGGGCGCTTAAGCCAGGATCTCTTCGACGCGCTTACCGCGCTTCGCAGCGATCTCGTCCGGCGACTGCACGCTCGTGAGCGCGTTCATCGTGGCGCGCACGACATTGATCGGATTACGCGAGCCGTAGCTCTTCGCAAGCACGTTGCGAACGCCGGCGCACTCGAACACCGCGCGCATGCCGCCGCCCGCGATCAAACCCGTACCATCGGCGGCGGGCTGCATGTAGACGCGCGACGTGCCGTGCCGGCCGCGCACCGCGTAGTGGAGCGTCGCGTTGTTGAGCGCCACGGTGGACAAGTTCTTGCGCGCAGCCTGCATCGCCTTTTGAATGGCGACCGGCACTTCGCGGGCCTTGCCGTAGCCGATGCCGACCTTGCCGCGTCCGTCGCCCACGACCGTCAACGCCGTGAAGCCGAACTGACGTCCGCCCTTCACGACCTTCGCCACGCGATTGACTGCGACGAGCTTCTCGATGAACTCGTCCGACGCTGCCGTTTTCTCAACTCTGGCCATTTGCCTGTTCCCGTTGTAGGTCGGAATTCATTCCGACACAAACCTGGTTCACCTAATGAGTTGGGTTAAACCCAACCTACCGCTAGAACTCCAATCCGTTCTCGCGCGCTGCGTCCGCGAGCGCCTTGATGCGCCCATGGAACTTGAAGCCGGAGCGATCGAACGCAACTTGCTTGATGCCGGCCGCTTTCGCCTTCTCCGCGATGGCCTTGCCGACCGCAGCGGCCGCGCTGACGTTGCCTGTGTACTTCAATCCCTCGCGAACGTCCTTCTGCAAGGTCGAAGCCGAGGCGAGCACCTTCGAGTTCACATCGAAGATCTGCGCGTAGATGTGCTGCGACGTGCGGTGCACGGAAAGGCGCAAGGCCTTGAGCTCGCGAATTTTCGCGCGGCTCTTGACAGCACGTCTCAACCGTTGAGCGTTCTTGTTCATAACCTAGTGACTCGTGATTCGTAACCAGTGATTCGTAATGCAAGCAGTGTGGCCACCGGATAACCCGAGGCCCGCTCACCGCGAATCACTTCTTCTTCGCTTCCTTCAGCTCGATCTTCTCACCCGAATAGCGCACGCCCTTGCCCTTGTAAGGCTCGGGCGGACGGAACGCACGGATGTCGGCAGCCACCTGACCCACGCGCTGCACATCGGAGCCTTTCACGATGATTTCCGTCTGCGACGGGGTTTCGATCGTGATGCCTTCCGGCGCGACGTAGACGACCGGGTGCGAAAACCCGAGCGTCAGGTTCAAGTTCTTGCCTTGAGCCTGGGCGCGATAACCGACGCCCACGAGTTCGAGCTTGCGCTCGTAACCCTTGCTGACCCCCTCGACGATGTTCGCGAGATGAGCGCGCGTAGAGCCTGCAACCATGTCGGCTTCGCGCTCGGTCGTCACCTTCTCGATCTTGAGGACGTTGCCGTCCTGCACGACGCGGACATGCCGGCTGTTGAGCGGCAAGCTCAAGCTGCCCTTGCCACCCTTCACCGTGATGGACTCGGCGGTAATCGTCGCGCTCACGCCTTGCGGCAGCGGGACCGGTTGTTTAGCTACTCGAGACATTTCGATGTTCCTAAAGGCTCCAGGTCGAAACCCAAAGCAACTGTTGCCTACGCCTCTTAAGAGACGATGCAGAGCACTTCGCCGCCGTGGCCGGAAGCGCGTGCTTGCGCGTCCGTCATCACCCCTTTCGAGGTGGAGACGATTGCGACGCCCAGACCGCCGAGAATAGACGGCAGCTCATCCTTACCCTTGTAGACGCGCAGGCCGGGTCGGCTCACACGCTCCAGTCGATCGATGACCGGGCGGCCCTGGTAGTACTTGAGTTGCACGGCGAGCGTCGGCTTGCCGTCGCGCACACTCGAGGAAAAGTCTTCGATATAGCCTTGTTCCTTCAGCACTTTGGCAATCGCGAGCTTCACTTTGGAAGCCGGCACGAGAACCTCGGTCTTACCCGAGGACTGGCCATTGCGAATGCGCGTCAGGAGATCGGCAATCGGATCCGTCATGCTCATGTCTTAACTCCAGTGGTCCCAGCCGTTTACCAGCTGGCCTTTCTGAGTCCTGGAACTTCACCGCGCATCGTTGCCTCGCGCAGCTTCGTACGTCCCAATCCGAACTTGCGGTAAAAACCTCGCGGCCTACCGGTAATCGCACAGCGATTGCGCAGACGGCTCTTGCTCGAGTCGCGCGGCAACGCCTGCAGCTGCGCCACGGCAGCCTCTCGCTCCGCCGGACTCGAAGTCGGCTTGCGAATGATCTCTTTCAAACGCGCACGCTTGGCGGCATATCGCTTCACCAGCTTCGCGCGCTTCGTTTCGCGGTTGACCATCGATGTCTTGGCCATAACTTCGCCTTATCGCCTTACGCCGTTGTTCGACGTTTACTTGCGGAACGGAAAATTGAACGCTTCGAGCAGCGCGCGACCTGCTTTGTCGTCTTTCGCCGTCGTCGTGATCGTGATGTCCATGCCTCGGATCGCATCGATCTGGTCGTACGCGATCTCGGGGAAAATGATCTGCTCTTTGACGCCGAAGTTGTAATTGCCCCGGCCATCGAAAGAGCGCGCGCTGACGCCGCGGAAGTCGCGAATGCGGGGCATCGCGATGTTCACGAGACGATCCAAGAACTCATACATGCGCGCACCGCGCAACGTCACCTTCGCGCCGATCGCGAGACCGTCGCGCACCTTGAACGTCGCAACCGACTTGCGAGCACGCGTCACGAGCGGCTTCTGGCCCGTGATCTTCGTGAGATCGGCGACGGCGTTGTCCATGATCTTTTTGTCCGCGACGGCTTCGCCGACACCCATGTTGACCGTGATCTTCGTGATCTTCGGTACTTCCATGATGTTCGCGACGCCGAGCGTCTTCTGCAGCTCGGGCACGATCTTTTCGCGGTAATGCTGTGCAAGTCTGGCCATAAAATTCTCTCTGAGTGCTCAGGCGGCTGCGCCGAAACTCGTCGCCCTACGCCCGTAGCCCGTTACGCGTCGACGACTTCGTCGTTCGACTTGAAGAAGCGCACCTTGCGTCCGTCCGCGAGCGTACGGATACCGACGCGATCGCCCTTCTTCGCGACCGGATTCCAAAGCTGCACGTTCGACACGTCGATCGCCGCTTCCTTCTCGACGATGCCGCCCTGCGCATTGCGCTGCGGGTTCGGCTTCGTGTGCCGCTTCACCATGTTGAGGTTCTCGACGAGCACCTTGCCCTCGAGCACCTTGATGACCGTGCCGCGGCGGCCTTTGTCTCGGCCGGCAATCACGACGACTTCGTCACCTTTGCGAATCTTGTTCATACATCAAGCCTCAGGCTGTGGCTCTAGACTGTGGGCTATAGATCAGAATCTGTTCTGGCTTACTGCCTACGGTCTACAGCCTACGGCCTCTCACAATACTTCCGGTGCCAACGAGATGATCTTCATGAACTGCGCAGTGCGCAGCTCGCGGGTAACCGGTCCGAAGATGCGCGTGCCGATCGGCTCGAGCTTGTTCGTGAGCAACACGGCCGCGTTACCGTCGAAACGGATGAGCGAGCCGTCCGGACGACGAACACCGAACTTCGTACGTACGACCACCGCGTCGTACACCTCGCCCTTCTTCACCTTGCCGCGCGGGATCGCATCGCGAATGCTCACCTTGATGACATCGCCGACCGTCGCGTAACGACGCTTCGAGCCGCCGAGCACCTTGATGCACACGAGGCTTCGGGCACCGCTGTTATCAGCGGCATTCAACATCGTTTGCATCTGAATCATGGCGTTGCCCCACTAGTTGTCTGCCCCGCCTGCTGAGCGCGGCTAATAACCTTCACGAGCCGCCAGCTCTTGTGACGAGACAACGGACGGCATGCCTCGATCGCGACGACGTCGCCCTCGTTGCACTCGTTGTTCTCGTCATGCGCGAGAAAGTTCGTCGTGCGGCGCTGATACTTGCCGTAGCGCGGATGCGGTACGTAGCGCTCGACGGCAACACGGATGCTCTTCTGCATCTTGTTGCTCACGACTTTGCCGGTGAGCGTCTTCGCCGACTTCTGACCGGCGTCTTTCGCTTCGGGTTCTTGGTTGCTCATGGTTACTTACTCTTCTGCGTACCGCGGCGCTGCTCAGCCATCACGGTCTTCACGCGCGCGATATTGCGGCGGACTTTCGTAAACTGATCCGGCTTCGCCGCCTGGCCCGTTGCGCGCGCCATGCGGAGATTGAATTGCTCGCGACGCAGATCGATGAGCTCTTTCTGCAGATCCGCCGGCGACTTCTGTCGCAGTTCTTTCGCGCTCATTGCTTAACCTGCTCTCACGTGTCGAACCACGAATTGCGTGTCGACTGACAACTTGGAAGCCGCCAACCGGAACGCCTCGCGGGCGGTCTGCTCGGTCACGCCTTCCATCTCGAACAACACCTTGCCGGGCTTCACTTTCGCAACGTAGTACTCCACGTTGCCCTTACCGCTACCCATACGCACTTCGAGCGGCTTCTTCGTGATCGGCACGTCCGGGAACACGCGCACCCAGATCTGTCCACCGCGCTTGACGTAGCGAGTCATCGCGCGACGCGCAGCTTCGAGCTCGCGCGCGGTCATGCGTGCACGGCTGGTCGCCTTCAACCCATAGTCGCCGAACGCGACATAGTTGCCGCTCTGGGACAGGCCGGCGTTGCGTCCCTTGAACTGCTTGCGATACTTCGTGCGCTTCGGTTGCATCATGTTCGTGTTACCTAGGCTGTAGGCTCTAGGCTGTAGGCTCTAGGCAAGAAGGTCGTTCTCTTTCGGACCTACCGCCTACTGTCTACAACCTACGGTCTATTCAGGCCGTCGCCTCCGCAGGGGCCTGAGCAGCCTGACCTTCGGTCGGCTCCGCCACCTGCTCCTGTTGATTGAAGACTTCGCCCTTGAAGATCCAAACCTTCACGCCGATCACGCCGTAGGTCGTCTTCGCTTCGGCAAAGCCATAGTCGATGTCCGCGCGGAAGGTGTGCAATGGAATGCGCCCTTCGCGATACCACTCGGTGCGCGCGATCTCGGCGCCGTTCAAGCGGCCCGAAACGCGAACTTTGATGCCGAGCGCACCAATACGCATCGTATTCGTCACGGCGCGCTTCATCGCGCGACGGAACATGACGCGGCGCTCGAGCTGCTGCGCAATGCCTTCCGCGACGAGCTGCGCATCGAGCTCTGGCTTTCTGATTTCCGAGATGTTGATGCGCACGTCCGTGACGGGCATGCCCATCATCTTCGCGACTTGGCCGCGAAGCTTCTCGATGTCCTCGCCCTTCTTGCCGATCACGATGCCCGGCCGCGCCGTGTGGATCGTAATGTTCACCTTGCGAGCGGCACGCTCGATGTTGATGCGGCTCACCGAGGCTTCCGCGAGCTTCTTCTTCAGAAACTCGCGAACCTGGAAATCGGTGTAGACGTGCGACGGGAAGTTCTTCGTCGACGCATACCACTTCGAAGTCCACTCGCGCGTGATGCCGAGGCGAATTCCGACTGGATTGACTTTCTGACCCATAAATACTCGCTACGCTCGTTAGGCTGTAGGCTGTAGGTTGTAGGCGTTCGGCTCGAGGTGTCTCACCGGCAACCTACGATCAATGCCTTCAGTCGTCCTTCCTTCCGTCTCCGACCGTGATGACAATGTGGCTGTTGCGCTTCCAGATGCGATTGCCGCGGCCTTTCGCTCGCGCGTGGAAGCGCTTCAAGACCGGCGCCTCGTCGACCGTGATCGTCTGAACTTTCAGCTCATCGACATCCGCGCTCAGGTTGTTCTCGGCATTCGCAATCGCCGACTCCAACACCTTGCGCACGAGCTTCGCGCCCTTCTTCGGCGTGAAGCGCAGTGTGTTCAATGCCTGACCCACGGGCTTACCGCGCACGAGGTCGGCCACCAAGCGGCACTTCTGCGGAGAAATGCGCGCGTACTTCAACTTAGCCGCGACTTGCATCACTTGCCCTCGCTCTTCTTGTCGCCCGAGTGCGCCTTGAACGTACGCGTGGGCGCGAACTCACCGAGCTTGTGACCGACCATGTTCTCCGAGACGAGCACGGGCACGTGCTGACGGCCGTTGTGCACGGCGATGGTCAACCCAACCATGTCCGGAAGAATCATGGATCGACGGGACCAGGTCTTGATTGGACGACGGTCGTTTTTCTCCGCAGCCACGCGAACCTTCTTCGCGAGATGCAGATCGACGAACGGTCCCTTTTTAATCGAACGAGGCACTGTGTGTTTCCTCTAGGCTGTAGCTTGTAGTCTGTCGGTCGTCGTGGCGCGATGCGCCTCTGACCAACCGCTAACCGCTAACCCCTTCCTCAATTGCGACGGCGAACGATCATGTTCGCGGTGCGTTTGTTGCGACGAGTCTTCTTGCCCTTGGTATTCCAGCCCCACGGGCTCACCGGATGCGGGTTACCTTGGCCTGACTTGCCCTCACCACCGCCGTGCGGATGGTCGACTGGGTTCATCACGACACCGCGCACCGTCGGACGAATGCCGCGCCAACGGATCGCACCGGCCTTGCCGTAGCTGCGCAGGCTGTGCTCTTCGTTGCTGACCTCGCCGATCGTCGCGCGACAATCGACGTGCACCTTGCGCATTTCCGAAGAACGCAGGCGAATCGTCGCGTACGCGCCTTCCCGCGCCGCCAACTGTGCAGAGCCGCCGGCGCTGCGCGCGAGCTGACCGCCCTTACCGGGCTTCAACTCGACGTTGTGAATCGTCGTGCCGATCGGAATGTGGCGCAGCTGCATGCTGTTGCCCGCTTTGATCGGCGCCTCAGGTCCGGACATGATCGTCTCGCCCGGCTCCACGCCTTTGGGCGCGATGATGTAGCGACGCTCGCCGTCCGCATACAGCACGAGCGCGAGATGCGCAGTGCGATTCGGATCGTATTCGATCCGCTCAACCTTGCCGGCAACACCGTCCTTGTTGCGCAGAAAATCGACGAGACGATATTTCTGCTTGTGGCCGTTGCCTTGGTGGCGAACGGTCAGGCGACCAGAATGGTTACGCGCGCCGGTCGAATTCTTGCTGACGACCAACGACTCGACAGGCCCACCTTTGTGCAAGTGGGCGCGCGAGATCTTGACCTGGAAGCGTCGTCCCGGCGAGGTCGGTTTTGACTTGATCAATGCCATGACTGATTCCTAGACGCTTTAGCCTTCGGTGCCCGTGAACGACTCGATCTTCTGACCGGGCGCCAGGCGCACATAAGCTTTCTTGAAGTCCTGCCGGCGACCGAAGCGCTGACCGAAGCGCTTCGTCTTGCCTTGGGTGTTCACGACGTTCACTTCGGCGACTTTCACTTCGAACATCAGCTCGACGGCGGCCTTGATGTCCGGCTTCGTCGCGTCGCGGCGAACGCGGAACACGAAGTGGTCCGCGCCTTCGGAAATGCGCGCGCTTTTCTCGGAAACGTGCGGCCCGATCAGCACGTTCATCAAAGTCTCTTTACTCATGCGAGCCTCTCTTCGAGCAGACGCACCGCAGCGACCGTGGCGAGCACCTTGTCGTGGCGTGCGAGACTGAGCGGATCGAGCGCGCTGACCGGCAGCACGTCGATGTACGGCAGATTACGAGCGGCGAGCTCGAGCTTTTCATCGAACGCTTCGACGAGCACGAGCACGTTCTGCCCCAGCTCGAGCTCCTTGAGCTTCTGCACGAGCAGCTTCGTCTTCGGCGCTTCGAGCTCGATCCCGTTCACGACGAGCAGACGCTCCTGACGGGCAAGCTCGGAAAGCATCGCGCGCATTGCGCCGCGATACATCTTGCGATTCACCTTCTGCGTGAAATCGCGCGGCTTCGCAGCGAAAGCGCGACCGCCGCCGACCCAAATCGGGCTGCGGATCGAGCCCACGCGCGCCTGACCAGTGCCTTTTTGACGCCACGGCTTGATGCCGCCGCCGCGCACTTCGGCCTTCGTCTTCTGCGCCTTCGTGCCCGCACGGCCGGCTGCGCGATACGCAGTCACGACCTGGTGCACGAGTGCCTCGTTGAATTCACGCGCAAACGTCGCATCGGACACTTGGAAGTCCTGCGCCTGCGCACCCTTGCTGACCAGCTTCAAATTCATGGCGGCCTACTACTGCTGTACCAGGGTTACTTCTTGGCCGGAGCTGCGGCTTTCTTCTTCGCAGCTCGAGCCGCCGCTTTGACGGACGGGCGCACGATCACCTGGCCGCCCGGCGCGCCCGGAACGGCGCCGCGAATCAACAGCAGGTTGCGTTCGGCATCGACTCGCACGACTTGGAGGTTTTCGATCGTGCGACGACGCACACCCATGTGACCGGCCATGCGCTTACCGGGGAACACGCGGCCTGGCGTCTGACGTTGGCCGATGGAGCCCGGAACACGGTGGGAAACCGACGCACCGTGCGTGGCGTAGCCGCCCGCAAAGTTGTGCCGCTTCATGACGCCGGCAAAACCTTTACCGGTTGTCGTGCCAGTGACGTCCACGATCTGGCCTTCCTGGAACAGGTCGACCTTGAGCTCACCGCCCGGCGCGAGGTCAGCGCCTTCCTCGCCGTTCAGGCGGAATTCGACCAGCGACTGACCGGGAGCGACTTTGACCTTTGCGTAGTGACCGGCTTCCGCCTTGTTGAGGCGAGACGCTTTACGCTCGCCCACGGCCACTTGGAGGGCCCGATAGCCGTCCACGTCCTGGGTACGGACTTGCGTGATCCGATTCGGCAAAGCCTCGATGACGGTCACTGGCACGGTTTCACCCGCGTCGGTGAAGACACGCGTCATTCCGGCCTTGCGACCGACCAGACCCAAGGTCTTGGCAGCGCTCATCGTAATGTCCTCTTCTAAAGCGCCACCCGGCCCGAAAGCCCAAGCCTGGCGGCAACTGTTCAATACGCGCTCGGCTGCGATTGGCCGAGGCGGTAAAAACGAAAATCTCTGCTAGGACCGGCAGCGCTCAAATCGGCGCTGAATCAGACCGGTCATGCCCTAAGTCACCTTGGGGCATGGATCAGGCTTGGAAGGACCGGAAAGAGAGGCCGACCGCACGGTTACGTGGCGGTCACGCCGCTCGAGCGGTACCCCGTTAGGGCCAGACCTCGGCGCAAAGAGGCGCGAATTATAGTTATGAACGCGGGCATTGCAAGCGTTCATAACCCCGCAAAGGCGGTAATTCATCCAAACCCGACGAATCGCCTCCGATTCGTCCTCCGGCGGTAGCCGAAATCCCTCGATACCTGAAACGTGCATCCCCGCTTCCGCGGGGATGACCATCTGGATCCCCGCCTCCGCGGGGATGATTGAGCCGTGATCCCGCTGTGGCGGGAATCCGCTCAATTCAGCTTGATCTGGACGTCCACGCCCGCGGGAAGCTCGAGCTTCATGAGAGCGTCCACCGTCTTATCGGTGGGGTTGAGGATGTCCATCAAACGCTTGTGCGTGCGGATCTCATACTGATCGCGCGCGTCCTTATCGGCGTGCGGCGAGATGAGGACCGTGAAGCGCTCCATCTTCGTCGGCAGCGGCACCGGGCCGCGTACCGTCGCGCCAGTGCGCTTGGCCGTCTCGACGATTTCACGCGCCGAGTTGTCGATCAATCGATGATCGAACGCCTTCAGGCGGATGCGGATATTTTGGTTCGTTGCCATGTTTGTCTCTTGATGAAGCGGTTAGCGGTTAGCGGTTAGCGGTTAGTTCGGAATGAAGAAGCGCGTCTCTTCGTTCTGACCAACCGCTATCCGCTAACCGCCAACCGCTTCTATGTCTTATTTCAGAATCTTCGCCACCACGCCGGCGCCCACCGTGCGTCCGCCCTCGCGGATCG
>JBIQKP010000012.1:13437-77843 GCA_044506405.1 Lysobacterales bacterium | reverse complement strand
GCGTCTTCTCCTGCGCGAGCGCCATCATGGATTCGGGTAAGCCTTTCGCGACGAGCTTGTCGGGATGGTGATGGCTCATGAGTCGCCGATAGGCCTTCGTGACACGCGCATCCGGGGCGTTTCGCGCGACACCGAGCACCGCATGCGCTTCGGCAACGCGATCCGCGGGCACCTCGCGAACGCGCTCCGTTGCGCGCTGCATCCGCAACAGCGCCTCCATCTGAATCACTTCGTACGCGGAAACATCGAGGGCAGCACATGCGCGCGCCAGTACTTTGCGGCTTTCCTCGTGCAAGCTGCCACCGCTGACCGCAGTCTGCACTTGGATCTGCACGAACATCCGACAGAGGTCCGGTCGGTCGCGGCAAAGATCAGCCAGCTCGGCAAGCGTGGCGTCGAGCGTGAACGTGCGCGCCTTGCCTTCACGGTAAAGATTCATCGCCGCCTGAATCTCACGCTCACTGAGCGCGAGATCGCTCATCATGGCTCGCGCCGCCTGGATCTCTTGTTCGGAGACACGTCCGTCCGCTTTCGCGATGTGCCCCATCGTTTGGAATGTCGCGCGAAAGAATGCTTCCTGCACTGTGGCGCTAGCGCGCGGTGCTTGGCGCACTTGCCGCGAGCTCAATTCGACGTCCAGCAGCACGCCAAGCAGCAAACCGACGACCGCGCCCGCGGGCCCGCCCGCAACGAGACCGATCAAGCCGCCGACGGCCTTGCCCTGCCAATGCATCGATCTTGAAGCTCATTTCACCCGCTGCGACAATCTACAATGGTAACAGTGCAGGCGGATCGCCGCGTGTCCGCCCCTGCTTTCGCGAGCATCGCTCGCCCTTCAAGAGAACCTTCTGATGCCCGCGACCCCCTCCCCTCCGCTGTTCGAATCGAACGTGCGCGGTCTCGACCTCATCCATCGCGGCAAAGTGCGCGATATCTACGCGATCGACGATCGTCACATGCTCATCGTGACGACGGACCGCCTGAGCGCTTTCGACGTAGTGCTTCCCGATCCGATCCCCGGCAAAGGTCGCATCCTCACGAGCATTTCGCAGTTCTGGTTCGATAAGACGCGCCATATCGTTCCCAACCACACGACCGACTTTCCGCTCGAACGTGCCGTCGTCGATGACGCGGACCGCGCGGCCATCGGCGATCGCAGCATGGTTGTGAAGCGCTTGCGCGCGCTGCCTATCGAGGCGGTCGTGCGCGGATATCTGATCGGCTCCGGCTGGCGCGATTACCAACGTACGGGAATGGTCTGCGGCATCTCGCTTCCGCCGGGCCTGCGTCAAGCGGAGAAACTGCCCGAGCCTCTATTCACACCCGCAACGAAAGCGGAAATCGGAGAGCACGACGAGAACATCGACTACGAGCGCGTCGTGGCACTCGTCGGGCGCGGCGTCGCGGAGCAGGTGCGAGCGACCGCGCTCGCGCTCTATTCATTCGCTGCGGAGCATGCACTCGCGCGCGGGATCATCATCGCGGATACGAAGTTCGAGTTCGGGTTGGACGAGGCCGGGCATCTCACGCTCATCGACGAGGCATTGACGCCAGACTCGTCCCGATTCTGGCCCGTCGATACCTATCGGGTGGGTGAAAGCCCGCCGAGCTTCGACAAACAATTCGTGCGCGACTACCTCGAAACATTGGAATGGAACAAGCGGGCGCCCGGCCCGCAGCTGCCGCAGGAGATCATCGAGCGAACGTCAGCCAAGTACGCCGAAGCCCTGCAACGTTTGACGGGCTAGAACTCGTCGCGCTATAGACTGTAGCCTCTGGACTGCAGGTAAGGGATCGGAACCGCTTGCTAAGTACAAGACCCTCACGGGACGTCCCGCTTCTTCGATCTGGCTACAGCCACAAGGCCTACGGCCTGATATGAACGACGCGCACGCACCCACCTCGCAGACGGACTTGCACGCCATCGGCAGTGCACCGGAGATCTCCAAGCACGTTCCGTCGCGAATTGCGTTCGTCTACTCCGCCTTGGGATTCTTCTGGATCTTCTTCGGCGATCGACTGCTTCACTGGCTCAACGTGCCGCCCGAGCGCATGACGCCCATTCAAACGGCAAAGGGCTGGTTGTTCGTCATCTGCTCAGCGCTCTTGATCTACGTGCTCCTGCGACGCTATCAACGGCGCGATGAGCACGCTGTGAAGACACTCCTCGCATCTCAGGCCGAGGTGCAACGCATGAACGCAGAGCTCGAAGCGCGCGTCAAACAACGAACGCAGCAGCTCGAAGCGGCGAATCGCGAGCTCGAATCGTTTGCCTACGCCGTCTCCCACGATCTGCGCGCGCCGCTTCGCAGCCTGTCCGGATTCAGTCAGATCCTGCGCGAGTCCGCGCCTGCGGGCCTCGACGACAAGTCGCTCCACTACTTGCAGCGCATACATGAATCGAGCCAGCGGATGTCGAACTTGATCGACGATCTGCTCGGTTTGTCTCGCATCAGCCGCGCGGAGCTCAACGCGCGCCCCGCGAATCTGTCTCAGATCGCAACCGAAGCGGCCGCAGCGATCCGCGAGCGGTATCCAGATCGCACGGTCGCGATTGAGATCGCGCCCGACATGGGCGTACACGGCGACACACGCCTGCTGCGGATCGCGATGGAGAACCTGCTCGACAACGCATGGAAGTACACCGCCCACGCGGATCCTGCGCGCATCCAGGTTGGTGTCGAGGACACTATCGAGGGTCCGATCTATTACGTCCGAGACAACGGCGTTGGGTTCGACATGCAATACGCCGGCAAGCTCTTCGCCCCATTCCAACGCCTGCACCCCGATTCAGAATTTCCGGGAACGGGCATCGGGCTCGTGACCGTGCAAAGAATCATCGCGCGCCATGGTGGACGCGTGTGGGTCGACGCCAAGCCGAATGAGGGCGCGACGTTTTACTTCACGCTTTAAGTCGCCTCATGGGATGTGGAGCACACTCCTCGAAGAGGAGGAATGCCTCCTACCTTGCCGCGCCGCGCGCCACGTGTCAGGCTGAGTCAGCATGATTCAACCGCTCGCCACGCGCCTGGAAAGATGGCTATTCGAGCCGCCCGATACGCTGATCGGGAAACCATTGTGGAAACTCGCGCGCATCCTGCGCTATCCCTATGCGCTCGTGCGAGACATTCTACGGGGACAGCTCACGCTCCGCGCGATGAGCCTCGTTTACACGACACTGCTGTCCATCATCCCGCTGCTCGCCCTCTCCTTCTCCGTGCTCAAAGGTCTCGGCTATCACGAAGACCTCGAGCCGGTGCTGTACAGCTTTCTCGAACCGCTGGGTCAGGATCGTGCGTACGAGCTCACGGCGCGGGTCATGGATCTCGTGAACAACGTACGCGGCACGGTGCTGGGGTCGATCGGGTTCATGTTCCTGCTCTACAACGTCATCTCGATGGTGCAGAAGGTCGAGGAGAGCTTCAATTTCATCTGGCGCGTCGAACAACCGAGAAGCTTCACGCGACGCTTCAGCGAGTACCTGAGCGTGATCGTCATCGGGCCGGCCGCGATCGTCACCGCCTTCGGTTTGATGGCAGCGTTTCGCAACACCTCGCTCATGCAAAGAATCGCGGAGCACGAGCCGTTCGGAACGATGCTCCTGATCGTCGGTGCGCTGACGCCCTATCTTCTCGTCACGGGCGTCTTCACGTTTATGTACGGCTTCATTCCGAACTGTTCCGTCCGACTGCGTGCGGCCCTCACCGGCGGCGTGTTCGCGGGCGCGCTCTGGGCGGCCGCTGGCCTCATCTTCACCTCGTTCGTCGCCGGCTCGACGCGCACGGTCGTTATCTATGCGAGCTTTGCGATCGCGATCGTGGCGCTCATCTGGCTCTACATCTCGTGGCTCGTGTTGCTGCTCGGCGCGCAGCTTTCGTTCTATGTGCAGAACCCGCAGTACCTGCGGCCCGGGCGAGAAGAGATTCGGTTGAACTCGAGTCTGCGCGAGCGTGTCGCGCTATCGATCATGTATTTGATCGTGTGCAACTATCGTGACGCGCAGCGTCGCTGGACGGTCAACGAGCTCGCCGATCACCTCGACTTGCCAGGCGCCGCGGTCGGCCCGATCGTCACGGCACTCGAGCAAAAAGGCTTGCTGTTGCTTGCTGACGATGACACCTGGGTGCCGGCGCGCGATCCGGACATGATCGAGCTCGCCGATGTGCTCGATGCCGTGCGGCAAGACATCAGTGGGCCGCGCTTGGGGAAGATCCGCGACATTGCGCCCGCGGTTGCCGCTGCACGTTCGGCGGAGTGTGCGCTGAAGGAAGCGCTGAAGGGAAAGACCGTGAAACAGTTGGCTGAAGAAGCCAAGTGATACGAAAACCTATTCTCCCGCAATCGTCATTTTCTCGATCAGCACCGACCCTGTCCGAATACCGCCTCGCGCATCGACGTCGCTACCGACTGCGACGATCTGCCGGAACATGTCCTTCAAACTGCCTGCAATGGTGATCTCGTGCACCGGATACGCGATTGCACCGTTCTCGACCCAGAATCCCGCGGCGCCTCGAGAGTAGTCACCGGTCACGCCGTTGACGCCTTGACCCATGAGCTCCGTCACGATGAGGCCTCGGCCCATCTTGCGTACGAGCGTATCGAAGTCGTCCTCGCCCGGCGCGACGATGAGGTTGTGCACGCCGCCGGCATTGCCGGTCGTTTTCAAGCCTAACTTGCGCGCCGAATACGTGCTCAACACGTATCCCGTCAACACGCCCGCTTCGACGAGCTCGCGATCGTTCGTCGCCACGCCTTCGCTGTCGAAGGGCGCGCTGCCCAATGCTTTACGGATGTGAGGGCGCTCCGAGATGCGCATCCACTTCGGAAAAACCTGCTGGCCCGCTGCGTCGAGCAAGAACGAAGCCCGTCGATACTGACTCCCGCCGCGGATCGCGCCGAGAAAATGACCGAACAAACCGCGCGCAAGCTCCGGAACGAACAGTACCGGCGCTTCGGTCGTCGCGAGCTTGCGTGCATTCAGGCGCCGGAGCGCTCGCTGTGCCGCCTGCTTGCCGATACTCTGCGCATCTTCGAGTTCGCGCCAATCTCGAACGGAGCTGTACCAGTAGTCGCGCTGCATCTCGCTGCTGTCCTGCGCCACGACGACGCAGCTCAGGCTGTGCAAGCTCGTGGCATAGCCGCCGAGAAAGCCGACCGAGTTACCGAACACGCGCAATCCGTGGTGAGTCGATAGGGTCGCGCCTTCGGAGTTGCCGATTCGTTTATCGGCGCTCAACGCCGCGGCCTCGCAGGCCACCGCGAGGTCGCGTGCTTCATCCGGCTCGATCGACCATGGGTGACATAGATCCAAATCGGGCGGATTGCGCGCAATCGTGTCCGGGTCGGGCAGCCCCGCGCAATCGTCCTCAGCGGTGAATCCCGCGATGCTATACGCCTTCGCGATCGTCTCGCTGAGCGCGCGCTCGCTCAGGTCGGCTGTGCTCGCCGAGCCTTTGCGCTTGCCTCGATAAACCGTCACGCCCATGCCTCGGTCACGCTGGTACTCGAGCGTTTCCACCTCGCCGAGACGTGCGGTCACCGATAACCCCGTGTCGACACTGACGCCGACCTCGACGTCCGTGGCGCCCAAACGCTTCGCTTCATCGATGACGAAGGCGACGAGCTTTTCGAGATCGCTCTGCGAGTGGCTGAGCTGCTTCGAGCTGGATGGAAGTGCTGGAGTTTGCATGCTCGCATTCTAGCGCCTGCCGAGTGCCTGAGGACGCCGTTGCCGCCGAAGGCATTTTCCGACTCGTCACCTGGTCGGCGTCCGGGCCGGCTACAATCGCGATATGAGCGACGAGGAATACGAACGTCCGAGCAAGAGCGAGCGCAAACGCCGTAGCGACGATTTACAAGCGCTCGGCGAAGCGCTGATCGATCTCCCGCAGGCGGAACTGGACGCGTTGCCCCTGCCCGACACGCTGCGAGAGGCCGTCATGCTGGCGCGCCGGATTACGGCCCACGGCGGGCTCTATCGCCAGAAACAGTACATCGGCAAGTTGATGCGCAAGATCGACGCGGAGCCGATTCGCGCCGCCTTCAACGCGAAACGCGACCGCGAGCGGGCCGACGCGTTGCGTTTTCGCCGGATTGAACAATGGCGCGATCGCCTCGTGCGCGAGGGAACCCCAGCGATCGATGCACTGTGCGCCGAAGCGCCTGGTCCGGTGGACAGACAAACCCTCGGCGAGCTCCTCGATCGAGCTCGCGCGGAGCGAGCCAACAAAGGCCCGCCGCATGCCGCACGCGAGCTTTTCCGCGTCCTTCGGGACGCACTCAGCTCGGAAACGAAGTAGACCCGCTGGACCGGCGCGCAGGGCGGCGATCCGCGCCCTGCCCAGCCTTCTACGCTACAATTCCCGGATGAAACCTCTCGTCGGCATCATCATGGGTTCGAAGTCCGATTGGGACACGCTCCAATCGGCGGCCGAAACCCTCAAGCGCCTGAGCGTCCCGCACGAAACGCGCGTCGTCTCGGCCCACCGCACGCCGGACTTGCTGTTCGAATATGCCGCGACGGCACGCCAGCGCGGGATCGAAGTCATCATTGCGGGCGCGGGCGGCGCCGCCCATTTGCCGGGGATGGTGGCTGCAAAAACCTCCTTGCCGGTTCTCGGTGTGCCGGTGCAATCGAAAGCGCTGAACGGGATGGATTCACTGCTCTCGATCGTGCAGATGCCTGCTGGCATTCCCGTTGGCACGCTCGCGATCGGCGTGGCGGGCGCGACGAACGCCGCACTCCTGGCGGCATCGATTCTAGGCAACAAGTACGACCAGATCCGCAGCGCACTCGATCAGTTCCGGGCCACGCAAACCGAATCCGTTCTCGCCCACCCCGATCCGAGCGTTCCGGCACCCGCACACTCATGAAGATCGGCATCATCGGCGCGGGTCAGCTCGGGAGAATGCTGGCCTTGGCGGGTTATCCGCTCGGATTGCGCTTCGTGTTCTTGGACCAGAGCGAGGACGCACCGGGCGCTCAAGTCGGACACATCATTTGTGGCGCTTTCGACGATACGGAGCGGCTCGCGGCCCTTGCGGACGCCGTAGACGTCGTGACGTTCGACGTCGAGAACGTACCTGAGGACGCCGTCCGAGACATCGCCGCGAGAAGGCCATTCTTCCCGCCCGTGAATGCGCTCGGCGCATCGCAGGATCGACTGCACGAGAAGACGCTCTTCAAGAAGCTCAAGATCCCGACGCCTCCCTTCGCTGCCGTGGATAGCCTCGATGACTTGAAGAAGGCTGCGCAGAAGATAGGTATTCCGGGCGTCTTGAAGACGCGCCGCCTAGGCTATGACGGCCGAGGGCAATATTTCGTGCGCGCCTCGAGCGATCTCGCCGTGGCGTGGGAAACGCTCGGATCCGTTCCTTTGATCTACGAAGGGTTCGTGGATTTCAGCCGCGAGGTGTCGCTCATCGGCGTGCGCAGCACGGCCGGCGAAACGCGGTTCTATCCCCTGTCCTGGAACACCCACGAATCAGGAATCTTGCGGCACTCGATCGCACCTTACCGCAATGCACCTTTGCAGAAGCAGGCCGAGCGACACCTTACGCGGCTGATGAAGCACTTCGACTATGCCGGCGTCCTCACCGTCGAGTTCTTCGTCAAGCGCGGGCAGCTCATCGCCAACGAAATGGCGCCTCGCGTGCACAACTCGGGGCATTGGACGATCGAGGGAGCGGAAACGAGCCAATTCGAGAATCACGTGCGCGCCATCTTGGGACTGCCGCTCGGCAGTACGCGCCCGATCGGTCATTCGGCCATGCTGAACTTCATTGGCCAGATTCCCACGCTCGGGAACATTCTGCGCGTGCCGGGCGTACACTTTCACAGCTACGGCAAAGAACCTAGACCTAACCGGAAACTCGGGCATTGCACGATCAACGCGGCGTCGAGCGCGAGTCGAGATCGCGCATTAAGACAACTATTGCGCCTCAAGCTCGCCTGAGCTGACGGCTCGTCGAGGTGAGGTCCGCGCCGCCGGTATGTGTGTTCTCACGCGAGGTCGAATCGAATGTCAATGACCCTTCGGACGATCGCAATCGCTCGGAATTTGGCGTTCTTTTGCGACATGTCCGCGGCTGATAGCGGCTCATCCCGGCCCTTTTTGAATACCTGACGCGTTATTCGTAAACTGGCGTTCGCCTGCTCCAGAATGAGCATCGTGCACGTGCCTAGCGAGCGCTTCCCGGCTATGTTTTTTGATTTTTGAACGTATCTGCACAGGGTCACTGCTTACTAGATAACTGCATGTATCTCGAGCTGTTCAAACTGCAAGAGCTGCCGTTCCGGCTCACCCCGGACCCAGCGTTTCTCTATCTGTCGAAACACCATGCGCGCGCGAAGGCGTACATGGAATCGACGATCTGGTTCACCGACGGTTTCGTCGTCATCACGGGCGAGATCGGCTCGGGCAAAACGACTCTGATCGAGACCTTCCTCAAGGAGCTCGAGAAAGACGTCGTCGTCGCGCAGATCAATCAGACGCAGGTCTCCGCGATCGAATTTCTGCAAACGCTGCTCGTGCAGTTCGGCTTCCAGCCGTTTCGCATGAAGAAGGCCGAGCTGCTCGCGACCTTGAACGAATTCTTGATCGAGCAGTATGCGAACGGTCGGCGCGTGCTCTTGATCGTCGACGAGGCGCAGAATCTGTCGAACAAGGTACTCGAGGAGATCCGTCTGCTCTCCGGCGTCGAGACGACGAAAGAAAAGGTCTTGCGCATCATCCTGGCGGGCCAACCTGAGCTCAACGACAAGCTCAACTCGCCGAGTCTCGTGCAGCTCGCCCAGCGCATTCGCCTGCGGTTCCATTTGACCGCGCTGTCGAAGACGGACACCGAGGCCTACATCCAGCACCGATTGGAAGTTGCCGGCTCGCAGGGCCGCACGATCTTCCAGCCGGACACGTTCCCGACCATCTTCCGCTATACGGGTGGTATTCCGCGACTCGTGAACACGCTGTGCGATACCGCGATGATGTCTGCCTTCGCGCGCGATCGAGACATCGTGACGGCCGAAGACCTTCGCGCCGCCATCGAAGAGCTGCAATGGGTCGAGTACACGGAGCGCTCTGTGCGGCTGCAGACACTACACGGCCACGCGGGCGGAGACTTCCCGGCCGAACGCTCCACCGATCGTCGCACCGTACTCGGGCGCATTCTCGTTGGCTTCAATGGCCAAACCATCGCCGAACGCGAGCTCACGCCGGGCCGCTTCATCATCGGACGCACCCCGGACAACGATCTGCAGATCGACAGCAAGTACATCAGCCGTCATCACGCACAGATCATCACGTCCCTTCACACCTCCGTGCTCGAGGACTTGAACAGCACGAACGGCATTTACGTGCGTGCGAAGCGCGTGCGCCGACGCATGCTGAACGACGGTGACGTCGTTCAAATCGGGCAGCACGAGATCATGTATTTCGACGAGCGTATGGCGCGCACACGCACACCGACGAGCGACGTCGAAGACGATGCCGTGCCGCTTCTGAATGAATCCGTGCAAGGAGATCGCGGTCACGCCGCGACAATCGCGGAGGATGAAGAGGTGGAGCCCCTCCCGGCGCGAGAGAAGCAGGCGAACTAAAGGGCGCCGTAGGTCGGTCGGGGTTCAACCCGCCTCCACCTAGTCCTCTAAAGATCGGTTGTTGTATTCAGCTTGACGGGTCCGGTAATCCCGACGCCGAAGCCACAATACGAGCCCGCCCATCAGACTCAACGCGCCGACGATCATGAAGATGCTCGGCAGCGTCTCCATATCGACGAACCACGCGGCCGCGAGCAGCCCGACGCCGACAAGCATGTATAGATAGGGCAGAAACTCATAGAGGGGTCGGGCAAGCCACATCGCGATCAGTACCGGCTACGACGATGCAGCCATCCTAGCAATAGCTGAGCACGTAGGCGACTCGTTGCCGTCGTGCCGCCCTCAACCGGCCGCGGTGCCGCCAACCGTGAGACCATCGACGCGCAACGTCGGTTGACCGACGCCGACTGGAACGTCTTGCCCCTCCTTGCCGCACGTTCCCACGCCTTCATCGAGCTTCAAATCGTTGCCCACCATCGAGACGCGTCTCAAGACATCGGGTCCGTTGCCGATCAGGGTCGCTCCTCGCACCGGCGCGGTGAGTTTGCCGTCCTCGATCAAGTACGCTTCGCTCGCCGAGAACACGAACTTGCCCGACGTGATGTCGACCTGACCGCCGCCGAAGTTCTTGCAGAAGATGCCCTTCTTCACCGAACCGATGATTTCCGCCGGATCGTACTTGCCGGCGAGCATATAGGTGTTCGTCATGCGCGGGAGTGTCATATGCGCGAACGATTCGCGGCGCCCGTTGCCCGTCGGCTTCACACCCATCAGGCGTGCATTGAGCTTGTCCTGTAGGTATCCGCGGAGCACGCCGTTCTCGATCAAGGTCGTGCATTGAGTCGGCGTCCCTTCGTCATCGATGTTCAGCGAACCGCGACGCGAGCCGAGTGTGCCATCGTCAACGACGGTGCATTGATCCGAAGCGACTTGCTCGCCGATGCGTCCCGTGAATGCGGACGTTCCCTTGCGATTGAAATCGCCTTCGAGACCATGACCGATCGCTTCGTGCAACAGCACACCGGGCCAACCGGGTCCCAACACGACGGTCATCGTGCCCGCGGGCGCCGCAGTGGCGTCGAGATTGACGACGGCGCTGCGCACGGCCTCGGCGACGAGCTCCTTCCAGCGATCGTTCTCGAGAAACTTCGCGAAGCCGTAGCGTCCGCCACTACCGCAGTACCCCTGCTCGCGACGACCGTTGTGCTCAACGATGACCGATACGTTCATGCGCACGAGCGGACGCACGTCCGCCGCGATCGTGCCGTCGCTCGCCATGACGAGCACGACTTCGTGACTGCCGGACAAGCTCGCCATCACCTGCGTGACGCGCGGATCGATGCGGCGCGCCTCGACGTCGATGCGCTCGAGCAAATTCACCTTGTCGGCATCGCTCAGGCCTTCCAGCGGATCGACCGGCAGGTAGAGGCGATGGCCGCTCGAGGCGCGCCATGCTTGCAGCGAAGTGCTCGAGCCGCTGCGTGCAATGGCCCGCGCGGCATTCGAGGCTTCGGTCAGCGCAGGGAGAATGATCTCATCCGAGTAGGCAAAACCCGTCTTCTCGCCGGAGAGCGCCCGCACGCCGACGCCTTGCTCGATGCTGTGAGAGCCGTCTTTGACGATGCCGTCTTCGAGCGACCACGATTCCTCGCGCGTGAGTGCGAAATACAGGTCGGCGTAGTCGACGCTGTAGCCCATCACGCTGCCAAGCACCTTCGCGATGCGATCTTCGTCGAGCCCCGAGGGTCTCAGGATGGATTGACGCGCTACGTCCAGCGCTTCGAAACCGCTCGCCTGCTGAGGCAGGTCGAGATGGAGCATTTCGCGGGTCGCAATCGGTGTGGTTGACATGGTGTGGCTGTGGCTGCGCCCTTAAACAGTGACTTGGAAACGACGGTGATTCAGGGCGGGAAAACGCTCCCGCACCTGCTGTTGCAACGTGAGGTCGATTTCGGCGACTGCAACCCCTGCCCCGACTTCACCGACACGATCGAGAACGTGACCCCACGGATCGACGATCATGGAGTCGCCCCAGGTCTCGCGACCGTTCTCGTGCGTGCCGCTCTGCGCGGGCGCAATGACGTAGCACAGGTTCTCGATGGCACGAGCACGGATCAGCGTTTCCCAATGAGCGCGTCCGGTGGCGGCCGTGAACGCCGCCGGCAAGCACAGGATCTGTGCGCCTTGCGCTTGAAGATGGCGGAATAGCTCAGGGAAACGCACGTCGTAGCAAACCGCGAGGCCAACGCGACCGAGCGGCGTTGCGACGACGACGGGTTTGCTGCCGGCATCGATCGTCGCGGATTCGCGGTAGCGTTCTTCGCGATCCGGCAGGTTCACATCGAAGAGATGAATCTTGTCGTAGCGCGCAACGAAACGACCCATGTCATCGAACACCAAGCTTGCGGCCGCGACCTTGCCGGGGCGCGTTTCCGAGCGGATCGGCATCGTGCCGCCGATGATCCACATCTCGAGCTCGCGTGCACATCGGCTCAGGAACGCTTGGATGGGCCCTTCGCCCATCGCTTCGGCGACTGCGAGCTTGTCGGCTTCCCTACGTCCCATGATCGGAAAGTTCTCGGGCAGCGCGGCGAGGGTCACTCCGCGCGCGTGGGCCTGCTCGAGCAATTGGCGAGCGGAGACTAGATTCGCCTCCACGTCTCCAAGCGAGTTCATCTGGATCGCGGCAGCCTTGAGCGCGCCACTCGACGAGTTCATCAAGGAGTTCCTCCAGCGCGAGCGGACGCATCCTTTGCAGCGGACGCATCGACACGCTCGACGCTCGGATTGTCCCACGGCCCCGTGATGCGATAGTAGCCGCGCGTCATGCCCTTCAGCGGCTCCTTGAAGACTTGCGAGAAGAGCAGCAGTGCGGCACCGACCGCGGGCCCCCCCGCCAATGCGCCAGCCACCGGGAGCGATGCCCCGAGGTTGCCAGTCACGACGGCCGTCTGGTCGTAGTCGCGCGCGCCGAAACCGGTCCGACCCGCAATACCGATCTCTGCAGCGGGCCCGCGCAGCAGCAGGTTCGAGGTGAAGGCATTCCCGTTACGCAAATCGAAGTCGCCATGAATCGAATCGAATGCGAGGCCTTTGTCAGTGAGATCGCTGAAGTCGAGCGCGAGGCGTCTCGGCAGTGCCGCGACACTGAAGAGACCCAACATGCGGCCCGCTCCCGGCTGCAAGTTCACGATTTGCCCGTTCTCCGCACGCACTGAGATCGTGCCTGAGGCTTTCTCCAGGATGTTGTCGTTGAACCCACCCGGCCAATTGAGCTGCGCGCGAATTTCGCCAACTTGGGCTTCCAGAAACGGCGTGTAGTCGAGCGCGGTGAGTGTCGCCGACACATCCGAGCTCGTGATCGTTGCCGTGAGCGACGCGCGAGGCCCTTGCGAGGACATCACCCACTCGCCGCGGCCTTCGGCCTGAACAGACGTTCCAGAGATGCGCAGTTGATCGAACGTGAGTCCGGTCGGCGTCCGCGAGGCGGTGAGATCGAGCGCGCCGATCGAACGCCCGTCCATATGCAAATCCATGATGTGCACGTCGAGCGCGGGCACGGCGCGCGGATCTATTGGAGCGTCTTCTTCGAGCGTCGGGCCGCTCGCAGGCGCTGTCTTATTGAGCACGAGCCGATCCATGGCTGCCCGCAACGGTACAGAACCGCTCAAGGACTCCGGGATGAGCAGTTGCCCGGTCGCATCCGGCCCGTCAACGTCCACGCGCCATCCAGACGGAGTCGCTTGGAGAATGCCGCGAAGATCGGACCAGCGATAACCGAACAACTCGAACGACCCGATACGCACGTTCGCAGCTTGTAGATAATGGCTGAGCGGCTTACCGGACCCTTTCCCGTCGCCTTTCAGCGCGAGCCAGTCATCCAGCACGAAGCGATCGATCGCGCCTTCGATCCGCAACCCGCGATGGCTCGGCACCGACGCAGGCTGCCCGTCAGCGCGCACCCCGCCTCGATCGAGCTCCCAACCGGTCTCCGCGCGCCGCAAGCTCAAGAGCGCACGTACGTCCCCGAGCGCACCGCGAACGACCGCACGGTCCTGCGCTTCGAGCGAGAAATCGACATCCAGCGTGCGCGATTCGTTCGCGTGTTTGCCGAGGGGCGCGGGCAACTCGAGCGCCAAATCCTCAAGGTTCGCGAATACATGAAATCTGCGCTCGATCGGCATCGTCTCGTCATAGTCCGCGGCAAGCGTCGTGGTGAGTGTCCAATCGGTCGCGCCGTCCATCCCAATGTGCGCGGGCACGCTCAACAATGACCGCAAGGGAGCGGCATCCGCTCGACCGCGCGCAACGAGCTCGGAAGAGTCGGCGTCTTGCATTCGCACAGTCACGCTCAAGGGACCGGAAAGCCACTGCCCTTGCAAATCCGCTCTCGTAACGAGCGTGTTACGCACGCTCAGCGTGCCGTTGAGCGCTCGTACGGGCGCCACCACGCCCTCGTGCTTGAGATATCCGTTCGAGACTTGGGCACTCACCCGGACATCACGCTTGTCCATTGCGCCAATCGGGAAGAACAGCTTCACGTCGGCATTCAAGGCGCCCTGCCCTTCAATGCGCGCGAGCTGCTCGCCGAAGGTCGTGGACGCGAGCGGGCTCGCACGAAGGAATTCGAAAGCATCCTTCACATCGCCGCTTGCGATCGCCGAGATGCGCAGCTCCTTTTCTTTGAAGTCCTTGATCTCAGCGGTGGTGTTGCGCGTCGTGAGACCGCCCACGCGAGCAGCGTTCGCACGCACGACCATCCCTTCGTTCTCGAATGTAACTTGGGCGTCGATGCCGGTCGCAGGCAACCAATCATCGTGATAGACGAGTGCCGCATTCTCGACTTGTGCCGTCGCGACGAACCGCCCTTCATCGTTCCGGAACGGAAACAGTCGGACCGGACCGTTCATTTCGAACGTCGCGGCAGTGATCTGACCGTCGACGAACGCACGATCGAACCACGCGAGCGTTTTGCGACTCAGCTTGTGCCCAGGCACATACTTGCCGGTCGACGACACCCTCAGCGCCTCTCCTCGCGCCGACAGCTCGAGCACGGGAAGCCCTCCATCGCGCGGCAGCGTGAGGTGCAGCGATCCGAAAGCGCGTCCGTCGTCGCCTTCGAGACGCAGTTCGTCGCTCCGCACTTCCACCGCCGACTCATTCACCGTCCACGCGAGCGTGCCGCCTGCCGTATCGGCCTCGAGCACATGTCGAAACATTCGCGGCAAGCGGAACCTCACGTCGCGGGCAGCGACCTTCAACTCGCCCTGCGATTCATCTGCGCTCAAGGTGCCGCTGATGCCGGCGAATCCGGGCGCACGCTCGATCGGCTCGAAGCCGACGTCGGTGAGAGACGCCTCGACGGCGTACCTGAGTGCGCCATCCTCGGCCGCCCGCTCCATCTGTGCATTCAAGTGCTCGATCTTCCCGCGCCCACGCAAGGCGCGCACACGTGCCAGCTGCTGGCTCTCAGGCAAGTAAGCCATGAGCGGCCAAACGTTCTCGAGCAGAATGCGATCCGCTTTGATCGATGCGTGGGGCACGCCCCCCGCTGTCGCCCATCGAGCTTCGATCTGATCGCTCTGCCATGGGGAACCGGCGCGCGAAATATCGACGTTCGACAGTGTGAGCTGCCATTCGTCGTCGACTCGATTCGCTCGGGCAACGAGCGCGATGCGCTCGTAACTCACCATCTCGGCGCGCGGCTCCGTCACTGGCACTGGCGCGACCGGCGGCTGCGGCTCGCTGATTGCGAGCGTCTCCGACGGCGAGTCGGCTGCTTCGATCTCCGGCATCGGCTCCGGTTTCGGGAGCGGCGTTGCCCAAAGAGGCAGCGCTGTCGAAATGCGTCGAAAATCCACGTTCGCTGCCAAGCGCGTCAGCTCGACGCCCTTGAGCGCGCCGCTCAGCTGCAGCGATCCGTGCCCCATTTCCGGCACGGGCCATTCGTCCGGGAACACGTCCGCCCAGCCCGCGAGGTCGAGCTCATCGCCGGAAATCGAGAAGGTCGATGCAACTGCTTGCGGATCCTCCAACTCACCATCCGCGCTCGCCGTGAATTCGAGTCGCCGGCCGAGCGATTCGGGAAGTGAAGCCTCGCCCTCGAGTCGCATCGAGTTCACATCGCGTGTGAGCTCGAAGCTGATCCCCGACATCGACCAAGGGCCTCGACCCGTGAGCTCATCTCTAAACGTCACGAGCGCGTTACGGACGCGAAAGCGTCCCGTCGGCAGTTGCTCGACCGCGATCGGTTTCGTGTCGCGCTCCGGCAGCGCGGTCTGACCGAGCAATTGAATGCGGCCCTCACGCGTTCGGATGAGACTGATCTGCGGTTCGCGAAGGGAAAACCGACCAGCGCTCAATCGACCGTTGCGCATCGAGTTCCAGATATCGAACCCGACGCTGCCTCGCTTGGCGGTCGCAAGAATCTGCGTTCGATCGGGCGTGCGAACGACGGCATCTTCGAAGACGAGCTCCGGCCCGAACAACCGCAAACGTGCGCTCAGCGCACGAAACTCGACGACGACGCCGGTGCGATGGCTCAACCAATCCTGCACTTGCACACGGTACTCGGGCACGCGCCCGACGACGATTCCGAACGCGCCGAGCAGCGCTGCCGCGAGGACTACGACTGTGATCACGGTCACCAGCAGCCATTTGAGCGCCCGCCGCCAACCGCGGCGCGTCGGCGCACCCGAGCTCGAGGGCGGGCTCGGTGCGCTGGGCTCGTGGCTGGCTGAGAAAACGCGCACTACATCAACACCACGTCGTATTGGTCCTGCTGGTACAAGGCTTCGGTCTGAAGGCGAATCGGTTTGCCGGTGTGCACTTCGAGCTCTGCGAGCGCGGCGGACTCCTCATCGAGCAGCTTCTCGATCACGTCCTGGTGCGCGAGCACCATCAACTCCTGAAAATCGAACTGACGGGCCTGCCGCAGAATTTCGCGGAAGATCTCGTAGCACACCGTTTCCGTCGTCTTGACGAATCCCCGGCCCTCGCAAGTAGGACACGGAGAGCACAGCATGTGTTCCAAACTTTCGCGCGTGCGCTTACGCGTCATCTCCACGAGACCGAGCGGCGAAACCGAAGAAATGTGGTTTTTCGCGTGATCTGTGGCAAGCGACTTCTCGAGCGCTTGCAGCACCTGCTTGCGGTGCTCCTCCTCTTCCATATCGATGAAGTCGACGATGATGATCCCGCCGAGATTGCGCAGCCGCAATTGCCGAGCGATGGCGACCGCCGCTTCGAGATTCGTGCGGAAGATCGTCTCCTCGAGCGTCCGGTGACCGACGTACGCCCCTGTGTTCACGTCGATCGTCGTCATCGATTCGGTCTGATCGAAGATCAAGTAGCCGCCCGATTTGAGCGGGACCTTGCGATCGAGCGAGCGTTGAATTTCGTCTTCCACGCCGTAGAGATCGAAGATCGGCCGCTCGCTGCGATAGAGCTCGATGCGCTCGGCATGGTCGGGCATGAAGGTGCGCGTGAATTCCTGCATCCGGTGAAACGTTTCAGGATGATCGATGCTGACCTTGTCAACGCCGCTCGAGACGATGTCGCGCAGCACTCTGAGCGGCAGCGCGAGATCTTCGTGCACGAGATTACCTGGGCGCGTTTTTGCCGCCTTCTCACTCAACACAGCCCAGAGCTTCTGCAGGAACATCATGTCCGCTCGCAATGCGTCAGGCGATGCGCCTTCCGCCGCAGTGCGCACGATATACCCGCCGGGCTCGTCCGGGCGCACGAACATCGCTGCCGCTTCGCGCAAGCGCTGACGTTCGCTCTCGTCTTCGATGCGCGCAGAAATTCCAATGCCTCGACCTTTCGGCATGTAGACGAGATAACGCGAAGGCAGCGTGATGAACGTCGTGAGTCGCGCCCCCTTCGTGCCGAGCGGATCTTTCAACACTTGCACGAGGATCTCGCCACCTTCGGAGACGAGCGATTGAATGTCCGCGGCGCGGCCTTCATCGACGGGTTGATCGGGCTGGCCGTTCTCGCCGACGGCCGGATGCACGATGTCGGAGGCGTGCAAAAAGGCCGTACGTTCGAGTCCGATATCGACGAACGCCGCTTGCATGCCCGGCAGGACGCGAGAGACGCGACCCTTGTAGATATTGCTGATGAGCCCGCGGCGATTCGCACGTTCGAGGAAGATCTCTTGCAGAACGCCGTTCTCGACGAGCGCAGCGCGTACCTCGCGCGGACTGACGTTGACGAGGATCTCCGCCGTCATTCCGCAACGCTCTCGAGGCGCCAGCCGATCGAGCGGAGCAACTGCCCAGTTTCGAAGAGCGGCAGCCCCATGATGCCGGAGAAGCTTCCCGAGATGCGCTCGATAAAGAGCGCAGCAAGACCCTGAACTGCGTACGCGCCGGCTTTGTCCCGCGGCTCTCCAGTGCGCCAATAGGCATGAATCTCATTGCGCGCGAGCGCACGAAATGAAACCTCGCTGACGCTGAGCTGCGTCTCGCAACCGCGATCGTCGCGCAGCGCGACCGCGGTGTAGACCCGGTGCGTGCGCGCGGACAGGCGTTCGAGCATACGAACCGCATCTGGCTCATCCCGCGGCTTGCCCATGATTTCCTCGTCGAGGGCGACCGAGGTATCGGCACCGAGTACTGGCAAACGCTCATCGCCACCGAGACACGACCATAGGGTTTGCGCCTTGTGGGCCGCGAGCCGCGTCACGTAGTCCCCAGGCGATTCCCCACGCGCGACCCCCTCATCGACGTCGACCGGGCGCACGGCATGAGGAATTCCGACCTGGGCCAGTAGCGCGCTTCGACGAGGCGACGCGGAAGCTAGATAGATCAATGGCTTGGAGAAACTTTCCATAACCCGAAGCATACAGGTCCGGCCCGCCGGAGTGTATTGCCCCGGTTAACGAAAATGGCGTTCAGTCAGATGATTGCGCTCACAGAGCGCCACATTGAAGCGAATACCGAGGGTGCGCTGAACTCGGCCTGAACCCGAGAGACCAGACCGCGATGGGAAGTGTGCAGTGCCACGCTCATCGAGGCGACCGAGGGAATGTGCAAAGCGCGGTTTAGTCGACCGTTGCCACGGCGGCGTCTTGCTCGATCCGCGCTCCTTGTACCCAGCGCAACGCGGACTGCACATCGTCGAACAGCTGCATCCGAATACTCCCGGCAACCTGTTCGCTGATCACGATGAATACGTGCGCGGCAGCGACCAAGGTTCCGGGACTCACGATCGCGGCCCAGCGCCGCTGATAGTGTGGGTTCGCGATACGGACAGCGTAGTCGCGCAAGCGCTGGATCTCGGAGTAGTCCCAGTGTCCGTGGGCCTCTCGAAGATCGATGATCGCGCCCATATCCGGTCGGTGGCGAGGATCCGCCCCGATGGATCGCATGAGCTTGATCAGGTCGTGGGCCCGGAGCTCACCCCAAACCTGCACGCGCACCAACGATCCATCGGTGTCGATGAAATACTTCGAATCCACGCTTTTCCCCTCGTCACGCACGACGCAGTGCGACGCCGCCATGACCTGCTTCACGCCTATGATAGCCAAGTTGCCGCAAAGAAAGGGAAAGTGCGTGAGCCATTCGCTGTTGTGCGTGTATTCGTGACATAGTCTCTAGCCCGAAGGACGACCTCGAACTACCCTGCTGCCCGTTCCGACTGATGTGCGTGAGCAATCGCATGACTTGCTCCGGTCGGCTTGGCATGACAGCGGTATCGCGGGGGATCGAGCGCGAAGCCCCACTCAAGCGTCAGAGACGATGCGCCACAACAACGACAAAAGAAGCACGAGCGGCGTGAATCAACGGCCGTCCTCCTTCCCACGGATCGAGGGCTACCGCTTCATCCACACGATTGCTCGTTCGCCGAAGTCCGAGATCCATCTCGCCTATTCGCTCGAGCTCGGCCACAACGTTGCCGTCAAGGTGCTGCGCACCGGCCCGTTGTCGACGGCGGACACGGGCGAAGAAGAACGCTTCGAGCGCGAACGCGAGCTTCTGATGCGGATCAAACATCCGGCGATCGTGGATGTTTACGACTGGGGTCATGGCGAAGATTTTCGCTACATCGTCACGGAGTACTTCCCGAGCGGCAGCCTCGAGTTGCGCATTCGCAATCTCATGACGGCGAAGGACAGCGTCGATATTTTTCTGCAGATCGCAGGCGCGCTCGTCGTCGTGCATTCGGCCGGCCTGTGTCATCGCGACCTCAAGCCCGCGAACGTAATGATGCGCGAGGATGGGCGCATCGTGCTCATCGACTTCGGTCTTGCAAAGCGAGTCGATGGCGGCACGCAGCTCACGCATGCCGGCGAAGTGCGCGGCTCGCCCTATTACATCAGCCCCGAACAGGCGGAAGGCGCACCGGTCGATCAGCGCAGCGATCTCTACAGCCTCGGCGTGATGTTCTACGAAATGCTCACGGGCCAGCGCCCTTTCCGCGGCAGCTCGGTGATCGCGATCATTCAATCGCACCGAAACGATCCGATTCCCACGCTACCGCCCGAGTTGAGTCGCTTCCAACGACTCATCGATGGGCTGCTGGCGAAAGATCCTAACGAGCGGTTCCCGAGTGCATCATCTGCGCTCGCCGAGTTGGCGAGGATGAAAGTGTGAGCGAGCGGCTGTCGGCTCGCTCTCGGGGTGAGTGAACGTCGTGCGCTTACTGCTCATTGCTGCGGGAACGCGCCTGCCCGGATGGATCAACACGGGCTACGAGGAATACGCGTCACGACTCACGGCTGAGTATCGCCTCGAGCTCAAAGAGATCCCGCTCGGACAGCGCAGCGGCGGCAACACGAAGCAGGCGATTGCGAAGGAACGCGAACGAATGCTGGCGGCGATTCCCGCGGGCGCGTACGTTGTCGCGATGCAGGTTCAGGGTCGCGCGCTCACGAGCGAACAACTCGCCAGATTCTTGGCGGATCGCGCTCGCGAGGGACGCGATGTGGCGTTTTGTATCGGCGGACCCGAAGGACTCGCGCCCGAGATCGATGCGCGCGCGAATCTGCGCTGGTCCCTCTCCGCGCTCACGCTGCCCCACGCGCTCGCACGCGTCGTCGTGGCGGAAGCGCTCTATCGCGCCGTCACGATCATCAAGGGACACCCGTATCACCGGGGATAGTGCTCGACGCACCTGTCTTGAGGTTAGAACAGTCTCTTGCGGCGAACGCAGAATGAATTGCCATCGCGGTGACGCAGAGATCAGAACAGATAAATATCTATCCGTAACTCTGCGTCTCTGCGTCTCTGCGTCTCTGCGTCTCTGTGAGAGATTCTTATTCAACTTGGGTGGATCCTCGCCTCCGCGAGGACGACGTCCGGCGGCATCGGTCGGCGTATGTCTTCACCCCGCCGCGACCGCTGCCTCGCGGCGTGCCGCGCTCACGTCCCATAGATTCTCGAGCCGATAGAACTCGCGCACGCGCGGCAGCATGATGTGCACGATCACATCGTGCAGATCGACGAGCACCCACTCGCCGTCGCGCTCGCCCTCGACGCCCATCGGACGGAAGCCCGCCTTCTTCGCGTGCTCGACGACGCGATCGGCGATCGAGCGTACGTGCCGGTCCGAGTTACCCGTCGCGATCACCATCGTATCCGTGATGTCCGTGAGCTTGTGCACGTCCAGCACTTTCACGTTCACCGCTTTCATTTCATCGAGCGCGTGCTCGACGACCTTGATGACGGACGACGATACCTTCTTCGCCGTCGGGCTTGCAGCCGCGGACTTCTTCGACGCCTTCTTCGCAGCAACTGGCCGCTTCTTCGAGGGCGCCTTCGCTTGGGCCGCCGGTTTCTTTCCGGCAGGAGAACGTTTAGCTCGTGAAGTCTTCGCGCGTTTGACGGCCATGCTTACCTCAAGTGAAGGGTGACTCGAGTCGGGACGGAACGGTCGGGAAAGATGTGGAAGCGGAAAAACGGTCGGTCGGCAGTCGAAAGACAGAACGCTCGGTTGGAACGGCCAGCGTGCGGCGTCGGAATGAATTCCGACCGCCCTGTACACCGAGACTCATGAGCGCTTGTAGCAACCGGTCTCCTCGATGATGGCCCTGACGGCGTCCGGCATTAAGTAACGCGGGTCGCGGCCTGCGGCGATCATCTTGCGCAACTCCGTCGATGAGATCTCCAACTGCGTCACTGCGTGGATATAAATGCAGCCTGCGCGCGACTCGTGCAAGTCCCCGATTCGCCCAGTGCCGCGATCGACGAGCAATTCGCCCAGGGGACCCATGCTCGGCGCGCGCCAGCCCGGCCTGTGGGCGACGACCAAGTGCGCCAACTCGAGTAGTTCGCGCCATTGGTGCCATTTTGGCAAGCCGAGAAATGCGTCCATCCCCACGATCAGACACAACGAGCGATCCGGGAAATCCGCACGCAATGTCCGCATCGTATCGACGGAGTACGACAAGCCTTCGCGGCGAACCTCGCGATCGTCGACGACGAATCCCGGTTGGCCTTGCGTTGCAGCCTGCACCATGGCGAGTCGCTGCTCTGCGTTCGCGACCGTCACCTCGCGATGCGGCGGATTGCCGGCAGGCATGAAGCGCAACTCCGTGAGTCGCAGCGCCTGCAACAACTCGAACGCCGTACGCAGGTGTCCGAAGTGAATCGGATCGAACGTGCCGCCGAAAATACCGATAGGCTTCATGATCGACCCGCTGCGAGCGTGCGCATCGCGCTCACGCGGCTCTCCCCAATGCCGTGCCCGCAAATCGCGCGACGAGCGCTTCGAACTCCGTCCAAGCGTTCGTACGTACGACGCCCTTGATCGCGCGATCGACATTGGCCGCGTCCAGCAAGAGACCTCGAACGGCCTCTGCCGTGAGCCGCTTGAGCGCGAGCTTCATCGCGGGCTGGCGAGGTCGCCACACGTACAGCGCGTTCATCGCAGAATCGGCGCTCTGGCCATTGCGCATCAGCGCCTGCGCCCGCGCAATCCACTGCAGATCCTTGTTGAGTGCCCACAGCACGAGCGGCGGTTCGACGCCCTCGCCTCGCAATCCCTCGAGGATGCGCAGTGCGCGCGACGTTTGCCCTTTCATCGCCGCCTCGCCGAGCTGCAAGACATCGAAGCGCGCACTATCTGCAACCGCATCCAGCACCGCTTCGGCCGTGACGGAGCCTTTCGGCATCAGCAATGCCAACTTTTCGATCTCCTGATGCGCGGCCAACAGATTGCCTTCGACACGTTCCGCAAGCAGCGCAGCCGCGGCGGCGTCCGCTTGCAAACCGTGCCGGCTCAAACGCTCGCGGATCCACGCCGGTAGACGCGCAAGCTCCATGGGCCAGATCTGCACGACCGTTCCATGTTTGTCGATTGCACTGACCCAGCGTGAATTGAGCGTGCGTCCATCGAGCTTGGGCGTCACCACGAGCACGAGCGTGTCCGGCGAAGGTTCGGCGGCGAGCTCTGCGATCGCCTTCGCGCCCTGGTCGCCTGGTGCGGCGGTCGGCATGCGGATCTCTAAGATCTTTCGTTGCGCGAACAGCGACAACGAACGGCTCTCCGCGAGCAACGACTGCCAATCGAAGCCGCGCTCCGTGACCTGCAGGTCGCGCTCGGTGAATCCTTCGGCGCGTGCGCGTGCGCGGATGGCGTCGGCGGCCTCGTTGACCAATAGCGGCTCATCGCCGGACACGAGGTAAATGTGCCCGAGCCCTTTCGCGAGCGCGGTCGGAAGGTTATCGCCGGAGGTCTTCACTTAGCCTTTTTCGACCCATCGGCGGCGGCAGCGATCGTGAATGCTGCGGAGACGCGGGGAGAGACTTGCTTCGGCACTCGAAAACGACGTCGGTGGATGAGTTGGAGCGATTATGGCGGAACGACTCGGCCGCTGCCACCACCCCCGTAGGCCGATGGGCCGGCGGCGGGAAGGCGCCGAATCCCTTCACACACCTGCGTCCGCACGATAGCCTTCTCGCATGCGACTGCTTCGTACAATTCGCAATCCACCGGCCTGGTTGCGGGCAGCGCTCGTCGTACTCGCCCTCGGCTTCGCGATTAATACGGTCGCGCATGCCGGGCATGCACACGATCCCGCGAGCGTTTTCTCTCAGCACAGCTCGTGCGGCCACTGCGTCCAGCTCGGCCACCTGGCGGATGCACCGCGGTGCACGATCGACGTGCCCGTCGCGGTGCATGCGAATCGGCTCCCGCTTCCGGAAAGCGACATCGTCGTCACGCGCGCGAGCGCACTCAGCGCGAAGCCTCGCGGTCCTCCCTCCTCCGAAATCCGCTGAACGAAGCTCGCCTCGACAGAGGCGGAATACGCCGCGCTCGTGCGCGGTGCTCGTCCATTGCTTTTCGGAGTACCCGACTCATGTGTTCCCCCCGACTGTTCGGCATCGCCGGACTCGCGATGCTCGTGAGCTATTCGACTCACGCTCAAGAAACTCGACCTGAAGAAATCATCGTCACCTCGACCGCACTGCGTGAAACCGCGCTCGAGGTCGCACAGCCGGCAAGTGTTCTCGGAGGCGATGCGCTTCGTCGCCAGATCGCCTCGTCGTTGGGCGAGACGATCGCGTCAGAGCTCGGGGTCAGCGCCACCTACTTCGGGCCGAGCTCGAGCCGCCCCGTCATTCGCGGCCTCGGCGGCGAGCGCGTGCGCATGCTTCACGACGGCGTGAGTGCCCTCGATGTGTCCAGCTTGAGCCAAGATCATGCCGTCGCGGTCGAAACCGTCCTGGCGGATCAAATCGAGATCCTCAAAGGGCCCGCGACACTCCTCTTCGGGAGCGGCGCGGTCGGCGGCGTGATCAATGTGGTGGACGGCCGCATCCCAACGAACTTCTCGCGCGATGCGAATCGGCGCAGCGTCGAGGTGCGAGGCGATACCGCAGCGGATGAGCGCACGGCTGTTGGCCGAATCGAGCTCGGCAGCGACTCGGCGCGTATTCACATCGATGCGTTCCGGCGCAACACGAGCGATGTCAGCATTCCGAGTTACGCATTCTCGGCTGCGGAGCGCGCGGAACATCGCGAGGCGCAACTTGAAGAAGCATTCGAGCATGGCACGCTCGAGAACTCGGACAGCGAAACGCGTGGAGGCGCGTTCGGCGTCAGCACCGGGAGCGACGTCGGCTTCATTGGCATTGCCGTTGGACGTTATGACACGAACTATGGTGTGCCAGCGGCACACCACGAGCACGGTGACGGGGAGGACGAAGAAGCGCCCGAGCACGGCCACGATCTTCGTATCGACATGCGTCAAGACCGCTACGATTTTAAAGCGGAACGTGCGCTCGCCTTCGGCCCGTGGGAACGCGTGCGGTTGCGCGCGTCGTACGACGATTACGAGCATCGTGAGCTCGAAGGCGACGAGACTGGCACGATCTTCGAGCAAAGCGGTCTCGAGATCCGCGGCAATCTCGATCACGGCGAGATCGCCGGCTGGCGCGGCACGCTCGGTGCGCAGTACGTGGAAACGGATTTCGAAGCTCGCGGGGACGAAGCCTTCGTGCCCCCCTCGGTGACGCGCCAATTCGCCGTATTCGCTTTCGAGAAACGCGATTTCGGCGCCGTCACACTCGAGCTCGGCGCGCGCGGAGAACATCAGCGAATCGACCCTCGAGGGATCGAATGGAGCTATGACGAAACCGCGGCAAGCCTCTCCACTGGCATCGTTTGGAGTTTCACGGACGCTTACTCGCTTGCCGCGAATCTCACTCGATCGCAGCGTCATCCGCAAAGCGCCGAGCTGTATTCGAATGGGCTGCATCTCGCGATCGGGCGGTTCGAGATCGGCACACCGTCCCTGAAGAAAGAAACGGCGAATACCGTCGACCTGACGCTGCATCGCCACGCAGAGCGCGGTGTGCATTGGTCTTTGAGTGCATTCCACAACGACTTCGCGGACTTCATCTATTCGATGGATGCAGGCGAGGCAGTCGAAGGCCTGCCGCTGTTTCGCTATACGCAAGCCGATGCCGAGCTCTATGGCTTCGAGGGCGAGCTCACCGTACCTCTCTTCCAAGCGGGCGATCGCCGTTTCGAAATGCGCCTCGCGAGCGACTACGTCCGAGGACGCCTAGATCGCGGCGGCGACCTGCCGCAAATGCCGCCGTTGCGCTATGGGATCGAGCTCCATTACGAACGCGGGCCGCTCCACGTGGGAGCCGAAGGGTATCGCCACGCGCGGCAGGACAAAACCGGCTCGAACGAACGGGAAACGGATGGCTACACGCTGCTCGATCTCGACGTGAGCTATCGGCTCGCCTTCGGCGGCAACACCGTGTTGATGTTTCTGCGAGGCTCGAACCTGCTCGATGAGGATGCGAGGCGTCACCCCTCTCCCCTCAAGGAGATTGCGCCCTTGCCGGGGCGTTCCTTGCACGCAGGCCTCCGAGCGGAGTTCTAGCTGGACGGGGAGGTCTCCGGTCGCGGACAATCTCGGTATGCGCTTCGATCTAGTCGATCTCAAACTGTTCCTGAACGTCGTGGAAGCCGGCAGCATCACCGCCGGCGCAGAACGCATGCACCTCGCGGTCGCTGCGGCGAGCACTCGCATTCGCAATATGGAGATCGAGCTCGGCACACCGCTGCTCAATCGCGAACGCCAGGGCGTTCATCCCACCCCCGCCGGATTGACACTCGTGCATCACGCGCGGCTGATTCTTCAGCAAGCGGAGCGAATGCGGGGCGACCTCGGGGAGTACGCGGATGGTCTCAAGGGACACATTCGGCTCATGTCGAATACGAATGCATTGACGGAGTTCTTACCGGGTCCATTGAGCCAGTTCTTGGCGACTCATCCGCAGGTGAATATCGACCTCGAGGAGCGCTTGAGCGATGAGATCGTCGCCGCCGTGGCGGATGGCAAGGCCGACATCGGGATCGTCGCCGGCACGGAAGATGTCACGGGACTCCAAGTCTTTCCGTTTCGAGTCGATCGGTTCGTGCTCATTACCGCGAAAGATCACAAGTTTGCGGCAAGCGACAAAATGGCGTTCGCCGATACGCTCGATGCCGATTTCGTCGGGCTCGATCGCACGAGCTCGCTGCAACGATTCCTCTCGGAGAAGGCCGATCGCATTGGTCGCCGCCTGAAGTTGCGCGTGCAGCTTCGTAGCTTCGATGCCGTTTGCCGACTCGTCGAATGCAACGTCGGCGTCGGCGTCGTGCCGGAGACGAACGCCACTCGCAACATGAAGACGATGTCGCTTCATCGCATCGAGCTCACGGACGAGTGGGCGATACGCAACTTGTCGATCTGCGTGCGCAAGATCGACGACCTTCCGGTGTACGCGCAGGATCTCGTCCGCCACCTTGCCGAACGGTAGCTCTTCGGTCGAGCGCGCACCGCTCTCGCATCGCGCGGTCCTCGCGATCGCGCTACCGGTGATTCTCTCGAACGTTTCGACTCCGTTGATCGGGGTCGTGGATACGGCGGTCGTCGGTCGGTTACCCGATCCAGCTTATATCGGCGCCGTCGCGATCGGCTCACTGATCTTCACGTTCGTGTTCTGGGCTTTCGGCTTCTTGCGAATGGGTACGACGGGGCTGACCGCGCAAGCGTTCGGCGCGCGCGATCACGACGAGGTCGTCGCGAGTCTTGGGCGCGCACTGCTCATTGCCGCGGTCATCGGCATCCTGCTCATCGCGTTGCAATGGCCGATCCGCACGATCGCGTTCGCCCTGCTACAGGGATCGCCGAACGTCGAAGCGCTCGCCGAGACGTATTTCGACATTCGGATCTGGGCCGCGCCCGCAACGTTGGCCAACTATGCCCTCCTCGGTTGGTTCATCGGACTCGGCCGCACCGATGTCGGGCTCGTGCTGCAGCTCGTGTTGAACGTCACAAACATGGCGCTCGATGCGCTATTCGTACTCGGCTTCGGTTGGGATGTGCGCGGCGTCGCGCTTGGAACGCTAATCGCGGAAATCGTCGCCGCAGCCGTCGGCATCGTGCTCGCGCTTCGACATGCCCGCACATTGCATGGACGCTGGCACCGCGCGAGCCTGCTGTCGCCTGAGCGGCTGAAGCGCACGATCGCCGTGAATCGCGACATCATGATTCGCTCGCTCGCGTTGATCTTCGTGTTCGTGTGGTTCGTCGCGCAGGGGGCGCGGCAAGGCGACGTGACGCTCGCCGCGAACGCCGTACTCATGCAGTTCATCGCCGTCAGCGCGTATTTCCTGGACGGGCTGGCCTTTGCGGCCGAATCGCTCGTGGGCCGCGCGATCGGCGCGGCGCATCGAACCGGCTTCATCGCAGCTGCGAAGATCACGACCGTTTGGGCTGTCGGGCTCGCACTGCTCGCGGCGCTGATCGTTGCGATCTTCGGTCCGACGCTCGTCGACCTGCTCACGATCGATACGGCGACACGCGCGACGGCACGCGAATACCTACCGTGGGTCGCCGCCGCGCCCGTGCTTGGCGTGTGGGCATTTCAACTCGACGGCATCTTTATCGGCGCGACACGGACGGTCGACATGCGTAACGCGATGCTGCTGTCGCTCGCGATCTTCTTGGCCGGATGGTGGCTACTGACGCCGTTCGCGAATCACGGCCTATGGGCCGCACTGCACGTTCACTATCTCGCGCGCATCGGCACCCTCGCCTACTTCGTGCCTAAACTCGTGCGTTCGATACCCGAGGTCTGAGGCCGTCTATGCGAAGGCGGCGATCCCTCCGAACTTTGGCAACACTGCACCGCGGAGTCTTCGCAGCGGCGAACGCGGAGTGTGATGGCAGTGCATCCTTCCAGGTCGCGACTTCTCTCCGCGCTCACAAGAAATAATCTCGCAGTGGCGCAGAGACGCAGAGATCGGAAAAGAATGAAATCTTCTTCTTTCTTGCCTCTGCGCCACTGCGTCTCCGCATCTCAGCTTCCCCGCATATCCACGAGAGAGATTTCGTCGCCTCGCGCGCGGAAACGTCTCTCCTCTCAATCCCTCTCGAGTGCCTGATACACGAGCGCCTGGAACTTCGGGATGATGTCTGTTTCGTTCGGCATCAACTGGACCATCAGAACCATCGTGATGCCGGCGGCCGGATCGACGCGGTAGTTCGAACCATAGGCCCCGCCCCAGCCGAAGCCGCCAGGCGCTTCCATCCCGTTTGCGCCGTAGCGTTCGACGGTCTGGAATCCATATCCGAAGCCCATGCTGCCATCGCGGGAGTGCAGCGTCCCGACTTGGTTCGTCTTCATCAACGCGGCCGCGCGTGGGCCGAGGATACGACGTCCGTCGAGGGTACCGTCATTGCGCACCATCTCGAGGAAACGCGCATAGTCGCGTGCAGTGGAGATCAAACCCGCACCGCCCGCGAAGTTCTTGCGCGGACCCTCGATGTAGTGCCCCTGCCCTTTCGCGCCGTCCGGCGCACGCACTGCTTTACCCTCCGCGCTGGCATACACGACGGCCAACCGATTGCGCTCCGATTTCGGCACGAAGAAGTACGTGTCCTTCATGCCGAGCGGGTCGATGATCTTCGTTCGAAGATATACGTCGAGCGGTTGGCCCGACGCGCGCTCGATCACGCAGCCCAAGATGTCGGTGTTATAGCCGTAGATATACGCCTCGCCCGGTTGGGCAATCGTCGGCAGCGTCCCGAGCCGCGCCATCGTTTCGCAGATCGGCTCGTTCTTGTCGGCCGTGTACCAGCCATAGCCTGCCGCGGGCCCCAAGCCTTTCGCCTCGTACAACGCTGCGATGTGCGGCTCCGTGCCATAGGAGTACCCGGAGGTATGCGTGAGCAAATCGCGAATCGTGATCGGTCGCTTGAGCGGCACGAATTGGGTCGTGCCATCCTGCTCGACCGCCACTTGCGTTTGCGAGAACTCGGGAATGAACTCTCTGACGGGACTGGTCAGCAGGAGCTTGCCTTCCTCGGCGAGCTGCAGAATCGCGGCACTCGTCAAGGCTTTCGTCTGGGATGCGATCCGAAAGAGCGTATCTGGCGCCATCGGCCGCTTCGCTTCTTTATCGCTCCAGCCGTAGACACCCTCGTACACCGTCTCGCCCTTCTGCAGGACGAGCGCGACCACACCTGCGATACGTCCTTCCTCGACATACTGCTTCAGCATCGCATCGAGATGCCCGAGTCGTTCCTTCGACAGCGTGCCGTCCCATCGTGCGTCGCTGGAGCGAGCTCGCGTGCCCCGGTCGATCAACGTCTGATCTGCGTGAACACTCACGGTCGCGAACGCGAGCGCGAATGCAACGAAGCGTAAGCGCCAGTTGGTTTTGTAGTGCATGAACATTCCCCATGATGCTCAAGGATCGATCGCATACCGTAGCACATCGTGCCACTCGGCCGTTGCGAGCACTGAGACGCGGGAGATCGGAATGCTTTACTCTTGAGGTTACGTCTGCCCGTCTCCGTGAGAGTCGCTCTTGATCTTCGATTGAGGCTTATGAGACCCATCCGCTTCGGCATCGTAGGCACGGGCGCCATCGCGCCGTTCCACGCACGCGCGATCCAATCCGTGCCGGGCGCGCAAGTCGTCGGTGTTGCGAGCCGAACCGCGGAGAACGCGCAGCGGTTCGCGCAAGAGCATCAAATCCCCTTCGTCGCCTCCGACGCCGAAGCGCTCGCGCGACATCCCGAGATCGACGCGATCGCAATCACGACGCCGAGCGCGCTGCATCGTGCGCCTGCGCTCGCCGCAATACAAAGCGGCAAGCACTTGATGATCGAGAAGCCGATCGATGCGACCGTCGAAGGCACGGACGAGATTCTCGAGGCCGCAAAGCAGGCTGGCGTCGTTGTGGGTTCGATTTTTCAGGCGCGCTTCGGCGACGGCGCTCGCGCGCTCAAACGAGCGATCGACGCCGGGCGCTTCGGCCGACTCGTGCTATGCAGCGCTTACGTGAAATGGAATCGCACCGCGAGCTACTACACCGGATGGAAGGGCAAGCTTGCGTTGGACGGCGGCGGCGCGTTGATCAATCAAGCGATTCATGCGGTCGACCTACTGCAGTGGTTCGCGGGCCTCCCCTCTGAAGTCTTCGCGTGGACGACGCGCGTCGTGCACACCGGCATCGAGTCCGAGGACACCGCTTGCGCGGTGCTGCGCTACCCAAACGGCGCAATGGGGACGATCGAAACCAGTACCGCAGTTTGGCCTGGGTGGTCGCGCAAAGTGGAGATCTGCGGCGAGAACGGCTCAGCTGCGATGGAAGACGACGACATCGCGCAATGGGAGTTCCGCGACGCGCAGCCCGAAGACGCCGCGATCCGTGCAACGCGGGAGAGCAGCGCAATGGGATCAGGTGCAAGCGCTCCGATGGCCATCAAGTTCGAAGGTCATCTTCGACAGTACGAGGACTTCGTGGCGGCGCTTCGGGAGAAGCGCGCACCGATGATCGACGGTTACGAAGCTCGTAAGGCCGTCGCGCTCGTGCGAGCGGTTTACGACTCCGCCGAACGCGGTATCCCGGTGAAGGTCGCGCGCCTGCCAGCGTAACGCCACTTCTTGACGCGCGGGCGTCACCCTCAGCGAGGCCGCGCTCCGGAACAACCGCCTTGCCAGGGGTTTTGTAAGTGGCGCCACTGCACTTTCGTTCAGGAGCCGAGCATGGGTACGCATCGAGCGCCGGAGATCCGCAAAGGTCAGGGTCAGTGGCCGATCGAGCGCGAGGAGTTCGAGCGGCGCTTTCGCGAGCGCTTCTACGATCCCGCATTCGAACAGGACGGACGCTCGATCGATCGATTGATGGACATCGCGTGGAAGGCGTACTGCGATTACCGCAAGAGTCCACGCAGGCAGAAAGCCGGGCCTGAGTTCTCCGATCCCGAACATGAGCTCGCTATTGAATGGCTCGCCGCGCGCGAGCGCATCCGCGAAGCACAAACGAAGTACTCCGCACCGGAGACTCCCTCTCGCGTACTCGTCATCTGCGCGGCATCGCGCAACGACAAGACATGTCCTGGCGAGATGTCGAAAACCTATCGTCTCGTAACGATTGCGAAAGAGCTCATCGAGTCACGAGGCGCAGAAGTCGACCTGCTCGACCTGAGCGCGCTTGCGTCCGAGTTCGGGCGCGTGATCTATCCGTGCAAAGCGTGCGTATCGACGGCGATGCCGCTCTGTCACTGGCCGTGCTCGTGTTATCCGAATCATGCCCTCGGGCAGGTCAACGATTGGATGAACGACATCTATCCGCGTTGGGTGGCCGCGCACGGCATCATGATCGTAACGCCGGTCTACTGGTATCAGGCGCCGAGCGGATTGAAACTGATGATGGATCGATTGGTGTGCGCGGATGGCGGCAACCCCGATCCGACGAGCACGCACGGCAAGGATCCAGGGCGCGCTAAGGAGATCGAGCTCAGCGGATGGCACTATCCGCGCCACTTGGCGGGCCGCGCGTTCTCCGTGGTCGTTCACGGCGATGCCGAAGGCGCGGATACCTTGCGCCGCTCGCTCGTGGACTGGCTCACCGACATGGAGCTCGTGCAAGCGGGTCGATCGAGCGTCCTCGATCGCTACGTCGGCTACTACGAACCCTATGCAACGAGTCACGAGGCCCTCGACCGCGATGAGGCACTGCAAACAGAAGTGCGAAACGCCGCAGCGAGTCTCGTGAATCAGGTGCAGCTCATTCGCGACGGTAGACGCGAGCCGGATGAGAATATCCAAGCGCCGCGACCGAAGTAGCTATTCGCCCAACTGTAGCTGGAAGGGCACCCCACCCGCGCGACGCGCCTCCCCCGCCATACGGGGGAGGCACGCGGAGATCAACGCTAGTGTGCCGAGATCGTCAGAGGCACCTTCGCGCGAATGTCGGCACTCGAGGCACCGATCTGGATTTCATAGGCGCCCGGCGCCACGGCGTATCGATCCCCTTCCGTGTCCCAGTACGTGATGTGCTTTTCCGGTGTGAGCGTGAATGACACTTCACGTTCTTCGCCCGGGAACAACGCGAGCTTATGAATGCCGCGCAGCTCTTTGAGCGCGCGCATTGGCTTTGCATTCACAGGACGCACGTAGAGCTGCACGGCTTCTTCACCCGCGCGTGATCCCACGTTCTTCACGCGCACGCTCGCGGTGATGTCGCCCTTCGCATCCACCTGCGAGCGGTCGAGCTTCAGACCCGAGTACTCAAACGTCGTGTACGACAACCCATGACCGAAGGGATACAGGGGCTCGCCTTTGAAGTAGCGATACGTCCGTCCATCCATCGCGTAGTCCTCGAACGGCGGCAGCTTCTCGTTCGCCTTGTAGAACGTGACCGGCAGTCGACCCGATGGATTTGCGTCGCCGAACAGCACGTCGGCGACGGCACTGCCGCCGCGTTGGCCGGGATACCACGCGAACAAGATCGCGGGGATGTTCTTCTTCTCCCAGTCGATGGCGATCGCAGATCCGGCCGTCAACACGAGCACGACGGGCTTGCCGGTCGCGCGCACGGCTTCGAGCAGCTTGCGTTGGGAGCTAGGCAGACGCAGGTCCGTGCGGTCGCCGCCCGCGAATCCCGGATAGCTCACCTTCATCTCCTCGCCTTCGACGTCGCCCGTCAAGCCGCCGACGAACACCACGACGTCCGCAGCCCGCGCAGCCGCGATCGCTTCCTCGAACGGCGGCTTCGCGCCAGGCAGGCGCCAACCGAGACGCACTTCAGCGTCGCGAATGTCATCGAAGTATTCGAGCCGCAAGTCATACGCCTTGCCCGCCTCGAGATTGACGAACGCGCTCTTGCTCGCCACGCGCGGCGTCAATTCCCAGCTCTCTACGACAGGCTTGCCGTCGATGAACAAGCGAAAGCCGTCGTTGGCGCCGACTGAAATTTCGTAGCGGCCCGAGACGGGCGGGACGAGTTGACCGGTCCAGCGCACGCTGAAATAGTCGCTGCCGATGGCATCGGCGGGAAACTCGCCGCGCGCGATCAAGTCATCGATCGGTCCGCCTCGATCCCATCGGAACGAGATGCGCTGATCGACACGCGTCATGACGGGCGTGCCGGAGAGGTCGGGATTGTTGAAGTATTCGCCCTTGAGGCCCTGCTCGCTCGAGCCGGAGGCGGGGCGCAGATGAGCGGGCTCGATCAACGGCGCTGCCCGCGGCTCCTCGCGACCCTCGACGAGATCGGCTCCGCGCGAATAGAGCACTTTCGTCTTGGGCCCGACAGCTTCGCGAATGCCTTGCAGTACCGTCACCGGTGCGGCGGGGCTGCCATAGTAATTGCCGAGCAGCGACATCACTTCGTCCGCCGTTGGACCGACGACCGCAATCGTGCCGATGTCTCGCGACAGCGGCAGGACACCATCGTTCTTCAATAGAACGAGTGATGCTTGCGCGGCCCGACGCGCCAACCAGTCGTGCTCCGCGGATTGATTCACCGAGAACGGGATGTTCGCCCAGCGAACGCGCTCCGGCGGATCGAACATACCGAGCTCGAAGCGTGTGAGCATCAGGTTCGTCAACGCCGCGTCGATCTCCGCTTCCGTGATCAGGCCCTTCTCCACAGCGGCGATGAGCGACTTGTACGTCGTGCCGCAATTGAGCTCGGTCCCGTTCTTGATCCCGAGCGCAGCCGCTTCCTCAGGCGTCGCCACGATCTTGTGGTACTTGAAGATATCCTCGATCGAATCGCAATCCGATACGACGTACCCGTCGAAGCCCCACTGCTTGCGAAGGACATCGATGAGCAAGAACTCGCTCGCGGATGCCGACGCACCGTAGACGCGGTTGTAAGCGCCCATCACGGATTTCACGCCTGCGTCTTGCACCAGCGCTTGGAACGCGGGCATGTACGTCTCCCAAAGATCGCGCTCGCTCGGATGGACGTCGAAGAAGTGACGATCGGCTTCAGGACCGCTGTGAACCGCATAGTGCTTGGCGGTCGCATCAACCTTGCGATACTGCGGATCGTTGCCTTGCAGGCCCTTCACGAACTCGACGCCCATGAGCGCGGTGAGGAACGGATCTTCGCCGTACGTCTCTTGGCCTCGGCCCCAGCGCGGATCGCGGAAGATGTTGATGTTGGGCGACCAGAACGTGAGTCCCTGGTAGCGGTGGCGCTGCTCGCGGCTCGCGAACTCATGGTGTTTCGCGCGACCCTCGTCGCTGATCGCGGTCGCGACCTCGCGCATCAGGTGCGGATCGAACGTGGCAGCAAGCCCGATGGCTTGCGGGAATGAGGTCGCCGCGCCCGCTCGCGCAACGCCGTGCAGCGCCTCGTTCCACCATTCGTACTTCGGTACGCCGAGGCGGGGGATCGCCGGCGCATCGTTCTGGAGCTGCGCCACCTTCTCTTCGAGTGTCATGCGCGAGACGAGATCGGCAGCGCGTTCTTTGAAGGGCCGGTTCAAGTCCAGATACGCTGGCTGCTCCGCGAACGCCGAGCTCATGAATACGAGCCAAACAGAGCCGCATAGCACTGCGAATTTCTTCTTCACGCGCTTCCCCCCGAAACAATACTGTGGTCGTCCGATTCGTTGCGATCGTGAATCGCCGCTCGCGACCATACACGAGCAGGCCTCCGATCGGTGCATCGGATTAATTTATCCCTGCATGCCTGCTTTGGTATATCACCCTGATAGAGCTCGCAGAGCACGAAAAAAACGACGGTGCCGAGCGCCCGTGTAGCGGCCGGATTCTTTGGCTGGGACGCAGAGACGCGGAGGTCAGAAAAGGAAAGATCTATTCCCTTCCGATCTCTGCGTCTCTGCGCCTGCGTGGGTATGCTTCTAAGCGCGGAGAGAAGTCGCGACCTAGAAGGATGCGGAAGCAGTGGCCACCGCGGGACGGGCGCGGGTAACGTCGTCCTAGCTCACCAGCGCAATCAGCTCCGCCTTCTGTGTCGGCGTGAGTAACGGACCCAGCCCCGCTTTCAAATTGTCGCTTTGCCTATCCGGCTTGCCCGTCGCGGGGATCACGACAGTAACCGCCTCTTCGCTCAGCGCGAACTTCAAGAACATCTGTGCCCATGAGGTGATGCCCGCTTCTTTCGCCCATCCTGGCAGCGACTTCCCCTGCACGCGATTGAATAGCGAGCCGTCGTCGAAATTGCGGTTCGCGAGCACAGCAACGCCCAGCTCTTTCGCGAGCGGAAAGACGCGCTTCTCGGCGCCGCGGTGCGTCACGGAGTAGTTGATCTGCAAGAAATCGGGCCGCGTCTGCTCCACCACGTCCGCCAGTTCGTCTTGTGCGGACTCGACGAAGTGAGTCACACCGACATATTTCACCTTGCCCTGCTCCTTCAGCTCGCGGGCGAGCGCGAGCTGCGTCTTCCAATCGCGCAGGTTGTGCACCTGAAGCAACTCGACCTTGTCCGTGCGCAGGCGTTTCAGCGTGTTGTTGAACTGCTTGAGCCCTGCATCGCGACCCGTGACACCGGACAGCTTGGTTGCAATGAAAGCCTTCTTGCGCAGGCCGAGCTCCTCGAGGAGCGGGCCGAGATTGTCTTCCGCGTTGCTGTACGTCGGTGCGGTATCGATGAGTGTCGCACCCGCATCGAAGAAGCGCCGCAGGACTTCTTTGAGATCACGAAATTGGGCGCTGCTCGGAGGGACCTCGAAGCTTCCCGAAGTACCCATGCCGATCACCGGCACGGTCTCGCCGCTCACGGGAATGACCCTCGTACGCAGCGTCGCGGACGCCGCCGCCGCAGCCCCGAGCGAGCTCGAGTTCCAGAGAAGGGATCCGGCAAGCGCAGAGGTGCCGGCAATGAATTGTCGTCGCGTGCTCATGTCGTAGCTCCCCAAAGTGAAAGCGCGCAGATTCTCCGCGCATAAGCTACGGCATTCGGGAACTGTTCCGAAACTGAATTTCTTCCCGGCGATAATCGATGACGAGCCGCTCGAGCGCGCCGAGCACATCCATACCCACGAGAATCGCGGGTACGCCTTCCAACTCCCAGAGTTTGAAGACATGAATGTCCCCATAAATGATGTACAGCCCCTCGATCTCGGCATCGCCGAGCCGAACGCGCGGCGAGCGGAGATAGCGCCCGGTCTGCGCTGCCTCATTCAAACCGATGACCGTTGCGTCGTCGGGCCCCGCGGCGAACCGCTGCTCGAGCGCCTCACGAAGTGCCAAGTTGCCGAGCGTCGTTTCGGCGCCAGTGTCGATGACCGCCTTCACCCGTACGCGACCGACGTACCCATCCACGACGAGCAGGCGGCCGAAGCGCAATGTTGCTGGAATCGAGCCCTCGAAAAGCCGACGACGCTGCCCGCGCGAGCGCGCGATCGTGATTTCATCGCTCCTGAAATCGACGGTGATCCTCAGTCCATCGAATCCTTGCACGCCGAGAATGCCGTCCGCGCCGCCCATGACGGAGCCGAGCACGGCGACTTTGAGATCCCGCTGAACCAAGTCTCCGGTCTCAAGCGACTCGAGACGCACGGCCGGGACGGCGAGCGCTCCGGTCACGCCGTGCAGCATGAGCCGAGATTCCGGTGTGAGTATGAGACCGAGCCGATCTGCTACCTGCTTGGTGATGACGGATTGCGTGGCGCCAGTGTCGAGTATGAGCCTAAACGGGCCCTGCCCGTTGATCATGACCGGCGCTGCAATGCGCCCGATCCGATCGGGACGCGTCGGCGCGGCGTAGAGATGTTCTTCTTCGGGCGGCTCGGCTTCGAGCGGGTCAGGCAAATTGAGGTCGCCCCCGTGCACGGGACCGAAGGCGAACCAAGCAAGTGCGATGGCGGAATGAATTTGCATTGTACGCGCCGAGCTCTGACGCGATCTTCGACGGGGGAAAGAGTAGAAAAGTTCAAGCCGATTGCCTAATGAGGCTCGTGGAATTCCCCCGAACTATGAACCAGGGCGCTTTCTGGGGCTCATACACGAACAAAGCCGGCGCAAGCGCCGACTCATGAGATGGCCCGGTTCGGCCCAGCCGTGGATTTTGCAACAGCCGATCAGCCGCGCGAGACGATCGCCATCGAGGGATTGTTGACCTTCGAACTGTGGTGGACCTGGCTCGACGTATAATGGGAAGGCAAGGACAGCGTTTCGCCTGTTGTTCCCCGCTGGATTCGTTCGCCCATGTACATCCTCTACATCGCCAATAAAAACTACTCCTCCTGGTCGCTGCGACCTTGGGTCTTGATGCAGGAGCTCGGCATGGCGTTCGAGGAGCGTCTCGTTCCGTTCGGGGCCGGTTCGAATTGGACTGAGTTTCGTAAGTTCTCGCCGTCGGGCAAGGTGCCGTGTCTCGTCGACGGCGAGCAAACCGTGTGGGACTCGCTTGCCATCACCGAATACCTGGCCGAAAAGCATCGTGCTGTGTGGCCGGCCGACGTCGGCGCGCGAGCCTGGGCACGGTGCGCAGCTGCGGAAATGCATTCGGGATTCGCGGCGCTCCGGGAGAACTGCTCCATGAGCTGCGGCATTCGCGCGCGATTGAACGAGACACCCGGCGCGTTGAAGCTCGACCTCGAACGCTTGGATGAGCTGTGGACGGAAGGCTTGGAACGCTTCGGCGGCCCCTTCCTCGCGGGTCTTTCATTCAGCGCGGTCGATGCGTTCTACGCCCCCGTAGCGTTTCGCATCCAAACATACGGACTCGATCTCAGCGACGCCGCGACCGCGTACGCAACACGACTCCTGAATCTCGCGTCGATGAAGCAGTGGTACGCCGCCGCCCTCGCAGAGCCATGGCGCGAAGACGATCACGAAGCGAACATCGCACGCAGCGGCCTGATCCTCGAGGACCTGCGCGCCACCTAGGCGTCTGCTCGAAGGTCTCTCGCAATCACCTTGGTTCCCGAGCATCCCTACACGGGAACGACCTGGTTAACTAACAGAGTGCCTCTTCTGCCCCGCGCAACGATGCGCGGGGGCAGGATCATCCGATCAAGAAGTACTCTCGCTAACGCCAGTGTCGCGCTACGCCTTGCGATAGTGATCTTGCATCGGATAGCGCTTCGCATACAGCGCGAAGCAGGCCGCCGATACGAGCGCGAAGGCCGCGAAGAAGAACATCAAGAACGCATTCTCGGATAGGCCCGTCGAGGCAATCCGCGCGATCACCGCCTCGTTGCGTACGCTCGCGTTCACGAGCAGCACCCATAGATTCCCGACCGTCACGGCGAGATACCAGAACGCCATGATCACGCCCTTCATCGTCGCGGGCGCTTGGCTATAGGCAAACTCGAGACCTGTCGCAGATACCAGCACCTCACCGAACGTCAAGAGCGCGTACGGCAGGACCTGCCACGTGATCGACATCGGATCGCCGCCATCGATTCCGAGTTGGATCGCGCCGGCCGCGATCCACGCGAGTCCCGAGAATGCGATACCGAATCCCATGCGCCGTAGCGCCGTCGGCTCATAGCCGAACCACTTTCTGAGGAGCGGATAGAGGACGACGTTGTTGAACGGAATGAGCAGCAGCACGAGGATCGGATTCAGCGCTTGCATCTGCGCGGGTTCGAACCAATCCGGACGCACCATATCGTTCGCCTGCAGGATCCACGTCGATGCCTTCTGGTCGAACAGCGACCAGAACGGCGTGACGAGCGCGAACACGATCAGAATGCGTAACACGGCGGCGACGCCGTCGACCGCTTCGTTCGGGTGCACCCGGCGCGCGCGTTCGAGCTGCATGCGTGCGCCGGCGCCGCCGAAGCCGATCGCAAATACGAGCGCGAGACACGCGGACGAGACGAAACCCAGCCGCCCGACATAGGCGATCGACACGAGCCCAAGCGCGAACCCGATGCACGCGACGAACAAGCCGGCTCGACTCTCTCCAGGCGCGTGCGTGAACAATGCGGTGCGAACGACGCGTACGAACGAATGCGGATCGGAAGACGCGGGCGGAACGTGCACGTACTTGTTGCGCCCTGCCCAGAAGATGATCGTCGCGATCAACATCAGTATCCCCGGTATTCCGAACGCGACGCTCGGACCGTAGTGCCGCAAGAAAAGCGGCATCAAGAGGGATGCGAAGAACGACCCGAAGTTGATGATCCAGTAGAACGCATCGAACACGATCTTCGCCAAATGCTTGTTCGTCTGATCGAACTGATCGCCGACGAACGAGACGACGAGCGGCTTGATGCCGCCCGAGCCGAACGCGATGAGAAACAAGCCTGTGTAGAAGCCGGCGCGGTTGTCATCGAACGCAGCGAGGAAAGCGTGCCCGATGCAGTAGATGATCGACATCCAGAAGACGGTGCGGTACTTGCCGAAGAATCGATCCGCAAGCCATCCGCCGAGCAGCGGGAAGAAGTACACGCCGATCACGAACGTGTGGAACACGTCTTTCGCGATACCGGCGCGCTCCGCTTCGGGTGCATAGAGGAGCAACGAGCTGACGAGGAACGGCGTCAGAATGTTGCGCATCCCATAGAAGCTGAAGCGCTCGCATCCCTCGTTACCGATGATGTACGGAACTTGTCGCGGCAGTTTGGCCGGCGGCGCGGCAGTCGCGTCAGTCATGAGTGCGTTCGTGTTCTCGTAAGAAGGTGTGAAGATAACAGGGAATACGTCACTTGTTGTCGAGCCACGTGTTCACCCTCCCCTCCAGCACATCGAGCGGCAGGGCGCCGCCAAGCAGAATGAGATCGTGGAACTCGCGGACGTTGAAGCGTTCGCCGAGCCTCCGCTGCGCTTGTTCGCGCAGAGCACGCAGGCGCAGCTCTCCCACTTTGTATGCAAGCGCTTGACCGGGCCACGAGACATAGCGCTCGAGCTCGGTTTGGATATTGTGTGGCGCAAGCGCGGAGTTCTCCGTAAAGCAGCGGCGCGCGCGCTCGAGATCCCACCCCAGCCAATGAATGCCCGTGTCCGCCACGAGTCGACATGCACGCCACATCTCGTAGGAATAGCGGCCGAAGCGCTCGTACGCGTCTCGGTACATTCCCATCTCTTCGCCCAAGAACTCTGCGTACAGCCCCCACCCCTCCACGAACGCAGTCGGGCTAATGTTACGCCTGAAGTACGGTAGGCTCTCGAGCTCTTGCGCAAGTGCGATTTGCAGATGGTGTCCCGGTACGGCCTCGTGCAGCGTGAGCGCAGGCAGCTCATAGAGCGGCCGCTGATCCAACCGCGATGTATTGACCATGTAGGCGCCCGCTTGTCCGTTCGCGAGGCTGCCGCTCCAATAGCGGCCCGTTGTATACCCCTCAGCGATCTCGGCCGGCACAGCACGCACGCCGTAAGGCAGCCGCGGCAATGTCAGGAAGAGCGGCGGCAGTCTGTCATCCGCACGCTTCGCGATCTCGCTCGCTTTCTCGAGGAGCTCCTCCGCGCTATGCGCATAGAACCGCGGATCCGTACGCAGCATCCGCAGAAACTCCTCGAACGTACCCGCGAACTCGGTCGTACGAATCGTCTCCTCCATCAGCGCACGAATGCGTTTCACTTCGGCGAGTCCGAGCGCGTGGATCTCGTCCGGCGTCAGATTGGTCGTGGTCTCCGCACGCACGAGGAACCGATACATCGACTCTCCGCCAGGTACGCTGCGCAGGGCGAGCGACGGCCGGGCCGCCGGCGCATACTCTTGCTCCAAGAACCCGACGAAACCGCGTTGCGTCGGTGCGATGCGATCGCGGACGATCTCCAAAGCGCGCGCCCTGTAGCGGGCCCATGCATCTTCAGGAATCGCGGGTGCCCGCCGTTCGAACGGCGTGAGCAGCGCGCTCGCCTCGGGCGCGATTGCCGCCTGTTGCCGCGCCACTTCGAGCACCCGATCGACGACGATCCGCGGCTGTGTCAGCTTCGTGCGGATTCCTCGACGAAGATTCGCGAGATTCTGATCGTAGTAGGCCGGCAATGCTTCGAGCCGCGCGAGCCACGCTTCGGCATCTTCGCGCGACGACAAAGTCGTTGTGCGTGCCACGTAGTCGGCCAGCGTATGGAAGCCGCTGTCGTTGTTGAAGGCGACGCGGTCGAGATCGTGGTCCAAGCGTTCGATCTCGATGGAGATTTGCCGCACGAGCAGCGCATGATTGAGGGATGACTCAGCTTCGAGCTGAGTGGCATCGATCTTCGAGAGCTGCCGTGCGAGTCGCTCGAGTACCTCGCGCGTTCGCGTCGCGGTCTCCACGCCGGCATCGGGCCAGCGCCTGAGTGCTTCGCGGTCGCCTTCCTGCCCGGCGGAAATTGGATCGAGTTGCTTCAGCAGCCGTTCGTATTCTGCAATGACGGCGGTGAGGGGATCGTCCCCAGTGGACTCTGCTGCCGAGCTCAGTAACGGTACGAGCAGAGAAAGAGCAACAAGGAATCCGCGCGCCATACGTCTGTCTCGATGGACGGAAAGTCCAACGTTACCCCATCTCGGAAGATCATCGCAGAGAAAGCCACGCTGGCGGCGGCAGACGGCTAGAGAATGACCTCGCGCATGGTATCGGGATTCTCTGGATCGTGCGCCAGCGTACTGAACGAGACGATGATCATCGGCGCGGTCCCGCTATTCTGAAATGCGTGCACTACACGCGGCGGGAAGATGAAGCGCCACACTTCCTCCGCCGGCACATCGACCGTCGTGATCTCACCTGTGTCGCGATAGCGCACGCGTGCGGGCCCGACGACGACGGACACCTCCGTGCCCGCACGATGAAAGTGATTGCCTCGGATGTGGCCCGGCTCAGTGAGGACGACGTGGACGTTCTGTTGGCCGCGCAATCCCAAGGCGTCCAACGGCTCGAACACCTGACCGCGCGTGTCGACCGCACGGCGGAGCTTTTCGACCGTCACAGCCACGCTGATAGCCTCTGCAAGTTGCGAGGCGTCAGTCTAGCGCGGGAACCACAGCGGTGGGCTCGAGACGCGAGACCCCTTACCGCGCGGCGATACGCCGATTCTTCTTGGCGTCCGCTTCCGTCTGCCAGTGCGCGATGAAATCGAGGAATGCGCGCTTGTCGTATCCCTTCTTCCCCGCCTCCAACGTTGCCGTGGACTGTGATGCGAGCACTTCGCGTTCAGGCGAGATGATCCAGAAGTGAGGTGCGCCGATGGCCGGCGGCAGTTGCGAGAAGAACAAGTCGTTGTAGTTGTCGAAGCCGACGTACGCTTTCATGACGACGAACGTCTCGTTCAAACGCCGTTCGACCTCGGCATCGTTCGATACGAAGCGATCGAGTACATGGCACCAGGTGCACCAGTCTCCGCCTGCGATGACGAGCACGAGTTTGTGCTCACGCTCCGCGCGCTCGACCGCAGCATGATACTGGTCGAACGGATCGGCCTTCGGGTCATAGCCGAGATCGCGCGCAAGCGCGCTTTGCGAAGCGAACGCGAACAGGATGATCGCTGCCGCACGGCTGATGATGCTTTTCATTATGGTAATTCTCGCGTCGAGTGACTGAACCCTTCGAGCACAGCGTAACGCCGCGATCTCGGATTCGCATCCGTCGCGTTCCTTTACAACGACCCGTGAAGAAATGACCGCGCGGTGATCATCATGTTCGACGAACGTCCGCAACACCCGTCGTCGGCGCCGCGAAGCGATCGCTTGCCCTTGCGTCATTTCGATAGTTGGATGACAGTAGCGGCGCGAAACAGCTGATCTTCGTCTTTCACTCTCCGCTCATCGGGAACCGACCATGGCGTCCAAGCGCAAAACGCCTCGCCGCTCCACGCGGAAGCAGGCGGCGAGCAACCAGCGAAACCATACTCGTCGCACGATCTCCAAGCGCAAGCGGGCGGCAAAAGTGCCGGCGGGCCGCAGGACCGCGTATCCGGCGATCAAGCCGTACCGCACGGGTTACTTGCGCGTGTCGGATGTTCACGAAATCTACTACGAAGAGTGTGGCAACCCGAACGGCAAGCCGGCCATATTCGTGCATGGCGGACCGGGCGCGGGGTGCGGCGAGCGCGCGCGTTGTTTCTTCGATCCGAATGCCTATCGCATCGTGTTATTCGACCAGCGAGGCTGCGGCCGCAGCCGACCGCACGCCAGCCTCGAGGACAACACGACCTGGCATTTGGTCTCGGACATGGAGCAGCTACGAGCGCACCTCGGGATCGAACGCTGGCTCGTGTTCGGCGGATCGTGGGGTTCGACGCTTGCGCTTGCGTATTCTCAGACGCATCCCGAGCGCGTCTCCGAGCTGGTGCTCCGCGGCATCTTCATGCTGACCCGTTTCGAGTTGCAGTGGTTCTATCAACAGGGTGCGAGCGCACTCTTCCCAGATCGCTGGGAGCACTATGTCGCCCCGATCCCGGAGCGAGAGCGAGGCGACCTGATTCAGGCGTTCTACTCGCGTCTGACGAGCTCGGATCGCGCGACTCAAGTTCAAGCGGCGCGGGCGTGGTCCGTGTGGGAGGCGTCAACGAGTCATCTGCACGTCGATGACGATCAAATCCACGAGTGGGACGGCGAAGCATTCGCGATCGCGCTCGCACGCATCGAGTGCCACTACTTCGTGAACAAAGGCTTCTTCGAGCGAGAAGATCAACTGCTGCGCGACGTAGATCGCATCCGGCACATCCCGACCGTCATCGTTCAAGGACGGTACGATGTCGTCTGTCCGATGCAAACCGCGTGGGCGCTCCATCGCGCATGGCCCGAAGCTGACTTCCGCATCGTTCCGGACGCAGGCCACTCCGCCTTCGAACCCGGCACGTTGCACGAGCTCATCGAAGCGACGGATCGTTTTCGGGAATGAAAGGGTGTAGGTGAATCATCTCGCGACGAAGGAACGGCAAGACGCCGCCGAGTAGACAGAAGTCGACCGCGAAAAGATATTCACGCAGAGGCGCAGAGGCGCAGAGATAGAAGGGAAAGAAAGATTTCTTCTTACTCTTACCTCTGCGTCTCTGCGCGCTAGATCTTTCTGTTCTCGCAAACGACTGACCGGCCTGAGTTCTCCTCGATCTTTTAGGCCCGCAGCTTCCACGTGACGGCCCCACTCTCTTCGATGAGCCCGTGAGCGATCAGCCATTCGCGCGCATCTGACGCGTCTTGTTCGAACCACGCTCGAGCCGAGCCGAGGCGGAAGGTGTAGCCCCAGGCGTCCATGTCGCACCACATGCGCTCGCGACCGACACCAGCGAGTTCATCCGCGAGCACTACTTGCAGGTAGCACACGGCATTCTCTTCCGCGAAATCGCCCCCCGCATCTCGATCGAGCGCATAGCGGCGTCCCGAGTCCATGCAGATCGCATGACACGCCTCGTGCAGAATGGAATGGATCGGCGTATCCGGACGCCAGAAGACCTGATCGCGGATCAAACCCGCCTCGCTCTCACCCCAGTAAGAACCGGGAATCGGTGTGGCGAGCGGTTGCGCGCAGCCGCGCAAGGAATACTTCTCGAGCAGGTCAGTGATCGCATGCTCCGCAAGATCGCGAGCACGCAATACGTCCGCTTCTTGAGTCATTGAATGCCGCGAGAGTGCGCTTGCCTGCGGACTTCCGCTTCCAACGCTTGAAGACTGGTTTCAATGCGTTCGATCACCGAGTCGCCGCCCCTCTCCCGTGCGAGCAACTCGATTTCGTAGGCACGTTCGCTGATGCCATCGAATCCGAACATGGCGCCACTCCCATGGATCCTGTGCGCCATCTGTCCGAGTTGCGCGAGCGCGGGGCCCGACCCGCCCTGAACCGCTTGCAGCAACGCCCGAAGCTGCTCGACTTCGTCCAGCGTGCGCTTTAGATAGCGTCTGCCGATATCCGCGATGTGCTGCTGGAGCGTGTCATCTTGGCTCATCCCTCGCGAACTCCTACAAAGCGCTCAGTCGCCTCACGACGAGCCCGGCGAGATCACGCGCGAGCGCCTCGCGGAGCACCGCCTGCTCTTTCTGTTTAGCGAGTACCGCCGTGACGTCGTAGCTGTACTCGCGCGTCAGCTCGATGCGCTGCGGTTCGATCAGCTCGCCCGTCTGGTTGGACACCGAGTATTCGACGACGTAGAACACCTGGTACTCCTCCGGCGTGTTGCGCGCGGACACTGCGAGCACGCGCTGCCCACTCAGGTCGTCACGGATCCGAACGATGGCGGTCGCGTCCTTCTTGTCGTTCGCGAGCTGCGCGCCGGACACGCGCAGGCTATCGCGAAGCGCGCGGTAGAAATCCGTATAACGATCTTCCGTGTCGATGTACGTGACGGCCATCGACTCCGATAGATGGGCACGGCCCTGCAGGTGCCAGCCGCAGCCGCACAGCGACGCAAGCAGCACGAGGAGCGAGAATCGCATGCGCAATGGAGAGTGCATGGGTGCATTCTACTGCGAGCGTGTGACCCCAGGTCCAGCGAATGCCCGCCGGCGAGCAGAGCTCCGGGCGTATTTACGCGCGCCGCTCGCGGCTACGTAACGGGCATTCGCTCCCAATCGCGTAACCGTGACGGCATGCGATCGCGACCTGTCCGGTGACGCTCTGCTTCACGGCTTCCAATTGCTCGGCTCCAATACGCCCATTGCACGCGCGGCACTGCTCCGCAACCTGGAGCATCACGGCCGGATCGACACCGACACTTCCGCTGCCGCAGCGTTCGAGCGCCGCGAGGCCGAAGGAAAGCGAGATCTCGTGCTTGGATTCGATGATCTTGAGCAGCGCGTTCGACAAACGCTCTTGAATGGCGGGCCCATCCGAGATGCTCGCCTCGGGCAACACGACTGCGAAAGTCGCCTCTGACTCGGATTGCATCCGGCCCACCCAATCGACGTGCGCGCGGACGACCCGGTTCAACGCCGCGGCTGTTTCGCGCAAGAAATCAGGCTGGAGCGAATCCGATCCCGCAGCGCGAATGCCAACGGTGATGACGGAAAGCGGACGATCGTAGCGTTCCGCGCGGGCGATCTCGGAGCGCAAGCGCGCGGTCGACTCGCGCGGCGTGAACGCGCCGGAGTCGGCATCGACCGGCGCCGATTGCTCGAGCGCTTCCCGAGCCTCTTTGAGCGAGCGTCGTAGCGCGAGCGTGTTGAAGGCCGCATTGATGCGAGCGAACAGCTCGACGTCCGGGATCTTCTTCGTCAGGTAGTCGTCGATACCGGACGCATAGCCGCGCTCGTAATCCGCGCTCGCCTCGCGCGTCGTCAGCATGATGATGTAGGTATCAATGCCGCGCGCGCGGATCATCTCGCAGAGTGCAAGGCCGTCCACGACAGGCATTTGCCAGTCGGTAATGATCACCGGATACCAACGCTGCTCCAGAAGGCGCAGTGCTTCCGCGCCGTTCTCCGCCTGCTGTACGTCGAAGCCGGCGGCCGCGAGGCGATTCGCCAAGAGCTCGAGTTCCAGCTCATCGTCGTCCACCAGCAGAATTCGCGTCGGCAGAGCACGCGTCAGCACGGACATCCGAGTCGCCATGGCATCCGCCTTCATCGCCGTTGGTCCTCCCATGCTCTGTCCTTATACAGCAGTGTTAGCGCGCGCGGAGTGTGCATCCGCGCACACTAAACGAGTATCAGCGGTGCTGGGGCTGGCGACTGAGGGAAAACCTTAAGCCGGGGACATTCCTCGTCTTCGAGGAAGCTCCCTTAGACGACGACGTTGACGAGCTTGCCCTTGACGACGATGACCTTGCGAATCGGCTTACCCTCCGTCCATTTCTGCACGTTCGGGTCTTGAAGCGCTGCTTCGCGCACGATGTCGTCGGCCGCCTCGGCCGGCACACTGACGCGGCCGCGGAGCTTACCGTTCACCTGCACGACGACCTCGATCGTATCCTGCACGAGCGCTGCGGGATCGGGCTTCGGCCATCTCCGATCGATGAGCGGATCGCCAGCATGCCCTAGGGACTCCCACAAACTTTGTGCAGCATGCGGGATGATCGGCGAGAGCATCTGCACGATGAGCTCGAGCGTCTCGTGTACGACCGCACGGCCTTCTTGCGAGTCGTCGTCGAACTTGGCGAGCGTGTTCATGAGCTCCATCACCGCAGCAATCGCCGTGTTGAAGACACGGCGGCGTCCTAGGTCGTCCGTCACCTTCACGAGCGTCGAATGCGCGGCGCGACGAAGTGTCCGCTGCGCCTCCGTCAAGGTGCTCGGGATCGATTGCTGCGCACCCGTGGACTCAGTTTTCGACACGTGCTCGAACACTGCCCGCCACAACCGCCGCATGAATCTCGCGGCACCTTCGACGCCATCGTCGGACCACTCGAGCGTGTCCTCCGGCGGGGACTTGAACATCATGAAGAGCCGAATGCTGTCCGCACCATATTCGTTCACGAGCCGCTGCGGATCGACGCCGTTGTTCTTCGACTTCGACATCGTTCGCATGCCTTCCCACTCGACCGCCTGACCGTCGCTCTTGAGGCGAGCGCCGACACGCGAGCCCTTCGCATCGAGCTCGACCTCGACGTCGGCGGGATTGAAGTACTGAATGCGACCGTCCGCGCCGCGGCGCAAATAAATGTCGTTCAGCACCATGCCCTGCGTCAGCAAATTCTGGAACGGCTCTTTGACCGCAACGAGCCCGAGGTCGTGCATCACGCGCGTCCAAAAACGGGAGTAGAGAAGATGCAGAATCGCGTGCTCGATGCCGCCGATGTATTGATCGACCGCCATCCAGTAGTTCGCGCGCTCATCCACCATGGCCGAGTCGTTGTTCGCGCTCGCGAAGCGCATGAAGTACCACGACGAATCGACGAACGTGTCCATCGTATCGGTCTCGCGCTTCGCTGGCGCGCCGCACTTCGGGCATTCGCAATCGAGGAACGACGGCGTTTTTCCAAGCGGATTGCCGCTGCCGTCCGGCACGAGTCCCTCAGGCAGCACGACTGGAAGATCCTTGTCCGGCACCGGTACATCGCCGCACTTCGGACAATGGATGAGCGGAATAGGGCAACCCCAATAGCGCTGACGCGAGATCCCCCAATCGCGCAGGCGCCACTGCACCTGCTTCTCGCCGAGTTCCTTCGCGTGAAGATCCGCCGCGATCGCATCGACCGCTTGCTCATAACTGAGCCCATCGTACTGACCGGAGTTGATACAAGTGCCATAGTCGGCGTACTCGGCGCGCCACTCATCGGTCGAGAACGCTGCCGCGCTCTCGCCTTCCTTCACGTGCGGTTGGATGACTTGCTTGATCGCAAGGCCATACTTCTTCGCAAAATGGAAATCGCGCTCATCGTGCGCCGGCACGCCCATCACGGCGCCTTCGCCGTAGGTCATGAGCACATAATTGCCGACCCACACCGGAACCTGTGCGCCCGTAATCGGATGCGATACGAACAAGCCGGTCGGCAAGCCCTTCTTCTCCATGACCGCGAGCTCCGCTTCCATCGCGGTGCCACGCTTGCATTCTTCGATGAATGCAGCGAGCTCCGGATTCGAGCGCGCGGCGTACGTGGCAAGCGGATGCTCCGCCGCGACGGCACAGAACGTCACCCCCATCAACGTGTCCGCGCGCGTCGTGAACACATTTAAGGTGTGACGCTCGCCGTCGAGCTCGTACGGGAAGCTCACGCGCACGCCTTCGCTGCGCCCGATCCAGTTTGCCTGCATCGTGCGAACGCGCTCCGGCCACCCCGGTAGAGCATCGAGCGCATCGAGCAAGTCCTGCGCGTAGTCGGTGATGCGCAGGTAGTACATCGGGATCTCGCGCTTCTCGACGACGGCCCCGGTGCGCCAACCCTTGCCGTCGATCACTTGCTCGTTCGCGAGCACGGTTTGATCGATGGGGTCCCAATTCACGACACCCGTCTTCTTATAGGCGATGCCCTTCTCGAGCATCCGCAGGAACAGCCATTGATTCCACCGGTAGTAGCGCGGATCGCAGGTCGCGACTTCGCGCTCCCAATCGATCGCAAAGCCGAGCGACTTGAGCTGGCTTTTCATGTACGCGATGTTGTCGTACGTCCATTTCGCCGGCGGCACCTTGTTCTGCATCGCCGCGTTCTCGGCGGGCAGACCGAACGCATCCCAGCCCATGGGTTGCAAGACGTTGTAGCCCTGCATGCGCATGAAGCGCGTGATCACATCGCCGATTGTGTAGTTGCGGACGTGACCCATGTGCAGCCGGCCGCTCGGATAGGGAAACATCGAGAGGCAGTAGTACTTCGGCTTGTTGGGATCTTCGGTGACGGCAAACGCCCTGCGCTCGTCCCAAAATGCCTGCGCCTGAGCCTCTACGATCGCCGGGTCGTAACGTTCTTGCATTGAAAATCGCGGGTTTACGGGTGTTCGGAGGCCGGGAGACTAATGAGTCTCGCGCTTAGAGTCCACGGCTAGGGGGCTCCGCGGGCTGGAGGCTGGAGGCTGGGGGCTGGGGCCCGGACAAGAGGCGCTGCTTCAGGGTGGTCGGCACAATAATGACGAGTCAGCGGCGCCAGACGTTTGCGGGTGTCGGGCAAGCAGCCAAAGCAAGCAACCGCACTACTTCTGAACTGGCCCCAGCCTCCAGCCCCCAGCCCCCGGCCCGCGTAGCCGATCACATTCCCGGCAGCGAAAACCTAAACACCGCGCCTTCACCAACCGTCGAGTCCGCCCAAACACGGCCCCCGTGACGCTCGACGATGCGGCTCACCGTCGCAAGCCCGATCCCGGTGCCTTCGAACTCATCTTGTCGATGCAGACGCTGGAACAAACCGAAGAGCTTCGACGCATACTGCATATCGAAACCCACGCCGTTGTCGCGAACATAGACATTCGGCTTCTCCCCGCGCTCATAGCCAATCTCGATGACCGCTCGCGATCGTGGGCGTGTGTACTTCACCGCGTTGCCGAGCATATTCAAGATCGCCTGCAGCATCAGATCCTCGTCGCATTCGACCGTGGGCAGCGAGTGAACCTGCCAGTCGATCGCGCGCTCGCCTGCTTCAACCGAGAGCATGTCGATGGCGCGCGTGACGAGCGCGTTGAGTGCGACAGGCTTTCGATGCATTTCCACGTGCCGGACGCGCGAAAGCGCGAGCAAGCCGTCGATGAGCGCGCTCATGTGCTGCGCACCGCGGCGAATTTGCTCCAACTGCACGACCACGGGCCGCTGCAGCTTTCCCATCCCGCCCGAGCTCAACATCTGCACTTGCGCATCGATCGAACGCAGCGGCGAACGCAGGTCGTGAGCGACGGAGTACGAGAACGTCTCGAGCTCGCGATTGGCGCGTTCGAGCTCCGCGGTTCGCTCACCGACGCGCTTCTCGAGCTCGCGATTGAGCCGTCTGACCTCGTCCTCCATCGCGGAGCGCCGTGCGATCTCCGATTCGAGCTCGCGACACCGCACCGCGTTCTCGTACGCGACCGCGACTTGCGCGGCAATCGCTCGCGCGATTCCGAGATCCTCGTCGGTGAACGCACCCAGGCCGATGCGATTGAGCACACACAGATGCCCATACGTGCGCGACGCGGAGGCGATCGGAACGCCTAGCATCGAGACGAAATCGCCGGGCTTCGCATGCTCGGGCTCGATCTGATTTTCCGCAGGTGCCATTGGGAACATCGCGGATCCGCCTTCGTCCGCGACGACGGCGCGCAAATCCCGATACATCTGCGAGGCGAGCAACTGTTCGAGGGCGCCTTCGGCAAGGCCACTCGCGACGGAAAGCTCCCCGCTCTGACCGCGCCCGACGAAGACCTGTGCACACTGCGCGAGCAGAATCTCTCGCGCGGCATTGCTCGCGCATCGAGCGATACCGCGATCGTCTCGTTCCGCGGACAAGCGCCGCGTGAAAGCAACCATTGCGTTCAAGCGCTCTTGCGCTTCGCGCATGCACCGCGTCGCATCTTCGGACAGCGCGCTCGGCGAGACCGCAGGGAGCGCCGAACTGCGCGAAGCGAGCGCTTCCTGCACGATGTCGCGCACGACGTCGATGTCGTAGGGCTTCGCGATCGTGTTGACGACGCCGAGCGAGCGCGCCATCTCGCGGACCTCGCGCTCGTGATAAGACGCCGAACAAAAAATCACCGGGAGATGGGCCGTGCGCGTGTCTTCGCGCACTTTCCGCACGAGCTCGTAGCCGTCCATGCGCGGCATGACGATGTCGGTAATCAGGAGATCCGGCGGCTGGCGTCTCAGGATGTCGAACGCCTCGAGGCCGTCCGCGGCTTCCAAAATGCGATAGCCGGCGCCGAGGAGAAGGATCAGCAATTCACGCGCTTCGGGATCGTCTTCTGCGACGAGAATCGTTCCTGACATGCCACTCCACGTCGTCCTGCTATTGAGAAAAGCGGCACGATGGGGAACGCCGGCCGCGTACGCAATCAGTACGTACCGGGGTAAGCGATCGTTCCTAATGCAAATGCGCGCCGTGGCATGAGGGAAACCCTTAAGAGTCAGTTGACGGTCAGAAGAGCGGCTTTTCCGGCCGTCAACTGCCAACGGTCAACCGTCAACCAGTGAGAGCTCAACGAACTCGGGAACGATCAGGGCGATGGAGCGAACTTGGACGAGCGAGCGCGGTGACCGTCAGTCGCCGAGCGCCGTACGCAGCAGGGCGATCTCTTCCGCGCATTCCTGCATGATGTGGACGCACTTTTGATTGTCGAGCTCGAGGCGCCAGAACGCCTTCACGCCCTGCATGTTGAGCTCGAGATCCGTCTCGTGACCGACGAAGCCCGACATCATGACCGCGACGGTCAGAACGTCCGTGACATCCGGATGGCCTGCGTGGCGGTCGATGTTCTCGTGCTCGCCGACCGCCTCGGAAATGTGCTCCGGAAAGCCCCAGTTATCGATGATCGCTTTACCGACGTTGGCATGCCAGTCGCGCATGATCTGTTGCAGCGACGCTGCGTCCTCGAACAAGGGCGTATGCCGATTCGCCCGCGCCAAGATATAGATCTTGCCGACGTTGTGCAGGAGACCGGCCAGCATCGATTCGTCCGCGTTGATGCCGCGCGCACGCGATGCGATCGCGTACGCGAGCGCCGCGACCATCGTCGCTTCCTGCCACAGCGTTTCGAGCTCTTTCGCGATGTGGCGCAACTCGGCTGCGCGACGCAGTTGCGAGATCGCGAACGACACCGCGGCCGTGCGAACGTTGTTGTGTCCGATACGGTTAACCGCGGTTTTGAGATCGGTGATCGTGCGTCCGCCGCGATTCATCGCAGCGGAGTTCGCGAGTGCGAACACGCGAGCCGCAAGGCCGGCATCGGAGCTCACGACGCGCGCGATCTGCTCGTTCGAGACGTCCTCATCCGCGAGCACCTTACGCATGCGCACGGCCACGTCCGGAAAGGACGGCAGCTCCACGCGCCCGCGCGAGACTTCTTGCGCAAGCTCGGCAACGAATGCGAAGGCGCTCGAGGCCGCGGAAGGCACGGTCGTGCTGTTGGACACCTCGTGAGCAGTATTGTCTGGATTCATGGCGTCTATATCGGCAAGTCGGACGTCGGCTGAAGTCGTTTACGGCGGAAAACTACTCCCTTGGCCCGTCCGTGAGATACGCCGCCGTTATCAGTTTCTGCGAATTGCGTGAAACCCCTCACCCGTTCACGGCTTTGCCGGCCGCGCGTTCCGCTTCATGCTGGAGCAGGACCTCCGGGAGCCGCTGGAGCGGCAGCACCTGCTGGGCGGCACCGAGGCGCACCGCCGTCCCGGGCATGCCCCACACGACGCTGCTCGCCTCGTCCTGTGCAATCGTGTGAGCGCCCGCCTCCATCATCTCCTTCAATCCGCGTGCACCATCATCGCCCATACCGGTGAGGATCACCCCGGTCGCGTTCGGTCCCACGTTCTGTGCGACCGAACGGAACATCACGTCCACGCTGGGCCTGTGACGGTTGACCTGCGGGCCGTCGCTCAAGCGGCAGCGATAGCGGGCACCGTCGCGTTCGACAAGCAAGTGTCGATCGCCGGGCGCGATGTACACGTGACCCGGCAGGATGTGCTGCCCGTCTTGCGCCTCGCAGACCGACATCGCGGAGCACTGATTCATTCGTTCCGCGAACGGACGGCTGAACGCCGCGGGGATGTGCTGCGAGATCACGATCGCAGGTGCATCGGCCGGCAGCACGCTCAGGATCTCTCGGATCGCCTCCGTTCCGCCGGTCGATGCGCCGATCGCGACGATGCGATCGGTCGTGTGCAACACGCGCCGGCCGATGCTCGCCGGCAACACCGCATCGGCGGTACGGCGAGGATCCACCTGCAAATTCGCCGTACGGGTCGACGAAATTCGCGGGCTCACCCGCGCTCCGGCGGCGACTTTGACTTTCGCGACCAGCTCATCCGCGTAATCAACGAGGCTTCCCGCGACATCCACTTTCGGCTTGGAAACAAAATCGATCGCGCCGAGCTCGAGCGCGCGCAGCGTGACATCCGCCCCGCGCTGTGTGAGCGATGACACCATGACGACCGGCATGGGCCGCAAGCGCATGAGGTTCTCGAGGAACGTGAGGCCATCCATGCGAGGCATCTCGACGTCGAGCGTGATGACATCGGGATTGAGCTGCTTGATCCGCTCGCGCGCCGCATAGGGATCCGCGGCGGTGCCGACGACTTCGATGTCCCGGTCGCGCCCGAGCATCTCGGTGAGGAGCTTTCGGACCAGGGCGGAGTCATCGACGATGAGAACTTTGATGGACATGGTCCTTCATCACTCTTCAGCTCAAAACAGATCGATCTCGCCCGCCACGGACTTGTTCTCGATGTGTTTCAAGAACTTCTGCTCTTGCGATACGACGTCCGCGCGCGCTCTCAAGTGGCGTACTCGCACGCGTCCCGTCATTGGGAAATACTGCACGTGTCGCGGGCAGTTCGAGCCCACGTCTTCAGAGGCAACCTTGAGACCTTCCTGTTTGAGATAGTCGCGCACGAAGATCACGTTGTGATTGCCGATGTCAGACAAGCTCGAAAGCACGCGACCGCCGCCGAAAATTTTCACCTCGAGCTCGGCGCGAGTACCGCCTGCGCTCAGGATGCGGTTGATGAGCTGCTCCATCGATGCGCTTCCGTAGCGCGTCGCGCGTCCGGCCAAGTGCTCCCATGTGTCGGTTCCATGACCGCTCGGACGCGGCAGCATGAAGTGATTCATCCCGCCGATGCGTAGACGGGGATTGCGAATACAGGCGGACACGCAGGAGCCGAGGATCGTGTCGAGCACTTCCTCTTGGCTCGTCACGTAATAGTCGCCCGGAAGCAGCTTGACGACGACATTGCCGCCCTGATCGCGAAAGCGCCGAACGCTCTCGAATCCGGGCAACGCTCTCGGAATATCCACGTGCTTCTCAGCTGCCACGCAACGCTCCTTGTCGTTTGTAGATCGTCTTGCCGACCGATCTGAACGGTGTCACCGCGCCGTGGATCGACTCCGAATGCCCGATGCACAAATAGCCGCCGGGCGCGAGGATCTGGGCGAAGCGGTCGATGAGTCGATCGCGCGTCGGCTGATCGAAATAGATCATGACATTGCGGCAGAAGATGATGTCGAAGGGGCCGCGCATCGGCCACTCCTGCATCAGATTCAACGGACGAAACGTAATGAGCCGCGCAAGGTCGGAACTCACACGCACGTTGCCCGATTCCGTGCCGGTACCGCGACGGAAGAATCGCCGCAATCGCGCTTCCGGAATCGCCGACACACGCTCGAGCGGGTACACGCCGCGCTGCGCTTCGGCGATCACGTCGCTGTCGATGTCTGTCGCGAGGATCTTGAGATCCCACTTCGGCGCTGACGGCATCTGCTCCGCCGCCACCATCGCGATGCAGTACGGCTCCTCGCCGGTCGAGCACCCGGCCGACCAAACACGCAGGCGTCGCGAAGCCGCGTTGCGCTTCAACGCCTCTGGGAGCATGTAGCTCGAGAGCGCCTCGAAGTGATGGTTCTCGCGGAAGAACGACGTGACGTTCGTCGTCAGTGCGTTGATGAGGCTGACGAGCTCTTCCGGCCCGGCCTCGCGCACATAGTTGCAGTACGCCTCATAGGAGCTGAGGCCAAGCTCGCGCATGCGGCGTGCGATGCGCCCCTGCACGAGCTGGCGCTTGTTCGGTCCGAGCTTGATGCCGGCGTTCTCGCCGACGACGTGCCGAAGAAAATCGAACTCGGCATCCTTTAGGATGGGATACGAGCCCGTTTCGGCACTCGCAGTAGAACTGTTGGACGCGGCACGCATGATGAGCTGAAGTCGTTAACGGTCAGGGGGCTAGCCGGCTGGATGAGTCATTTGCTCCTTTTCGCAGCCGCAAACCACGAACCGTCAACCGCTCCGCGTTAGGCGTTGGCTGCGGCGGGAAGAGGCGCCACCCCCGCGACGTCCCCGCCGATCAACTGGTCGATGTCGAGCAGCATCACCATTCGTCCCGACACCGAAGCCAATCCTTCGATGAACTCGGTGCTCACGTGTTCGCCCAGCTCCGGTGCGGGCTTCACATCCGACTTCGGCACATCGATCACGTCGGACACACCGTCGACGACGAGCCCGAAATCGCGGCGACCCATTGCCGATTCGACGGACAGCACGATGATCACCGTGAGTGGCGTGTATTCCGCACGCTCGAGACTGAAGCGCATGCGAAGGTCCACGATCGGCACGATCGACCCGCGCAAGTTCAGGACTCCGAGCACGTGCGGAGGCGACTGCGGGATTCGAGTCACCGGCGACCAGCCGCGAATCTCTTGCACCCGCAAGATATCGACCCCATACGTTTCCTCACCGAGCGTAAAGGTGAGCATCTGGTTCGATCCCGCAGTGGTCAGATCCTGGGCATTGAGCATAGTCATTCGTAAAGTCCTGGGCTGTAAGCTGTAGGCATTGCGTCAGACGGCGTGCGCGAAGGCGCCGCCGCCCGCAGTTCAGCTAGGCGCCGATCGCTAAAATTCCTGCCAGACACTGTCATCACCGCTCGCCCGCGCGAGTGGCGCGGGCGTGCTCTTCGGCGCCTGCGCGGCCGGTCGAACCGGCGCCGCGTGCGCGGCCTTGCGCACGCTCGTGCGCAACGTGGCGCGCGGCATCTCTACGCTCGGACCTGCGCCGTCGCCGACGATCGCGCGGCCATCCGCCGTGCGGAAGTAACCGATCTGCGTCACGAGCGTTGCCGACTGCTGCTCCATCGCCTTGCTCGCAGCAGAGGCTTCTTCGACGAGCGCCGCGTTCTGCTGCGTCACGTTGTCCATCTGGGCGACGGCGTTGTTCACCTGCTCGATGCCCGCCGATTGCTCTTCGCTTGCAGCGGCGATCTCGGCGACGATGTCCGTCACTTTCTTCACGCTCTCCATGATCTCCGCAAGGGTCTTGCCGGACTCATCGACGAGCTCCGAACCGACCTTCACCTTGTCCACGGAATCGTTGATTAGATCCTTGATCTCCTTCGCCGCGCTCGCACTGCGCTGCGCGAGGTTGCGCACTTCGGTTGCCACGACCGCGAAGCCGCGGCCTTGCTCGCCTGCTCGCGCCGCTTCAACGGCTGCATTCAAGGCCAGCAGGTTCGTCTGGAACGCGATCTCGTCGATGACGCTGATGATGTCGGCGATCTTGCGGCTGGACGCATTGATCTCACCCATCGCACCGATCGCACGATGAACGACAGCGCCGCCCTTCTCCGCCTGCTCGCGCGCACCGACCGCCAACTGATTCGCCTGCCGAGCATTGTCGGCGTTCTGCTTCACGGTGGCTGTCATCTCTTCCATGCTCGATGCGGTCTCCTCGAGCGCGGCAGCTTGCTCCTGCGTACGCTGCGATAGATCGTCGTTGCCGTGCGAGAGTTGGCGCGCCGCGGCGCCGACCGCATCGGCACTGCCGCGCACGCCGCCCACGATCTCGACGAGCTTCAAATCCATCCGCTTCAACGAATCGAGCAAGCGACCGAGCTCATCGTTTGTCTCCACGCGCACGTCGTTGCCGAGCTGACCGCCGGCGATTCGATCGGCGATGCTGACCGCCGCGTTGAGCGCGCTCAAGATCGAGCGAATGAGGAGGAAGGACATGAGGCCGGCGAGGCCGATGCCGACGACGATCGCCGCGACGATGAAACCGCTATTGCGTTTGAACGAGCTTTCGGCGCTCGTACGCATCTCTTCCGCCACTTTGATCTGCATCGCGAGCAGCGCATCGCCGCTCTGCGTCATGTTCTCGTACGCCGGCCGCGCCTTCTCGAGCAGCGCCGTCTCTGCCGTGCTGAACGTTCCGGCTTGCGCTGCGAGCAGCGCATCGTGCACCGAGCGGAATACCGTCTCGCGGTGCCGGCTGAACTCATCGAGGAGTGCACGCTCTTTCTCAGTGAGGTCCGTCGCTCGGAGCTTCGCAGCGAGCTCGCTGACTTCCGCGCCACGGCTCGTCATGAGATCGAGCCCAGCGCTCGCGGCATTCGAGTCTTGACGGATGACGATGTCCTCCGCCTTCTCGAGCACTTCGCGCGAGTGCGACTCGATCGTTCCGACCCAGCCGGTCGGCATGAAGCGATTCGAGAAAATCGCATCGAGATGACCGTTGCTCGACTTCGTGCTCGAAAGTCCAAGCACCCCCACGATGATCATGACGATGCTGCTCACGGCCAACGTCGTGAACAGCTTCGCCTTGACGCTTACATTCAGTGATTTCATATCTACCCCACGCGAGTCTGTGTACTTTTGCGGTTCTTCTTAGTTCAGGCCGCAGCGCGTTGCGAGGCGACGCGAATGAGCCCGGGCACATCCAATATGAGGGCAACGGCGCCATCGCCGAGAATCGTCGCGCCGGATACGCCATCCACGCGGCGGAAGTTCGTCTCGAGCGATTTGATGACGACTTGCTGTTGCCCGAGCAAATCATCGACGAAGAGGCCGACACGCTTCCCCTCGCCTTCGACCACCATGATGAGTCCCTCGTGCAACTGCGACGCACGAGGGCGCAGCCCAAAGATCTCGTGCAAGCGCACGATCGGCACGTACTGCTCTCGGAACCAGAACACTTCGCCTTGGCCCGCGATGCGGTTGACCATGCCAGGCTTGAGCTGGAGCGATTCGATGATCGTGATCAGCGGAACGATGTAGGTTTCCGTGCCGACCGCAACCGATTGGCCATCCACGATCGCAAGCGTGAGCGGCAACGTGATGATGAAGCGCGAGCCCTTCCCGGCGTGCGAGCGCACTTCGATCGTTCCGCCGAGTTCTTTGATGTTGCGGCGAACGACATCCATGCCGACGCCTCGACCCGAGAGGTCGGTGGTCTGTTCCGCCGTCGAGAAGCCCGCGACGAAGATCAGCTCGTAGATCTGATCGTCTGTGAGCACTTCGTTCGCGCCGACCAAGCCGCGCGCACGCGCCTTCTCGAGGATGCGGTCCTTGTTGAGTCCGCCGCCGTCGTCGCCGACTTCGATCGTGATGTTGCCGCCCTTGTGGTACGCCTCGAGCGATACCGTTCCGGTCGGTGACTTGCCCGCAGCGACGCGCGCGTCGGGCATTTCGATTCCGTGGTCGACGCTGTTGCGCACGAGATGAACGAGCGGATCGCCGATCTTCTCGAGCACTGTCTTGTCGAGCTCGGTCTGCTCGCCCGTCACTTTCAGGTCGACTTGCTTCCCGAGGCGCTGGCTCACATCGCGAACCATGCGCGGAAAGCGGCTGAACACAAAGCTGATCGGCAGCATGCGCACGCGCATGACGCTTTCTTGCAGCTCGCGCATGTTGCGCTCGAGCTGCGCGAGGCCAGACCGAAGCTGCTCTGCGACCGGCCCTGACACTTTCGTGCCGAGCTGACTCAGCATCGACTGCGTGATCACGAGCTCGCCGACCGTGTTCATGAGCTCATCGATCTTTTCGGTGCTCACGCGAATCGAAGCGCCGTCGCCCAAACCCTGCTTGGGCGCATCGGCGTGCTCGTGCGCGGGCGCCCCTTTAGGCGCTTCGGGCGCCTTAGCCGCGGCGCTCGGTGCAATGTTCACCACGTTGTCGGAGCGCGCCTCCGCAGCCGGCGCCGCAGGGGCCGCCGCCTTCGGTGGCGTCGTCGCGATCTCGTCAGTGATCTTCAGATCGCAGTCGCCCTCGGCCCAGTCGAACACCTGATCGATGACGTCGCGCGTCGCGTCCGTCTCGACCGTAATGTCCCACGCGAAGTAGCACGACTCAGGATCCAGCGCGTCGAGCGCCGGCAGATGCGCGTCGTCGAGCTTGACTTCGAACTCGCCGAGTTCCGCAAGCTCACGGAGCATGCGCAGCGGGTCGTTGCCGTGCACGAAGAGTTGCGGATGCGGCTGAAAGCGAATTCGCCAGCGATGCGCCGCGCGCTTCGCTGCGGGCGCCTGCGCCGCAGGCGGGGCTTCCGGCGCGGGTGCGGGCGAAACAACGAGGGGCGCCGAATTCTTCTGCGCGATCGTGAGCTCGAGATCGAATTGCAGATCGGCGACGCGCTGCGCATCGATCGGCTCCTTGTGCTGTACGCCGCGCAACATGTCGCGAATGACATCGACGGACTTCAGCAACAGATCCGATAGATGTCGCGTGACCTGCATGCGATTGCCGCGTAACTCATCGAGCAGCGTTTCGCACGTGTGCGTGAACGACGCGACTTCGGAGAAGCCGAACGTCGCGCTCCCGCCCTTGATCGAGTGCGCGACGCGGAAGATCGTGTTGATCAGCTCCGGCTCGGGTGCGCCGACGTTCAACTTGAGCAGCGCAGCCTCCATTTGATCGAGCGCTTCATAGCTCTCGTCGAAGAAGGCGTCGTGAAACTGTGCAAGATCGAGAGCCATGATTTACCTCAGCACCCGGAGCATCGTCGCGATGAGCTGCGCCGGGTCGAAGGGCTTCACGATCCAGCCGGTTGCGCCGGCTTCTTTACCCGCGCGCTTGCGCTCGGGCGATCCGTCGGTCGTGAGCATGAGAATGGGTGTATGGCGGTACGCGTCTTCGGCGCGCAGCGCGCGAATGAGTTCGATGCCGTCCATATTCGGCATGTTCACGTCGGACAGAATGAGGTCGAAGGAACGCGAGCGCGCGAGCGCGAGCGCTTCCTCGCCGTCGGTCGCCTGCGTGACCTCGAAACCCGCACCGTTCAGCGCGATGCGGACCATGTCTCGCATCGACGGAGAATCATCCACTGTGAGAACGTGTGTCATCGCTGCGCCCCCGAGACGGCCGGACTGCCGAGCAGCGCCTCTGCGCCGAGCAAACGGACGGCGTCTCGCCAGGATTGCGACTCGCCTTTGCAGAGCACCTTCTGATCGCGTTGGGCGCGATCGCGCACGAAGGCGTAGAGAAGCTGCATCGTTGCGGTATCGATGCGCTCGATCGAGCCGACATCGAGGGTCACGTCGGTGGGCCCATTCGCCATCGCGGACAGGTCACGCTTCAATGCCGCCGCATCCTTGATCGTGCAGTGGCTCGCGAGCGCGAGCACGCGTTCAGGCGTCGCTTGCAGCGTCGCCTCTGCCGGTTGCACGGGCGGCGTGGGGGTCTTCCCGGCGGCTTTTGGTTTGCGCTTCGTCGTCTTCATGGGCCATGCGTCAGCGGAGCCGAGCTTGCGCTCGACCGAATTTCACAGATTCGGGTTCGGTATCGGCATTTCGATGAGCCGCTTTAGGAGAGCTGTGTCGCGTTCTGAGCCTGCCGAGCTACGGGAATCCCGTAGCCGAAAGTGATGATTCATTACTTGGCACTCAAGCGGCGGCGTACCCTGCCGCTAAAGTCAAGTGACGTACATCACAAGGAGCCGATAGGCTCGATTTCTCATGCGCCTCGATGTGGTGAGCTTTCGCGGAACCGCTCCGACCGGAGCGGGCACGAGCCTGTTGGCGGATTGGCGCGTCGGCACCATCCTGCAGGCCGTTGCCGTGCGCGACGCGAAGACGGGCCAGCTCTGGCTCGAGCTCGGCGGAGAGCGTCACCCAACACGTATTGCGTCCGGCGACCAGCAAGGCCCCGCTCACGGCGAGCGCCTGCAGGTGCGCGTGCTGCGGACGCATCCAGTGCTTGCGCTCGAGACGCTCTCGAGCACGGAGCGAACCGAGGACCATGCTCAAGCGACGGTCGATGCGCTGCGGCGCTTCATGCCGAAGCAAGAGAGCCCTGCGATGATGCTCGCGAATCTCGCTTGGCTCGCTCAAGGTAAAGGCGGAACTCAATCGCTGCCCCGAAGCGTGCTCGAAGCAGCCGCGCGATTGTGGCAGTCGATCCCGGACGCCGACGCTCTAACGGATCCCAAATCGCTCGAAGCGGCGTTGGCGCGCTCCGGTGCGTTCCTCGAAGCAAAGCTCGCGTCATCGCCGAGCAGTGCGTCACTCGCATCCGATCTGAAGGCGCTCATGTTGGCGCTGAGCCGTGCATTACAGGACAGCGGCGCGCGCGCATCGTCCGCACGATCAGACATCGGCAGCCATGCTCCATTGCCAACCCAAGCCGGTCCGCTGACGGCCCTGAACGCGTCACCCGCGACACTCTCGTTGCTCGATGCGGCGGATCAACAGCTTCACGAGCTCTCGCGCCAGACCGACGGCGCACTCGCGCGGTTGACGACCGTGCAGATCGCGAACGCGGCGCCTGATCAAATGCACTCCGTGCTGGTCGAGCTGCCGATTCGCCATGACGATCGCGCGAGCATGCTGCGCCTTCGAATCGAACAGGATGAGGCCGCGCGTCGCAACGGCGACGGTGACAATGCGTGGTCCGTCGAAGCGGCACTCGATCTCGGGCCGGTCGGATCGCTGCACGCGCGCGTCACGCTGCGCGGCCAGCGCGTTGGCGTACAGCTGCGCGCTGACTCTCCCTTCGTCGTCCAAGCGCTGTCCACACGTTCCGGCGAGCTCGAATCGATGCTTCGCGAATCGGGCCTCGAAGTCGATCGCGTCGTGTGTCTGCATGGCATGCCGGCGGGCGACAACGGCGCGCGTCCCACCCGTCTGCTGGACGTACGCGCATGAGCGATCGGCGCCCTCCTCTCGCAGTTGCTCTGCACTACAGCGGCAGCGGCGCCCCGCGCGTCGTCGCAAAAGGCGGCGGCGATGTCGCCGAGCGCATCATCGAAACGGCACGCGAGCACAATGTTCCCCTGCAAGAAGATGCTGCGCTCGCCTCGGCGCTCTCGCGCCTAGATCTCGGTCGAGAGATCCCGCGCGAGCTCTACGTCGCGGTCGCGCATGTGTTGGCGTTTGCTTGGGCCGTGACGGGAAAGCGGCCTTAACTGCGGAAGACAGAAGGCCGCGCGTTGCCGGCACGAAGGCCTACCGGCAAGGTCAGAACGGGTCGGAATGAATTCCGACCTACAGGCTTAGACGTGCACTCCGAGCTTGCCGAAGGCCTTCTACCCACTGAGCCTTCTTCATCCCACAACGCTAACCAGAGATCCTCGCTTCCGTCCCGTCGGCACAGGCGGCGGCGACGATGCTTGAGCTGCGTTCGGCATCGACCACGTGCTTGGCGCTTGAGGCGCCGGGGAGGCACTGCGTGCACTCCAATTCATCTGCGCGCTCGAATCACGGCCTTTGTTGCCGTGCAGGCGAGTCAGCAGCTCCGCCTCGTGGCGCGTGAGGCCGCAGCTTTCGATCAAGTCGTCGATATCCGAGCCGTTCTTCGCAAGACGCTGCGCCAAGTCGTAGCCGCGCTGCGAACTGATCGGACCCGCTGGCGCGAGCCGTGCGCCGACATCTGCCCGCTCACTCAACGATTCGATGCGCGCGCTCATCACGGCCACGGTCTCGTGGAGGCTTCGGACCTCTGCGAACGCGCGGTCGAGCTGCGCGTGCAACCGCTCGGTGCTGCGTTCGTCCGCGCGGCGCCAGCGAATGAATGCAAGCGCAAAGATCCAGAATGCGCCAATCAACAACATGCCACGTGCCGCGATCAGCACGATCTCGAGCGAAGGACTCGGAAGGATCTCGAACATACAAAACTCCTGTGACCCTCGTCACACTCGCGCCGTCAATTCTCTGGCGCAAAGATGAGGAACCTAGGAGTCAGAAAGCACGAGGCGTGCCAGGCGGGAAGGTGGACGTGCGACGCAGCGCACGGTTGCGCGGAGAACTTTAGGCTGTAGGCTCTAGGCTGTAGGTAGACGCGCAACGCGCCTTCTTGGTCTGGCGCGCGCGGCGCGCTTCTACCTACGGCCTACAGCCTACAGCCTACAGCCTGCGGCCTTCTCAATGTTCGATCGGCCCCGCGAGCTCAAGCACCGGCTCCGACACTTCGATCGAGGACGGCTCGTCTGCGGAGCTCGACAAGATCGGTTCATCGGGAGCACCCCGCTTCTCGCCGTAGTCGCCTTCGGGCATACCGTTGCCGCTCAGAATCACGAGCACGACGCGTCGGTTTGCGTTGCGCCCTTCCGCGGTGGTATTCGCTTGGATCGGGCGGTGCTCGCCCAGACCGATCACTGCGAGACGCTGCGGCGCGAGGCCTTCCTTCATGAACAAATGAACGACGCTCGCTGCACGCGCGGCGGACAGCTCCCAGTTCGATGGGAACAAGCGTGTATTGATCGGCAAGTTATCGGTGTGGCCTTCGACGCGAATCGGATTCGGGAACGGCGCGAGCGTCGCCGCGAGCTGCTCGAGGATCGCGACCGCGCCCGGAGAGAGCGTCGCGATGCCGCTCGGAAAAAGAATGTCGGTGCGAATTTCGACTTCCACCCACAGCCCATGCCGACGCACGATGATGAGATCCTTTTCGATGAGATCCGCCATCGCACGCTCGACTTCCTGTGCGACGCTCTCGAGCGCTGCGATGTCGCTGCTCGGCGTTCCGTCAGCGTTGCGCGCGTAGTCGGGCGCCTGACCGAAGCTCTCTCGGATGATCGGCGAATCGATGATGGGCGCCAGCATCTCGCGCGGCTGCCCCTCGAGCATCGCTTGCTGCACGATCGTCATATGGATATCCGCACCCGAGCCTTGCGACTTCTCGCCGACTTGAATGGGTTCGAGCGTGCGCGGTGCCCCGCGGAACGCCGCAACGAGCGAATCCGACAACACGCGATACTTACCCTCGTTGACCGAGGACATCGCATACATGACAACGAAGAACGCCAGCAAGAGCGTGATCAAGTCCCCATAGGGAATCGCCCACGCCTCGTGGTTCGTATGTTCTTCGTGTCGGTGGCGGCGGGCCATTTTTGAGAAGCGGTTAGCGCTTAGCAGTTAGCAGTTAGCAACATGGTAGATAGCCGAAGCGGATTGCCGGCACGC
>JBIQKP010000012.1:0-13337 GCA_044506405.1 Lysobacterales bacterium | reverse complement strand
AATGCTCTTGGTGAACTAACCGCCAACGCTAACCGCTTCTAGTGTAGATACCCCTGTAGCTTCGATTCGATGCTTCGCGGATTCTCGCCTTGCGCGATCGAGATCATGCCTTCGATGACCATCTCGCGTGCTTCGCTCATCGATTGGATCGCAACCTTCAGCTTGCTCGCGGCGGGAAGGAAGAACAGGTTCGCGAGGCCGATGCCGTAGATTGTGGCAACGAACGCAGCCGCGATGCCTTGGCCAAGCTTGCTCGGATCCGCAAGGTTCTGCATGACGGACATGAGGCCGAGCACTGCGCCAATGATGCCGAGCGTGGGGGAGTAAACGCCCATACCTTCGAAGACTTTCGCAGCGCGAGTATCGGCTTGTTCGCGCACGTGCAGGTCGACCTCGAGCGTATTGCGAATGACATCGGGCTCGCTGCCGTCGACGACGAGCTGGAGACCTTTACGAACGAAGTCGTCGGTCTCCTTCTCGATCGCGGTTTCGAGACCGAGCAAGCCTTGCTTACGCGCGGTATTGCTCCACTCCACCATGCGCTTGATGAGATCCACGCGCCGAACATCGGGCGGCCGGAAGATCCAAGGCAGGATGCGCATCGCCCTCTTCATGACCGGCAGCGGGGTTTGCACGCAGATCGCGGCAACCGTACCGACGATGACGATCATGAAGGCGGCTGCCGAGAGCAGCGCTTTCACGCCCGCTCCTTTCAGGATCGAGCCGACGATCACCGCGCACGCAGCGAGCACTAAACCGATGAGACTGAGAATATCCATTGTTCAGTGTTTCGTGAGTGCCCTACATCCCCAACCCTGACAACAAAGCATCCACGTCGTCCTGACCGCTGACGGCGGGACCGTTGTTGACACCTGGGATCGCAGGGCCGAAGCCGCGACGCGTCTCCTCGGTCGACGACGCAGCGGCGCGAGAGCCCGCACGCGAAATACGGACTAGGTCGCTGAGCGCGTGCTCGAGCTCGCTGACGAGCTTCATCACGCCTCGAATGATCTGTCCCGACAAATCTTGAAAGCCCTGCGCAAGCAATACCTCGCTGAGGTTGCCGCGAACTCTCTCCATGTCGGCGGACGTCGTGCTGAGGAACGCGTCCATGCGCTCGATCATCCGCTGAAACTCGTCGACGGCAATGCTGCGCGAGCGAAATCGCTGCCAGGGCCCGACGATGTCTGCGGCATCGCGCGCCGTGCGTTCCGCAATGGGCGCCGCTTCTTCGACGAGGTCGAGCGTGCGATGCGCCGCCTCGTCGGTGAGCTTGAGCACGTGGTCGAGCCGATGCCGCGCGTCGGGCACTTCCTTCTCCGCGAGCGTGAGCAGCCGCGGATCCAACTTGAAACGATCGAGCGCGGATTGCAGGTCGCTGGTCAACTTGCGCAACTCTCCGAAGAGCTCGATCTCGCGACGGCGCACGAGTCCGTCGAGCTCTTCCAAGAAGCGAGCGTCGTCTCCCGCGGCGAGCGCGCCTGCGAGCGCCGCGACGCTCGCGCCGTACTCATCGCGCAGGGAGGTGATTGAAGTCGTCATGTGTGTCCTTCGCTTCGCTGTTCGGCGGCGAGATGCGTGCGTCCGATCCACACGGCAGCCCGGATTCGCACGATCACGCGGCGTTCGCTCGCTGCTCCAGAATCTTGTCGATCTTCTCCTTGAGCGTCACCGCGGTGAACGGCTTGATCACGTAGCCATTCACGCCAGCTTGCGCGGCCTCGATGATCTGTTCGCGCTTTGCTTCGGCCGTGAGCATGAGCACCGGCATCTTCGCGAGCTTCGGATCGGCGCGCACGGCCTTGAGCAGATCGAGCCCCGGCATGCCAGGCATGTTCCAATCGGTGATCAAGAAATCGAAGCCGCCTCCTTGCAGCAGCGGCAGCGCGGTCTGACCGTCGTCGGCCTCGGTCACGTTCGCATAGCCGAGATCGTTCAACAGGTTCTTGATGATTCGACGCATCGTCGAGAAATCGTCGACCACCAGAAACTTCATATCTTTGCTCACTTCAATCTCCTCAAAGATCGGCTGGAGGCTGGAGACTGGGGACTTGGGCCCGAGGGCACGCGCCCTCTTCTCGCTCCAGCCTCCAGCCGCCGGCCTCCAGCCGCGTGCTCACGCTCTCTTCTCACGGTCGCGCCAGTCGGCGAGGCGCGCCTTCAATCGCACGAGCGCCTGACCATGCAACTGACACACTCGCGACTCCGTGACTTTCAATACCGCGCCGATCTCCTTCAGGTTCAGCTCATCGTCGTAGTACAACGACATCACGAGCCGCTCGCGCTCGGGAAGCTCCTGGATCGCCCGCGCGAGTGCTGCCCTGAACCCATCTTCCGTCGCATCGAGGAACGGATCCGCGCGTTCGTCCTCGACGCGTCCGAGCAGCGAATCGTCATCGCCGTTCGTATCGTCGAGGCTCGCGATCCGACAGCTCGCTGCGTCATGCGCGATCTTGTGGTACTCCTCCAACGAGACGCCCATTCGATCGGCGATTTCGCCATCGCGCGCTTCGCGACCGAACTCGGCCTCGATCTCCCGAATCGCCGCCGCCGCAGCGCGCGCCTTGCGGTGCACGGAGCGCGGCGCCCAATCCAATTTCCGAAGCGCATCGAGCATCGCGCCGCGAATACGGATGCCCGCATACGTCTCGAAACTCGCGCCGCGATCCGCCGTGTAGTTCGCAGCAGCTTCTAACAAGCCGAGCATGCCGGCTTGAATCAGGTCATCCACTTCCACCGATGCGGGCAATCGACCCGCAAGGTGATAAGCAATTCGTTTCACGAGCTCCGCGTGACGCAACACCAACGCATCGCCATTGGCCGCGCCAGAGACTGCCTTGTAAGCGCCTACGCTCATTGCACCACCTCCAGGCGCGCCTGAGGTTTGCGCACGAGCCGTTCCACGAAGAACTCGAGGTTGCCTCGCGGACAGTTCGGTACAGGCCACTTATCGGCCTTCAGCGCCAATTTCTTGAATGCTCTCGAGGCCGGAGAGGCCGGAAAGGCGGCCACAACTGGACGCTGTTCACGAATTGCGCGGCGGAGATACGGGTCATCGGGGATTTCCCCGATGTAATCGAGCGTGACATCCAGGAATCGGCTGGTGACGCGCTCGAGCTTGCGGAACAGGTTTTCGCCCTCGCCCGGTGCGCGCACCATGTTCGCGAGCACTCGGAACGTCGTGATGCCGTGATTGCGGCTCATCACCTTCGTGAGCGCGTAGGCATCGGTCATCGAGGCCGGTTCATCGCACACGACCAACAGCACGTGCTGTGCGGCCTGCGTGAACTGGATGACGCTGTGCGAGATGCCGGCCGAGGTATCGACGATCAGCGTATCGAGCCGCGAGCTGAGCGCGCTGAACGCCTGCACGAGGCCGAGGTGGCCGGCCGCGGAAAGATTCGCGAGCTCGGCGACACCCGAGGCGCCGGGGACGACCTGAAATCCTTGAGGCGACTCGAGGATGATCTCTTCGAGCGTTCGCTCGCCGGAGAGCACATGCGCCATCGTGTGACGCGGCGAGAGTCCGAGGAACACGTCGACGTTCGCCAACCCCAGATCGCCGTCGAGCAGCATGACCCGTCGACCAGCGGAGGCAAGCGCGGTCGCTAGATTCACCGACACGCTCGTCTTGCCGACGCCGCCCTTGCCGCCCGTGACCGCAATCACCTGGACCGGGCCCGGCTGCGCCGCGCGCTTCAATCCGGATGTTTGCACTGCTTCGATCATGAGAACCACCGTCTGCGAATAGTTGATTTGCGGCTGCGACCGAGCGGCGTGCGCCTCGAGTACGGGCTCGGATGCACGACGATCGTCAATAATTGGAGGTCGATACGCGGCGCGCGATAGGCGGGCTTGGGCTCCGCTTCCGCCGCGATGCGCTCGGCGTTTGAGTCTTCGTCACGCGAGTGCATGGGCGACTCCGCCGAAGCGTCTGCGTAACAAGTCTTCGTCCGCTTCCGCTCCCGCTTTGCGCGAGAGCTCGACGGCACGCGCGACGAGCTGATGCGCGCGCGCGGGATTCAAGTCTTCCGGAACACGCTGTCCGTCGCTCACGTAAGCAAGCGGGAGTCGCGAACGGATCAGCATCGACAGCGATCCGCCGAGGCTCGTCGCTTCATCGAGCTTCGTGAGCACGCACGTCGCCGGCTGCGCCGGTGCGAAGCGCTCGACGGCTTCTTCGATCGCACCGGCCTGCGAGGCCGCCGACAGCACGAGCGAGGTTTCCAACCGACTGCTCGCCGACGCGAGCGTCGCGAGCTCCTCCCCGAGTCGAGGATCGCGCTGACTGTAGCCGGCTGTGTCGATCAAGACGAAGCGCTTTCCGTCCAGATGATCGAGCAGTTGCGGAAGCTCTGCGGGGCCATCCGTCGCGTACGCCGGAACGCCGAGCAGTCGACCCAGCGTGTGAATCTGTTCCTGCGCGCCGATACGAATCGAGTCCGTTGAGATCAGCGCGATGTCGCGAGGGCCATGGCGCAGCAACCAACGCGCTGCGAGCTTCGCGATCAGGGTCGTCTTGCCGACGCCGGTCGCGCCGATCATCGCAACGACACCGCCGGCGTCGAGCCAGCGCTCGTCGGCCACTTCGATACGGCGCGCGATCAGCGCAAGCGAGAGTCGATGCGCTTCAGCCAGCTCGAGCCGAGCAGGCAGCTGTGCGACGAGCTCCGCCGCGAGATCCTGCGCGAGTCCGAGCACCGTGAGCTGCTTCAGCAACTCGGTTTGCACGGGCGCACGACGAGACAGATCGTTCCAGGCCAATGTCGCGAGCTGCGTCTCGAGCATGCGCCGCAGTGTGCGCAGCTCCTCGTTGACGTCAGAGCTGTGCTCCGGCATCTCGTACCGCTCGCTCGCAAAGCGCTGCGCCAACGACGCGAGATCGCGATCGGACGCATCTTGCTGTACGCGCGCCGGTGCGCCCCGCTCCCGACCCTTGGCCTGCCCTGCTGCACGTGCGAGCACTTCATCGGCACGCGTTTCAGCGCCGACCGATGATGCTTCAGCCTCGCGGCCATACGTATCGACACCGCCCTCGGTGTCGTAGTCGACCGCCGCAACGACCTCGACGCCACCGTTCACGCGGCGCGTCGACAAGATGACTGCGTCCGGCCCCTGCGCTTCGCGCACGAGCCGCAGCGCTTGGCGCATGTCGGCTGCGCGATAGTGTTTGAGTTTCATACGATCGCTCCGCGGATCAACGCCGTGGGCTTTTCATTCCTGTTCGTCATCGTTATCTACCCACCGCGGTCACAAGCCTGACCTTTCTGTTATCCGGAATCTCATTCCACGCGAGCACGTGCATGCTCGGCACGATCGAGCGCATGAAGCGCGCGAGCGTCTGGCGAAGCTGCGGCGGCACGAGCAAGACCGCCGGTTCACCCGTGAGCTCTTGACGCTGTGCTGCCTCCGCAAGGCGCCGCTGCATGCGCTCTGCGAGACCCGGCTCGAGACCCGGTGTCGCGGCGTTCGTGCCTGCGAGAGAATTCGTGAGCAGTTGTTCGAGATCGGGCTCGAGCGTGATGACCGGCAACTCGCTCGACATGCCTGCGATGTCTTGCACGATCTGGCGACCAAGCGCGACGCGTACATGTGCCTGCAGCTGCACGGGATCCTGGGTTCGCGCCGCATGTTCCGCGAGCGTCTCGACGATCGTGCGCATGTTGCGAATCGGCACGCGTTCCGCGAGCAAGCCTTGGAGCGTTCGTACGACCGTGCTGAGTGGTAGGAGTCGCGGCGTGAGATCTTCGACGAGCTTCGGCGCTGTCTTCGCGAGCGTATTGAGAAGCTGCTGCACTTCCTCGTGTCCGAGGAGCTCGTGCGCATGCGTCTGAATGATGTGACTCAGATGCGTCGCAACGACCGTGCTCGCATCGACCACTGTGTAGCCGAGCGTCTGCGCGTGCTCGCGCGAGCTCGGTTCGATCCATACCGCTTCCATGCCGAACGCCGGGTCGTGCGTTTCGATACCGGCGAGCTTGCCGAACACTTTGCCTGGATTGATGGCGAGCTCGCGCTCGGGGTAGATCACGCCCTCCCCGACCGGCACACCCGCCAGATTGATGCGGTAGGCGTTCGGCGCGAGATCGAGATTGTCTCGGATGTGGACAGCCTGAACGAGGAAACCGAGATCCTGCGTCAGCTTGCGACGTACGCCGCGAATACGCGCGAGCAGATCGCCGCCTTGCGCCTTGTCGACGAGCGGCACGAGCCGATACCCGACTTCGAGACCGATGATGTCGACCGGTTGAACGTCCTCCCATGTGAGCTCGCGAGTTTCCGGAGCGGGCGGCGGAGGCGGCGGCGGTGCTTCGACGATTTCCGGCTCGGCGATCGAACGCTTGTGGAGCATCCACGCTGCCCCGCCGCACAGCGCCCCCATCATTAGGAATGCGATGTTCGGCATGCCGGGAATCAAGCCGATCACACCGAGCAGCGCGGCGGCGATGCCGAGCGCGCGCGGCTGACCGAACAACTGCTTCGCGAGCTCGCCGCCCATGTCCTGGGACTTGGACATGCGGGTGACGATGATCGCGACGGCCGTCGACAGGAGGAGCGCGGGAATCTGCGCGACGAGACCGTCGCCGATCGACAATAGCGTGTACACCCTTGCGGAATCGCCGAAGGACATGTCGTGCGCCATCATGCCGATGCAGATGCCGCCGATCATGTTGATGACGAGAATCAGAATGCCGGCGGTCGCATCGCCGCGGACGAACTTGCTCGCACCATCCATCGACCCGTAGAAGTCCGCTTCCGCGCGAACTTCTGCGCGACGCGTCCTCGCCTCTTCCTGCGTGATGAGGCCCGCATTCAAATCGGCGTCGATCGCCATCTGCTTGCCGGGCATGGCATCCAAGGTGAAGCGCGCGGTGACTTCCGAGATGCGCCCGGCACCCTTCGTCACGACGATGAAGTTGATGATCGTCAGAATCGCAAACACGACGACACCGACTGCGTAGTTGCCGCCGATCACGAATTCGCCGAACGACTCGATGACTTTGCCGGCCGCGTGCGAGCCCGTGTGGCCGTGCAACAGCACGACTCGTGTGGAGGCGACGTTCAACGCAAGGCGCAACAACGTCGCGAGGAGGAGCACGGTCGGGAAGATGCCGAAGTCGAGCGGACGCAAGACATAGAAGACCGCCATCACGACGATGAGCGACAGCGCGATGTTGAACGTGAATAGCACATCGAGTGCGATCGGTGGCAATGGCACGATGACCATCGCGAGCACCGCCAGCACACCCACGGGCACACCGAGGCCCGATCGCAGGAGCGTGCGGAAGTCGAAGGTTGTAGAAGCAGCGGCCATTCTTGTTAGGCAGTAGGCTGTAGGCAGTAGGCAGTAGGCAGAAGAGGCTCGAGGCTCGAGCCCTCGCACTCGGCAAGACGACGAGCCCGCACTGCGAGTGCCGCACCGTCATGTCTCACCTGTGTCACTTCTGTCTCGTTCATCATTTCCATCCCGCTGAGTCGCGTCAGTTATCCGTCGCGAGTTGCTTGGCCCTAATAGGTGCAACTCCCGAGCCACGGACGTCCCGGCGCTGCGGGACTTCTTCACAGTTTGGAAAGGAGGCGTTAGGGGGAAGGATGAGTCGGCGAAGCTGTCGAAGCGAACGCATCGGAAGGCAACTTCGTGCCGAGTACGGCGTCACAGAACACGACGTGCCCGCGGGGATGGGCTTAGCGGCCACGACGTGGCGTAGACAAGAAATACTCTTGCAGAGGCGCAGAGACGCGGAGGTAAGAAGCAGAAGAAACGAAGATCTATCTATTCCCCTCGGATCTCTGCGTCTCCGCGTCTCGGCGTCTCCGCGAGGTACTTTTCACTCCGAGACGTCTAACGTCACTCCGCCACGTCCACAACCGGGCGTTCCGGCGGCTGCAGGCCCGATCGCTTCGCGACGCGGAGTTGGAAGACGTAGCTCAGGACCTGCGCGACCGAGACGTACAGGCTCGCCGGAATCTCGCCGCCGATATCCACATTGCGGTACAAGACGCGCGCGAGCGGCGGCGCTTCGAAGATCGCGACGTTGTGCTCGGTCGCGACTTCGCGAATGCGCGCCGCCACGAGATCGACGCCCTTTGCGACGACGATCGGTGCGCGCATGCGGTTCTCGTCGTAGCGTAGCGCGACGGCGAAGTGCGTCGGGTTCGTGACGATCACGTCCGCCTTCGGCACGTCCTGCATCATGCGTTGGCGCGCCATTTCTTGTTGGATCTGTCGGATTCGGCCTTTGACTTCGGGGGAGCCTTCGCTCTCCTTCATCTCCTGGCGAATCTCCTCGCGGCTCATCTTCATCTGCTTCGCGTACTGCCAAAGCTGGTACGGAACGTCGATGCCCGCAATGAGCAACATGCCGGCGGAGATCGCGAGCAGCCCCTGCCCGCTCAGTTTGATGGCGTGTCCGATCGCGAGTGGAAGCGGCTCGCGGCCGAGCGCGAGCAGTGCGGGCGCGTCGTTCCACAGCACCAGCACCGCAATGACGGCCACCGCACCGAACTTCGCGAGCGCTTTGCTGAGCTCGATGAGACTGCGAAGCGAGAACATGCGCTTGATCCCCGAGAGCGGATTCAAGCGATCGAACTTGGGCGCGAGCGCTTCGGTGCTGAAGCTCCAGCCGCCGAGCATGAGCGGCGCCATGATCGCAGCGAGCATGATGAGCATCAGCACCGGCATGCACGCTCGGAGTCCTTCCGCCGCGGCGCTTGCAAACGCCGGCATGAGATACATCGAGTCGAGCGCTTCTTCGCGACTGAGCGTGAGACCACGCCGCATCATTCCATGCATGTGTCCTGCGACGTAGCCGCCGAGCATGTAGAGAGAGCCGCCGCCCGTGAGCAGAACGGCCGCCGCCGTGAGATCGCGCGAGCGAGGAATCTGGCCTTTGCGCCTCGCTTCTTCGAGGCGCTTAGGAGTCGGTTGTTCTGTGCGCTCTTGCGCTTGATCGTTATCGGCCATGGTGAGCGGCTACGGGAGCGTAAGACTACGCAGCACCCCGAAGGCAGCCTCCAACGATTCGACGAACGTGGCTTGCACGGACGGGAGGCCCGCCCAGACGATGACCAATCCGAAGATCAACGAGATCGGGAAGCCGACCGCGAAGAGATTCAAGGTCGGTGCCGCGCGACTCATGACGCCGAAGCCGAGATTCACGACGAGGAGCGCTGCCATTCCGGGCAGCGCGACGGCGACGGCACCTGCGAACAACTGGCTACCCCACGCGACCAGCGACCAGATTGCATTCGAGCCGAGCCCCGTCGTCCCGACGGGCAGCGAGAAGAGTCCCTGCACGAGTGCTTCGATGAGCGCGAGGTGACCGTTGAGCGCGAGAAATGTCAGCGTCACGAGCAGCATGTAGAGCTGACCCAACACCGGTGTACTGGCGCCGCGCAATGGATCGACGTTGAACGCAAACCCCAAGCCCATCGTGTTCGATAAGAGCTGCCCACCCATCGCGAGCGAATCGAAGATGATCTGCAGTGCGAAGCCGGTGGCCACGCCGATGATGACCTGATGAAACGTCACGACGAGCCCCGCGGCGGAGAACGTCGGCACCTCGGGCGGCGTGAGGAGCGGCGCGACGATGATCGTGACAGCCGCGGCAAGCAACAACCGCACCCGCGCCGGTACGAACTGCGCACCGAAAAGCGGCGCAACCATGAAGCAGGCGCCGATGCGAACGAACGGCCAGATGTACTGGGCGAGCCAGGACTCGAGTTGACCGGTGGTGAGGGTGATCATCGCGATCGCGCCGACGGGGATGGATCACCCAATCAAGCCGGGGATGCTCTCGAACAGTTCTCGTGTGTAGCTCACGATCACTTTCAGCATCCAGGGACCGGCAACGACGATCGTCACAGCCATCCCGACGAGCTTCGGGATGAAGGACAACGTCATTTCGTTGATCTGTGTCGCCGCTTGGAACACGCCGACTAGAAGACCGACGAGCAGCGCCGCGAGCAGCAAAGGCGCCGCGAGCATGATCGTGGTCTCGAGCGCGCGCTGACCGATGGTCATGATGATGTCGGGCGTCATGATTCTCTACGTGTAGAAGCTGGCGGCGAGCGTGCCCATGATGAGTCCCCAACCGTCGACGAGAACGAACAGCATGAGCTTGAACGGCAAGGAGATGAGCACGGGGGAAAGCATCATCATGCCCATCGACATCAGTACGCTCGCAACGACGAGGTCGATGATCACGAACGGAATGAAGATCAGAAAGCCGATCTGGAACGCGGACTTCAGCTCGCTCGTCGCAAATGCGGGCACGAGGATTCGCAGCGGCACGTCCTCCGGCTTCTCGAAACCTTCTCCGCCTGAGATGCGCACGAACGTGGCGATGTCGCTTTCGCGCGTTTGATCGAGCATGAAGCGCTTCAGCGGTTCGGCACCGTTCGTGAGCGCCGTCGTCGCATCGATCGTTCCCGCCATATAAGGCTGCACCGCCTCGGCGTTGATCGTGTCGACGACCGGACCCATCACGAACAAGGTCAAGAACAGCGACAGCCCGATCAGGACCTGATTCGGCGGCGCCTGCCCCGCGCCGAGCGCTTGGCGCAGAATGGCAAGCACGATCACGATGCGTGTGAAGGACGTCATCATCAGCACGATGCCCGGCAGCAACGTGACTGCCGTCATCAGGATGAGGATCTGCAGCGTCAGGGAGTATTGTTGGCCACCGCTCGGATCGGTCGTCACCGTGACGGCCGGAATGCCTTGAGCGGCCGCCAACGACGGCAGCAGCAAGACCAACGCGAGCGCGATGAAGAAACAATGCCATCGCCGACGAACGGGCGTGCGCGCATCGACATCGTCCGTCCGACCGAAGCCGCGGGTCATCACATGTCCACTGTCCATCGTCAATTCGCTACCGCGGCTCATAGCCCCAGGCTCCGCTTGAGAATCGTCTTGAACTGAAGGTGCGGTGGAACCTGTGGCGCGCCGCTCGCTTGCTGAGCGCCTTCCTGACTCAGCGCAGGCGTACGCGATGCCGTTGCGATCGGCTCGGCGAGCACATGCAACGTATTCACGCTTCCGGATGCAACCCCAATCAGGAGTTGTTGTTTGCCAACTTGCAGAAGCACCGCCCGCTCTTTCGGGCCCAATGCGACATCCGCAATCACGTCGATCGCACCGGGCGCCACGCGCCCGAAGCCTTTGAGCCGTCTCACCGCCCACGCCGCCGCGAACACTGCAGCCAACACGAGTAGCAGCGACAGGGTCACCTGCACGAGCCCTGCGGCTGGCGAGGTTGCCACTGGTTCCGCGGCACGCGGCGCGGCGAAGGGCTCGGCGCCGAGCGCCAGAGAGGTCGTAGCGAACGTGATCGAAGTGATACGAGCGATATAGGCAAGAGATCGCTTCGCGATATGAGCACCTGTGCGGCGCACGTTCGCTGCCGATCTGGCCTGCATCACCTTCATCACTTTCATCGCGTGTATCACTTCAACTTCTTGATGCGCTCTGCCGGACTGATGACGTCCGTCAATCGGATGCCGAACTTATCGTTCACGACGACCACTTCGCCGTGCGCAACGAGCGTGCCGTTCACGAACACGTCCAGCGGCTCGCCGGCAGCACGGTCGAGCTCGACGACGGAGCCTTGGTTGAGCTGCAGCAGGTTGCGAATGGGAATGCGCGTCCGGCCGACTTCCATCGACAGCGTGACGGGCACATCGAGAATGACCTCGAGGTTCACATCTCGCATAGTGTCTGAGGACCCCTGGTCCTGGAGGTCGGAGAACTCTGCGGCCCGTGCGGCGCTTTCGTTCGTTTTCGCGTTCATTGTGAATCTCGATAGTGTGAGTACGTCAAAGAATCAGGCCTTGCTGGCCAGTAGCTTGTCGAGGAGCTTCGGTTTGTTGCGCGAGACGCGCTCTTCGATCTGCACGGCCTGCTGGCCGTGAGAAACGCCGAACGTGCCGCGAAAGATCGGCACGTCTTCGGCTAACACCGTCGCGCGACCATTGAAGTCGATCGGAAGGATGTCTCCGGCTTTGAGATCGATGAGCTGCTGCATCGTGACGCGCCCGCGCCCGAGCACCGTCGAGATCTCGACCTCGGCGTCCTCGATTTCTTCTTTGAGGGCCTGCATCCAGCGCTCGTCATGCTCGACGCGATCGCTTGCGACGCCCGCGTCCAACAATTCGCGCAGCGGCTCGATCATTGCGTAAGGCATCGTGATGTGAAGATCTCCCCCACCGCCGTCGAGCTCGATGTGGAAGCTCGTGACGACCACGATCTCGGTCGGGCTCACGATGTTGGCGAAGTGCGGATTGATCTCGGAATTGACGTACTCGATGTCGAGCCTGGCAACCGTCGACCACGCTTCCTTCGCGTCCGCGAAGATGTGTTTGAGGAGCAAGTGAATCACTCGCGTCTCGGTCGCCGTGAACTCGCGTCCTTCGATCTTCGCGAAGCGGCCGTTGCCGCCGAAGAAGTTATCGACCACGGCAAAGACGAGCTTCGGATCGAGCACGACGAGCGCAGTGCCTCTGAGCGGCAGGATGCGCACCAAGTTGAGGCTCGTCGGCACGTGCAACCCATGCACGTACTCGCTGAACTTGAGCATCTTGATCGGCGCGACCGCGACTTCGGGTCCTCGGCGCAGCATATTGAACAAGCTCGTGCGAAACAGACGCGCGAACCGCTCGTTGATCATCTCGAGCGTGGGCATACGGCCACGCACGATGCGAACCTGGTTCGCGAAATCGTACGGGCGTGCTTCGCCCGGCTCCGCCGTCTCAGGTTCGGTGTTGACCGCACCGCTATCGACGCCATGTAGAAGGGCATCGATTTCGTCTTGGCTTAATACGTCGTTCGGAGACATTGCCGGTGGCTTGAGATGGTGTGAGTGAATGCCTTCGTCATTGCATGACGAAGGAGGTGAAATACAGCTGCTCGACGTTTGCTCCGTTGCCGCCTTCCGCCTCGATCGCACCCGAGACGACTTCCAAGGCTTGGGTGCGCAGCGCGTCTTTGCCTTCGCGCGTGCTGATCGTGTCGTAGGTTTGGCTGCTGAGCAGCAGCAGCAGATCGTTGCGAATGACCGGGTCGTGCTGCTTGATGAGCTCGGCGGTGATCGGATCGCGCGTCATCACTTGCAAGGTGACTTGGAGAAAGCGCGTCATACCTCGCGCTTCGAAGTTCACGACGAACGGAGGGTCGAACTCGACGTAGATAGCCGGGCCTTTTGGCTTTGCGCTCTTCGTCTTCGCCTTGCCGTCCTCTTCCGCGGCAACATTGGCATTGGACTTCGCTGTGAACCAGTACACGCCGCCGCCAGCGGCAGCCGCAGCAAATAGCGCAGCCGCGAACGTGGCGAGGAGCT
>JBIQKP010000189.1:0-2358 GCA_044506405.1 Lysobacterales bacterium | reverse complement strand
ATGGAACAAACCGTTGCTTCCGCGCCAATCGAGCTCGGCTGCAACTGCATGGGGGTGCTGGCCATGGTTGAGATGCGAATTGCGATGCGAACGAAACGTGCGGTCCGCGGCGTCCTGCAAGGTGCTGGCGCGCTCGCTGCGGTAGCAGTCATCGGGTTGCCGAACGAGCAAGCTGTTGCACAGGAGACGGGTGCCGCACCCGAAGAGATCGTCGTGACGGGATCGCGCATTCGACGTACTGACGAAGGCGCGCTGCCGGTACAAACGATTACGCAAGAGGATATTCAACGCACCGGCGTGACGAGCCCAGATCAGTTTCTGCAGACGCTCGCGGTCGCCGTGCAAGGAAATACGAACACGGTGTCCGCCTCTGGTGCTGGCGTGGCATCGGGCGGCGTCTCGAGCGCATCCTTGCGAGGACTGGGTTCGCAGCGAACGCTCGTGCTCGTCAACGGTCGCCGACTATCGGGCGGCGGCACGATCACGGATAGCACGTCGGTCGACGTCAACAGTATTCCGCTCGCGGCGGTTGAGCGCGTCGAAGTGCTCAAGGAAGGGGCGTCGGCCGTGTATGGCTCGGACGCGATCGCGGGCGTGATCAACTTCATTCTGCGCAAGGACTACGAAGGCGCGGAGGTCACGGCGAACTACGGCGAAGCGAGCGGCGGAGCAGGGATCGCGAAGATCAACGGCGTCGTCGGTTTCGGTAATCTCGAGGACGACCGCTACAACGCGATGTTCGTCGCGAGCTGGCAAAAGGAGGATGCGCTGTTCGGACGGGATCGCAACTTTGCCGACTCGAGCATCAACGAGGCGGCCGAGAACGACGGGACTTCAGGCAACTCATTCCCTGCGAACGTCGCCGCGGTCGACGGCACTGTCGCGGGTAATCCGTTGGCGGGTAACTGCGCACCCTCCGTCACGGACCCGTTCTTCGGTCCGAACGTGTGTCGGTATGACCCGGCACCGTTCGTAGGTTTGTTACCTGACTCGGAGCGCGCGAGTGTCTATGGCGCATTCCGCTATGCACTCACCGACAACCTGACGGCATTCGTAGAAGCCTCGTACAGCCGCAATGAGATGGATTTCGTGATTCAGCCGGTGCCGCTGTCGGATCAGTTCGCGCTACCCGACAATCACCCGCTGTTCAACCAAGCTCCCTACAACGGATTCGCGACGGTGTTGCTGCAGCCGACGAGTCCTTTCTACCCCACGGACTTCGTCGTCGGTCAAACCGGCGGCGCAACGCCCGATCTGCTCGTGCGCTATCGCTCCGTCGTCACGGGCAATCGTGAATGGACGGATACGATCGAACAGCCACGCGTGACGCTCGGCTTGGAAGGCGATATCGGAGAGTGGAACTTCGATGTCGCGCTCATGCATTCGCAGACCGAGCTCACTGAGGACTTCCGCAACGGCGCGCCGGCGTACTCGCTCATCTTGCCGTTGTTGAACAGCGGGCAAGTGAACTTCTTCGGACCGAACACTCAAGACGTGCTCGATCTGGTCGATGCCACGCAGTTTCGCGGTGAGGCCTACTCGACGAAGACGAGCATCAACAGCATCGCCGCGAGCGCGACGCGTAACCTCGTGGATCTGGCCGCCGGACCCCTCGCGCTCGCCTTCGGTGCGGAGCTCCGTCAAGAGAAGTTCGAGACGAACCCGAGTGCCGCGATTCAATCGGGCGATATCTCTTCATACGGCGGCAACTTCTTTCCGATCGACCGTGATCGCGATGTGACGTCGGCGTACGCGGAGCTCAATATTCCCGTGCTGCAATCCCTCGAGCTCAATGCTGCCGTACGCTTCGACGACTATCAGGGAACGGGTAACAAGACCGTTCCGAAGGTGAGTGCCAGGTGGCGGCCGAATGAGATATTGCTCGTGCGTGGGTCGGCCGGCAAAGGCTTCCGAGCGCCGAGCTTGACCGAGTTGTGGCAGCCGCAGGTGACCGGCGTCACCGCGGCAGGACTCAATGACCCTGAGCGATGCGGCGTTGCAGATGCGAACGGCGTCATCAATCAGGATTCTCGAGACTGCGCGACTCAGTTCCCGATCACGCTCGGCGGCAATGCAGATCTGAAGCCCGAGGAGTCCGAGAACTATACGCTCGGTGTCGTGATCGAGCCTTCGCCGAACTTCTCGCTAGGCTTCGATGCGTTTCGAGTCAATCTCGAGGACACGATCATCTTCGGCGTGAGTCCGACGGCGATCCTCGCGGACACGGCTCAGTTCGGAAACTTCGTCACGCGCGGAGCGCCGGAGCCGGGTACACCGGGCTTGCCCGGTCGCATCGTCGACATCAATCAGGTGAACTTGAACTTCGGCGAGACGAAGGTCGAGGGTGTCGATGCGGAC
>JBIQKP010000188.1:0-2383 GCA_044506405.1 Lysobacterales bacterium | reverse complement strand
CCGCCCGCGCCACTCTCCCCGCGCTCATGGCGGCCAAACGCACGACAGTCACCTCGGAGACAGAGCGCGGACATGATCCGCGGTTGTGGTGGCTCTATCTTCTCGTGTGCAAGGACGGTCGGACCTACGCCGGTATCGCGCTCGACGTCGAAGCGCGCTTCCAGCTTCATCTTTCCGGCAAGGGTGCACGCTTCACTCGCTCGAATCCGCCGGTCGAAGTGCTCGGCGTGCAGTCGTTCGCGACGAAGTCGGAGGCGCTGAAAGCGGAAGCGGCGCTCAAGAAACTTCCGCGCGAGGAACGACTCGTGTGGGCACGTCGCTTCATGAAGCGTTGGAGCAAAAAATAATCGTGCGAACACACTGCAAGTCGCGCGCACTCCCGCTACACTTCGCGCAATCGCGCGGGCGCACAGCGGTGCTCGTTGCGAGATCGTTCCGAGAGGTCAGATCGAATCGATGAACACAGCCGAGACCACGCGCGAGTCCGCGTTCGAGATTCGTTTCGGTCAGGTGGGTCTGGCACAGGTTCGTGTCCTCTCGACAGACGCAAAGGCACTCCAAGAACAGCTCGCCGCGCGTCTTGCCGCTGCACCCCAACTTTTCGACCGAACGGCCGTCTCTCTCGATCTCGGTGCGCTCGAAAAAGAGCCCGAAGCCGCGCAAGTCCGCTCGCTGATCGACGCTATTCGCCGTGCCGGAATGTGTCCGGTCGGTCTGGCGCACGGCACGGCTACCGTCGAAGCGATCGCTCGAACGCTCGATTTGCCGGTGCTGACGCAGTTCCGTGTGCAGGCGAAGCTCGGACATCTCGCGTCACCGCCGAAGGAGGCGCCGAAGCCGGCCGCCGCGCCAGCGCCGGCGGCATCGCAGCCCGAAGCCGAAGTGTTCAGTGCGCCGACCTTGATGCACCACCATCCGGTGCGCTCGGGTCAGCGCCTCTACGCGCGTCATCGCGATCTCGTCGTGACCTCGGTCGTCGGCGCCGGGGCGGAGGTCATCGCGGACGGGTGCGTACATATATATGGAGCACTGCGCGGCAAGGCTGTCGCGGGTGCGCGCGGCGAAATGACGGCGCGCGTCTTCTGCCAAGAGTTCCAGGCCGAGCTGGTGTCGATCGCCGGCGTGTTTCGCGTGTTTGAAACGATCCCAACCGAGCTCGCGGGCAAGCCCGTGCAAGCCTGGTTGGACGGGGACGATTTACGTTTCGCGAGGATCGGAGCATGACTTTAGAAACTGAGTCGACGGTTCAGCCGCAATCGGCGGACGAAGAGAATGCAGTGCGACCGGCGCCCGCGCCGGCCGCGGATCCAACCCCTTTACGTACGGGAGCTTCAAAGTTGACCGAGATCATCGTCGTGACCTCGGGCAAGGGAGGCGTGGGTAAGACGACCACGTCGGCAAGCCTTGCCTGCGGGTTGGCTCGACGCGGCAAGAAAGTTGCCGTGATCGACTTCGATATTGGCCTTCGCAACCTCGACCTCATCATGGGATGCGAGCGCCGCGTCGTGTACGACTTCGTGAACGTCATTCAGGGCGATTGCACACTCAAGCAGGCGCTCATCAAGGACAAGCGAATCGACACCCTCTACATCCTCGCCGCGTCGCAGACGCGCGACAAAGATGCACTCAATATCGAAGGTGTCCGCCGCGTGTTCGACGATCTCATCGCCGATGGGTTCGACTACATCCTGTGCGATTCGCCAGCCGGCATCGAGAAGGGCGCGCATCTCGCGATGTATTACGCGGATCGCGCGATCGTCGTCGTGAACCCCGAGGTCTCCTCGGTGCGCGATTCGGACCGCATCTTGGGTCTGCTCTCGAGCAAGACGCATCTCGCCGAGAAGGGCGAGTCGAAAGTGAAAGAGCATCTGCTCCTCACACGCTACAGCCCGCGACGCGTCGGCACCGGCGAAATGATGAGCGTCGATGACGTCAAAGAAATCCTCGGCATCGATGTGATCGGCGTCATTCCCGAATCGCCCGATGTGCTGTCGGCCTCGAACGCAGGCACGCCCGTCATCCTGAACGCTGAAAGCGATGTCGCGGACGCGTACGAAGACGCCGTGCAGCGGTTGCTTGGCGAAGACTTGCCCCTGCGGTTCTTGCAAGAACCGAAACGCGGCCTCTTGGCTCGCATGTTCGGAGGCTAACCCATGGATCTACTCGCATTCTTCCGACGCACGCCTCCCACCGCGAACCTCGCGAAGGAGCGCTTGCGCATCATCGTCGCTCAAGAGCGCTCGAATCGTAGCGGCCCAGACTACTTGCCGCTCCTGCGACGCGAGCTCTTCGAAGTGATCAAGAAGTACGTGAACGTGGACCCCGACGCCATCCAGGTCAATCTCGGCAAGGAAGAAGGACAGGATGTGCTCGAGCTGTCGGT
>JBIQKP010000072.1:0-16008 GCA_044506405.1 Lysobacterales bacterium | reverse complement strand
GCGATCTACCGATCGCTCGCGAGCGATTGAGCGTGCTCATCTCCGATAACGCGGATCTGTCGCCGTTCGCGAAGCGTGGCGGACGCATGATCGTGTATCACGGATGGGATGACTCCGGTCCCTCGCCCTACAACACGATCGACTATTACGGGCGCGTACGCGAAACCGTGGGCGCACGCGAGACCGATGCCTTCATGCGCTTGTTCATGGTCCCGGGCATGTACCACTGCGCGGGTGGACCTGGACCGAACAGCTTCGGCAACTGGGGAGATCCGCCCGTGCTCGACGCCGAGCACGACGTGCTCATGGCCTTGGAGCGATGGGTCGAGCAGGGCGTCGCACCGGACAAGATCATTGCGAGCCGCGTGAGCGACGGGCGTGTCGAACGCACTCGGCCATTGTGTCCCCATCCACAGCGCGCGCGATACAAAGGGAAGGGCGATATCGATCGCGCCGAGAACTTCGAGTGTGTGAATCCATGAGCGAAGAAGTGCTGATGTACGCGGTCGGGGATATCGGCCCCAGCCGCCCGGATCCGGATACGCTGTTCGATCTCGTACGTCCGACATTGAGTGCGGCCGATGTCGCATTCATGCAGCTCGAGCTGCCGATCTCCGAGCGTGGTGCACGCTTGCCTCAGGTGCGACATACGGATCGCACGTCGCGTGCATCCGCCGCGGCGTTTCGCCGTGCCGGGTTCAAGGTCGTCTCGTTCGCGAGCAATCACTGCATGGATTGGGGCGCGGATGCGTTGTTCGACACGATCAACGCGCTCCGCGAGGAGGAGCTTGCGGTCGTGGGCGTCGGTGCGAACATCGCGCAAGCACGCGAGCCCGCAATCGTCTCCGTTAAAGGCCAACGGATCGCTTTTCTCGCTTACAGCTCGATCCTGCCGTTCAATTTCTGGGCCGACGAGAATCGTCCTGGCTGCGCGCCGATGCGCGCGTGGACGCTGTACGAGCAAGTCGAGCACGATCAGCCCGGCACGCCATGTCGCGTGCACACGTTCGCGAATCGAGACGACTTGGAAGCGCTCACCGCCGACATTCGCAAAGTGCGCGAGCAGGTGGACTTCGTTGCGGTGTCGCTGCACTGGGGCATCCACTTCATTCCCGGTGTCATCGCAGACTATCAGCGAGAGGTGGGCCGCGCCGCGATCGATGCAGGCGCGGACGTCATCTTCGGGCATCACGCACACATCCTCAAAGGCGTGGATGTCTATCGCGGCAAGCCGATCATTTACAGCATGTGCAACTTCGCGATGGACCTGCACATGGACGAGAAGCACGCGAAGAGCAAAGGCTTCCGCGAGATCCAGAAGCTGCATCCGGAGTGGGAGCCGAACTTCGACATTACCTACAACTTCCCGCCCGACTCGCGGCACAGCGTGATCGTGAAGTGTGTGTTGCGGCCCGGCGAGCCCGCGCGCATCAGCTTACTGCCGGTGCACATCGGACCGATGTCGCAGCCTGAGGTGCTGCGTGCAAGCGATCCTCGATTCGAGGAAGTACGCGTTTACCTAGAGCGCTACACCGGAAGCCAAGGCCTCAACGCGCGCTATCGCGTCGACGGCGATGAGCTGCGCCTCGAGGCGGGCGACGCATGAGCGCGCCGCTCGAAGCGGCGGATGTCGCGAAGGGCGTCGAGCGCAAGCTCCTGCTGCGCATCGCGAGCCTGGTCTTCTTACTGTACTTCTCGTTCGCGATCGATCGCGGCAACGTCGGTTTCGCCGCGCTGCAGATGAATGCGGCCTTGGGGCTCACCGCCGAGGTGTTCGGGTTTGGCTCGGCGCTGTTCACGCTCGCCTATCTGCTGTTCCAAGCGCCGAATGCCGAGATGCTGCGCCGACTCGGTCCGCGGCGTGGATTCGCGCTCGTCGCGTGCGGGTGGGGTCTCGTATCCACGTCCACCGCGTTCGTTCCCGATCAAACCTGGTTTCTCGTGAATCGCTTCGCGCTTGGTGTCACCGAAGCGGGCTTCCACGCATTCATCATCTACTACATCAGCACGATCTTTCCGCAACGCATTCGCGGGTTCGCTGTCGGCATCAGTTTCGTCGCTGTCCCGTTCTCGATGATCGTGGCCTCACCGCTATCAGGCGTACTGCTCGATCTCGAATGGGGCACGTTCGCGGGATGGCAGTCGCTGTTCATCATCGAAGGCGTGCCATCGATTCTGCTCGGCCTCGCGTGTTGGAAGTTCGTGCCGGATACGGTGCGTGATATGCGCTTCCTGTCATCGGCGGAGCGCTCCTGGCTCGAGCAGGAGTTGGGAGCCGTGGAAAGCCGCGAAACTCACGCTAGCCTCGGCGCGAACGTCCTTCAGGTGCTCGCGAATCCTATTGTCTGGGCACTCGGGCTCGTGCTCCTGACGATGGTGCTCGCGGTGAACGTCATGACGATCTGGATGCCACTCATGATTCGTCAGGTGTCGGGTGCTGGAAATCTCGCCGTTGGCGTGCTCAACAGCTTGCCGTGGATCGCGTTCAGCATCGGGTGCGTGCTCGCGAGCCGCATGTCCGACAAGGTCAGCGATCGCGCGACGCCGCTGCGCGCCTCCGTCGCGCTCGCGACGGTCGGCTTTCTGCTGTGTGCCACGCTCCAAGACGCCAACGCGCCGCTTGCATTCGGAATGTTCTTGCTCGCGTGCGTCGGTGCCGGCGGTGCACAGGGGAGTTTCTGGGCGCTCGCAATGTCGTTGATGAGCGGTGTCACCGCGGCGGCGGCGTTCGCGATGATCACGGTGATCGGCAACGGCTCGGGTGTCATCGCGCATCCGCTCATTGGACGCTTGCACGATGCGACCGGTTCGTTCAGCGGCGTGGTGTGGACCCTGGCCGTGTTCTACGTTGCCGCGTTCGGCGTCCTGCACTGGATCGTGAAGAGGCGGTATTCGCGTCAACCCGATGCCAATGTTCGATTGCAGAGCGATCCCGTGGAGTAACGATGAGTGTGACGGGTCTGTCCTCGGCGCTCGCTGCGTTCGTTGCCGATACGACATACGACGATGTTCCGGTGCGCAGTCGTGAAATGGCGAAGCGCTGCGTGCTCGATGCGATGGGTGTATCGCTCGCGGCGACGGGCGCAGAAGTGTGCCGGCCCTTTCGCGAGCTCGCGATCGAGCAGGGCGGTCGACCCGAGTGCACGCTCCTCGGCAGCGACGTTCGCGTGCCCGCCGCGGCTGCTGCGTTCGCGAATGGCGCGCTCGCCCACGCGCTCGACTTCGAGGATTCGCACGACGGCGCTTTGTTGCACCCGAACGCGCCGACGATTCCCGCCGTGCTCGCGGTGAGCGAGGCGTACGGACCGATCAGCGGTCGCGACGTCATCACGGCGGTTGTGCTGGGATGTGAGGTTGCGTGTCGAATGGGATTGGCACTCGATGTCGCGCTGGATCGCTACGGGTGGTATCCGCCGCCCTTGATCGCAGCGTTCGGCGCGACCGCGGCGGTGGGCAAGCTGCTCAAGCTCGATGCCGCTCAACTCGTCGACGCTTTCTCCCTCGCACTTTGCCAAGCGACGTGCAGCGCGGAGCTGAAGACGAGCCCGCATTCGGATGTGCGCGCGATTCGAGACGCGTTCCCAGCGCAGCTCGCGGTAACTTCCGCGCTGCTTGCGCGCAAGGGGGTGCGCGGTTTCGACCGGCCGCTCGAAGGGGCCGCCGGATTCTTCGCGCTCTACGCGCGCGGCGCGTACGCCGCGAACGTGTTGACGGACGCGCTCGGGGAGCGGTTTGAGATCGACCGCATATCATTCAAGCCGTGGCCGTCTTGTCGAGGTACGCATGCGTTCATCGAAGCGGCGCAAGTCTTGTCGCGGGCGAATGACTTCGATACGCGCGCGATCGTAGCGATCGATCTCGTTGGCAGTCGCATCAATCGAATGTTGGCCGAACCGCTTGCACAGAAGCAGCGGCCGGCGACGGCGATCGATGCAAAGTTCAGCTTGCCGTTTACGGTCGCCGTGGCGCTGCAGCGAGGCACCGTCACGCTCGATGATTTTTCGACCGCGGCTTTGCAGGATGAGGCGACGCTCGCGCTCGCGGCTCGGGTGAATTACACCGTGTCTGAGACGCTGCCGGACAAGGGCATCGAGACCCTACGAGCAGTCATGACCATCCGCCTGCAGGATGGGCGGAGTTTCGCCATCGAGATCGCGGAGCCGCTCGGCAGCGAGCGCCGTCCGGTGGACGATGATCTGCTCATCGGCAAGTTCCGCGACTGCGCTCGCCGTGCGAGTCATCGCCCGAGCGCCGAATCCATCGACGCGTGGGCGCGGCAGATATTGGCGCTCGAAGAATGCGACGACATGCGCCCGCTCGTGCGCTCGCTAGGCATGTAGGTCGGAATTTATTCCGACCTTTGCTGTCGGGTTGAAACCCGACCTACATGTTCGAGCCGCGCCTCATGTTGTAGGTCGGAATTTATTCCGACCTTGCTGTCGGGTTGAAACCCGACCTACATGTTCGAGCCGCGCCTCATGTTGTAGGTCGGAATTTATTCCGACCCTCGCTGTCGGGTTGAAACCCGACCTACAACGCTTCACTGCAAGAACCCAACCTTCACATCCTCCTGCGACAGCAGCTTCACCGGCACGCTCGGCGCTTTCCAGATGTCGCGGCAGTACTCTCGGATACTGCGGTCTGACGAAAACTTACCCGACCGCGCGGCATTCAAGATCGACATTCTCGTCCAGCGCTCCACATCTCGATACGCCTCGCTCACGTTCGCTTGGCAGTCCGAATACGCTTCGAAGTCCGCGAACGCGAGATAGGGGTCGTGGTAGATGAGCCCGTCGATGAGCGGGCGGAACAGCTCCGGGTCGCCTCGCGAGAAGAAGCCGCTTCGTACGAGGTCGACCGCTTCCGCAAGCTCGCCGCGCAAGTAGTCGCTCGGCCGATAGCCACGCGACTTGAGCGCGGCGACTTCATCGGTCGTCAAACCGAACAGGAAGAAGTTCTCGGCGCCCACTTCCTCTCGGATCTCGACGTTCGCCCCGTCGAGCGTCCCGATCGTGAGCGCGCCATTCATCGAGAACTTCATGTTACCGGTGCCCGACGCTTCCTTGCCGGCCGTCGAGATCTGCTCCGACAGCTCTGCGGCGGGATACACCCGTTGTCCATTGCTGACATTGAAGTTTGGCAAGAACACGACGCGCAACTGGTCGCGCACGGCGGGATCTTGGTTGACCACATCGCCCACTGCGTTGATGAGCTTGATGATCAGCTTCGCGATCCGATATCCAGGCGCCGCCTTGCCGCCGAAGATGAACGTGCGCGGGACGATCTCCGCGTTCGGCGAAGAGCGGAGCCGATGATAGAGCGCGATGACATGCAAGATGTTCAAGTGCTGCCGCTTGTACTCGTGTATGCGCTTGACCTGCACGTCGAACATCGAGGCGGGATCGATCGGAATGCCGGTCTGCTGATTCACGAGATGCGCGAACTCGCATTTATTCGCGTGCTTGATGTCGCGCCATCGCGCGCGAAATTCCGCATCGGCGGCAAGCGGCTCCAGCCGTTTGAGCTCGCTTAAATCTTTGATCCAACCGGTGCCGATCGCATCGTTCAGCAAGCGAGTGAGGCGGGGGTTGCACAACGCGATCCACCGCCGCGGCGTGACGCCGTTCGTCTTGTTGCCGAATCGCTCCGGCCAGAGCTCGTAGAAGTCTTTGAGCACATCCTGCTTCAGAAGCTCGGAATGCAGCTCCGCGACGCCGTTGATCGCGTAGCTGCCGACGCAGGCGAGATGCGCCATGCGAACGTAGCGGTCGCCGCGCTCGTCGATGAGCGACATTCGTGCGAGGCGTTCTTCGTCGCCGAAGAAGCGCACGCGCACGATATCGAGGAACCGTGCGTTGATCTCGTAGATGATCTGTAGGTGTCGAGGCAGCACCTTCGCGAACAAGCCGAGCGGCCAACATTCCAGCGCTTCCGGCAGCAGGGTGTGGTTCGTATAAGCGAAGGCTTTGGTCGTGATCGACCAGGCTTCTTCCCAAGGCATCACGTATTCGTCGACGAGCAGGCGCATGAGCTCGGCGACCCCGATCGCGGGGTGCGTATCGTTGAGCTGAATCGTGAACTTCTCGTGGAAGCGTTCGATCGGGATCCTCTGCACCTTCATGATACGGAGCATGTCCTGCAGCGAGCACGAGACGAAGAAGTACTGTTGCTCGAGACGAAGCTCCTTACCCTGAATCTGCTCGTCGTTCGGATAGAGCACCTTGCTCAGGTTCTCGGAGGAGACCTTTTGGTTGACGGCTCCGTAGTAATCGCCGCGATTGAACACGGTGAGGTCGAACGATTCCGCGGCTTCGGATTTCCAGAGCCGGAGCGTGTTCGCCGTATTGTTGCAGTAACCCAGAATCGGCGTGTCGTAGGGCACGCCGACGACCGTCTTGTGCGGGATCCAGCGGATGCGCAGGCGATCCTGATCGTCGCGGTACTGTTCGGTATAGCCGCCGAGTTTGACTTCGAGCGCCCATTCGGGCCGCGCGATCTCCCAAGGGTTGCCCATGCGCAGCCACTTGTCCGTCTTCTCGACTTGCCATCCATCGGCAATCTCTTGATGAAAGATGCCGAACTCGTAGCGAATGCCATAACCGAGCGCGGGGATCTCGGCGGTGGCTAGGGAGTCGATGAAGCAAGCGGCCAATCGCCCGAGACCGCCGTTGCCCAGTCCGGGTTCTTCCTCCTGCGCGAGTAACTCGTCCAGATTCAAGTGGAGCTCGCCGACCGCTTGGCGCACTTCGTCATAGATGCCGAGATTGATCAGGTTGTTGCCGAGATGAGGGCCCATCAAGAACTCGGCGGAGAGATAGGCGACCGTGCGCGAGCCGCGTGCCGTGTAAAGCGCCGCCGTGCTGATCCAGCGTTGCAGCATTCGATCGCGCACGGCATAGGCGAGTGCCTGGTAGTAGTCGTTCTTCGTCGCAAGCGCCGGGAACTTCGCTTGCACATAGAAGAGGTTGTCCAGAAACGCGCGCTTGATCGCGTCCTTCGTCAAGGCCGTGCGATCGTCATCCGGCTGTAGCTGTTCCAGTTCTGCGAGCGACGTCGCCACCATATTCCGCCCCCTTTGATCTCGTTAGGCAGCTTCTATCCGGAATGTCAGGATCGAGTGCTGCGGGCTCATGAAGGTCGCTCTGCAAGTTCCATGCACGTGCACTCGGGGGCGGCGCGGCGCGCTTGAGCGCTCCAGTTTGGATTGGGCGGGCGTGCGAGATGCACCATGAAGATCGTCTTTCCGCGGCTCGCGCGCCGTTCTTGTGCGAGTTTGGTAGGAGCGTCTTGCGCGGCGGGTGAGGGTTGCGACTACACTTCCGCCCGCATGCGCAAACTGCTCGTCTTTCAACACTCCGCCCGTGAGCCGCTCGGCACACTCGACCCGCTCTTGCGTCGAGCGGGCTTTCGCGTGCGGTACATCAACTTCTCCCGCGAGCCGAACGCTGTGCCGGAAGTTCGTCGGTACAACGGCTTGGTTGTGCTCGGTGGGCCGATGCACGTCGACCAGGCGGATACCTATCCTCATCTCACGACGGAGATTGCCGCGATTCGCGAAGCGCTCGATGCCGATTTGCCCGTGCTCGGCATTTGCCTGGGCGCGCAACTGCTCGCCGCTGCGCTCGGTGCGCGCGTGCATCCGAGTCCGATCGCGGAAATCGGCTGGTACCCCGTGCATCCAACGGAAGCCGCGCAATCGGACCGACTCTGCCGTCATATGCGCGGCGTGCAGCATGTCTTCCAGTGGCATGCCTATACATTCGATCTGCCGCGCGATGCCGTGCATCTCGCGAGCACCGAAAGCTGCGCTCACCAGGCGTTTCGCTATGGCGATCGCGCATACGGGCTGCAATTCCATCTGGAAGCGGACGAGACATTGATCCGTCGTTGGCTGGACGTGCCGGAGTATCGAGCGGAGTTCCAAGCTCGTGATCTGGGCCGTGGCGTGGAGCACGTGCTCGAGGACACGCAGACGCATGCAGCGAACGCGCAAGCGTTGAGCGCGCGCGTGTTCAGCGAGTTCATCGAAATGTTTTCGTGGCGACCTCACTTGCGGCTCGGCAGCCGCGGATGAGTCAGGCTGGAGGCTGGAGACTGGAGCAAAAACCTAAAGTCAGGATCTCCGACCACCTGCGCGCCTTGCCCCCAGCCCCCAGCCCCCAGCCAGATAGCGCGGCTCGACTGCGGAACTAACGACCTCCGCCGCCACCACCGCCACCGCCACCACCCGCTGAACCGCCGCCGCCCGCGCCGCTCGAGCTTCCTGGCGGCGTCGACGCCGACGCGATTTGCGACGTGAGCGAGCTCCCTAACGTCTTACTGAAGCTCCCGAGATTGTGGATCGCGCCACCTCGATACCACCCAATGTTGTTCGTGGCCTGGGCTGCGGCCGCCGCGCCGACTGCCTGCGTGAACTTCTCCGTCCACGCTTCTTCGACCTCGAGTGCGACCGCGAACGGCAGCAGCTTCTCGTAGCGTTCGGCATCGAGCTGCGGCGGAGCATCCGGTCCTTTCATTCGCGCGAGCTCATCGCGCTCGGCGACGCTCAGGTAGAGCTTGAAGCCCTCGATTTCATCCATGAGCTTGCGCCCTTCAGGTGTGGGCGCTTGGATGAGAAAGGCGAACACGATGACGGTGATCACCATCAGCACGCCGATCCCGATGATCAGCGGCACGCCGAAGCCACTCGCGAGCCACAACGCGAGCGCGCCGCCGATCACGCCGGCGACAGCGGCTTTCGCCACCGAGGTACCGTTCCGCTTGAAATAGCGCGGATGCGAAGCCTTATCGAGGACTTCGCGATGCGTGACCTTCGCTTGCAGCAAGTGAGTCGCATTCGAGTTCTTGAGCTCGACACTGCTCTTGTTTTTGAAGATCGAGGTGAGCAGTGTGTTCTCGCTCTGGCTCAATCCACTCGTGCCCGAGTTGTTCGTTCGTTCGAGCGTCCATTGGTCCTTTCGCAGGAGCTTGTCCTCTCGCACGATGCGTACGAACCCCGCGACAGCAAGCGCGAGGATCTCTGCGGAGAAGCACCTTGCGTCGTAACTCGTCTTCGACACATACCGAACGCTCGCGGGTGAATGCCCGGCGGGGGGCGCGTAGCGCGCGATGATGATCCCCTTGTTTGGATCACGACCGACGCGTTGCCATTCGCGTACGCTATAGACAAGAAGGCCCGCAAGCGTGAGGAGCGCAACGAGTACGCCGCGATTGTCCTTCAGGAACCACGTTGCGCGTCTCATGCTCGACGGCTCCTCGATGAGCCCCTTCGGAAAGCTGAGCACGATCGTGAAGTTCTCTTCCGGCTGAAGCGAACGGGTGGCACGCCAATGGGCTTCACCGGGCCGCACGATCTCCGCGACGTAGTCACTTCCTTTCGCGCCTTGGGAGCCGGTATACGCCTCGGCTTTGAGTTGATCCGTCGGGACCGGCTCCGGCAGGCGAACGATCACGCTCGCCGTGTCGATGGGGAACGCCCATCCGCCGCCGATCGCATTCCAGTAGAGCTCATCGTGGTCCGCGAAGAAGCCGATCTGCCGTGTCGTGCGATAGCGAATCGTGAACGTGTAGTCCGCAGGAACGGGCAGGAAATCGTCATTGCCGGTGTTGATCCGAATGCCGTTGCTGACGTTCTCCGTGAACCAAGGTTCGGGCTGCCCATTGCGCTCGACACCGAGTACTTCGAATCCGACGACCACTCGATTGCCGTAGCGATCCTGATAGCGCGTCGGAAAGTCGCGGTAGATGCCGCGACGAATCCGATTGCCTTCGGCGCGCACGCGAACGTGTTCGGTGACGAGGATCGCGCCATCGCGAGCAACGTCGACTTCGATCTCGTAACGAGAGATGCGCTCGTCCGCGGCGGCGAGGCTGCTGACGAGGAGCGCAACGCAGAGAAGAAGCGCTCGAATCATGACGCGCTCCCGATCTCTGCCTTCACCGCTTGGCGCTCCGCCGTCTGAGCCTGATAGAACTCCGCGGATGTGAATCCGAAAGAGCGCGCGATGATCAAATCGGGAACGCGTTGGACCGCATCGTTGTAGTCGCGTACCGCGCCGTTGTAGAAGCGCCGTGCGTACTGCAGGTGTTCTTCGACATCGACGAGATCGCGCTGCAGTTGGAGGAAGTTGCTGCTCGCTTTCAGATCCGGATAACTCTCCTGCAGCGCGAACAGCCGGGACAGACTCCGCTCGAGCGCAGACTCAACCTCACCGAGCTGAGCGGGGCTTTGCACACGCGTCGCCTGCGTTCGAAGCTCGGTCACGTTCTGCAGGAGCGCTTGCTCGTGCGCGGCGTAGCCTTTGACGGCCGCGACGAGTTGCGGCACGAGGTCGTGACGCCGCGTGAGCTGAACGTCGATGTCGGCCCAGGCCGTTTTGACTTGGTTGCGCAGCCGGACGAGGCGATTGTAGAGGTAAAGCGCTCCAGCCAATGCGAGCGCGAGAACGATCATTGCGGTAGTCATTCTTTTTCTCGTTCGACAAGGCTTCGTTCGACTGCAGACTGTAGGCTGTAGGCTGTAGGCTGTAGGTAGACAAAGAAGAAGGCGCCGCACGAGCCGCGCCGTCGCACGACAGGCGCGAGGCGCGCTAGCGCTCTACCTAGATCCTAGAGCCTACAGCCTAGAGCCTAGCGCCTACAGCCTCACTTCAAAAGAACCAATTCTTCCGCCATCGTCGGATGGATCGCGACGGTTTGATCGAACTGCGCTTTCGTGAGGCCCGCCTTTACGGCAATCGCGACGACTTGCATGATCTCCGGGGCGTCCGGCCCGATCATGTGAGCGCCGACGACTCGGTCCGTGGCGGTGTCGACGATGAGTTTGTAGAGCGCGCGCTCGTTGCGGTTCGCGAGCACGTTCTTCATCGGGCGAAAGTCTGAGGTATATGTCCTCACGGAGCCCAAGCGGTTTCGTGCTTCCGATTCCGTCATCCCCACACCGGCGAGAGGTGGGTGACTAAAGACAGCGGCGGGGATGCAATCATAGTCCACTTTCGTCGGCTTGTTGCCGAAGAAGGTGTCTGCAAATGCTTGCCCTTCGCGAATCGCGACCGGCGTGAGCTGAATGCGGTTCGTCACATCGCCTACGGCGTAGATAGAAGGGCAGGTGGATTGATTCATGTCATCGACCTTCACCGCACCTTTGTCGTCGATTTCCACGCCCACCTGCTCGAGTCCGAGATTCTCCGTATTCGGTACGCGGCCCGTCGCAAACAGCAGGGCGTCGCAGTCGATCGCTTCGGCACCCTGAAGATGGACGCGCAACGTCCCGTCGTCTTGCTTCTCGACGGAATCGAGCGGCGCGTTGAACACGAACCGGATGCCTTTCGTCAGCGAGATCTGCAGCAAGCGATCTCGGATCTGCTCGTCATAGCCGCGCAGCAACTGATCCGAGCGGTTGACGACTGTGACGCTGGTGCCGAACTCGCTGAAGATGCCGGCGAACTCATTCGCGATGTAACCACCTCCGGCGATCAAGATGCGCTTTGGCAGGGCCTCGAGATGGAACGCATCGTTCGAGGTGATGCCATGCTCGCAGCCGGGCCGATCAGGCACATGCGGACGTGCACCCGTCGCAATCAGAATCTTGTTCGCGCGTAGAACGCGATCGCCTACCGCGACCTCGTTCGGGCTGTTGAGCGTCGCGTGGCCCTGCAGAATCTCGACTTTGTGATTGTTGAGCGTCTGTGTGTAGAGGCCGCTCAACCGAGTCACTTCGGCGAGCACCGTATCGCGCAAGGTCGGCCAGTCGAACTGCGGATTCTCGATACGCCAGCCAAAACGCTGCGCGTCCTCCAGGTCCTCGGCGAACTGAGCGCCGTAGACGAGCAGCTTCTTCGGCACGCAGCCGCGAATGACGCACGTACCGCCGATTCGATGCTCCTCGATGATCGCGACTTTCGCGCCGTAACCGGCCGCGACACGCGCGGCCCGCACGCCGCCGGAGCCGGCACCAATGACTATGAGATCGTACATGCGAGCGTGGGCGAGTCCGCGAAGAGGAGGAGATCTCCACTATATCGCGAACGATGGGATGCATCGACCGCGCTGCGGAGTCCACGGTCCGCGCGCGGGGATGGCGCGTATCGTTATTCGGATGCGCGAACGGCGGTCGAATCGAGATCGTCGACGATCCGGGTCAGCGCTTCGACGATCGGCGCACTCTCGGTCGGGCGGACGAGCCGAGCGACTTCGTTGCCGGATTCAAGAAAGATCAGCGTCGGCCACAGCTTGACTCGATACGAGCGCCCGAGCGGGCGGCCGCGACCGTCTTCGATCTTGATGTGCGGCACGGCGGGGAAGTCTTTGAACGCCGCTTCGATGAGCGGCTGTGCGGCGAGACAATGTCCGCACCAAGGCGTCCCGAACTCGAGAACGAGCGGACCTTGCCTCGCATCGATCTCGGCGCGGGTGGGCTCGGCGGCTTCGAAGGTTGTGCTGAATGGCATGTCAATGCTCGTGGAAACAATCGCCGTCGTCCCCACGAAGGCGGGGACCCATTCGAAACGTAAGACTCGAAATGTCGTCGTCCCCACGAAGGCGGGATCCATCCGAAACGTAAGAATCGAAATGTCGTCGTCCCCGCGAAGGCGGGGATCCATCTTAACGTAAGACCTGATAGGTTCCCGCCTCCGCGGGAAAGACGAGCACTAAACTTCGTCGTCACCGCGAAGGGGGGATCCATCCGAAACGTAAGATCTGATAGGTTCCCGCCTCCGCGGGAATGACGAGCACTAAACTTCGTCGTCCCGAGATGGCGGGGCTCCATCTGAAACTAGCCTCTTCTCGGACGCGCGGTACGCTCAATGCTTCGTCCGTGACTTGCGCTTCTCCTCGGCGGACTTCACGCGCTCGCGCGGCGAGCGTTGCGCCTCGGGCGGGCTCGCGGTCGCGTCGGCCCGCCGCTGCTGACGACGCACGTTCTCATCCATCGCCTCCTTGATCGTCACAGGTCCATCGCTCTTGCGGTTCGGCATCGCAGTTCCTCAAAGCTTTCGTCCAGAAAGAAAGAAGGCGCGCCGGACCGGAGCCCGGCGCGCCTCAGCATGTTTAGCGCCCGGCGCTATCGAATAACTCGTTACTCTTCTCCCGCGGTCGAGCTCCAATCGCTTTGGCTCTCGCTCTCGGACGAAGAGTTCCAATCGCTGCTGCTCTGACTATTTTGGTCGGAGAGGTGCGCGGTGAATTCCGTGCGTGACAGCTGGCCGTCGCCATCCGCGTCAACGGACGCGAACGTTGCCGCCAAGTTCTCGTCCTTCGCGGCCTCGGTTTGGCTGATCGCGCTGTCCTGGTTCGAATCGAGCCGATCGAATTTCTGATCGGAGCTCTTCATCGAGTGATCCTTGTCGCCTGCAACGGCGCCGGTGGCGAGCATCGCACCAGCAAGCAGCGCTAGGTATTTAGACGCAGTCATAGTGAATCTCCTGTTGATGTGTCTACTCGGAGCGAACGAATACTTCGCTCTTGTTGGCAACGCGGAGAGAGAGCGGGGGTTCCGCGCGTGCGCGATGCCATCGAGCGACACGGGGCGTACGAAGATTCGCTAGCCGTCGTCGGTGAAGAGGTTGCTGCAGGGCGCGTCTCAATCGGAGACGGTGCTCAAGTAGCTAACGATCTCTTCGCGTTCCTTTGCGTCAGGTAGCCCTGAATACGGGCGCATGTTGTGGCCGGGCACCACCGCGTCCGGATTCTCGATGAATGCACTCAGCGTCTCGTTGTCCCACACGATGTCAGAAGACTTGAGTGCTTGCGAGTACGCGGCGAACCCGGCCGACGTGCCCGCCTTACGGCCGACGATCGCATGCAGCGAAGGCCCTTGGCGATTGTCGCCTTCCTTTACGGAGTGGCACGTGCGGCAGCGGTTGTTGAACGCGAGTTGCCCAGGTTCCGCGCCGTGGCTCGTAAAGCTTGCGATGGAGAGCGAGAAAGATGTGAGCCAAAGAAGCAGTCTCACGGGTCACCTCAGCGATGGGCAGGTAGAACTCCAACGCCAGCTCGGAAGTGAGGTTCCGTGGAGGAAGGGTGCCGTGTAAGAAGCCGGAGCGTTTGACGCGATGCGTTGCGACCCTAGTCGCTCGCGGCGTCGCGTGCGGCATAGTCCAGCCCGCCGATACGGAACCAGCAGTAGCCCATTGCTTCGAGTGGGATATCGAACTGCCCCGACTTGCGCGCGTCGATTTCACTTGCGGCCATCAAGTTCGAGAGTCGAGAAACGCCTGGATCCTTGAGCTTGAGTCGTGCGCTGTGCGGCTTCTCATCGAAGTTGTGAATCGTGATGACGGTGTTGCCGCGCCAGTCGTAGCGCAGCCCCAGCACGAACGGATTGCCTGTGTCGAGGATCGTGCACTTGCCATGACCGATCTCCGGGCACTCTTTGCGCAAGCGGATCATGGACGCCATCCAGTTCAAAAATGAGTGGGGATCGCGCCGCTGCTCGGCGACGTTGACGTGCCGATAACTCCACACGCCATGATCGATCACGGGATGAACCGCCGTCTCCGCGGTCGTGAATCCTCCGTGCTTCTCGTCCGCCCACTGCATGGGTGTGCGCACGGCATGGCGCTGATCGAGCGTTAAGTCATCGCCCATTCGAAGCTCGTCGCCGAAGCGAATCACGGGCGAGCCCGGTAGCGAGAACATCATGCTGTATGCGAGCTCTTCGTGTCTGCGATCACCGAGCATCGGCGCCAGGCGTCTGCGAATCCCACGCCCGTAGAGCTGCATATCAGGAGACGGAGCGAAGCGTTCGAACACGCGCGCACGCTGCGCATCAGAAAGACGCCCCAAGTCGAGCTCGTCGTGATTGCGCAGAAAGTGCGCCCATTGCGCATTCTGCGGAATCGCGAGCGTGGCCTTGATGGACTCGATGAGCGGTGCGGTGTCGTGTGTCGCGAGCGCATAGAAGAGATGCTGGTTCACGAAGAAGTTGAACAGCATGTGGATGCGTGTGCAGTCCTCGCCGAAGTAGGGCGCCATCTCGTCCGGCAATACGTTCGCCTCACCGAGCAAGATGGCATCGCCTTTGCGCCACTGCACGAACTGTCGCAGATCGCGTAAGTACTCGAACTTCTTCTCGCGCTTCTTGACGCCGGGTACGACCGTTTCGAGCAGGAACGGCACCGCGTCGACTCGAAAGCCGGAGACGCCGAGCTCGAGCCAGTATCCGATGATGCGCTCGATCTCGCGGCGCACGAGCGGGTTCTCCATGTTCAAGTCGGGTTGAAAGCGGTGGAAGCGATGAAAGTAGTATTCGCGCGAGGTCATATCGCGAGACCAGGTGCTGTCCTGCACGCCTGGGAAGACCATGCCTTGGTTCCAGTCGGACGGCCGCTTCTTCGACCACACATACCAGTCTCGGCGCGCCGAGTTCTTCGAGCGACAGGCTTCTCGAAACCAGGGATGCTCGTCGGACGTGTGGTTGACGACGAGATCCATCAACACGCGAAAGCCCTGCTTGTTCGCTTCGTGCAGGAACTCCACGAAATCGCCGGCGGAGCCGTGGCGTGGATGGATCCCGTAGTAGTCCGTGACGTCGTAGCCGTCATCGCGATTCGGCGAAGGATGAAACGGCGACAGCCAGATCGCGTCGATGCCGAGGTATTTTAGGTAGGGGAGCCGGCGTGTCAGACCTTCGAAGTCCCCGACACCGTCGCCATTCGAATCGAGAAACGTCTCGACATCGAGACTGTAGATCACGCAGTTCTTGTACCAGAGGCCCTCGGTGCGAGCGGAAACCGAAGGCGGTTCACGCCGCGATGTTGAATCGCGCGTGCGTTTCGTCATTGCAATGCAGGCGGTCGGAGTCGCATGTGCGACAAACGACGCGCACGCGCAAGGAGTTCCTCGCGTGTCCGTGGATCGGCGAAGGCGGCGTGTGCCAGGAGAGGAGAGGCGTACATCGGAGAGGAGAGGAGAGGAGATGAGAAGAATCGGATGGATCCCCGCCTCCGCGGGGACGACGAAGTAGGTGTGTGTCAGGCAGCCAGAAAATATCGTCGCCGAGAAATG
>JBIQKP010000071.1:0-16553 GCA_044506405.1 Lysobacterales bacterium | reverse complement strand
GAATAAATTCCGACCTACAGTTGTCCCAAGCTCGCCTTCTGACGCAAGATGCGCTCGCGGCGCGTCGACGCGCTGAACTCGCGGTCTGAGTAAAAGTAAAAAGGCGGGCGATCGCATGAAGCTCGATAAGGAGCCTTCTTCGGCAGGGTTGTCTTGGGCTTTGACGATCGCGGGCGCGATCGTCATGGCGGCCGTTCAGGAAGATGGCGGCGGACTGCTGCTCGGTGGGCTGCTCGGATTCCTGCTCGCCCAAGTTCTGCACTTGCGCGAGCGGGTTCGCGAGCTTCATCGACAGATCCAACTGTCTCGAGTGCAGCGCGAAGCGGTCGCTTCCCTACCTCAGCCATCGCACGAAGCCGTCACGCGCCCGTTGGCCCCGCCCGCCGCTGCGACACCCGGCCAAACGGAGACGCCTAAGCCGAGCATACCTGAGCCTTCCGCGCCGACGCCTGCGCCGAAACCGGCTGCAAAACCGTGGGCAGAAGCGAGTCAGGCAACGCCCCGCGCCGCACCCCGCCCGCCCGCCGAACCGCCGATCGTGGATCGCCTGATCGGCAACGCACTTGCTTGGCTCAAAGGCGGCAACTCACTTGCGCGCGCGGGTATCGTCATCCTGTTCTTCGGCGCCGCGTTCCTCGCGAAGTACGCGGCGGAGCACAGTCTCTTTCCGATCGAGCTTCGCTTCATTTCGATTGCGGTGGGTGCGCTCGCGCTGTTGATCGTTGGCTGGCGATTACGCGACAAGCGGCCCGGCTATGCGCAGCTGCTGCAAGGCGGCGGCATCGCCGGCTTGTACTTGACCGTGTTCGCCGCGATGAAGCTGTATCAGTTGCTTCCTGCAGGGCTCGCATTTGTCTTGATGATCGCGATCGTCTTGGCCGCTTCCATTCTGGCCGTGGGACAAAACGCGTTGTCGCTCGCAGTGATCGGCACCGCCGGCGGCTTCCTCGCGCCGATCCTCGTCTCGACCGGCAGCGGCAATCACATCGCACTGTTTACTTACTACGGCGTCTTGAATCTCGGCGTTCTGTCGATTGCCTGGTATCGCACCTGGCGCGAGCTCAACGTTCTTGGATTCGTCTTCACGTTCGGGATCACGACTCTGTGGCGCGTCTCCGGCTATGAGCCGGCGGATTTGGTCAGCGCCGATGCATTCTTGATCCTGTTCTTCCTCATGTACGTTGCCGTCTCCATTCTGAACTGCGTACGCCAGCCCCCGGATCTCAAAGGATATGTATCCGGCTCGCTCGTCTTCGGGCTGCCGATCGTTGCGTTCGCGCTTCACGCTTCGATGATCTCGCGCATCGAATACGGGCTCGCTTGGAGTGCATTGGCACTCGGCGCGTTCTATCTCGTGCTCGGTTGGACACTGCTGCGCGCGCAGCGAGACACGTTCCGACTGCTGGTCGAGTCGTTCGCCGCGCTGGGCGTGATCTTCGCGAGTCTCGCGATCCCACTCGCATTCGATGCGCAAACGACGGCGGCGATGTGGGCCGTCGAGGGCGCGGGTCTCATCTGGCTGGGATTGCGCCAGCAACGCCGGCTTCCGCGCGTCTTCGGCGTGCTACTGCAACTCGGCGCCGCCCTCAGTTTTCTCTCGACGCTCGATTCGTTGCGCCCCGAGTACTTTGTCGTCAATGCCGCCTATCTAGGGACTTTGATGCTGAGCCTGTCTGCGTTGGCGAGCAGCTTCTGGTTGCATCGTAGTCGGGAAACATTGGCGAACTACGAACAAGGCAGCGGCCAGCTGTTCGCGCTGTGGGGCGTTGCGTGGTGGCTCTTCGGCGGCTTGTATCAAATTCACGAGTTCCTCGAAACCGCGGTGCTTGGCGCTTCGTTGCTCTATGCATCGCTCACCGCCGCTGTTCTTGCCATCCTGGGGCACAGGCGCGACTGGATGCCGGCACTCGCGATAGCATGGTGGCTGCCCGCGGCGAGCGGCATCGTCGGGCTCGGCTACCTTGCCGCCGTCCATCATCCGCTCGCGGAGTACGGCGCCGCCGGATGGCTCGCGCTATTCGCGCTCCAGTACGGACTGCTCTACGCCGCAGATAAACATGAGCAGTACGATGCACTCGGCAAGACGTTCCTACACGCCGGTACGTGCTGGCTGCTCATTCTGCTGATTGCGATTGAAGCAAGCTGGCAGCTCTCGCAGCACGTCGGCGGGGTGTGGCCAGCACTCCCGTGGGGACTCGCGCCTGCATTCGCGCTCGCCCTCTTGAGCCGTGCCGTCCCGCGGCCCGCTTGGCCGGTTGCGCAGCACCTCCAGACCTATCGGTTCATCGCAGCGGTTCCGCTCGCGATGGCGTGCTCGCTCTGGATCATCGGCGTCAATCTGACTCACGACGGCGATCCGGTGTGGCTCCCGTACCTTCCGCTGCTGAATCCGCAAGACGTGAGCGTCGCGCTCTGCTTAGTCTCGCTGGTCGTGTGGTGGACATCGCTCGAGGATGCGCAGCGTGCACACTTGCACTCGATCGATCCGCGGATCCCGTTCGCGCTGATCGCCGGACTCACCTTCCTCTGGCTGAATGCCGCGCTCATTCGCGCACTTCACTACACCTTGGATACGCCGCTCACGCTTTCCGGGATCGCGAGCTCGACGATCGTGCAAGCATCGCTGTCCATCTTCTGGGGCGTCCTCGGCTTCGCTGCGATGACCGTCGCGGCACGCATGAAGCGCCGATTAGGGTGGCTCGCCGGTGCAACGTTGATGGCGGTCGTCGTCGTCAAGCTGTTCCTCGTCGACCTGTCGAGCACGGGCACGATCGCCCGCATCGCCTCGTTCATTTCCGTCGGCGTGCTCCTGCTCGTGACGGGGTATCTTGCTCCTCTGCCACCGCGCCAAGCGGACGAAGGCACACCGAATGAAGCGTAACGAAATCGCACGGCCCGTGAGATCGGCGCATCGTATTTGGGTTGCATGCGCTTGCAGCTTTGCAAGCGCAACGATCATGGCTGCGCCGCAGATCGACGACTATGCGCAAGGGATCGCGATCCATGCGCCGAGCGGTCGAGCACTCATCGAAGCGGACATTCCTGACGATGTCTATCGAACGATCACGCGTGCCGGTGCTGCCGACATCAATGTGTTCAATGCCGAGGGCGTTGCCGTCCCTCACGCCTTATGCTCCGCACGCGCAGAAACGGCCGGCGTCATCACGCAGCAATCGTTGCCGGTCTTCACGCTGCAAGCAGCCGCGGAAGCGCAAGGCAATCCGGCGCGCATTGATCTGAATACGCCGGGCGGCACCGCGGTGAGAATCGAAGAGTCGCAGGCAGGCACGACCGACTTGCCCGCGACGCAAACGCGGGCGCACGTCATCGATGCTCGCGAGGTGAACGACGCATTGCGCTCGATCCAGTTCGAATGGCGCAGCCCGGATGATGCTTCGGAAGCTCGCGTTCGTATCGAAACGAGCGACGATCTGGATCGATGGACCACCGTGGTGCACGCGAGCACGCTGCTGCAAGTCGCACAAGGCGAACAGCAGCTTCGCCGCGAAAAAATCCCCCTCCCGGAGCAGCGATATCGTTTTCTTCGAGTCGCGCGCGCCGACGGCGGCCCACCGCTCCTGATCACCTCGGTGAGCGCGGAGAGCGTTGCGCAACCCACTACGATCGAGCCCACCTGGTTCAGTGCGCAAGCGCAAGCATCGACACAAAGCAATGAGTGGCTGTTCGACGCCGAACGACTCGCGCCCGTCAGCTATGCACGTTTGCGACTACCGCACGACAATATGTCTGTGCGCGTACGCATTCAGAGTCGCAGCGATGCTGAGGCGCAATGGCGGGAGCGTTGGTCGGGCGAAGCGTATTCCATCGTTGCGGACGGTGAGCGGCGTGTCAGTGCCCCGGCTCACTTCGCAGTAACCACGGATCGATATTGGCGCGTCGTCAACGCGAATGAGAGCGCAGCCGCGGATGCTCCCAGGTTAGAGCTCGCTTATCGCGCCGCGCGTGTTCAGTTCCTCGCGCAAGGCAGCGGGCCGTACACGCTCGCCTTCGGCAGTCGCCGCGTAGAAGGCAGTTCAGCGCAAGCCTGCGGCAGCTTGCTGTCCGATGTGAGCAGCGACGAGTTGCAGCGCTTCATCGTGGAGGGCGAGCTCGGCTCGGTGCGAACGCTCGGTGGAGAGGCAGCGCTTCAACCGCCGCCCGTACCGACACCCGTCAAGCGAATTGCATTGTGGGTCGTGCTCGTTGGCGGTGTCGCGTTGCTGATCGCGATGGCGCTGTCGCTGCTTCGACGACTGCGGGCGTGATCCTTGTAGGTCGGAATTCATTCCGACCTAGCTAGGCCGGAATGGTCGGAATGAATTTCGACCTACAGGGAGCGCCTGCTGCCGCTCCAGCGCACGCCGATCCCATGCTGCAAGATTCGCGGCTGCCTCGTAGGTGCTTTGGAGGAATTCCAGCAATGCGGCGTCCGGAGATTTCGCGGTACGCACGTCATCATAGGGCAACACGAACTCTCTCAAGCGAGCGTCGTAGACCGCTGCGTCTGGCGCCACTGCAGCATCCGAGAAGCCGGTGGGTTCCGGATAGGCATAGGAGTAGAAGATCGGGTGCGGAGACGTTTCGTCGCCGGCCCAGAATCCAGCGCTGCTGACTTCGTGCGAGTACGCCTCGCGCGCCACCCAGTCGGGCAGGTTGGGGACGCCGCCGGGATGCGGCGGCGCCTCACGCCCCGAGAAGCGCGTCACCGCCAAATCGGCACTGCCCCAAAAGAAATGAACGGGACTGCACTTACCGATGAACTTGGCGCGGAACTGCTCGAAGACGCGCGTCGCTTGTACGAGCACACGCCAATAGCGATGGACGTACTCGGGATCGTAAGTGCGATGCACTTCGTCGAGCTCGAACGGAATCGGATCGGGAAGTTCGCTCGGTATGGTATTGATCGTGACGGGCACGCCCATGTCGGCGAGTGTGCGCATGAGAGTTCGATAGAAACTGGCCGTCGACTGCGGACCGAGCTGCAGTGTCGAGACGCGTCCGTCATCGAGACGAATTAGGAGCCGGTGCTCGATGAAGTCGAACTCGATCTCGAAAGCATTCCGCTCGTGCCACATCAAACCGGTGCGAAGACCGCTCGCCGAAGTTCGCAGCGCGACGTGCCAGGAATGATTGATCCAGGGAGTGTGCCGGAGCTGAATCTTGCCGACGACCTGGAGCCACAAGTGCAGCGTCGAAGCCGCTTCCCGCCACTCGTCATACGCGAATGCCGGCCATCTCATCGAAGCGTCTTGCATGCTTGGGCTCCCCAGGAGAAGGCGCCAGCATGGGTTCGGGACTTGCGGAATTCGATCCGTATTCTCAGTACCCGGAACGACCGATTGCAAACGCAACACGGCACATTCAGGGTTTATCCCGCTGTGACCGAGGTAGGCATTCGGTCGCATTCACCTTGGCGCCGGAATCGTGTATACACTGCCCGCAAGGTCTCCAAACGATCGCGGCGCAGCCATTCAGGAGGGACCCCATGCTTGTGCTTTCCGCTTCACTACTCGCCCTCAGCTTGTCCTTGACCGACGTGCCCTCCGCATTCGGTTCAGGCGGCGGCGGCGATCAGGACATCGTCTCCGCTTCGGCACTGACGGCGACGCACCGAGTGGCGCCCACTTGGCCGACTTCGGCGCCCAATGACGCAGAAGGATGGGTCTTGCTCCGCTTCACCGTGCTCACGAATGGCTTGGTGACGGAAGTGGAAGTGAGAGGCTCGCAACCGCCCGGCGTCTTCGACGATTCCGCCAAAGATGCGTTGAAGCAATGGAAGTTCGCCCCGGTGTATCGCGACGGAAGAGCGATCGTGCAGCGCGCGGAGATACGCATGCACTACAAGCCGGAGCAGAAAGCGGCTTCGTAAGGGGATCGCTTTCTCGAGGGTCGTGAGCGCGCGACCCTATAGATAGAAAGAGCCCGGACGGGGCCTCGCCTTCGCGAGGATCACGAACCTCTCGTCATCCCTCGGTCCTTTGTTTCGTCCCCCTGTCTTTCGTCACCCCTCGCCCCCGACGCCAACGGCCTACAGCCTCTTCTCTCTAGCTCCGGCCTCCGGCCTCCAGCCTCCAGCCTCCAGCCTCCAGCCAGTCTTTCATATTGAGCATCCTCGCCCGAGTGAGCCGATTCGCGACGCTTTGCGGCTTAGTGACGTATCCGACGCGTACCGTCGACCTGCATACTTCACAGGAGCACCTCAAATGTGTTCGAGCACTGCCGTTCGCGATCTGCCGATGCGTCGAGAAAACCCTCTCACCGATGACCTGCTGGCGCGGTTCGCTGAGCGTGCACCGCAATACGACCGCGACAACCGCTTCTTCACGGAAGACTTCGAGGAGTTGCGTGAGTGCGGCTATCTATCGCTCGCCGTGCCGAAGGAATTCGGCGGATGCGGCTATTCGCTCGCGCAGGTCGTGCGCGAGCAACGACGCCTCGGCTATCACGCGCCCTCCACGGCGCTCGCCATCAACATGCATCTGTACTGGACCGGCATTGCCGCCGATCTGCTGCGGTCCGGCGATCGCTCTCTAGAGTGGTTACTACAGGAAGCGGAACGCGGTGCGGTCTTCGCCGCCGGTCACGCAGAAGCGGGCAATGACATCCCAGTGTTGCTCTCGACGACTCGCGCTGAGCGCGTCGCGGGCGGCTATCGATTCACCGGGCGCAAATGCTTTGGCAGTTTGACGCCCGTGTGGACCTATCTCGGCATCCACGGAATGGACACGAGCGATCCGGCCGCACCCAAGATTGTCCATGCATTCATGCCCCGCGACACCGAAGGATATCGAATCGAAGATACGTGGGATGTGCTCGGCATGCGCGCGACACGCAGCGACGACACGATCCTGGACGGCGTCTTCGTGCCCGACCGCTATGTCGCGCGCGTCGTGCCGGTGGGCGCTGCCGGTGTGGATCTTTTCATTCTCGGTATCTTCGCGTGGGCGCTGCTCGGGTTCGGCAATATCTACTACGGCCTCGCGCGTCGAGCGCTCGATGTCACGATCGCGTCGATCAAATCGAAACGCTCCATGGCATTGTCTCGATCGATGGCGTATCACCCCGAAGTGCAACATCGCGTCGCGGAGATGGGGCTCGCGATCGAATCGATCGAGCCTTTACTCGAGCGAATCGCCGAAGACTGGTCGAACGGCGTGAACTATGGCGCGAGCTGGCCGGCGAAGATCCTGACGGCGAAGTATCACGCGGTCGAGAATGCATGGCGCGTCGTCGACCTCGCGCTCGAAGTCAGCGGCGGCTACGGGATCTTCCGCAAGAGCGGAATGGAGCAGATGTTCCGAGACGCTCGCCTCGGGCGGATTCATCCCGGCAACTCGATGTTCACGCACGAGATCGTCGGCAAGACGCTACTGGGGATCAATCCGGACGAAATGCCGCGATGGGGATGAGGATCGTGGTTCGTGCCTCGCGGTTCGCACGTACTCACCTGTAGGTCGGAATTTATTCCGACTCCCTCCGAAGCGTCGGAATAAATTCCGACCTACAGCGTGCCTCGCGAGTCGCGAATCAAACAAACATGGCGGGGCTGATCTCCAAAGCCACTTCGGAGATGCGATCGACCGGCAAGCCGGCGCGTCGCGCGTGCTCGCGAATGGCCTCCGCGCTCGGTGCGTCGTACTCGCAATAGATCTTGCCCTCGATGTCCGACACGTAGCTGCGAATCCAGCGAACGTCAGGCATGTCATTCAGCACTTCCATCGAGCGTCGACCGGCCGCGTCGAGCTGCTCGCGAGTCATAGGCGGGACGGATCGTTCGATGATGTAGCGTGGCATGGGCTAGCTCCTAGTCATGACTCGAGATTTCGGCGAGCCGCTGCAGCAAATGACGTTCGCCGGCATCGTCGTTGAGCGCGCGTCGTAACGCCAAGGCGCCTTCGAAGCATTCGCGAGCAGCCGCCAGCGCACCGCGCGCACGACGCACATCGCCCAGCGCGGCAAGCGCATGCGCTTCGAGCAACTGCGCACCGGTGGCGCGATTGAGCGCGACGCTCTGCTCGAGAACGGTTCGCGCTTCTTCGCAGCGATCGAGACGGGCGAGCGTCACACCAAGACTGTTCAAGAGCACACCCTCGCTCGCGCGGTCGTGGACCTCGCGCGCTTGCACGAGCGCGATCTCGTAATAACTCATGGCCGCTTCGTAGCGCCCCTGCTCCCACTCGAGAATTCCGAGCGTATTGCGCAGCGCGAGCTCTCGGCGCTTCTCTCCAAGTGTCGATGCAAGTGCTAGCGCGGCCGACGTATGCGCGATCGCGTCATCACGGCGCAACTTGCGCGCGACTCGCGCAACGCCCTCCAAAGCAGCGAGCTCCCCGCGCGCATCGCCGAGATCGGAATGAAGTGCTCGAACCGTGCTCCAGAGGTTGATCGCACGATCCTGCTGCTCGCTTCGCTCCGCGAGCGTCGCCAGCCGACTCAGCATCTCCACTTCATTCGCGCGGTCCTCGAGACGCGCGAAGAGCGCAGCCGCTTCTTCAAGTAGCGGCCTAGCTTCTTCGTCGCGCTGCAAACCGAACAGCACATCCCCGAGCGCACGCAGCGAGTGCACGAGCCCGTCTGCGTGATGCGCGCGCCGGCTCAGCTCGATGGCCTCCCGATAAGTCTGCAACGATGCCTCGACGCGGTCCTGACACAATAAGATGTGCGCGATCCCCATGAGGTGGAACGAACGCTGAATCGGCAGGAGATGTTCGCGCGAGATCTCATTGGCGCGCTCGAGGTGCTCGCGCGCACGCTCGAGATTGCCGATCTCGCGATGAACGTTCGCCGCGTTCTGAAGGCTGTAGACCAGTATCGAGGGATCCTGGGCGAGATCCGGCGTTGCCAGCCCCTCTTCGAAGCTTGCGAGGGCACGCTCGTAGTCGCCCATACTCTTGAAGATGACGCCGAGGTTTGCGAGGTCGCCGGCAACGGCGAGCCCGTCGCCGCGCTCGCGATCGATCGCGAGCGCATTTTGCGTAATCTCGAGCGCCTCCTCGTGTCGCCCTTCGTGCCACCGCAACAACCCCAGGCTTCGCAGCGCGTGACGCTCGAGCGCGGCATCGCCGAGCTCTCGACTCATGCGCAATGAGGTGCTGAGCGCACGATCTGCAGCATCGAACCGCCGGAGCAATGTCGAAAGGTCGCCTTGCCGCAGGTACGCGAGAGCGAGCTTCGCGGACGCGCCGCGCGGCGCGAGCAACCCGATGAGCTTCACGATGAGCTGCTGCTGGCGCTTGCGCTCGCCCAGCGTCTCGCACAAGCGCTCCTGCTGCAGCAGGACGTCGACCGTCATGTCTTCGCGCGCGGCCTCCTCGGGCAGACGCGTCAAGCAGGCTTGCACCCGATCCAACATCGCGAGCGCGCCGGCAAACTGACTCAACGCGCTCGCACGCGCAGCCGCTCGCTCTCCATAGCGCACAGCCTGCTCCCAGCATTCCGCGCGTTCGAAGTGGTAGGCCAGCACGTCCGCACGCTCATCGGCACCCTGCGCGGACCGGGATTCCATTGCGCGGCCGACGGCCCCATGCAGCGTCCGCCGCTGATGATTGAGCAGACTGTCGTAAGTGACTTCCTGCGTGAGCGCATGCTTGAAGCGATACGCGGCATCGGGCGCAAGACTCACTTGCTGAATGAGTCCCGCGCTCATGAGCCGGTCGAGCGCCAGACCCGCCGATCCCTTCGAATCCAGGACTTCGAGCAGCAGATCCTCGGTGAACTCACGGCCGATGACGGAAGCCACTCTCAGCACGTCGAGTGCATGCTTATCGAGCGCATCGAGCCGCGTGCGCAGCACTGCTTGCACGGTGTCCGGGATGTGCACGCCTTCGAGATCGTGCGCTGTGCCGTCCGCGACGATGAGCCCCTGGTCGCGCAGTGTCTGGCAGACCTCTTCGATGAAGAAGGGATTGCCTCCGCTCCTTTCATAGATTCGATGCACCAAATCGTTTGCGATGCGCTCCGTGCCGAGCACGTTGCGCATGATGCCCTTGGAAGACTCGAAGTCGAGCGGCGACAACTGAATGCGCGTCGCAACCGGCGCAACCGCCAATCGAGCGAGCCCATCGGGACGACCCGCAATGAGAATGAGCATCGGATGCGCGGTGACGATCTCGAGCAGGCGCAAGAGCGTGTCGTTGGATCCTTCATCCGACCAGTGCCAATCCTCGAGCAGAACGACACTCGGCTTGGCGCGCGCCAATGCGACGAGGAGTGCCGCGAGCGCTTCCGACACGGATTCGCGCAAATGTTCGCCGCGCATCGGGCGCGGTAGCGCGTGCGGCTCGCTCGGGATCGAGAGCAAGTGCATGTACAACGCCGCGAAGCGCTCCAACGCAGGATCGACCGCGCGCAAGCCTCGGATGAGATCGTCCGCGCTCTCTTCCGTCAGATCCTTACCCACGTGCAGCGCATCGCGCAGCAGTTCCGTGAACGGCATGTACGGCGCTTCGCCATATGAGCGGCAGCGCGCCTGCAGAACTTGCACCTGCATGCCCAACATCCGCTCGCGCAACTCGTGCAGTAAACGGCTCTTACCGACACCGGCTTCTCCAATGAGGAGCACGGCTTGGCCTTCACCCCCGCAAGCGCGCGCGCAATGCGACTCGATCATTGCGAGCTCGGCAGCACGGCCCGCGAGCGGCGTGAGCCCCTTGTGGACCGCCGCTTCGATTCGCGTCTGCACGTCCGAGACACCGACGATTCGGCAAGCGACGAGCGGTGCTGAATCCGCATCGATGACGATCGGTGTCGATTGCGGTTGCTCGACCACGACAAACGGCGCGATCGAACGCGCGCACTCTTCGCTAATCAGAGTCGCCGCGGGCGGCGCGAGCGCAGCGAGTCGCGCGGCCGCCTGCATCGGCCTACCGCTGAGCGCATAGCGCTGGGAGCCCGCGTTCAGGCGGCGCGCGACGAGCACACCCGAATGCAACCCGCATTGCAGCGAGACTTGCAGCGAAAGCGCGTGCTTCCACGCGTCGTTCAACGCTTGGACACGCTCGAGAAGATCCATTGCAGCCCGCACGGCCCGCAGATCGTCGTCCTCATGTGCGACCGGCGCGCCGAAGAGCGCAACGATCTCATCGTCGAGCGTTTGATTCACGAGCCCGCCGTGACCGCGCACGACGTCGACCGCTGCAGCACGAATACGCCTCAAGAGATCCTCGAGTCGCTCCGGCGTGAGCTGCTCGAGTAAGGCGGCGTAACCGAAGATGCGGCAGACGAGCACGGTCGCGCGGCGGCGCTCCATGTCGGCGCCCGCGCCTTGCGTGCGGATCCGGGTAGGCGCGTCTGCGCGTTCACCGCCGATGAGCGCGGCTAGATCTCCCGATAAGCTCGACATTGTCGGGTAGCGATCTTCGCGCGAGATCGCGAGCGATTTTTCGAGGAGCGCTTCGATGCCGGGTGGGAAGTCAGGGTGGGCATCGTGGATCGATATGGGGACAGTCCCCACCTGGGGGACAGTCCCCAGGTGGGCAATCGCGGCGGAGGCAGTTCCGGGACGATCGCCAGTGAGCATTTCGTGGATCAGCACGCCGAGCGACCAAATGTCCGTGCGCGCATCGACGCGCTCGCCGCGCGCCTGTTCCGGACTCATATAGGCTAACGTGCCGAGCGCGCCGTCATGCGTTGCGAGCAGTGCATCGTCCACACGTGCGATGCCGAAATCGAGAATCTTCACGCCGCCATCGGGCAGCACGATGACATTCGACGGCTTGATATCGCGATGTACGATCCCTTGCTCGTGCGCCTTGGCGAGTCCCGCCGCAATCTGCAACGCGATGTTCGCCGCTTCCGGGAACGGCAGCGGGCCCGCTCGCTCGATCCGCTGCTGGAGCGTCTCGCCCTCGTAGAGCGGCATCGCGATGAAGAGCTGCCCCTCCGGCGTTTCGCCGATCTCATGAATCGTGCAGATATTCGGATGATCGAGCCGCGCAGCCGCACGCGCTTCGACTAGAAAGCGACGTTTCGCATCTTCGCGCGCACCGAGATGAGGCGGCAGAAACTTGAGCGCGACACACCGATTCAATCGTTGGTCGCGCGCCTTGTAGACAAATCCCATCCCGCCCGCACCGAGCTGCTCGAGGACTTCGTACTGTGCGATGCGCCGCCCTTGCTGCTCCATCGCGTCGATCCGCGCGCGCCAGAGCGCAGGTGCGCTGAGCTGTTCCGCCAAACCGTCGAGCACACCGGACCGTTCGTGCCCGGCCAGTAACGATTCGACTTCGCGCCGCAAGGCTTGATCGCTTCCGCACTCGGCGTCGAGCTTCGCGCTGCGCTCCGCGACCGCGCACTCGACGACAGCGGAAAAGACATCCTGCACCTGGGTCCAACGCGCGGCCGCTGCATCTGGAATCGCACCCGCGCCGATGCTTGGGTCACGCATCCGTCAACTCACGATTCAACCAGGCACGCGCGAGCATCCAATCGCGCTTGACGGTCGCGGGCGAAATCCCGAGCGCATCCGCCGTCTCCTCGATACTCATACCGCCGTAGAAGCGGCATTCGACGATGCGCGCATGCCGCTCGTTGAGCTGCATGAGTCGTTGCAACGCTTCATCGAGCTCGATGAACTCGTTGGCGCGCTCTTGAACGACCGCGAGCGCGTCGTCTTCGAGGGATTCGACGGGCCGCCCGGAACCGCGCTTCTGCGCGCGCCGCGCGACCGCATAGTCGATGAGAACGCGGCGCATCGCTTGTGCGGCGAGCGCAAGGAAATGCGATCGATTCTGCCACTTGATCCGGTCGAGCTTCGCGAGCTCCACCCATGCTTCGTTCACGAGCGCGGTCGTACATAGGGTATGACCGGCGCGCTCCGCACGCAGTTTCGCACCCGCGATCCTGCGCAGCTCGTCGTAGACCAACGTGTATAGATCGTCCATTCGGCGCCGATCGTACGCCTGCGGATTTGGCGGCTCAATCGTCCAGACAGACAATTTTCGACCGGCCTGATGATCGCTCAACGGTGAGCTAGTTCGGACCGCGTTTCGGCTTATTGAGTCGAGAAAGGCGCGTGCATCCGCTTGCCGGAGCTTTACCGATCGCTCCTTGCACAGGACAGGTGCACGCCCTTAGACATCGACATCACCGGAGGTTTTATGAAAGTCGAACGACCCGCGAGCGCGAGCCCGCGCTTGCTCTTGAGTATCGCGGTCCTGGGCGCCTCGTGCACTGTGAGTGCCTTCGCTGGCGAACCGCCATCTGGGCTCGGTGCGCAGCTTCGCGCCGCGATGCAGGATCATCATTCGCATCCACAGACCGACAAACAGACGAACAACGCGCTCGTGAAGATCGTGCGCGACGCGACGCGCCGCTATCGCGATGTCTCTCAAGCGATCGCAGATGGCTATCAGTTGCAGTTCGGCTGCGTGACCGGATCGCACGAGGGCGCGATGGGATTGCACTACGTGAACGGCGCGCTGGTTGGCGACCCGACGCTGGATGCCGCTCGGCCCGAGCTACTCGTCTATGAGCCGCTGCCGAATGGGAGGGTGCGACTCGTCGCGGTGGATTACCTCGTCTTCAAAGAAGCGTGGGACGCGGCACACACCGATACACCGAAACTCATGGGACAGCTGTTCCACTTGTTCGAAGCACCCAACCGCTACGGTTTGCCTGCGTTCTACACGCTGCATGTCTGGGCCTGGAAGGACAACCCGAGCGGTACGTTTGCGAACTGGAATCCGAACGTCTCGTGCGATGCGTACGATGAGCAGAGCATGTAGCTATAGAAGGCTGGAGGCTGGAGGCTGGAGGCTGGAGGCTGGAGGCAAAGAGTGTTGCTCAGCCCTCCCCCTCTGGCCGGCAGCTCTGCCTACATCGTCGGGGTGTCCAAGCTCACGGGAATCTTCAAGTAACGAACGCCATTGCTCTCGGCAAGCGGAAGCGTGCCGCCGCGAATGTTCACCTGAATCGAAGGGAGCAATAGAACCGGCGGAGCGAGACTGGCATCGCGACGGCGACGCAGCTCGACGAATTCGCTCTCGCCGATGCCGTCATGCACGTGCACGTTGCGTGCACGCTCCTCGGCCACGGTCGTTTCCCATGCGTACATCTCGCGTCCCGGCGCCTTGTAGTCGTGGCACATATATAAGCGTGTGTCGGCGGGCAACGAGAGAATTCGTTGGATCGACCGATACAGCGCTTGCGCACTACCGCCTGGAAAGTCGGTACGTGCCGTGCCGTAGTCGGGCATGAAGAGCGTGTCGCCGACAAACACGTTGTCTCCAACACGGTAGGACACGCACGCAGGCGTGTGCCCCGGCGTGTAGAGCACCTCGACTTCCAACGTGCCGATACTAAAGGTTTCACCCTCGGTGAATAGATGATCGAAGCCGCTTCCATCGAGGCTCGCATCATCCAAGTTGAACACGGGCCTGAAGAGCGACTGCACTTCGCGGATGTGTTCGCCTATCCCGACTTTCGCCCCCGTGCGATTTCGCAGATAGGGCGCGGCGGAGAGATGATCCGCATGCGCATGCGTCTCCAGTATCCATTCCACGGTGAAGCCGCTCTCTTCTGCAGCGCGAAGCAAACCATCGGCGGAACGCACGGAAGCCCTGCCGGTCGCCGGATCGAAATCGAGAACGGGATCGATAATGGCTGCCCGCTTCGATACTAAATCGGCCACCAAGTAGCTGATGGTGTGCGTGGACTCATCGAAGAAGGCTCGAATGTGAGGATTGGCGCGCATGATGCCGCTCCTGCAACGATCGCGTCGGCAAGGACTGTGCTCGAAGTTTAGCAACTCGCGCCCGCGGAGCGAGCGATTCTATGTGGCGCAATGCGGTCACTTGGACTCGTATACAACCGCGTCCCGCCGCGCCGACGCCGAACATGTAAGACCGACCTGGCTCTCACTCTGGCGGCGTTAGGCGACTGCTCGAAGCTGCGCGTTCACGTGCGGGCACCCAAGGCGCGTTTCCGGCCACGATGTCCGAAATTGATCGGTCCTCGTCCCTCTTCCGCCTGCGGCGCAGCGGTGAGATGCCGAAAATGCGACTCCAGCAACCGGAGTCCAGACCATGCGTAGCTGTCTTCTAGTGATCGACGCCCAAGAATCCTTCCGCTATCGTCCCTACTATTCCGCACGCGATGTGCCCGCATACTTGGATGCGCAGAACGCGTTGATCGACGGTGCGCGGCAGCGAGGGATCCCGATCGTTCGGGTCTTTCATGTCGAGCGCGACCCGAATAGCGCGTTCTCCATCGAGTCCGGAAACGTTCGTCCGTTCGAAGGTCTGATCGAGTTCGAGGCTGCTACGACTGTCCGTAAGAGCCGCCACAGTGCGCTCATCGGCAGCGGTCTCGATGTGTGGCTCAACGAGAACGGCATCGACGAAGTCATCGTGAGCGGCATCCGAACCGAGCAATGCTGCGAGACGACCGCGCGTCATGCGTCGGATCTGGGATACAAAGTTCACTACGTGACCGATGCAACGCTGACTTTCGACATGCATCACGCCGACGGCTCGCTGTTCGCCGCGGCGGATATCAAGCGCCGTACAGAGACCGTTCTCGAGCATCGGTTCGCTTCGGTATATAAAGTGGAGCAAGTCCTTGAAACGGCTCGCCGCAATTGACGTTCTGTTCATCATCCTGCCCGACACGCTCCTGTTGGATTGGGCCGGACCGGCCGAAGCGTTCAGGATCGCGAACCAGCTTTCGATCCTGAGCCGCGCGGAACCTCGCTTCAAACTGCGCTTTGCCGGCCCGCGAAGCGCAGCACCCAGCTCCGTTGGCGCCGTAATCGATCACCTCGAGCCTCTGCCTGCAACGTTGCCGCCCGAGAGCTGGATCGTGTTGAGCGGCAGCCCGAGCATCCCGGTGCACGCCGATGCGCAGGCGTCGAAAGAGCTCGTGAAGTGGCTCGCGCGCGTCCGTCCGGGCGAGGACGGCACACGATTGGTGACGATCTGCTCCGGTGCCGTGCTCGCGGCGCGCGCGGGCTTACTAAAGAACCGCTCCGCGACCACGCACCACCAGCACTTAGAGGAGTTGAGCACGATTGCGAGCGACTGCAACGTGGTCGGCAATCGAGTCTTCGTGAACGACGGCAATGTATGGTCGAGCGCAGGCATCACCGCAGGAATCGATCTCGCACTGCACCTCATCGGGTTGGAATGCGGCCCGACGCTCGCCGCGCGAGTCGCGGAGACGATGGTGCTCAGTATTCGGCGGAGCACGAATGACCCGCAGATCTCTCCGCTCCTTGCGCACCGCGATCATCTTCACCCCGCAGTGCATCGCGTTCAGGATGCGGTGAGTGAAGCGCCCGCCCGCGCCTGGACGCTCGAGCGCATGGCCCGCGTCGCGCACACGTCCTCGCGTCACCTCACCCGCCTGTTCGTCGAACACACCGGCGCGACGCCGCTTCAGTATTTGCGCACCGTTCGCCTCGCACTCGCGGAGCGATCTCTGCGTGCCGGCCACAGCGTGACGCGCGCGGCGGAGCTCGCGGGCTTTCGTTCCGATACGCAACTGCGCCGCGCGTGGCGCGGCCTCGGTCAGCGCGGTACGCCATCGGCCGTGAGCCGCGCGGCGGAATGAATCGG
>JBIQKP010000070.1:0-16649 GCA_044506405.1 Lysobacterales bacterium | reverse complement strand
TTCGGAGTGGCGCGCAGCTTGGGTTAGTTCGCTCGAGCCCTCCGGATGGCGCAATTCTTGCGAGATGAATTCGCACAGGCCCCATGGGGGCCTCGCCTACGAGATTGGACTGGAGACGATGTTCGGCGGCTCGCGTAAAATAGGCCGTTCCTTACCTTTGGTGGATTCGAGTGCCCTCATGAGCATGTCGTTGCGCGAGCAGTTGCTGGCGGCCGGGCTTGGGACGAAGAAGCAGGCGAAAGAGGCTGAGCGCCAGCAGCATCAAGATCGCAAGAACAAGGCCCACAAGGCGACGCGACAGGCCGAGCACGAGAAGCGCATGGCCGAGGCGCGCGCCGCGAAGGCCGCGCGCGACCAAGAGATCAATCGCAAACGCCAAGAGAATCTCGAGCGCAAGGAGCGCTGGGCGCAGATCAAGCAGCTCATCGAGCAGCACCGCATTCCCAAGCCCGAAGGCGACGAGTACTTCAATTTCATCGACCGCGAGAAAGTCCGCCGCTTTCCGGTCGACGCTGCCCTGCGCGAGCGCATCGTGAGCGGCCAGGTCGTGATCGTGCGCTGTGAAGGACGCTATGACGTCGTGCTTCCGGAAATTGCCGAGCGCATTCGCGAGCGTGAGCCCCGTGCGGTCATTTCGCTGCAAGCGGAAGAGCCGACGCCCGTCGACGAGAACGATCCGTATAAAGATTACGTCGTCCCCGACGACCTGATGTGGTGAGCCGCACCGTGCTGCAACTGGGGCGTTATCGACACTTCAAAGGCAAAGAGTACGAGGTCATCGGCATCGCGAAGGATTCCGAATCCTTGCGCGAGCTCGTCGTGTATCGAGCGCTCTATGGCGAGCGCGGATTGTGGGTGCGCCCGCTCGACATGTTCAGCGAGAGCGTCGAGCGCGACGGGAAGCGCATGCCACGTTTCGAGTATGTCGGAGATGTGGGCGCATGAGCGCTCGCGCGCGCGTGCTTCATACATTTGCCGCAATTCACCACTCGGGGATTCCCTGAATTCACCTGCCAACCCGCGCATCAGCGTTAGGTTTGGCTCGCGATCCGCAGCTCATTCTGCAATAAGACACTCTTCCGGTTCGCGGTTTTCCACTATCGCGCAGATCGGTCGCACTTGGCTCGCTGTGCTAACGTCGCCGTTCCGCGCCGCAATGTACAGGCGAGTCGTGTGCAGGCGGATCGAAGCTATGGACGAACAACACGCATAAATGGAGCGAAGACTAAAACAGGGACGTCCTCGGGGTTGGTTAGGATCTCTCGCCCTCATCGCCGCATCTGCCACGGCGAGTGTCGCGTTCGCCCTCGCGACCTCGGAATATCAGCTCAAAGCGGTTTTTCTTTTCAACTTCGCGCAGTTCGTCGAGTGGCCTTCGGAGGCATTCGAAACGCCTGAGTCGCCGCTCAGCATGTGCGTCCTCGGCAGCGACCCGTTCGGGCCAGAGCTCGATGCCGTGATGGAAGGCGAGGCCGTCAACGGTCGATCCATCGAAGTGCGCAGACCTTCGCGCGTCGATGAGGCGCATGACTGCCACGTGCTGTTCGTCAGCCAAAGTTTGCGCGAGGAGCTGCGCCACACATTCGAGCAACTGCAAGGCAAACCTGTTCTCACGGTTGGAGAGACGACCGACTTCACGCGCGCCGGCGGCGTCATTCGATTCTTCATGGAAGGCAGTCGAGTGCGCTTGGAGGTGAATCCTGAAGCGGCGGACGAAGCGCAACTGCGGCTCAGCTCGAAGCTGCTGCGCAGCTCCCAGATTCTCGCGCAGAGGAGAAACTAGGGATGCACAGCTCGCGTCCGGTGCGTCAACGGTTGATGAGCATCATGCTCTTCACGAGCGCGGCGGCGATCGCGCTCATGACGATCGGCTTCGGCAGCTATGAGTATCTGGCGTCGCGCAATCGACTCATGGAGAACGTCTCGACGCTCGCACGCATCACCGCGACCAATAGCACGGCCGCACTCGCGTTTCGCGACGAACGCGACGCCTATGACGTGCTTGCAGCACTGAAGTCCGAACCCACCATCGTAGCTGCCGTCCTGTACGACGAGACCGGCGAGCTCTTCGTGCAGTATCCCCAGGATATCCGCGCCGAGCTCGTGCCGAAGCGCGCCGGTACCGCCGGATTTCGGTTCGCTTCGGGGTATCTCGATGGGTTCGAGTCAGTGCAAGAGCTCGAAAACCAGCGGCTCGGCACGTTGTACCTGCGCGCGAACGTGGGCGTCGTGTATCAGCGCTTCTGGCTCTACGGGCTCATCGCGGCGCTCGTCATGAGTGCCTCGCTCCTGCTTGCTTACTTTCTCTCGCGCGTTCTACAAGACCGCATCTCGGGGCCGATTCATGCGCTTGCCAACACGGCACGAGCGGTTTCCGAGCGCGGCGACATTTCCGTTCGCGCGCCCTCGACATCCGAGGGCGAGTTCGCCGTGCTCACGACGGCGTTCAATCAGATGCTCGCGCGAATCGATGCGCAGAACTCCGCGCTCAAGGAGAACGAGCAGCGCCTGCAAGCGCAGCTTGCGCGCTTGGATCTGTTGCAGCGAACGACGCGTGCGATCGGCGATCGCATCGATCTGCAGAGTATCTTCCAAGTCATCCTGCGCAGCCTCGAAGACAATCTTCCGATCGATTTCGGTTGCGTGTGTCTATACGACGGTACCAACCTCACTGTCGAGACGATCGGTGCAAAGAGTCTGTCGCGCGCGCGGACCATGGGCATCGAGCCCAAGTCCGAGCTGCCGATCGACACGAACGGATTGTCCCACTGCGTGCGTGGCGTGCTCGTGTACGAGCCGGATGTGAGCGCGCTCGAGTATGCCTTCCCGAAGCGTCTTGCGGCCGCGCGACTGCTCTCGTTCGTGGCCGCGCCGCTCCTCGTCGAGAGCAAGGTGTTCGGCGTGCTCATTGCGGCCCGCAAGGCTGCGAACGCATTCACGAGTCCGGATTGCGAGTTCTTACGGCAACTGAGCGAACACGTGGCGCTCGCGAGCCACCAGACACAACTCTATACGGCGCTGCAAGAAGCCTATGACAATTTGCGCCTGAGCCAGCAGTCCTTGCTGCAGCAGGAGCGTCTGCGCGCGCTCGGACAAATGGCAAGCGGCGTCGCACACGACATCAACAACGCGATTTCGCCGATCGCGCTCTACACGGAGTCCTTGCTCGAGCGCGAACCGAACTTGAGCACGCGCGCACGCGAGTACTTGAGCACGATCCAGCGTTCGATCGCCGATGTTGCGCAGACGGTCACGCGCATGCGCGAGTTCTACAGACAACGCGACCAGAGCGCGGACCTCGAGCCGGTCGATCTGAACGAGCTGATCGGCCAGGCATTGACCCTGACGCGTGCACGCTGGAGCGACCTGCCTCAGGAGCGCGGCATCGTCATCGATGTGCGGACAGACCTCGCACAGAAACTGCCTAGAATCATGGGCACGGAAAGCGACATCCGGGACGCGCTGACGAATCTCATCTTCAACGCTGTCGATGCGATGCCGGGAGGCGGTACGTTGTCGGTACGCACACGGCCCTCCGGTGGGGAATCGCGCGGAGTCGAGCTCGAAGTCACGGACACTGGCACAGGCATGGATGAGCACACGAAACGCCGCTGCATCGAGCCGTTCTTCACGACCAAAGGCGAACGCGGAACGGGAATGGGTCTCGCCATGGTCTACGGCATGGCGAAGCGTCACAGCGCTCAAATCGAGATCGATAGCGCCGTCGGGCAAGGCACGACGTTCAGGGTGAAGTTCGCCGCAGCGCCTGAGCAGGCCGCGCCGACGCAAATCGAGCCCAGCATGGCCGTCAGCACGACGAAGCAGCGTCTCCTCGTGATCGACGACGATCCGCTCCTCAGAGAAGCATTGCTGCGGATTCTCGAAACCGAAGGACACGACGTCACCGTGGTCGATGGCGGGCAAGCCGGCATCGATGCGTTTAGCTCTGCCCATCAAGAAGGCAAACCGTTCGATGCGGTGATGACGGATCTCGGCATGCCGTATGTCGATGGCCGTCACGTTGCTGCCGCCGTCAAGCGGCTCTCGCCACGCACGCCGGTGATTCTGTTGACGGGTTGGGGCCAGCGACTCAACACGGAGCAATCCGTGCCGGAGCACGTCGATGTCGTGTTGAGCAAGCCACCGAAATTGCCCGAGCTGCGGCGTACGCTGGCCGCGCTGCAATCGCCGGATACGAAGGTGCAACTCGCTTGAGTCGTTGAAGCATGAATGAACGGTACTGATGAACACGAACTCGACATATAAATCGAAGCTTCTGATCGTCGACGATGAACCGGCGCAGATGCGAGCGATGTGCGACACGCTGCAACTCGAGGGCTATGCGGTCACGGGGTGCACATCGGCAAAGCAGGCGCTGCAAGCGCTGCGCGAGGAGCATTTCGACCTCGCCATTACCGATCTCACGATGCCCGAGATGGATGGAATCGCGTTTCTAAGGGCGGCGCGAGAGATCGACCCGCAGTTGATCGGCATCGTCACAACGGGACACGGTTCGATCGATACCGCCGTCGCAGCGATGAAAGCGGGGGCTTTCGACTACGTCCTCAAGCCGTTCACGCTGCGCACGATGCTGCCCGCCTTGGAGAGAGCGCTCAGCGTTCGGCACCTGCTGAACGAGAATTTCCAGTTGCGCCAGACCGAGGAAATGATTCGCAACCTGAACGCGAGTCTCGAGCGCGCGGTCGAGGATCGCACTCGGCAGCTCACGGATGCGAACAAAGAGCTCGAAGCGTTCGCTCACTCCATCTCGCACGATTTGCGCGGCCCGCTTCGGGCTGTCAACAATTTCACGCATCTGCTCGGTGAGGAGTGTCGCGAGCAGATGAACGAGCGCGCTCGCGGGTACTTGCATCGCGTGCTGTCCTCCGCGGCTCGCATGGAGCAGTTGATCGAGGATCTGATGCGCCTTTCGCGCGTCAATGGAGCCGACCTGCGGCGCACGACGATCAACGTCTCGCGGATGGTGGCATCGATCATCGCGGACCTGCAATCGCGAGATCCGGAACGTCACGTCGAAACAGCGATCGGGGAAGATCTGTTCGCGCAAGCGGATCCGCAGCTGTTGCGGATCGCGCTCGAGAACCTCATCGGGAACGCTTGGAAGTTCACGAAGAACGCATCGGCGCCGCGCATCGAGTTTGGGTTATCCGACCCGAAGAAGAGCGTGTTCTACGTGCGCGACAATGGTGCCGGATTCAATCCGGAGTACGCGAAGGATCTGTTCGTGCCCTTCAAGCGACTGCATACGGCGGATGAGTTTCCAGGGAGCGGCATCGGGCTGTCGATCGTGCAGCGTGTCATCCGTCGCCACGGTGGATGCATCGAGGCCGAGAGCTCGGAAGGCCACGGCGCGACGTTCTATTTCCAAATTCCAGAACCGGTCGAACAGGAGGCCTTGCGCGCCTAATGTCTGCTGAAGCTTCTTTGTTGCGGGATGGGCTTGCTTGGGCGAGGTGCTGCTCCGCCGCCTCGTCGCTCGCATTGATCGCGTGCGCATTGAGCGCGCCGGCGAGCGCGATGACGAGTGCGCTCGCTTCCACCGAATCGTTGAAAAAGCTCAGCATCGAAGAGCTCATGAACGTGGAGATCACGACGGTCTCGCGAAGCGTTGAGCGGCTAGGGTCGGCCGCCGCGGCGATCGCGGTCGTGACGAACGAAGACATTCGACGCTCCGGCGCAACGACGATAGCGGAGACGTTGCGCGGCGTTCCCGGTTTGCATGTTGCCCGGCGCAACTCCAACTCATGGGCGATCGCATCGCGCGGCTTCAGCAGTATCAACTCCGAGAAGCTGCTCGTGCTATCGGATGCGCGCAGCCTCTATACGCCGCTCGTATCCGGTGTCGCCTGGGACGTTCAGGACTATCTGCTGCAGGATATCGATCGCATCGAAGTCATCCGCGGTCCAGGCGCGGCGCTGTGGGGATCGAACGCCGTGAATGGCGTGATCAACGTCATTACGAAACACAGTCGCGATACGCAGGACCTTTACGTGGAAGCGGCTGCAGGCGAGCTGGATGAAATGCTCGCGGGCGTACGCTATGGCGGGCGCATCGGTGACAGCGGCTACTTCCGCGTATTCGCGAAATATTCGGAGCGCGACGGGACGTATCATTCGGGCCGAGAGAGCGATGACGCTTGGGATCTCGCTCGAGTCGGATTTCGCGGTGACTTCGAGCTCAACAGCCGCGACGCGCTCATGGTGCAGGCCGCGACATACGATGGGGACATCGGTCAGCTTGCACCGGCCATTACCGTGATCGGCCGTCCTGGACCGACCGGGCAGCTGACCTCCTCGTTGAGCGGAGGGCATGTGCTCGGCCGATGGGTCAGGGCGATCGATGAGCACACGCGATGGCGCGTGCGCCTCTACTACGATCGAACGCGTCGCGACGATCCGAGCTTTCTCGATGTGCTCGACACGATCGACCTCGATGTGCAGAACAGTTTCGCGCTGTTCGATCGGCACAGCATTCTGTGGGGTCTCAATTACCGCTTCACCGATCATCGAAACGTCGGTGCGGGAATCTTCAATCTCGAGCCGGCGACCTCGCGCGATCGAGTCATCAGCGGTTTCGTGCAGGACCAGATCGCGCTCCGAGACGATCTGCGCTTCACGATCGGCACGAAGGTCGAGGACAATGACTTCAGCGGCTTCGAAGTGCAGCCGAGCGTGCGTCTTGCGTGGGATATCACGCCTGCGCACACGGTGTGGAGCTCGATTTCGCGTGCCGCGCGAATACCGACCCGATTCGAGCGGGATATCGCGGTGGAGGTCACCCCGCCGGGCAGCGATCCCCAGGCGCTGTTGCTCGGAAGTCGTGAGTTCGATTCCGAGGAGCTGATTGCGTATGAGGCTGGCTATCGGTGGCATGCATCGAGCAGGCTCTCCGTGGATATCGCGACGTTCTATAACCGCTACGACGGACTCGTCTCGCTCGAATTCGGCGATCCCTACATGGGTTCGGATGGCAGGACAGTCCTTCCGATCGAGAACAGGAACCTCACTGACGGTACGTCGCGCGGCATCGAGACCCTTATTACGTATGCGCCGCGCGAGAACTGGCGCCTCTCCGCGACATACTCATTCGTGAAGCTTGCGCTCGATCCGCGTGGGATGGATGTGAATCGCGGTGAGTTCTACGAGGGGGCGACGCCGCGCCACCAAGCGGGGCTACGGTCGCTGCTCGATTTGCCGCACGGACTCCAATTCGACCTGCATCTCTACTATGTCGATGAGCTCGAGCGTCTGCCCGACATCGACACCGGCGAGGGTATCGACGGCTATACCAAGATGGACATGCGACTCGGATGGCAAGCGACGGAAGAGCTCGAGTTGTCGATCGTCGGTCAGAACCTGCTCGACAAACGCCACGTCGAGTTCGGCGCGCCCGCAGCGCGTGGCGAGATCGAACGCAGTGTGTATGCGAAGTTGGCGTGGGGTTTTTGATCGGGAGCAGCCGCACGACTCAGCATCGCTGTGTTCATGAGTAGATCCGTGCGCGTTACCATCCTCTGCGCAATCAGTCGAACAGATCGGTGGATACGACCGTGACGCCATCCAACGCCGTGCTTTTGTTTCCCTCGAGCCATTCGCTCGCGCGTTCTTGATAGCGCAGCGCCGAGCTGCGTAGATCTTCGTCCTGCATTTCGAACGGGGTTTGCGCGAAGTAGACGAGCGCGCTCGGTGCGCCATATCGGTCGATGAGCGGTTTGACGAGCATCAGGCCACCGTAGCGCTGCACTTCGAGATAGCGCCGGTCCTCCTTGCGCCAGACGCGGTCGCGGAAGGTCCGAAAGTCCGAGGGCCAAATACGATCCAACCGATTGCGATTGAAGAGCGGATCGCGAATCGCCGTCAGTTGCGCCGCGATGCCTTCCACCAGCATCTCGCACGGCAAGCGCCGTCCAATGTCCGCCGACTGGCAGTTCTCGTGCGGCCATGACAAGCCCTTCTTCCGCGCCGCTTCCTGGAGGTACGCGCCCCAAATCGCATTGTCGACGGCGAGCACGAGCGGAAAGGTCTCTCGATACAGCTCGTTTTGGTAGAACGGCCAGTAGTTTGCGCTTGCGCGAACGGGATGCGGTATACGTGAACCCGTCAGGAACTTCGGAACGACGAGCACTTGCTGGGCGAGATCGTACGCGACCCGCCGCGAATACAGCTCGTACTCCGCATCACGTGGCCCCACATATTTGATTTCGATCCGCTTCGGTAACACCGGGCGGAAATCGCCGAACGCACGCTCGATCGCCTCGGCGCGATATGACACGAGCTCTCCGAATGCTTCCCGGCACTTCTGCCATCCGCCTTCACAGGAGAATGCGAGAGAGGGGAGGAGCGTGGCCCACACGAGGACCCAGGATCGGGTGCGCGACATGACGATATGAACCTGAGCAGTCTCACCACCTGCTCCACCACATGCCCCATGGTCCTCGACTCCTTGCCAGACGGTCGGGCCAGCTCACCATCGAGCTTCGGGGACAGTTCCATGGCACGGTCCACGTGCCTCGAACGCTCGATCCACCGCCCTCACAAGGAAGATCGAGAAATCAACGACGCGCCTTCGATGAAGTTCCTCAGCTCGCACCAAAGGCAAACGTCATGTCCCTTACCGTCCTTCGAGGCGCGACGGCGTCCCGGCGTTTCGCTGCCGGTCTCGATCGAGCACGATTTACGCGTTTCAGGGAACCCGCTGACCTCGAGCTGCGTTGTACGCCCGCTTCCGGCGGGTCTTGCTTGCAAGTGTCGCGTTTGTAGACAAATCCGTGAGCGCGTGCGTGGCGCGCGCACGACGGTTCGGGCTGCGTAGGGGGCAAGAATGTTGCCCACTGCGGCCTCAATAGCACGAGACAGTGCTGCGACCGTCTCGCGGAAGGCAGCGAATTTGGTCGACAAATAGAACGAACGGCTTAGGCGGGAGCGGGTCACTCAATGCGAACGACGCGCTCGTACCCATTCTCGAATTTCACGATCAACCGGTAGGGGGCGGCATGCCTGCGACTTCGAACACCCAACTCGCGAGCGTCATCGAAGCTCACGAACAACAGATTCTTCAGGATTGGACCGCGACGCTCCGGCAGAGTGGGGCGCTCGAATCGGGCCGACTGAAGGAAACGGAGCTCACGACCCAGGCAAAGGCGTTCTTCGCGCAGCTGCAGGCCGCCATCCGAGACGGTGGCCTGGATGTACGCTCGAGCGCGTACGACAACGTGAAGGCGCATCTCGCAGAGATCTCCAAGTCTCGCGCGATCAAGGGTTTTTCTCCTTCGGAAACAGCGCTCTTCGTCTTCTCGCTCAAGCGGCCGTTGTTCAGCGTGGCGTCTTCGGAAGGCGATGGCGCCGGCATGGGACAGCGTGTGTGGGAGATCTCCCAGCTCATCGACGAGCTCGGCCTCATCACGATGGAGTCCTATCAGAAGAGCCGCGAAGAAGTCATCGTGCGTCAGCAACGCGAGATCTCGGAACTATCGACGCCAGTCGTCAAACTCTGGGATGGCGTGCTCGCGTTGCCGCTCATCGGGACGCTCGATAGTGCACGCACACAGGTCGTGATGGAGAACTTGCTGCAGAGCATCGTCGATTACGGTGCCGAGATCGCGATCATCGACATCACCGGCGTTCCGACGGTCGACACGCTCGTCGCGCAGCATTTGCTGAAGACCGTGGCCGCGGCGCGCCTGATGGGCGCGGACTGCATCGTCAGCGGCATTCGTCCGCAGATCGCGCAGACGATGGTGCATCTGGGGGTCGATCTCGACGTCGTGACGAAATCGAGCTTGGCGGATGCCTTCGCCGTCGCGTTGCGCCGCATGGGTCGCACCGTCGTCGATACGAAGCCCGACGCAACCGCCCGCTGAGTACCGCTATGGATCGAATCCCGATCTTGAAGATGGGCGATGCGCTGCTCATCACGATTCAAGTCGATATGCACGACCGACTCGCGGTCGCGCTCGAAGACGATCTCACGCAGAAGATCGTTCAGACGCGCGCGAAGGGTGTGCTGATCGACATCTCTTCGCTCGAGATCGTCGATAGTTTCATCGGCCGCATGCTCGACAACATCGCTGCGGTCTCGCGCATCCTCGATGCGCAAACGGTCGTCGTCGGCATGCGCCCGGCGGTAGCGATCACACTCGTCGAGCTCGGCCTGTCGCTGACCGGGGTGAAGACGGCGCTCAATGTCGAGCGAGGCATGGCGCTGATCGGTAAACAAGTCGCGGCGGGCCGGGGGAACGGTGTCGGAAAGCGAGGCTGACGTTCTGCCGATCCGAACTGGCGAGGATGTCGTGCGCGTGCGCCAACAGGTACGCACACGCGCGATCGACGCGGGGTTCTCGCTCGTCGACCAAACGAAACTCGTTACGGCGGCGAGCGAGCTCGCACGCAATACGCTCGATCACGGCGGCGGTGGCCAGGTGCTGATCGAATCCTTGAACTATCCGGACCGGCGCGGCGTGCGGCTCACGTTCGAGGATCAAGGCCCCGGCATTCCGGACATCGCGCGTGCGCTACAGGACGGCTTCACGACGGGCTCCGGTCTTGGCCTCGGTCTCGGCGGAGCAAAACGGCTCACGAACGAGTTCAACATCGATTCAGGGGTTGGAAAAGGCACGCGCATCATGATCGCGCGCTGGAAGCTCGTGTGATTTCCTTTCCGGTCCGAGATTCGAGCCAGGTCGCGGAGACGCGCCGCGAGATCGTGAGCATCGCCGCATCGCTCGGATTCGACGAGAGCGACCGGGGCCGCTTGGCGCTGATCGTGACGGAGCTCGCGACGAATCTGCTCAAGCATGCGCGTGAGGGCGTCATTCTCGCGGGCGCGGATCCCTACACGGGAGGGGCGGCGATCGAGCTCTTGTCGCTCGACCGTGGCGCGGGCATGCAAAACGTGCACCGTTCTTTAGAAGATGGGGTATCCACGAGCGGGAGCTCGGGTACCGGTATGGGCGCAATCATCCGCCAAGCGCACGAGTTCGACATCTTGTCATCGCCCGACCTTGGGACCGCGATCTACGTGCGCTCTCAAGCCGGCAAGATTCCCGAAAGGAACCACGCGTCGTCTTCGCCATATGGCGCGGTCTCGGTACCGACACCGACCGAAACCGCGAACGGAGATGCGTGGGCGGCCGCGGGAGAGGTCGGGCGGCGAACCTATATCGTGGTCGATGGCTTGGGTCACGGCGTGCACGCCGCCGAAGCCTCGGAGGCGGCGTTGGCCGAATTCCGACGCTGCAGCGATGCATCGCCCGCGGAGATTCTCGCCGACGTTCATCGCGCGCTGCGGCCGACGCGCGGCGCCGCAGTTTCCGTGGCGCGCACCGATGAAGAGCGAGACGTGCTCGTATTCGCCGGTATCGGCAATGTGTCCGGTGCGATTCTGAATGGCGTCGAATTGCGTAAGACAGTGTCGCGCAACGGCACGGCCGGCCATCAGGTCGCGCGCATTCAAGAGTACGAGTATCCGTTCAAGCCGGGCAGCCACTTTCTCATGTACTCGGACGGGTTGTTGTCGAGTTGGTCTATCGAACCGTACGCCGGGCTCCTATCGCGTCACCCGACGTTGATTGCGGGCGTGCTGTTTCGAGACTTCTGGCGCGAGCGCGATGACGTGACCGTGCTCGTCGCCGAGCGAGAGCGAACGTGAATCCGCTTTGGGAAAGCTCGATCAAGACAAGTCGAGACATCGTCTCGGTGCGTCAGTACGCGAAGCGTATGACCGAGCTCTTCGAGCTGACGGCGCGCGATCAGACGCTATTCGCGACCGCGGTATCCGAAGTGGCGCGCGAGGTGATTTCGAGCGGCTGCCACGCGCGCATCGATTTCTATCTAGATGACGCAGGGCCGATCCCCCTTCTCATGGCCCGCATTCACGGGATCTGCAATGCGGCTCGCCACCGCAACCTCAAAGTCGCACCGCACCGCGCGCTCACGCCGGACAGCGAGGGCTTGATTGCGGCACGGCGCCTCGTCGACTACTTCGATCATCGCTCGCCGCACGAGACCGAGTCGATCATTGAGCTCGGCAAGCGCGTGCCGGCTCGCGCGCTAGCCGGCCTGGCGGCGACCGCTCGCCGCTTGAGGGAAGAACGACGCACCGCCGATGCCGACCTGAACGAGGCGTTCAACGAACAGAATCGAGAGCTGATCGCCAGCTTGCAGGAGCTGCAGGACAAGCAGCAGGAGCTCCAACGACTCAATCACGAACTGCAGGACACCAATCGAGGCGTCGTTGCGCTTTACGCCGAGCTCGAGGAGAAAGCTGAGCAGTTACGCGCCGCGAGCGAAGCGAAATCGAAGTTTCTCGCGAACGTGAGCCATGAGTTTCGCACGCCCCTCAACTCGATTCTGGCGCTCTCGCGCTTGCTCTTGGATGAGCTGGACGGACCGCTGCATCCGGAACAGGAGAAACAAATCTCGTTCATTCGAAGGTCAGCGGAAACGCTGCTCGAGTTCGTGAACGACTTACTCGATCTGGCGAAGGTCGAAGCCGGCAAAGTCGATGTGCGCGTCGCCGAGTTTTCGCTTTCAGAGCTGATGCGGGCGCTGCGCGGCGCGCTGAAGCCGCTCAACAAGAACGAGGCCGTGGACCTCGTTTTCGAGGAATGCGAGTCCATTTCGCTCGTCACCGACGAGGGCAAGCTCGCGCAGATCCTGCGCAACTTGATCTCGAATGCGTTGAAGTTCACGGAAAAGGGCGAAGTCCGGGTGAGCGCGCGTCTGGATCGCGCGCGGGATATCGCGGTCTTCGAGGTTCGAGACGCCGGCATCGGGATTGCGCCGGAGCATCAACGGCGCGTGTTCGCGGAGTTCGAGCAGGTGCCCGGCCAGTTCCAGCTCAAGAATAAAGGCAGCGGTCTCGGCCTCGCGCTGTCGCAGAAGCTCGCGAGTCTCTTGCGCGGGGAGATTACGCTCGAGAGTACGCTCGGTGTCGGATCGATCTTTCGTCTCTCGATCCCAATGGATCATCGAGCATCCGATCCTAAACCGATCGGCACAAAGGAGCGGACCCGCGTCCTCGTCGTGGATGATGAGGAGACATTTCGTTACGTGGCGCGCTACATCATTGAAAGCGATCCGAACTATGAGCTGATCGAAGCGAACGACGGCGCTGAAGGGTTGCTGCGGGCACGTCGGGACGATCCCGACATCATCGTCCTCGACTTACAAATGCCGGTTATGAACGGGCATGAGGTCCTGAAAGAACTTGCTGCTGAGCCGCGGACGCGAGATATTCCCGTCGTCATTTCTACATCGCTGCCGCTCACCGGGGCGCTGCAGACCGAGCTCTCGAGCGCTGCCCAGTTGCTCTCGAAGAGCAGCTTGTCGAAAGAAGCACTACTTGATGCTTTGGGGCGTGCTCTCGAGCGCGCTGCACACGGGCGCGAGCGCGCCCAACTCTAACTTTGCTCGGAAGCGGTGAACGCCGATGCACGCGCTGCAGACTCGAATCCTCAACGTCGACGATGATGAAGCATCGCTTTATGCGATCAGCCGCGTCTTGAAGAAGGCGGGCTTCGATGTGCTGGAAGCGAAAACGGGCGAGGAGGCCCTCGAGATCGTTCGTCGCGAGCATCCGCCGCTCGTATTGCTCGATGTGAACTTGCCCGGGATGAGCGGCATCGAAGTATGTCGTCGCATCAAACAAGATCCCGATACGAGCTCGACGCTCGTTCTACAGATGTCGGCGACAAGCACGGACGTCAACGATCGCGTGAACGCACTCGTCTCCGGTGCGGATACCTTCCTCGTCGAACCCGTCGAGCAGGAAGAGCTCGAAGCCGTCGTGCGCGCATTGCTCCGGCTGCACCGAACCGAATCGACGCTGCGGGCCACGTTGGCTGAACGTAATCTGCTATTGCGCGAGATCAATCACCGCATCAAGAACAGCTTGCAGCTCGTCACGAGCATCCTCAATTTGCAGGGCCAGGAATTCACCGACCCGCAAGCACGGCAGCGTTTTCAACACGCGGTTTCGCGTGTGATGGCGATCGCCTCCGTGCACGAGCGCCTGTATCAGGATGCCGATCCGCTCACGGTCGCGATGGACGAATACATCTCAGGGCTTTGTGTCGGGCTCACGAACGCAAGCATTCTGGATCCGGGTCGGACGACGATCACAGTCGACGTTGAGCCGGTGCGCTTGCCGACGGAGGTCGCTGTCCCCGTCGCGCTGATCGTAAACGAGCTCGTGACGAACTCGCTCAAGTATGCGCAAGCGCCCGACGGTCATAACGTCATCCGAGTGTCTCTCTCAGCCTTGCCGACCGGTGAGCTAAGACTGACGACAACCGATAACGGCAGAGGCGTTCCAGCGAACGCGCAGGAACAAACGGGGTTGGGCAGACGATTGGTCAATACGTTTGTTCGGCAGCTATCAGGACGCATCGAAACGCGCTCGTCCGCTGCTGGCTACGAAGTTGTCATCGTTTTTCCAGAGCAGGCTGTCACAGCATGGAGGCCCGAGTCCTCATCGTAGAAGACGAAGCATTGATCGCTCTTCACTTGGAACAGATCGTGTTGGAAGCCGGCCATCGCGTCGTCGGCATTGCGTTCGATCCGAAAGAAGCCGAGGCGCTCGCGGCGAAGGAGCGGCCCGATTTTGCGTTTGTCGACATGCGATTGCGCAATGGCGGAGATGGACTCCAAGTCGCCCGCCACTTGCGAGATGTCTACGATGTTCCTTCTATTCTCGTGAGCGGCAATCTAGACGATCGAAGCACCGAGGCTGCCGCGTCGATCCTACCGGTCGCGATGATCGGCAAGCCTTTCATGCCCGCCACGATCGTCGGCGCCATCGAGCTCGCCGCGGCACACATCAACCGATCGCGCTAAAGCCGATGCGAGCAAATCACTGGCCGACGACGATACGCATGAACTGCGCACACACGTACGCGGCGTACGTTCCGAGCGCATAGCCCAAGACAGCGAGCAACACGCCCACGGGCGCGAGCGATGGATGGAATGCGCTTGCGACGACGGGTGCGCTCGCGGCGGCGCCGATGTTCGCTTGGCTGCCGACGGCGAAGTAGAAGATGGGTGCACGGATCAGCCGCGCGACGATGTACATGAGTCCGCCGTGGAACAAGATCCACGACAGCCCAACACCGAACAAGCCCGGGTTCTTGAAGATCGCGTGCAGATCCATGTGCATGCCGATGCTCGCGATGAGTACATAGAGCAGTACCGTGCCAATCTTCGAAGCGCCGACGCCTTCCAGCTGGCGCGCGCGCGTCATCGAGAGCAGTAGGCCGATCGTCGTTGCGATCACGACGATCCAGAAGAACTCGCTCGCGAGCGATAGACGTTCCGCCCAGACGTGGCCCTTGAACGCCGCCGCGAGCGGTACGCCGAGGAAGTGTGAGAGGCCCGTCGCGCCGAAACCGACGGCCAAGATGAACATGAGATCCGGCAGCTTCGGAATGCGCGAGTGCTCGGCTTCGAAGCGCTCCATCTTCTCGCGCAGCGCGAGAATCGCCGTGCGATCGGCGCCGCGTTTGGTGTCGATCGCATCGGAGCGGCCCGCCAGATACAGCAAGAACGCCATCCACAAGTTCGCGACGATCACATCGACCGCGAGAAACGTGCCGAACAGATTGTTGTCGACATTGAAGACTTCCTTCATCGCCGTTTGATTCGCGCTCCCGCCAATCCAACTCCCCGCGAGCGTCGCCATGCCGCGCCATACGTCACCGGAGACGGTTTCTGGACTGATCCAGCCCCAGATCCACAACACGAACGGCCCACCGAGTACGATGCCGAGCGTGCCGGTGAGAAAGAGCACGATCGCCTTCGGCCCGAGCTTCGCGATCGCGGGAAAGTCGATCGCAAGTGTCAGCAGGACGAGCGTCGTCGGCAGGAGGTAGCGGGATGCAATGGGGTAGAGCGCGGAGCTCTCACCGTCGATGAGCCCGATCGTGTTGTACACCGCAGGCAAGAAGTAGCAGAGCAGAAGCGCGGGCACATACTTATAGAAGCTGCGCCAGAACGGATGCGCCGACTGAGTCGACCAGAAGATTGCGCCTAGTGTGAGCGAGAGCAGCCCGAGGATAACGGCGTCGTTTGTAATCATGTGTTCGCGAGAGACCGGTCCTGCGTGTATTAGAACCTATTCGAGAGCCCGGGCGGCACGTTTCTTCTCGCCGCCACCGCGCGGGACGGCGCCCTAGAAGGGTTTTAGGACCATCAGCGCGATTCCGATTGCGAGCGCGAGGACGGCGACTGCGCCCCAGGCGCGCCACTTCGCAGCGATATCGGTGTAGCGGCGCTCATCCAGCGTGCCGCCCTGGCTCGCGGCGTTTGCGATCTCGTAGAGCTGTTTTTGAAGCGGTCCGACGCGCGTGGAAAAGAGCGCGCCCGCAACGAGGAACGCCACGATTGTCCACACAATCCACCCCGTTCGCATGGGAATGCTTCCCACCATTGCAGTCACAACACCCGCGATCACGAGCACCCCGGCGCTCGGCGCCGTGAGCACGCGGTTACTGCGAATGAGTCCCTGAATCGTGTGCGCGATCAGCTTCGGATCCCGCGTCCGCCAGGCATGCGCGTGCCAGAAGAATCCAGTCGCGATGTTTCCGACGAAGATCACGACCGCGAGGAGATGAATGACCTTGAGGCTGAGATAC
>JBIQKP010000187.1:0-2491 GCA_044506405.1 Lysobacterales bacterium | reverse complement strand
GCTGGGCGCCGACCAGGTACTGCTGGCGCCTCGCGTCCGTACGCCATCCATGACTTGACGCGCATATACCCCTCCGAGTATATACCCAACATGGAATCCGCCTTCACGATCATCGCCGAGCCGAGCCGCCGAGCCATCTTGACCCTTCTCGCCTCTTCGGAGCGATCCGTGAGCGATCTCGAGTCCGAGCTCGGCTTGCCTCAACCTTCGGTGTCCAAACACCTCCGAGTGTTGCGCGAGGCGGGCTTTGTCGATGTCACCGTCGATGCGCAGCGACGGTTGTATCGGTTGCGGCCCGAACCGCTTCAAGAAGTCGATGCCTGGTTAGCGCAGTTCCGGCGGCATTGGACCGCGCATGTGGATGCCCTGGAACGGCACCTCGATCGGCTTGCGGCATCCGCACCGCCCGCAAGACGAGCGAAGGGACTGCGTCGTAAACGAAAGCGTTAAGAAGGAGCAGCCGATGAATGTCTTGATGTGGATCGTTCAGTCCATTCTTGCTTTGCTGTGCCTCGCCGGCGGCGCGTACAAGATTCTCGCGTTCGAAGAGCTTGCGAAGATGCCTGCGACGGCTGAGCTCTCACGGCTCGGCTGGACCACACTTGGCGTCGTGGAGATAGTCTGCGGCGTGTTGCTGATCCTCCCGAGCGCGTTGAAGTGGAGACCCATACTCACGCCGATCGCGGCTGCGGTCCTCTCACTTGAGAGTTTCGTCCTTGCGCTGATGTATGCGCAGCATTCGGTGCAGATCACTGCGACCAATCCTCTGCCTTGGGTCGTGGCGATCGGCGTGCTGGCCGCGATCGTGGCCTATGCTCGAGCTACATCCAGAGTGCGCAGCTGACCGAACTCCATCCCACGAGACGAACCAGAGAACGCTCGCGACATCGCTCTTAGGAGAAGCACAATGAGTCACCGTGGTCAGTACACACCAGGCCCGGCTAACGTCGCGCTTGTCGAGAAGGATGGAGAGAACTGGACACTCGTTCTCGTCAAAGAACTGCGCCATCCGCCGAAGAAGGTCTGGGAGGCGCTGACCGATCCTAATCATTTGCGTGAATGGGCACCGTTCGATGCCGACGGCAGCCTGGCCACGGCAGGTGCGACGGTCACGCTCTCCACCGTTGGCGCGCCGTCGCCGCACGTCACCCAAACGAAAGTATCGCGAGCCGAAGCGCCTAATCTGCTCGTGTATAAATGGGGCGATTTCGACATGCGCTGGGAGCTCGAAGACTACGGCGGCGGCACACGCCTCACACTCTGGACGAACATCGCTCGCCCGTTCATCTCCATGGGTGCCGCGGGATGGCACATCTGCCTCGATGTCTTGAGCCACCTTCTCGACGGAGCGCCCATCGGACGACTCGCTGGTCCTGAAGCGATGAAGTTCGAAGGATGGCAGCGCCTCAACGCCGAATACGCCAAGCAGTTCGGCATCGAGCCGCCGCGGTGGTAAGTCGAGATGAGCCTTCAGCCCGCGATGGGCCGAGATCGTGTTCCTATCGTACGCGAGCGGTCTGGCCGCGGTACTCGGTGCTTATGGATTCCAAGTACTGGTCAACGCTACCGTCGGGCTTGTACGACACGGCGATCTTTGTGATCTCAATGTGGTCGCTGAGATGCCGGTAAGCGGTTAGACCAACGACTCGTCCGTTCCGATACGAGTACTCCCTTGACGGTTTCTTGAAGCCGAGACTGCTTGGATCCTGATCGATCTCCTTGATGACCTTGCCATCAGGCCCAGGCACGAACTCGATCAAATTGCTCGCTGGCGAAACCATCAACGCGGCAAGGCGTGGATCTGAAGGCACGGACTCTATGCTCGTGGCCAAGGTATCCGCGCGCGAAACGCCCTGCTCCGGCGCCGCCAGGGTGGAGGCTTCGTGCGGCTGTGCTTCATGGCGTGCCCGCGCACTCGCGTCTGTCACGGGCTCCGTGACGGCACGAGAGCTCGAATGTTCGATCACGTAAAGCATCCCCGCGACGAGGACCCCCACTACAATCACCCCGACAACGATCGCCTTGTTCATGACGCCTCTTACCTCACTGCGCCACAAAGGTCACGTCGTCGATCCAGGCTGCATCCGTCACGTGCGCATCATACGAATCCTTCTGGTATCGCCACTCGATGTCGTGTAGGCCCTCCTCGATCGGAATGGATAATCGCGTCCAATTGACCTGACCATACGTCCAAAGCACCTGGGGAGTAGGATGACGTGAACGCGAGCGCTTCTCTGATTTCCGCCTCGATCCGCTCGCGCCGGATCGTGCGAGTCACGGAAGCGGTCAAGCGCGGGCACGGACTGATCGGAGAAGCAGGCACAAAGCTGCGCAGCAGACCGCTTGTAGTATCGGTTCGAGATCGCGATGAGCGACCGCGAAGCAGATCTCAGGTTGCGCAGGAGACGCGATCACCGATAGAGCACCTCCGCCTTACGCAGCCCTCGCACCCAAGACTGCCCAAGCGCCTTTGCGTGCAACTGCAAGTGGT
>JBIQKP010000186.1:0-2524 GCA_044506405.1 Lysobacterales bacterium | reverse complement strand
GCCCATCGGAAACAAGATCAAGATGGATCCCCGCCTTCGCGGGGACGACGCACAGTTCTCTTGTTCGTCACCCTCGCGAAGGCGAGGGCCCATCGGAACAAGATCCAAGATGGATCCCCGCCTTCGCGGGGACGACGCGCAGTGTGTGATGATCCTCGTTCGCGGGGACGACGCACAGTGTTGTGACGGATCCCCGTTCGCGGGGACGACGCACGGTTGTGACGGCGGGGATCACGTTTCCCTGGACCGCAATACGCTAGTGCGAGCTTTCTAGCGAGAGCTTGTCTTCGTCCCCGTAAAGATTGAGCTCCTTGATCACCCAAGGCTGCCAACCTTCCTTCTCTGTGATCGCGATGCGCAAGTGCCGAGCGACGATCGGGCTGGCGAGATTCAGACGCGCGTGCGGCTCGCCGATGACACTCGGGATGACCTTCTTCCACGTTTCGCCGTCGTCGGAGACTTCGATGCTATAGGCAGGCGCCCAACCGAATTCCTTGCCGTCCCTGCCCTTCTCGCCCCGCGAATCGATTTCGATCCCGATGATCGTGCTGCGGGCAGGCAACTCGACCGTGAGCCACTCGACCGGGAATGGCTTGAACCCCTGAGTGTAGTAACCCGTTGCTGGGTCACCATCGAGCATCGCTTCGAGCGGCGAGCCTTGGCGTGCCTCGATGTTCGCGGCGAGTTTCCATTCCGCACGGCGCTGGAATCTTTCGCGCGGCATGGCAAGTGCGGGGATCTCGCTCGTGAGCTCTTCGATCGTCCAGAACGCCGTGCGTCCCGAATCGGCGGTGCGGCGAGCCGCGACGGCCTCAGCCTCCACGGCTGGTGCGCGATTACCGAAGCTGTTGCGAATGTACGTGAGCACGCTCGCAAGCTCGGCGTCGGAATAGGAGTTCATCGGCACCATGGGCGCGCCATAGTCGACGCCGTCCACCTCTCCCTCTAATCCATGCAGCATGATGGCGATCGCTGCGCGTTCATCGCCGATCACTCGCGACGAACCCGCGAGCGAAGGTGCGAGCGTACGCCCTTCGGCGCCGGGCGCGGGCGCACCGCGACCATCGGTCCCGTGGCATGAGAAACACAGGGAACCATAAATCGTGCTGCCGGAGCGATACGACTTGAGTCCGTTCGCACCGAGGAGACGCATGAGCTGCGGATCCTCCGTGTTCGATTCGGCCCAGAGTTGCTCGTTGATCGCATAGACGCCGGCCGAGCTGGTCGTTTCGGCCGTTGCGCGAATCACTTTCTCGGCATCAGGCAACCCCGCACGACGCAGCGACAACATCGCTTGAATGACGACGTTCGGTTCAGCGTCCTTCAAAGCACTCAGCGCGGCGACGACCAACGGTGCATCGCCTGCGGAACTCGCGTCGAGATGCAGCTCTGCGAGCCGCAAGCCCGCGACCCGTACCTGCGGTTCGCGGGACTCCAGCGCGCGCTGGATGAGCTGGTCATCGAGCGCACCGAGCCCTTCGAGCGTCCACAGGGCATGCAGCCGCGGGCGAGGATCGGACCCCTCCGTCTCCGCGAGTTGCGTGAGCGCAGGCACGACACTGAGATCGCGGCGCAGGACGAGCAGTTTCTGCGCCGTGTCGCGCCACCAGCCGTTGGGATGCGACAAGTGTTTCACCCAGTCGGCAGGCTTCTCATCGAGCATACGCGGCTGCGGGCCGGGCTCGAAGCTCTCATGACGCACGCGATAAATGCGACCGCGGCCGATCTCTTTCTCCAGATCGTGAGCTTTGATCTGTTCGCGCAGGTATGTGCCCTCGCGCGTCCAGTTCGCCTGCTGAATGATGCCGCGATACATGTCGACGACGTAGAGCGTGCCGTCGGGCGCGGTGACCATATTGACGGGGCGGAACAGCGGATCGGTCGCGCGGATGAATTCGCTCTTCTGCTCTTCGTAGGCATTCGCGAGTCGCGTCACGCCGTCTTCGACCGAGACCACGGTACGGCGAACGAGACGGCCGACAGGCTCGGCGAAGAACAAATTGCCGCGCAACTCGGCCGGCAAGCGATCGCCGCGGAAGATGTCTTGACCGCAGGTGGCAGTGAAGTGATTCAGCGTATTATCTTCACGCACCTGACCGGGGCCACCCTGCGTGTCCGGAATCTTGCTGATCGGCCAAACCGTCTTGTACTGCCCGATGTGCTCATCCGGCGCGGAGAACTGGCCGTAGATGATGTGCTGTTGAAAGTGCACGGGACCGGTTTCGTTGCCGGCGTTGACGAACCAGACTTTGCCCCAGTCATCCTGCGTCAGTCCCCACTGCCCGCCGTTGACCGGAATCTCTTCTTTGATTGCGCTGCCGTCCGGCGCGACGCGCAGACGGTAGTTGTAGTAAGTCGAGTAGATGCCGTTGTCCAACGCCCAGACGAGGCCGCTCGGCTGGTGCTCCATATTGCCGCCGCGAGGACCGCCCGCGTACCACAGCGTCTTCTCATCGGCGACGCCGTCTCCATCGCTGTCGCGATAGATGTAGAGATCATCCGTGTTCGTTTCGCCGATGATGAT
>JBIQKP010000069.1:0-17192 GCA_044506405.1 Lysobacterales bacterium | reverse complement strand
CGTTCTACAACAACGGACGGCAGTACTATCTCAACGTCCGAACTCGGTTCTGAGCCATCCGTCCCGCAGCCCGCGATCGGGTTGCGGGACGTACGTCGGGTTTCAACTCGACAACTAGAGGTACGTTGGGTCTCGACCCAACGGGTAGGTCGGGTTTCAACCCGACACAAAGAGGCAGTCGCGTCCTCGCGCGCGTCTGCACCATCTATGCAGCGCAAGCACACAATACTCACACTGATCTGCGCGTTCACCCTCATCAGCGGCTGCGGCAAACGCGAGCCCGATGCCTCGCTCGCATCGGCACCCACCCCCATATCGATCATTCCGGCGCCGCGTACCGTTGAACCTGCGTCGGGACAGTTTGAAGTCACGAGCGCCACGCCCGTGATCTTCGAAGAAGGATCTGCTGCTGAGCCCGTCGCGCACTATTTCGTGGACCTGCTGCAGCGGACGGGCGATCTCGCGCTGCAAGCCGAGGGTGTAGCGTCCGCGCGCGAAGGCAGCATTCGGTTCGAGCTCGTCGACGGCAACGATGCTTCGGATGAAGCCTATTCGCTCACGGTCTCCGCGAACGGCGTACTGGTGTCGGCGTCCGATGCGCGTGGGCTCTTCTATGGCGCTGTGTCGTTGTGGCAGCTCATGACGCCGAGCGCGCACGACGACAAGGTGGTGCTGCCCGCAATGAAGATCGAGGATGCACCGCGCTTTCGCTGGCGCGGCCTCATGCTGGATTCGGCTCGGCACTTCCAATCGCCCGAGTTCATCAAGCAGTTCATCGATTGGATGGCGCTGCACAAGCTCAGCTACTTCCATTGGCATCTCGTGGACGATCAAGCGTGGCGCATCGAGATCAAGAAGTATCCGCGGCTGACCGAGCGCGCTGCTTGGCGTGTGCCTGCGGGTGACGCCCCGCGAGAAGACATCGATCCGGACACCGGCAAACCCCGGCTCTACGGCGGCTACTACACGCAGGACGAGATTCGCGACATCGTCGCGTATGCGCGCGAGCGGCACATCACGGTCGTGCCGGAGATCGAGATGCCCGGTCATGCAACGGCAGCCATCGTTGCCTACCCGAAGTTGGCCGTGATCCCCAATCCGCCGAAAGAAGTCCCTGCCGATTGGGGTATCTATCCCTATCTGTTCAACGTCGAGGATGGCACGTTCGCCTTCTTCGAGGATGTGCTCACGGAAGTGATGGCGCTCTTTCCCTCGCAGTACATCCATGTCGGCGGCGACGAAGCAGTCAAGGAACAATGGCAGGCATCGCCGCAAGTGCAGGCCCGCTTGCGCCAGCTCGGCATCACGGACGAGCACGCATTGCAGAGCTACTTCATCCAGCGCATCGAGAAGTTCTTGAATGCGAATGGGCGACGTTTGATCGGTTGGGACGAGATCCTCGAAGGCGGCATCGCGCCGAACGCAACCGTGATGTCTTGGCGCGGCATCGATGGCGCGGTCGCCGCCGCGGCCGCGGGCCACGATGCGGTGCTCTCGCCGTGGCCGACGATGTACTTCGACAATCGACAAAGCGCGGGCGACACGCAGCCGGGCCGCGGCACGATCATCGGCGTCGAAGAGGTGTATCGCTTCGATCCGCTGCCGCCGGCGATTGCGTCGGATCAGTACAAACACGTGCTCGGTGTCCAGGCGAACTTATGGACTGAGCACATGCGCTCGGAAGCGCGCGTCGAATACATGGCGTTCCCGCGTGCGGCGGCACTCGCGGAGATCGCGTGGTCGCAGCCCGAGCGCATCTCCTTCGAGGACTTTCAGCGCCGCCTGCCCGCGCAGCTCGCGCGCTACGACGCGCTCGGCATTCGCTACGCGCCGCCACCTGAGCCGGTCTCGCTTTCCGATCTCACGCGTCGCAGCCACGAGCTCGAGCTCTGCAGCAACAAACTCCCGCTGTCGTTGGAGGATGACGCGCCGGTGCGCGGCGAGCGCGAAACGTTCTTCGTGGACGTGATGGAGCCGTGCTGGAAGTGGCGGAGCGTCGACCTCTCGCGCGTCACTGCGATTGAAGTCGAGGTGGGCCAAGTGCCGTTCAATTTCCAGATCGGGAAAGATCGCGACGCAATCACATTTCACACGCCGCGGACGCCGGCCGGCGAGCTCGAGGTGCGACAAACATGCGACGGACCGGTGCTCGCTTCGTTGCCGCTTCAGCCCGCGACCGAGCGACACACGACGACGAAGTTGCCGCAAGTCGAGCTGCAAGGCGACGGTGTGCAGGACCTGTGCTTCACCTTCGCGCAGCACACCTTGGATCCGCTCTGGGTCGTGCATCGCGTGCATTTGATCCCGGACCAGGCGCTAACCGCCAACCGCTAACCGCTTCTTCACACTATGAAGCTGATCCTACGCTCACCGCTGGAAGGATGGCTCGCACCGCTCACGGAGGTTCCCGATCCGGTGTTCGCGGATCGCATGCTGGGTGAGGGTGTCGCGATCGATCCGACGAGCAGCGAGCTTCGCGCGCCCTGCGACGGCGAAGTGATCGCCATCGCCAAGACGCAGCATGCCATCACGATTCGCGCGGACAACGGCGCCGAAGTGCTCGTGCATGTCGGAATCGACACGGTCGCGCTTCAAGGCGAAGGGTTCGATCTCCTCGTCGAGCGCGGACAGCGCGTCCAGGCCGGACAACCCCTCTTGTGCTTCGATCTGGATCGCGTCTTGCGGGGTGCGAAGAGTCTCATCACACCAGTGCTCGTGACGAACGCTCATGCGTATCGATTCGAGCGCTTGACACTCAATCGCACAGTGTCGGTCGGTGAAACCTTGTTCGAGGTGCGTCCGATCGCAGTGGCGGAGGAAGCATCAGACGAATCGCCTACGGGTGCGGCGCTTCGCCGCGAGCTCATCGTACATCACGTCCACGGTCTTCACGCTCGGCCGGCAGCGCTCGTGGCCGCAGCACTGCGTCACGTCAAAGCCGACCTCCGCGTGCACGCGCACGGACGCGCGGTCAATGCCAGGAGTGCGGTGTCGCTCATGGGGCTGGGGATTCATGCACGGGATGTGATCACTGTCGAAGCGAGCGGAATCGACGCGGAGAAAGCGCTCGAAATCATCGTTCCATTGCTCGGAGGGGCGCAAGCACATCCGTCTGAGATTCCCTCGCATTCATCGCGAGCGCCAGTCGCGGCTACCGCAATGAAGGGCATCGTGGCGAGCCGTGGAATAGCGCTCGGTCGTGCAACGCTGTTACAGGAAGAAGAGATCGCGCTCGTCGAAGTGGGGCAGGGTGTCGTACACGAGAGAGCGGAGCTCGATCGCGCTCGCGGTGCCGTTCGTGCGCATCTACTCGGGCTCAAGAAGGAAGCGCCCGCCGTCGCGCGCGAGGTGATCGAGGCGCATCTCGAGTTCATCGACGATGTCGATCTCATCGAACGTGCGGCCGCAGAGATCGCGCGCGGTAAGAGTGCGGGGTATGCGTGGCGCGCGAGCGTACGCGAAAGCGTTCGCATCCTGAGTGCACTCGACGATCCTCGTATGAGGGAGCGTGTGGCTGACCTGCTCGACATCGAATCGCAAGTGCTGCGCGCATTGCGCGGAGACGCGGTGGGCCAGACGCGCACGCTGCCAGAGAACGCCGTCTTGATCGCTGCCGATCTGAAACCGTCGCAAGTCGTCGCGCTCGATGCCTCGCGTATCGCAGGGTTGTGTACGGCTCGTGGCGGACCGACGTCGCACGTCGCAATTCTCGCAGCGTCGATGGGTGTGCCTGCGCTCGTTGCGCTCGGGGACAGCGTGCTCAATATCGCCGAAGGCACGTGGCTCATGGTCGACGCCGAAGTGGGTCGCTTGAGTCGGTTGGACGACGAGCACGCGAAGCAAGACGCAGAGACCAAGCTACAGGAGAAGCGTGAGCGCGCACGTGCAGAGCGCATCGCCGCTCAACAAGACTGTCGAACCGCAGACGGCGTACGCGTCCATGTCTGGGCGAATCTCGCGGGACTCGCCGATGCCCAAGCCGCGGTCGAGCAGGGCGCGGAAGGCTGCGGGTTGTTGCGCACGGAGTTCTTGTTCCTCGATCGTTCCAAGCCGCCGGACGAACGCGAGCAGATCGAGCAGTATCAAGGTATCGCGCGTGTCTTGGGCGATCGGCCGCTCACGATTCGCACGCTCGATATCGGCGGCGATAAGCCGGTCCCCTATTTATCGCTGCCCAGCGAACCGAATCCCGCGCTGGGTTTGCGCGGTGTGCGCACGAGCTTGTGGCGGCCGGACTTGTTGCGCACGCAGTTGCGTGCGCTGTTGCGCACTGAACCCGCGAAGAACGTGCGCACTCTGATTCCGATGGTGACGGACATCACCGAGGTTCAAACGGTTCGTTCCGTTCTAGATGAAATCGCCGCGGAGCTTGGCTTGAATCGCCTGCCGCCGCTCGGCGCGATGATCGAGACGCCTGCGTCGGCACTGCTTGCCCCGGAGCTGGCCGAGGTCGTCGACTTCTTTTCGATCGGAACGAACGATCTCACTCAATACGTGCTCGCGATGGATCGAGAGCATTCGGAGCTCGCGGCGCGGATCGATGGTCTGCACCCAGCAGTTCTGAGAATGATTCGGCTCGTGGCCGACGCCGCGGCAGCAGGGCAGCGCGAAGTCGCCGTGTGCGGCGGACTCGCGTCCGATCCCGCGGCGGCTGCGATCCTGATCGGACTCGGTGTTCGCGAGCTGTCGTGCGTCCCGTCCGCGATTCCGCGATTGAAGGCAACCATACGCGCGCTCCGAGTCGATGCCTGCGAAAGCATCGCTGCGCGTGCGCTCGAAGCGAAGACAGCCGAAGAAGTGCGCGGCCTCGTGGGCCGCGGCAACGATGTGAACGTGGGGAGCTCGGTATGAAACGTGCGTTCGCAGGTCTGCAGAGCATCGGCCGTGCACTGATGCTGCCGATCGCTGTCTTGCCGATTGCAGCATTGCTGTTACGGCTCGGGCAAGGCGATCTGCTCGATGTGCCCGCGATGGCCGCAGCGGGGCAGGCGATCTTTGACAACCTCGGCCTGCTGTTTGCGATCGGTGTCGCGGTAGGCCTTGCGCGCGAGAATCACGGTGCGGCAGGTCTCGCCGCGGTCGTGGGATTCCTTGTTGCGACGCGCGGCGCGGAGATTCTGATCGATGTCCCGCCTGAAGCGATCGGTGCGCTGACCGATCGTGCGCGAGATCTTGCGATCGATGCCTTCCGCGCGCAGGCGCTCGCAAAGCTGAGCGTACCGCTCGGCATTCTGTCCGGTCTCATCGCGGGCGTGCTGTACAACCGCTACAGCGACATTCGCCTGCCTGAGTACCTGGCGTTCTTCGGCGGTCGGCGTTTCGTGCCAATCGCGAGCGGGCTTGCCGGTCTCGTGCTCGCGCTCTGCTTCGGCTATGGCTGGCCGATCCTCGAGCACGGAATGGATACGACGAGCCGAGCGATTCTCGAGTCAGGCAGTTTCGGTTTGTTTGCGTATGGTGTGCTGAACCGCGTGCTCATCGTCACGGGGCTGCACCACATTCTCAACAATCTAGCGTGGTTCTTCCTCGGCGATTTCGGCGGAGCGACCGGTGATCTCCGCCGATTTTTTGCTGGAGACCCGAACGCGGGCGCGTTCATGAGCGGGTTCTTCCCGGTGATGATGTTCGGCCTGCCGGCCGCGTGCCTCGCGATGTACCACACCGCGCGCATCGAACGACGGAAGGCTGTCGGTGGCTTGTTGATGTCGACCGCGCTCACGTCCTTCCTGACGGGCGTGACCGAACCGGTCGAGTTCATGTTCATGTTCCTCGCGCCAGTCCTATACGGCATTCACGCGGTACTGACCGGCGTCGCGATGGCAATGATGGATATTCTTGATGTGAAGCTCGGGTTCGGTTTCTCCGCAGGCTTGTTCGACTATGTGCTCAACTTCAATCTCGCGACCCGACCGTTGTGGCTGATTCCGATCGGACTTGTGTATTTCGGCCTCTACTACGGTGTGTTCCGATACGCGATCGTACGGCTCGATCTCAAGACACCAGGCCGCGATCTAGAAAGCTCCCCTCCCTTGCGAAGCGGGGGAGAGTTAGGGAGGGGGCAGCAAGACACTGCCGAAGGCGCAGAAGCTTGGATCGCCGCACTCGGCGGCGCGGCGAATCTGAGATCAGTCGATGCCTGCACCACGCGACTGCGCTTAGAAGTAGATGATCAGAGCGCCATCCTCGAGTCTCAGTTGAAGGCACTCGGCGCCCGAGGGTTCGTGCGCCCCGGCGGCGATGCGCTGCAAGTCGTCGTCGGCCCGCAGGCGGATCAACTCGCGGGCGACATCAAAGGCGCGCTCAAACGCGCGGGTGTTCGCTCGCAGCAGTCGTCGGCTCCGACGCATGAAACTTCGTCCGAGATTCCAGTGAGTGACGAACAGCGCCATATCGTCACGACGCTTCTCTCGGCGCTCGGCGATCGCGCCAATATAGAGTCGATCGACGCGCATTCGACGCGAGTACGCGTGCAAGTGGCGGATGGATCGAAGATCGACGAGAGCGCCGTGAGGGCGCTCGGCGTGCGAGGCATCGCAAGACCAGCGCCGAACGTCGTGCACCTGCTGGTGGGGCAAGTCGCACCAAAGCTCGAAGCGATGCTTCGCGCTTCGCGGTAGGTCGGCCGGCCTACTGTTCCCGACAAGGCCGACACGTCCTACGTCCCTGTAGGTCGGCCGGCCTACTGTTCCCGACAAGGCCGACACTTCCTACGTCCCTGTAGGTCGGAATTTATTCCGACACTTCTTGAGCGCACGCTGCGCGGTCGGAATGAATTCCGACCTACAAGTTTGCCCATGGAGCAAGAAGCGGAGGGTTCGAATCGCGCGAGCTGCGTACCCTCACCCTATGGTGTCGAAATTCCACCTGCGTATGGCGTTCTTGGCCGCTCCACTCTTTGGAGCGCTAACGCCTCCTGACACGCTCGCGAGTGAACGCGCCCAGAAACCCGCGCTCTACGAGATCGTCGTCCAAACGACCATGCCTCATCTAGAAGAGAATCTGCGCTACACGAAGACGACGTCGGAAGAATGTCTGACGAGATCAGAGCTCCTCGTCACGTTCCCGATCCTAAGCGAGGGCGCCTTCAGCGAGTGCAGACTGTCTCAACAAGCGCAGTCCGACAGCCACGCTTCCTACCGACTCGTATGCCCCACGTCCACCGGGACGACAGGCAACGCAGTTTGGCAATTCAACGCTGAGCACCTTGCGGGCACGCTCGAGGTCAAACTCGGCGGCAAGAACATGACGTTTCACCAGCGGGTCACGGCGAAGCGAGTGGGAGAGTGCGCAGTCAGTTAGGGAATAGGCGAGCGGGCGAAAGTAGGAACTGCTTTCAATCGAGCCTTGAGGCGCGTTTCTGTGCGCCCCTCTCATGCAACAACAGCTCAGCCCCTCGACCATCGGCGCCTATACGGAATACGATTCTTGCGTCGTCGGTATTCGAGAAGAACTCGCGTTCGCTCAGGGGGAAGAACGTAGAAACACCTTCACCACTCATGTGGACGATCAAGTGACTGCGTCTTCTCGCAACGTCCAATGCTTCACCTGACTCGAGGCGATACGTTCCGGCAAAGCGCTCCAATGCTTTGGCCTCGAGCGTTGGTATCTCGGGTCGTTCGGGCGCGCGTGCCGCCGGGCGGAGCGGGTGATCCGAGTATAGAAGATGCAGCGCGAGCTCGATCGGGCGTTCATCCGTTCGAGCGTTCATGAGTACGACTACGCCGGTGCGACGCGTCGGATTGAACAGGACGGCGGAGCGATAGCCTTCCTTGCCGCCTTCGTGACCGTAGACCTCTTCGCCGCCGAGCTGCGAGCGGCCCCATCCGAGCGCTCGCATCGGCGTGCGCTGGTAGAGCATTGCCGGGTAGAGGGATGAGCGCCGTTCACCGAGATTGAATGCCAGGAAGGCGAGTAGGTCGTTCGCGCTCGAGCGCAGCGACCCGGAAGCGGGCATTGATCGCAGCTCCCAGGTTTCGACAGGTTCGAGATAGCGATCGTGGCCAGGAACCAAGCGGCGCTTCTGATCCTCGCTTAGCGTGATGGACGTGCTGCGAAGTTCGAGTGGGTCGAGCACGCGTTGTCTGAGGAGCGCTTCATAGTCCGTTCCCGCACGCAGGGCGAGCAGCCGCCCGAGCAATGCAACGCCTAAATTGGAATAGGCCTGCTTTCCAGGCTCGCGCGGCAGTTCGTAGGTCGACAGGAAGTCGTAGAGCTGTTCGACTGTGTACCCTTCATATGGATTGGGTTGCGCTCGCAGCGAGAAGTTTGTCGGCATCGAGGGTAGGCCCGACATGTGTTTAGACAAGTCGATCAGCGTGATCGGCCGTCCTCGCTCCGGCATCTTCACATTCGTCGGCAGGTACTTCGCAGCCGGATCCTCGATGTCGACCTCACCGCGCTGGACCATGTCCGCGAGCAACAGCCCGGTAAACACCTTCGTCACCGAGCCAATCTGGAACACTGAATCGCCGTCGAGCGGGCGATCGTCAACCGCGCCGCTTCGACCGTGCGCGACGATTCGCGTACGACCTTGTTCGATGACGCCCACCACGATTCCGACACCGTTGTGTGCCATGCGCTCTTCAAGCAGCGCACTGATGACCGCATTGGGAGGAATCGACCAGGAGGTTTCGTGTGGCGCCGGCGGAGCGGCGTCTTGAGCACCGCTGGGCAGTGCGTAAAGGAGCGCGAGCGCAGCAAACGCTGCTGGGCGATTCCATCTTGTGATCGAAGTTTTCGTGGTCATCCGTCTACCCCAGCTGCGTGAACGTGCTTGGGACGCGGATCAATGGCAAAGGGTTGCAGCGACCAGCGTCCACGAACGTCTGCGCGCCTCCATGACGATCTGGTCTTGATGCCCCTGAGTTGCTGCAGTCGCTATCCACGCACTGCAACCCTGCAGAAGGGTTTTGCTGTCTAAAGCGAAATCCGGAGCGCTGGAACCAATCGACGGGGTCAACAATGAGCAAAAAGGATTCGGTCTTGGCCCTTTGCGCGGGCACTTTGGCATGTGTCTTCCTCTGTGCGACAGCTCAAGGCGGAGAAGACGCCGCTCGATCGGTAAGTGAGGTGGCCGAGACATATCCATTTTCGCTAGCAAAGGAACCGGGCGCCCATTCGGTCGGGCTCAAAGTCGTCGAGCAATACGATCATTCTCGTTCGTTCCGACCGCTGATCGACGATCTAGGTAAGCCCTGGGCGGGCGAGACCTCGAGGCCGATTCAGACGCTCATCTGGTATCCGGCTCAGAGGTCCTCATCGAAGCGAATGACGGTTCATGAGTACGTCGCACTCGGTGCGACTCAGCACAGCTTCGGTGCACCGGAGACCCTGAGCGGTCTGCGCGAATGGCTCACCCACGGCATGAAACCGTCGTTCGAGCAAACACTCCTAGCAAGCCGCGACGCCCAACCTGTGGCCGGTCGCCTTCCCGTTGTGGTCTATGCGCCGAGCTTCTCATCTGCTGCGTGGGAGAACGTCGACCTGTGTGAGTATCTAGCGAGCCATGGCTATGTGGTCATCGCGAGCCCGTCGATGGGGGTCGGTCGCGAGTCGAATCACGATGTTGCAGGACTGAATGCGCAAGCGCGCGACATTTCGTTCCTGGTGGGCTATGCAGGAACGCTGTCGAATGCGGATGCCTCGCGAATCGCCGTGGTCGGTTTTAGCTGGGGAGGGCTAGCGGCATTGTTCGCCGCAGCGCGCGACAACCGCATCGATGCACTCGTGTCGCTCGACGGCAGCATGCGCTACTACCCTGGTTTGGTGGAGCAGGCGGGTGACGTCGTGACCGAGCAAATGACGATCCCCTTGCTTTACTTCAAGGCTCAGTCCGCGATCGAGAATCAATCCTTCAATAGCGGCCCAAGCGTACTAAGCGCTTGGATCCATGGCGATCTCGTCGAGATTCTGATGCTCGGCCTCGTTCACCCCGAGTTCGCTGCAATGGCCCATCGCAACGAGCGATTCTGGCAGTACGAGTTCGACAATCTGCAGCAAGCTGACTACACGCGCGAGGATGGTGCCATCGGGTATGCGTGGGTCGCGCGCTACACCCGAGCGTTCCTCGACGCCTATCTCAAACACGATGCAAGCGCGATAAGCTTCCTAAGAAACAGGCCCGCGGACAACGAGGTCCCATTACACGTCATGGGCGTGGAGTTTCGAAGCGCGCAGCCTCTACCTGCATCACTCAGTTCGTTCAAGACAGAAGTCGGTCGCCAGGGCTTCGCGAACGCCGCTCAGATCTACGCGTCACTGCAAAGGGCAGAGCCTGACTTCGAGCTCAATCCGGAAGAAGTTCTCGCCTGGGGGCAGGCATTGGTTGCGGGCGGACACTTCGTCGAAGCGACCCACGTCATGAAGCTAGCGGTCCAGCTCGAGCCGTCTGCTCGTGCTCACGCGAGCCTCGTGATGCGTATCGACATGCCGGAGAGGTGCGGCAGGCAAGAAGCAGCTATGAGCGGGCGCTCGAGCAAGATCCGGACAATTTCATGATCAAGAGGATCTTGGACGCCCGAGAAGGCAGTGCACACGAAACTGTGCGCTGAAGTGTTGGTTGTCCAATGACTCGCTTTCCGGTGCAGATGGTCGGCGCGATCCTGTGGATCGTGTACGGCGTGTTGATCGACGCGCTGCCGGTCATCGCTGCGAACGTCTTGGTCTTCTCCGCGGCGGCTGGGCAACGGTTCGCGGGCGATTAAGCGCGCCTCGAAGCGACGTTCGACAATCGGCGTAGGGCAAAGGTGGCGGCGCCGGTTCGGGCACCGCCGCGGTCAGCTACTGCAGATTCGCCTCCGCATAGACGCGAAGCGCATCGCGGACGAATGTTGCGGCATTCACGCCTTCGCCGTTCGAGTAGACGGCGCCAAAGCGCGGATCCGCGACATACAACTCGCCGAGACCGATCACATACGCCTTCAAACGAGTTGGCGTGCCGGGGGCCGCACTGAGCCAATCAACGTGACGCGCCGCGAGCGCTTGCGCCGTCGCGCTCCCGGGTGTCACGCCAGCGTGCGCCGCCGACACCCAGTCTGCACTCAGCTGTGCGGTGCGTTCTTTCCAGGCGCGCTTTTCCGTCTCGCTCATGCCGCGCCACCAGGCATCGCCTTTCGCGTAGGCATCCTTACCCCAGCGCTGCTCGACTTCATCCTTGTACTGCGTGTGATCGAAGCCATCGAACATCTTCTCAGCCATGATTGGAGTGCCTCTTCGGAGCGATTCAAGGGTGGAGGTCACCGACTCGATCTGATGAAGGAGCCGATCGTGTTCCTGACGCAGCCAGGCGAGATGTGTCTGCAGCGCTCGTTGCTCGCTCGTGTGCCGGTCGAGCACTGCGGCGATCTCGCGCAGCCCGAGTCCGAGCTCGCGCAACAACAGAATGCGCTGCAGGCGTACCAGCGAACGGTCGTCGTAGTAGCGATAACCGTTCGCGCCGATGCGCGCGGGTGGCAACAACCCAATCTCGTCGTAATGACGCAATGTCCGACTCGTGATGCCGGTCAGCTTTGCCAGTTCCTGAATCGAGCGCTCCATCCGCGTCTCCTGTCCGCACGCTCGGGAAGATAAAGGTTGACGCAGCGGCGGAGTCAAGCTTGCTGTGAGGCGAATGTAGGTCGCAGCTCGATTCCAGGCGGGGGCCGGAGCAACTCAACATGCGCTTTATCGCCGCGCTCCTGGGCGCTACCCTAGGTGGTATGTCTGCCGTTGAGTCATATCTACATGTACCTCCGCCGCCGCTTTCGGCGCACGTCGCGTGCATGTGGTATCGGCGCGGTGCCATTCCGGGGCGGAAGCGCGAGTACTCGATGCCGACTGGGAACGTCGATCTCGTCATCAACTTACGCGCCGATCGCATTCGCGTATTCGAGTCGGCGTGCGACGAGATGGGGATCGTCTGTCGCGGCGCGATCGTACACGGCGCGCAGACGCGATCGTTCGTACTAGACGATCTGAAGGAGGTTCATTTTGTTGGCGTGCACTTCAAACCGGGCGGTGCGGGCTTGCTCGGGCTGCCGGCGAATGAGCTCACGAATCTGCACGTTGGATTGGAGGATCTTTGGGGTGCCCAGGCGCGCTCGCTTCGTGAGCGGCTGCTCGCGTGTGTGACGCCGCAGGAGTGTTTCACCTTGTTGGAGCGCGAGTTGCTCATGCGCTTGTGCTCGCGTGTGCTCGTGCATCCGGTCATCAGCTCGGTCTTGCGCGGCAAGGAGGTTGAGCGCGTCGCCGAGTTGCAGCGCGAAAGCGGCTACAGGGAGCGGCGTTTTACGAGCTTGTTCGCGCAAGCGGTCGGACTCACGCCAAAGAAGTATCTGCGCGTAAGGCGGCTTGCGAGTGTGCTACGTCAGCTTGCTGGCGCGAGGGCATCGCTGGCCGAAGTTGCGTTCGCCAACGGCTACTCGGACCAAGCGCACCTCGCGCATGATTTTTCGGATCTGACCGGCGTAACGCCATCGACGTACAAGCCGATGGCGCGAAGCGAACTGCATATGGAAGTGCCTGCCGCGACGCGCTGTAGGTCGGAATTTATTCCGACCAAGTAGCCGGCCGACCTACAGCGTTGCGGTTTCTTACAAGACCGGCGGGGTAGGCGCGGTGGATAATGCACGCATCCAGGTTGTAGGTGCCCACTATGACTAACTTCGTCGTCCATGAAGTGTATCCCTATCTCCGCGTGCGCGATTCCAATGCGGCAATCGGCTTCTATCGTCGCGCGTTCGGTGCGACGGAGTTGTTTCGGTTGACCGAGCCGAGCGGTCGCATCGGTCATGCGGAGATCAAGATCGGCAATGTAGTCATCATGATCTGCGATGAGTTTCCCGAGTACGACATCAAGGGGCCGAAGTCGATCGGTGCGACCACGGTCACGATGCACCTGCACGTCGACAACGCGGATGAGTGGATCGATCGCGCCGTGAGAGAAGGTGCGACGCTCGTGCGTCCGCCCGCCGACGCCTTCTATGGCGAGCGATCCGGCACCGTGCGCGATCCAGAAGGGCACGAGTGGCTGATCGGGCACGCGATCGAAGAGGTCTCAGTGGAGGAGATGCAGCGGCGCTATAACGCGCTGTTTTCGGTGTAGGTCGGCCGGGCAGATGTTCCCGACCAGCCCGGCACTTCCTACGTCCATGTAGGTCGGAATTCATTCCGACCAAGAAAGTGTCGGAATAAATTCCGACCTACAGGGCCGGCTACGGCGGCGTTAGGCCGCGCGGCATCAACTCATACGGGTGTTTCCATCCCGGCAGCGTCGCGATTCGCTTCTTCCAGGCTTGGATGTTCGGGAAGGTGTTGTGATCGATGCCGGTTTCTTCGTCGTAGTAGTGGTAGCCGACGAGCGAAAAGTCCGCGATCGTGGGCTCGTTGCCGACGAGGAAGGATTGGCGGGCGAGATGCTTGTCGACGATGCTGAACGCGCTGAGCGCTCGATTGCGTAGGAAGTCGATGACCGCGGGCTCGCCTGTCTTCATGAGCCCGACCAGGAAACGCAGCGTCGCGTAGTAGCTCGTGAACTTGTGGTTGTCGAACAAAAGCCAGCTCAGAATTTCACGGCGCTCTTCTGGACTGCGCCCGCCGTACTTGCCGCTCTTCTCCGCTAGATAAGTGAGGATCGCGCCGCTCTGAACGAGGCGCTTGCCTTCGAACTCGAGCACTGGGATCTCGCCAAACTCGTTGATGCTTTCGCGATACGCGGCGTCGCGCGTTGCGCCGGCGAACATGTTCACGAATACCGGTTCCCACTGATAGCCGCACACCTGCAGCGTCAATGCGACCTTGAACGCGTTTCCGGATTCGCCCATGCAATGCAGCCGATACTCAGCCATCGACATTCCTCCTTTCTAGTCGTGAGATGCGCAGAACGCCGTCTTCGCGTTGCGAACGGCGTTCGCCAAGCAAGACGCACTATCGAACCTCGGGCGGGCCTCGCGGCAGGGTCAGAAAGAATAGGGCGAGGCAACACAGTTTGCGCGTACTTTTTGGAGGATGCCCTCTGCCGGAAGTCGACTATTCGCTCGTCTGCCGCAGGCTGAGTGCCGTCCGTAGCGCCGCCACCGGCGGCTCGTGCCTCGTATAGAATGAGCCCGGGTGCCCGACGTCTGGCGAGGGCTCAAGCGTCAAGGAGAACGCCATGAATGATGAGAATCGATACGCGCCTCCGAAAGCCGAAGTGCTAGACACTGTCGATGAGGAAGCTGGCAATCTCGCGAGCCGAGGCGTGCGCCTTGGCGGTGCGATCATCGATACGATTATCTCGTTGATCGTGATGGTTCCGATCATGCATTACACGGGCTACCTGCAATCCGCGACGCTGAGTGGGATGGATCTCGGTCAGCAGGCGTTACTGGGCGTTGTCGGGTTCATCGTGTACCTGGTGTTGAACGGCTATCTTCTCGCCAAGCGCGGTCAAACGATCGGCAAGGCGCTCGTCGGTACGCGCATCGTCTCCGTCGATGACGAACGGATCCTGCCGCTCACCAAGTTATTGGCGCTGCGCGTCGTGCCGGTGAGCGTGGTGTCCCTGGTTCCTTATGTCGGCAACATCCTCGGGATTATCAACGTGTTGTTCATCTTCAGAGACGATCGCCGGTGCGTGCACGATCTCATCGCCGGCACGAAAGTCGTGAACGCGTGACGTGCACGGCAACTGAGATGATGTGATGAGTCACGATTCTTCCTCATGGCGCGCGCGGAACAAGCAACGCGGATACGGCGAGGAAGATGCGTGGATGCTCGGGACGGGCACCGTTCGCCGGTTACCTCCGGATCGATCGGGTGCCCGGACTGGCCGTCGGCCTTTCATCGTGGAGACGGACACCGAGCGGCATCTGCTGTTCTCGCACGACAGCGTGCAAAGTTCGATGAGAATCGACGATCCCGATGCGCTCACGTGCGAGTACACGCGGCGCATGATGTCGTTCCTCTTGTTCGTGCCGGAGCCGCGCGAGATCGTAATGATCGGACTCGGCGGCGGCTCACTCGCCAAGTTCAGCTATAAGCACCTGCAGACGGCGCGGCTCACGACGATCGAGATCGACGCCGACATCATCGCGCTGCGAGACGAATTCTGTATTCCGCTCGACGACGCGCGATTTTGCGTGCTGCACATGGATGGCGCGCGCTATCTGGCGCAACGCTCGGAGTCGATCGATGTGTTGATCGTCGATGCGTTCGATGAAGGCGGCGTCGCACCTTCGCTCGCGACTTCCGCGTTCTATCGTCACGCCGCTCAGCGGCTGAGCGACGGAGGGGTGCTCGTGATGAATCTGTCCGGAGAGCTGAGCCGGTACGACGCTCACTTGCAACGCATCCACGACGCGTTCGGAGATCGAGGCTTCATCGCGCCGGTGAAGGCAGGGGAGAACGATATTCTGTTCGCGTTCAAGTCCGCGCCGAGCGATGGGATCGTTCGATTGCGCGAGCGTGCTGAGCAACTCAAAGCATCGTTCGGCCTCGATTTTCCGCGTTTCCTGCGGTGGCTCGAGAACGCCGATGAAACCGGATTGTTGCGCTCAGGCAGCGATTAGGTCGCTTTGTTGGCTGGATCGCCCGTGGGCAGCACATCGTGTGCCCATTCCATCTGCTTCCACGCGGGGATCGGCGTTTCGACGTCCGAATGCGGGACGAACACGGACCGTTCGATGAGTTGATATCGATGGATGTACCGTGGGCAATTCGGAAAAACCTCGGTAACGGTCACCGCAATGATGAACTGAGCTTCGGGATAGGCGGGCGTGGCGAACTCCGCCGGCTCGATACGCGCCACGCCATGCACGCGCAAGCGCTTCGGACTCTGCAGATCGATGAACAAGAGCCCGATCTTCTTCTGCGCGCTTGCGTTTCCAACCGACAGGAACATGCCGTTGCCATCATAGTGTGGAAATGCGAGCGTCTTTTCATCGAGCACGCGAACGAACCCGGGATCGCCCCCCTTGTACGAGCAGGTCGGTTGACCCGTGGTATCGACGGTCGAGAGGAAGAACATGTCGAGTCGCTCGATGAACGCTTTATCATCGGCGTTGATGTGATCGCGACAGAGGCGCTGTTCGATTCGGTCTGCCAGACGCTCGCTATCGAACTTTCGCTGCCAGAGGCGGTGGGCTGTGTCGAAAAGCCTGGACATGGCGAGTCCTCCGTGGCGGCATCGTGCGCCGCCGCTCGGGGAGGAGCAAGCCTTCGTCTTGGTGCGGGCCGAAATAAGGGTTATGGCTCGCACGCGGCGAGCCGTAACCGACCCGATCGAATTAGAACTTATAAGAGACGCCGATGCTCAACACCGGCCAGTACTTGAGGTCGTCCGCATCGTTCTGAAGCTCCGCTTCTTCGGCGCGAACGTCGCCCTCGAGTTGCGAGCAGACCGTCGCACTTGCGGCCGTACACGTCACGCTCAGGTCGACTTTCGGCGAGCCCGCAAACACGACGCCGAAGTCGGCGGTGAACGCGAAGCGACCGCTGACCGACAGCGGATGGCCGAAGCCGATGCCGAGATACGGGGAGATGGAGTCGAACTTCGCCGTGCCCCGCGCGTCGCCAATGTCGCTCGCGGAGTACGTCACGTCATTCAGCGTGTACGTGCCGCCGATCGGCATGGCACGCGCTGTCAATGACGCGTTCTCGATCGCACCGCCGCTCAATCGGAAGCCGCCGCCGAACGGATGCCAATCCAAGAGCGCTTGCACGCCGCCGAGCTCGAGCGTGCCGTCGAGGCGCAGGTCGGACTCTTCTATGTCGTCGGCCGAATAATCATAGGATGTGTATCCGAGGCGAGCGCCAACGTACTGATTGAAGCTCACGGCGATGCCGCCGCCGAACCCCACCGTACCGGCCGTGCCATAGACACCGAAATCGGCTGCTTGCGCGTGGCCCACCATCGCGCCGCACGCCAAGGCCACAAGACCCAACGCTTTACGCTTCGTCACAAATCGATCTCCGCTGAGGATGACTGTTCCCGGGTGGAATATCGGCGCGCCTGCAAACGTCTTGAGAGGTGCGCGCGCGGATCGAGAAGTGCGCATTCGCCTTCGCCGAAGGCGCGGCAAACCCTTAGTGGCCGGCGTCCCCTTACGAGGTACTGCGAATGGTGGATCGACATGAACGGTGATCTGATCCACAGACGCCGCTAACCCGTTCGGCTAGCGGTGCGCCAGCTCGCCGTACAGGAGTACGGCAGGAGGTTGGTATGGCGACGCGAAACA
>JBIQKP010000068.1:0-17302 GCA_044506405.1 Lysobacterales bacterium | reverse complement strand
ATCGAAGCTCGGCTCGCCGAACGCAGAACGCCGCAACGGATCGACGGTGATCCCGCGATCCTGTCCGCGTCTTCGGCAGGATCTACACGGATTTAGATGCTTGCCGCGCGCTCGCGACGGCACGTGAGCCAACGTGCGACCGTTTTCGTCAACGCTGCTGATTCATCAACAGCGATGTATACATCGTGTCGATCGCGTGAAAGGTACGTATTCGCTGCAATGTCATGCGTGACATCGCGCTGTGTTGCGACATCGCACTAGGTCATGCTCTGTTCCTTCAACAAACCCTAACAGTGCATGCATGCTGGCTCGTCATCGGTCTGCCGCGGCAGAGAATGCCACCAGTACTTCTTCGCTCAGGCGCTCCAGATGTCTCCATTCATCGTCGACGACGGTGGATGTCCGACCGACTCGGTGGGGCGTTGTCGATCGAGCTCGATCATCAGGATTCAGGTATGCGATCGCGCGCTCAGGATATTCGGCGCGCTGAGGGTGGGGATTGGAAGATTCAGTAAGGGCTCGCACCGGGCGCGTCGCTGCGCGCGGGGCGATGTGAATTCAGGCGCTGGTCGGCGCCGGAGACAGGGGGGATACGTCGATGAATCGTCGCACACACAAAGAGGTCAAGCGAGCGGTTGACCGAGCATTGCATGGACGATCGAACGTGCTGATCGGCGCCGCGCTGCTAGGGATGAGTCTGACGGCTGCGGCAGCAGAAGAAGCGGAAAAGGAGGTCGATGAGATCATCGTGAGTGGCATTCGCGCGAGCATCGAGAGCGCAATCGCCGTGAAGAAGAACGATAGCTCGATCGTCGAGGCCATCTCGGCGGAAGACATCGGCAAGCTGCCCGATTCCTCGATTGCCGAGTCCATTGCGCGGCTGCCTGGCATCGCGGCTCAGCGCACGAACGGTCGGGCGCAGACCCTCTCGATCCGCGGCCTCGGCCCCGACTTTACGGTCACGACGTTCAACGGCCGTGAGCAGGCATCGACGAACGACAATCGAACCGTGGAGTTCGATCAGTACCCCTCGGAGCTGGTGAATCAGGTCACGATCTACAAGACGCCGAACGCCAGCATGGTGTACCAGGGCATCGCCGGTACGACGGATATCCAGACCGTTCATCCGCTCGAGTTCGGTAAGCGTGCGATCGCCGTCACATACCGCAAGGAATACAACGCTCAGGACGCCAACATTCCGGGCCTCGATCGCGATGGTGATCGCGCCAGCGCCACTTACATCGACCAATTCGTCGACGGCACCTTAGGCATCGCACTCGGACTCGCCTACAACAAGACCCCGTACCAGGCACGGACACGCGAGCCTTGGGGCTATGCCGACGCACCGAGCGGCGACAGAGTCATCGGCGGCGTCAAGGATGGGATCCAGTCATCGTTCTACGAGCGCATGGGCTACATGGGCGTCGTCGAGTACCGGCCCACCGACCAGCTCCACATGGTGCTCGATGCGTATCACTCGGACTTCAAGGAGCTGCAGACCATCCAGCGCATGGAGTACGGCACGATCTGGTCCGGCGCGACGCTCAATAATCCAGGCGAAGTCGTCAATGGTCGTATCACGTCAGGCACGTTCACCGACGTGCCCTTTGTCGTCATTGAAAACTACAACAACGATCGCAGGGCGACCGTCGATTCGATTGGCCTCAACACGCAATTCAACATCAATGAGAACTGGGGTGTGAACGCCGATCTCAGTTACTCGAAGGTCGACCGCGACGATTTGCGTCTGGAATCCACGGCGGGCAATGGCAGAGCGGGGGATCCCGACTTCCCGGCACAGGTGGAGACCGTCTCTTTCACGACCGATAGCAATGGGGTCACGCGTTTCACGCCGTCGCTCGACTACAGCGACTACGAAGCGATCTTTTTGACCGACCCAGGTAACTGGGGCGGCGGTCCGCGCCGTTCCGGTTTCGTGGGTCATCCGAGAATCGATGACGAAATCAAAGCGATCCGTCTCTCGGCGGATCGCAAGTTCGCCTCGCTGATCGACAACGTGAGCTTCGGCGCCAATTACGCGGAGCGCACGAAGTCGAAGCTGCAATGGCAGAGCAATCTATGGTTGCCTGGCGAGGTGTCCCACGCCTCGATTCCGGAGCAATACCGCACGGGCGTCACCGATTCATCGTTCTTCGGTACTCCGCACGGCATCGTCGGTTACGACGCGTTGGGACTATACGCCAGCGGTTTCTGGCAGCCGATCAACTCGATCGACGACCCCAATGCGAACATGAACGATCGCATTTCCGGTGTGACCAACACGTGGGAGGTCACGGAGAAGCTCACGACGGCATTCGTGAAGCTTGGCATCAATACGCAGATTGGTGACCTGCCACTCACAGGCAACATCGGCGTACAGAGCATCACGACGGATCAATCGGCGGACATCGGCTACACCTCGGGCACGCTCATTCCGGGTACCACCGATCTCAACCGTTCTGTGGTGACCCAAGGTGACAAGTACACGGATCTGCTGCCCAGCTTGAACCTGGCGCTCGAGCTGCCGAGGGATATGAAGCTGCGATTCGGCGCGGCGATCACGCAAGCCCGTCCACGCATGGATGATTTGGGCGGCGGCTCAGGCTACACCGTGTCGCCGAACGGCAGTCCCGTGACGGATGGTTCAACGGTTTTCTACTGGCAACGCAACGGCGGCGGGAATCCTGAGCTCAGACCCTGGGAAGCGAATACGTTCGACTTGTCGCTCGAGAAGTATTTCGAGAACCAGGCCTATGTTTCGTTCGCGGTCTACTACAAGAACCTGACGACCTACATCGTCAACGAGTCGACGATCACGAGCTTCGAAGGTGTGCTGCTCCCGGATCAGCTATCGCCTGGCGATCCCACCCAATACACCAGTGCGGACGCGAACCGCATGGGCATCTCGACCGTCAAGGTGAACGGCAGCGGCGGCTATATCAGAGGAGCGGAATTCACCGCATCGCTACCGCTGTCGTTATTCAGTGATGCGCTGGATGGATTCGGCTTCATCCTGAGCGGCGCGAAGAACGACTCCAAGATCACGATCAACGGCGAGGAAACACCTGTGCCGGGACTCTCGGAAGAAGTCGTGAACACGACGGTGTACTTCGAACGCTCTGGTTTCTCCGCTCGCGTGAGCAATCGGTATCGCGGCGACTTCGTCGGCGAAGTGCCGGCGTTCGATGCGACCCTGACGCTCAACAATGTGAAAGCAGAATCGCTGCTCGACGCGCAGATCGGCTACGAGTTTCAGGAGGGTACGCTCGAAGGATTGAGCCTCAGTTTCACGGGCACGAACCTCACGGATGAGCCGTTCGTACTGAGCGCGGTCGAAGAGGATCCGTACCATCTCGTCAAGCATCAGAAGTATGGCGCGGTGTACTCGTTTGCGGTCACTTACAAGTTCTAAAGGACGTCCCCCTCAGCACGCTCGAATGGAATCGGCAACTGCATCACCCGCTGGCATCATGTCAGCGGGTGACTTTTTCCTCGCTTCCAGTTCTCCATTCGGCAACATGGGGGCTACTCTGCTAGGTGTAGGTCGGAATTTATTCCGACTTTCTCTGGCGCCCGGATGGGGTGACGGAGTAGCTCAGCCGTGAGCGAAGAAATCAGATCGGTGGTGATTGCAGGCGGCGGCACCGCGGGATGGATGGCCGCGGCGGCACTCGCGCGAGTGCTCGGTCCGAGGCTCTCGATCACCGTGGTGGAGTCTTCCGAGATCGGCATCGTCGGCGTTGGCGAGGCGACGATTCCTGCGATCGTGCAGTTCAATCGCATGCTGCGCATCGACGAGGATGACTTTCTCAAGCACACGCACGGTACCTTCAAGCTTGGAATCGAATTCGTCGATTGGCTCGAGAAGGGTCATGCGTACATGCACGCCTTCGGCCCCGTTGGGCGCGATCTCGCCTACGTGCCGTTTCATCACTATTGGTTGCGAGAGCAGGCGCAGGGGTCTGCAAGCAGCCTCTGGGATTACAGCCTGAACGATCAAGCCGCGAAGCGCGCGCGCTTCGCGCGTCTCGATCGCATTGCGGACACGCCGCTCGCCGGACTCACGTGGGCATTTCATTTCGACGCTTCGCTCTACGCGGCCTACCTCTCGCAATTGGCGCAGCAACATGGCGTGCGGCGTATCGACGGCATCATTGCCGAGGCCGTGCTCGAACCCGAACGGGGCGATGTGCGCGCCTTGCGATTGGCCGACGGGCTCGAACTCGCGGCGGATCTGTTTATCGACTGCACGGGATTTCGCGGTCTGCTCATCGAACAGACGCTGCACAGCGGATACGAAGATTGGTCGCAGTGGTTGCCGTGCGATCGCGCATGGGCCGTTCCGACGCGGCGCACTGAGCCGCTCTTGCCGTACACGCGCTCGACCGCGCTCGAAGCCGGGTGGCAATGGCGCATTCCGCTTCAGCATCGAACGGGCAACGGTCACGTGTACTCGTCAGCGCACATGAGCGACGAGCGCGCTCGCGAGCTGTTGTTAGCAAATCTCGACGCCGAGCCGCTCGCCGAGCCGCGACTCATTCGGTTTATGACCGGTCGGCGTCGTCAGCTGTGGAATCGCAACGTCGTGTCTCTGGGACTCGCCAGCGGATTCATCGAGCCGCTCGAGTCCACGGCGATTCATCTGATCCAGGTCTGCATTCAGCGATTGATCCTGTTGTTCCCGCATCGTGGCAATGTGGAAGAGCGTCGTCGCGAATTCAATCGCGCCGCTGCCGCGGAGTACGAATACATCCGCGATTTCGTCCTGCTGCACTATCACGCGAACGAGCGGCGAGGCGAACCCTTCTGGGATGCGTGCCGCGCCGCGCCGATTCCGGATTCTCTGCGACATCGCATAGAACTGTTCCGCGAGACGGCAGGCATCTTCTGTGCAGCAGACGATCTCTTTCAGCTTCACAGTTGGTTACAGGTGCTGTGGGGGCAGGGCGTGCGGCCGAAGGCAACGCATCCGTTCGTGGAGGCCGTCGCGCCGGACGATCGAGTCGGCTATCTGAACGATCTACGCCGTTTGATCGCGCAGGCGGCGCAGCAACTTCCCAGTCAGACCAACTTCATCGCGCGACACTGTGCAAGCACGACAGCGGGGGAGACTTTGTGAGAGCACCAGCGCCGAGATTTTTGCTATCTGCGTGTCTGACCCTGTTGTTCGCCTCCGCGGCGAACGCACAATCCTTCCGCGATCGCCTGCCTGAAGACGAGGTCATCTATTTCGTTCTGCCTGATCGGTTCGAGAACGGCGACGTCGCCAACGATCGCGGTGGCCTGTCGGGCGATCGTCTCCGCACAGGGTTCGATCCGACGAACAAAGGCTTCTATCACGGCGGCGATCTCAAAGGGTTGACCTCGCGGCTCGATTACATTCAGGCGCTGGGCGCCACGGCCATTTGGCTCGGGCCGATCTATAAGAACAAGCCCGTGCAGGGTGGGCCCGGTCAGGAGTCGGCGGGCTATCACGGTTACTGGATCACCGATTTCACGCAAGTCGATCCGCACTTCGGCACGCGCGAAGAATTGAAAGCCTTCATCGACGCCGCACATGCGCGCGGCATGAAGGTGTATCTCGACATCATCACGAATCACACCGCGGATGTGATCGCGTATCGAGAGTGTCCCGAGAGCGCGTGCGCCTATCGCTCACCTGCCGATTATCCCCATACCCGTCGCGGCGGGCCGCAGGGCGCAGCCATCAATGAAGGTTTTCTGGGCTTGAACGTGCAGACGCCGGAAAACTTCGCGAGGCTCACGCGGCCCGACTACGCGTACACGCCGTTCGTGCCGCAGGCTGAAGCGAACGTCAAAGTGCCTGCATGGCTGAACGATCCCATCTGGTATCACAATCGCGGCAACACGACGTTCAGCGGGGACAACACACTGCTCGGAGACTTCGTCGGCCTCGATGATCTGATGACTGAGAATCCGCGCGTCCTTGCCGGGTTCATCGAGATCTATGGCCAATGGATCGATGACTTTGGCGTCGATGGTTTTCGGATCGATACGGCGAAGCACGTGAATCCGGAGTTCTGGCAAGCGTTCGTCCCTGCGATGCTGAATCGCGCGCGAGCGCGCGGCATGCCCAACTTCCATATTTTCGGTGAAGTGTTCACGGGCGAAGTGGATCCGCTGCTGCTCGCGCGCGCGACGCGCGTGGCTAAGTTGCCGACAGTCATCGACTTTGCTTTCCGTGCCGCGGCACTGCGCACGGTTGCGGGCAATGCCGGCACCGAAACGCTGGCACACCTCTTCGATGCTGACGTGCTCTATGAGAACGGTGTGACCACAGCCATGGCGCTACCGACGTTCGTGAGCAATCACGATCAAGGTCGCTTCGCGACCGCCGCGCGCGAGGCATTCCCCTCGGCCAGCGATGAGGAGATATTGAAACGCACGATGCTCGCGCACGCCATGCTGCTGACACTGCGCGGTGTGCCGGTCATCTACTCGGGCGACGAACAAGGGTTTACAGGAGACGGCGGTGACCAGGATGCACGTGAAGACATGTTCGCGAGTCAAGTGGCGTCCTATAACGACAATCGCCTGATCGGTACGACGGCGACGACGGCGCAGAGCAACTTCGATGCCGATCATCCGCTGTTCCGCGCCATTGCCCAGCTGTCGCGCCTGCGTCGCGAGCAACCTGCGTTGCGCCGGGGTGAACAGATCGTTCGCAACTTTTCCGATCGACCGGGCTTGTTCGCGGTTTCGCGCGTCGATAAGAGAACCGGCGAGGACGTGCTCATCGTGTTTAATACTTCTGCCGAACCTTTGCAGGCCCACGTCGAAGTCGATGCGCAAGCACGCCGGTTCAAGGCGCTATGGGGCAACTGCGCAACCGCGCCGAGTGCGCCGGGCAGCCTACCGGTGAAACTCGACGCGCTCGACTTCATGGTGTGTGCGGTGGAGCGCTAAGGCCTCAGGCCGCTCGTCACCGGCGTTCCCCAAGCCGCAATCTGCACGTCGCTCACCATGACTATCAAGCCGCAGATGTCTTTTTGGCAGATCTGGAACATGTGTTTCGGGTTCTTTGGCATTCAGTTCGGCTTCGCGCTCCAGAATGCGAACGTCAGTCGCATCTTCCAAACGCTGGGTGCCGAGGTGGACGAAATCCCGATCCTATGGATTGCGGCGCCACTGACCGGGCTGATCGTCCAGCCGATCGTGGGTTACTACTCCGATCGGACTTGGAGTCGGCTCGGCCGACGCCGGCCGTATTTTCTCGGCGGCGCGCTGCTGACCACGCTCGCGTTGTTCGCGATGCCGAACTCACCGACGTTGTGGATCGCTGCGGGCCTGCTCTGGATTCTGGATGCTTCGTTGAATGTGACGATGGAGCCGTTCCGTGCCTTCGTGGGCGATCAGTTGTCTCCGCGTCAACGGCCGACGGGCTATGCGATGCAGAGCTTCTTCATCGGCATCGGCGCAGTGGTTGCGAGCCTGCTGCCGTGGCTGTTGACGAAGATCGGTATCGACAACACGGCAGGTCCAGGCGAAATTCCCGATACCGTGAAGTATGCGTTCTACGCGGGCGGAACGATTCTGTTCCTGACTGTGGGTTGGACCATCGTTCGAACACGCGAGTATCCGCCGGAGCAGTTGAATCGCTTCGATGATGCGGCCCCTGTCGAAGAAGCCACGCTCGACGGTACGAGCGCTCGACCCAAAGCCGTATTGTGGCTGATTTGCGGTGCGGCGTTGTGCGCGATTGCCACGATCCAGCAGGAGCGCGAGCTCTATCTGCTCGCGGGCGGATTGATCGCATATGGCGTGGCACTGCTCGTCGCGAGCGTCATGCGCAGGCGCAATGCGTTTACGTCGATCATGACGGACTTGCGCCGCATGCCGGATGCGATGCGACGCCTCGCCGTCGTTCAGTTCTTCTCCTGGTTTGCGCTCTTCGCCATGTGGATCTACACCACGGCTGCGGTCACGCAGGTTCATTTCGGCGCGATGGACGCGGAAGCGTCACGCTACAACGAAGGCGCGAATTGGGTCGGTGTTCTGTTCGCCTGCTACAGCGGCTTCGCAGCGATCGCGGCGCTCCTGATCCCTTTGCTCGTCCGGCGGGTCGGCTTGCGCATGAGTCACCTGATCAATCTATGGCTGGGCGCGGCCGGGCTCATCTCCTTAGCACTGATTCGCGATCCCGAATGGCTGATCGTCTCGATGGTCGGCGTCGGTTTCGCGTGGGCCTCGATCGTCTCGCTGCCCTACGCAATGCTGTCCAACAATTTGCCGGCGACGAAGATGGGCGTTTACATGGGGATCTTCAATTTCTTCATCGTGATCCCACAGCTGCTCGCGGCAAGCGTGCTCGGATTTCTGTTGCAGACGTTCGCGCGCGGCCAGCCGATCTACGCATTAGTGATCGGTGGCATCAGTCTATTCTTCGCTGGCGTATCCGTGCTGCGAGTGACCAATCCACATCCGGAAGCAGCATCGATCGATGCGCGCACGACGCGGCAGCCGCAAGTCGGACCGGAAATGTGAGAATGACAGCGCGCTCCAGTCCGTAGAGCGCGCTGAGAGGTGTGCGAGGAGGCGAAGCGACATCGCGGTCGTCATCCATCAGAACGCGTGCCCAGCGCTTCGAACCGAGCGAACGATGATCTCATTCACATCCACGCCCTCGGGTTGCGAGACTGCGTAGAGCACCGCGTTCGCAATTGCGTCGGCGGGCAGCGCGATTGCACGAAGCTGTTGAACGGCGTTTGCCGTTGTCTCCACCGAGATGTCATGGCCGAGCTCGGACTCCGTCACGCCGGGCGAGATGAGCGTGACGCGAATCGTATCCATCTCCTGACGCAATCCTTCGGTGATGGCGCGCACGGCGTACTTGCTCGCGCAGTAGACGCCGAAGTGTGCTCCGACCGCATGTGCGCCCGTCGATGCGGTGTTGATGATATGGCCGCTTCCTTGCGCTTCCATGACCGGCAACGCAGCCGCGATGCCGTTCAGTACGCCTCGGATGTTGACGTCGATGATCTTGTCCCATTCTTCCGTCTTCAAGGCGTTCATGGGCGACACCGGCATGACGCCCGCGTTGTTGAAGAGCACGTCGACTCGGCCGTAGGTGTCGCGAGCGAACGCAACGAGCTCGAGCACGCTCTCGCGATCGGTCACATCGACTGCCTTGTACTCGGCTATGCCGCCGCCCTCGCGGATCTCGTCGACGAGCTGGCGCAAGCGATCGGTTCGACGCGCCCCCAGCACGACTTTCGCACCGTTCTCTGCCAGCACGCGTGCCGTTGCTGCACCGATGCCACTGCTGGCGCCCGTAATGGTGACAACGCGCCCGTAAATTTTTCCGTTGGTGGTCGTGTGCATGACTCTCTCCGTTGACCTATGTTGAAACCGCAGAGAGAGCATGAGGTCGTGACTCGGACGTTTGGATATCGAGATCTCCAACGTTTTTGCCCAATCCTCCAAACGGACGGAGCAACTGTTGAAGTGGGCTCTAGCCCCCAGTATGTTCGCTCCATGCGCAACGCAATCACCCAGCGAGAGCAATCCAACCTCGCCGAGCTCGCCGCGTTAGCGGCACGGCACTCCCGTGGAGATGGCATCCATGCAACCGCAATCGACGCACTGAAGTGCATCAAGCTCTCTGCGCCGAGCCTGAAGCTGCCAGCCGTTTACGAGCCGTCGATCTGTGTGATCTTGCAGGGCAGGAAACAAGTCCTGCTCGAGGATGAGATCTATCACTACGAGCCGCCGCAGTTTTTGGCCGTCTCGGTCGATTTGCCGCTGCTCGGACAGGTGCTCGAGGCGAGTGCGGAGCGTCCGTATTTCTGTCTTCAGATTCACATTGAGCCACGGCTGGTGGGTGAGCTCATCGCGCTCTCCGGTTCGCACCGCGGGCTCTACACGGAGAGTACCCGAGGCTTGTTCGTCGGTACGCTCGACCTTGCCACTCAAGAGACGGTGCTACGACTCGCGCGGCTACTGGAGACGCCTCGAGACATTTCGGTGCTCGCGCCGCTGATGTTGCGCGAGCTCCACTATCGCTTACTGCAAGGTGAGTACGGCCCCGCGATCGCGCAGATGGCAACGGTCGGCAGCGCTACGCATCGCATCGCGCAGGTCTTACGCAAGATGAAATCCAATCTCAACGCGCCGATGCGCGTCGAAGAACTTGCCGCGATGGCGAATATGAGCCCGTCGTCGTTCCATCAGCACTTCAAGAACGTCACCGCGATGAGCCCGCTGCAATATCACAAGCGGCTCCGACTGACCGAAGCACGTCACATCCTGTTATCCGAACGAACGGATGCGACGACGACCGCGTTTCGGGTTGGCTACGAAAGCGTATCGCAGTTCAGTCGCGAGTACGCGCGTCTCTTCGGCGCACCGCCGATGCGCGATATCGCGGGAATCAGAGAGGCGTTGTGAGTTGACGCGCTGGCGGGCATAGAAAGAGCGCTTCATCTCCGCTGTTCCTGGCTTAAACTGCCGCGTCGAATTGGCGCCCGCCAAATGAACCTCTTTTCAGATGGAGAATGATAAGTGAGCCGATGTGTTGGATGGATTCTGGCGGTCGCCACGTGCGCGCTGACCTTTGCACACGCTGCGGTTGGTGAAACGCAGAAGCCTTCGAGTCGGGAGGAATCCGTCGACGTCGTGCGGGAGTTGCGCCGCATCGTCACGCCGAACGGCGTGGAACGTAACGAAGCAGTTCGCATCGGCGGGATCGATCAGTTCGTGAGCATTCGCGGCGACGATCGCCGCAATCCGGTTCTACTGTTCATTCACGGCGGGCCGGGCTTCCCGACGGCGCCGATGGCTTGGTTCGCGACGCACAGCCTGGAGGAGTACTTCACCGTCGTGCACTGGGATCAGCGAGGCGCGGGCAAGACCTACCTTCTCAACGATCCGAAGGTCGTCGCGCCGACCGTCAAGCCTGAGCGGTTCGTGGATGACACTGAGGAGCTCGTCGCGTGGCTTCGCAACGAGTTTGATAAGGAGAAGGTGTTCGTCTTCGGGACGTCTTGGGGAAGCTACATCGGTCTCGAGTTCGCGCGTCGGCGTCCTGAATGGCTGCACGCCTACATCGGCATGGGGCAGGCGACGAACGTCCCGGAAAGCGAGCGACGCGGCTACGCCTTCGCGCTCGAAGCGGCGAGAAAGGCCGGCAACAAGCAAGCGATCGCCGAGTTGGAGTCGATTGCACCCTATGCGGCGCCGGGGAAACCCATTCCGCTCGAGCACATCATCATCGAGCGCAGATGGTCGGATTTCTTTGGTGGCGTCATGGCGTATCGCACCCGTCAGGTGGATGGCATCGCGGTGCGCCTCTCGCCCGAGTATTCCGATGAAGAGGCTCGGCGCGTTTTCGAGGGCAACGGCTTCTCGCAGGAGTTTCTGTTGAGCCCTGTGCTCAGCATCGATCTCACGCACGTGACGAAGCTCGACTGCCCGCTCATCATCCTCGCGGGACGGCACGACCGCACGGTGAACTCCGAGGTCGCGCATGAATGGTTCCAGCGAGTTCAAGCGCCGTTGAAGCACTTCTTCTGGTTCGAGAACTCCGCGCACGAAGTGATAATGGAAGAGCCGGGCAAGATGCTCGTGACACTCGTCACGTACGCACGTCCGATCGCGGAGCGCGCCGGAGATGGCGCGCTGTAGATTTCAATTCGGCGCGACGCTGTGCATCGGGAGCGCGATCGAGCATCGAAGCCCGGCCGGCTCCCATGTCAACGCGACGGTCCCTTGGAGCTGCTGCTCCACCACCGATCGGATGAGCTTGGTACCAAAGCCGTGTTGAGTCGGTGATGCGACCGGCATGGCTTTGGTTTCCTTCCATTCGATCTGCAGGTGCGTGTCGTTTCGCTGTTGCAGTTCCCAGTTGACGTTGAGTGTGCCCGAAGCCTCTGCGAACGCGCCGTACTTCGCCGCGTTCGTGGCGAGCTCGTGAAAGGCCATTGCGAGCGGCTGTCCAGCCTCCGCGCGTAAGTAAACAGGAGGCCCCGCGAGCTGGACGCGATCGGCGGTATTGATGTTGTACGCTGCGAGCTCTTCGAGCAGCAGGCCGCGCAAGTCCACCTGATGGCTGCATTCACGCGTCAACGCGCCTTGCGCTCGATTGAGCGCGTTGAGCCGTCCGAGCACTGCTTCGCGAAACTCCTCGACTGTGGACGCTCGTGTCAGGCGGACGACGCTATGCACGACACCGAGCAGATTCTTGCTGCGGTGCTCAATCTCTCGCGCAAGGAGCTTCTCTCGTTCCTCGAGGCGCTTTCGCTCGGTGATCTCGATCGATACGCCGAAGAGACCTGCGACATCCCCGTTCTCATCCGCGAACGGCGTCTTCGTCGAGAGCCAGTAGCTCGTGGTGCCGTCGGCTGATCGCAGCACTTCTTCGACCTGGCATCTCGCCTGCTCGGCCATGATGCGCTGATCGTTCTCCATGACCTGGCGGGCCGATTCCTTGTCGGCCAGCAGTTCCATATCGTCCTTACCGAGGAAGCCACCCGATGGCCACCCGACGGCCTCCGCGAATGCCCCGTTCCCGAGCAGTATTCGGCCCGCTCGATCCTTCGCGTACACCGCGCCGGGCACGGCCTCGATGAACTCACGCAGAAAGGAGCCCGTCGCTTGAATCCGCTCTATCGGCACGTTGTCTCCTCCGATGGCGAGTCACCTGGCTTCAAGGCCACACACAACCTCCGTAATGTGCTTATGATCCCAAGGGTCGCAAAGTGGACAACTCGGACCGCTGCCTGCAAGGTCAGCGATCTCCAATGACTGCAGTGCCCTTCATATTCATGTCGGTACGCCATCTCCGTCAAGATTGTTAGGAGACGTGATATGTCCGGAAAAGCGTTCTTTCTCGTGATCCTCTTATGCGGTTGGGTGGGTCACGCGCTTGCGAACGAGACGCGTACGGCCGTGAGCGGGCAAGCACGTCCGGCCGCGCAGGTCGGCGAGCTGAGCTGGTTGGCGGGAGTCTGGGACGGCCAAGGCATCAGCGGTCCTGCACGCGAGGTGTACTCCGCGCCGATGAGCGGCGTGATCGTCGGGCACTTCATTCAGCAGCGCAAAGAGAGTATCGGATTCTACGAATTGATCACGATACGCCCGGATGGCGAATCGATCACGTACTGCCTGCGTCACTTCAATGCCGATCTCACTGCATGGGAAGAGAAGAATGAGGTGCAATGCTTCCCGCTGATCGCACGTGAGCAAGATGCGTGGTTCTTCGACGGCCTGACGGTGCGCCGTAAAGGCGACGATGAGATGGTCGTTGCAGTGCGCACGGAGACAGGCGCTGACACCAAGGAGTACGTGTTCCAGTATCGACGGCTTGCGGACACGCGCTCAGATTGAGATGTCGCAGATGTTGTGCGGCGTGCCGCCGCAATGAAGCACGCAACGTTCGTTACAGACATTCCGCGGTCCAGAGGCGCAAAGTCTAGCTGCGCCCGACACAACTGATGACAGTGCAGCCGAATATGGATCGCAGAACTGCTATTTCGATCATTGGACTGAGCCTTGCGGCGGAAGGAACCCTGGCCAGCGAAACCACGCACTCCACGAGCGGCATCAAGCTCATGGTGCTGTACGGGCACCCGCCGGACCCAGAGGCGTTCGAGAAGTACTACCTCGGCGTTCACATGCCGTTGGTTCACGCGATCAGAGGTTCGCGCAGGATGGAAGCGGCAAAGTGTTTGCCGCAGGCGGACGGTTCGCCGCCCGCGTTCTACAGAGTCTTCGAGATGTGGTTCGACAGCCCCGAAGAGATGGCCGCCGTGTTCGCTACGCCGGAAGGAATGAAGGTTCGAGCTGACGTTGCCAACTTCACGGCGGGCACGACCGTGACACGCCTCGTGTGCAACCTGGATTGATCGCCGCTGCGACTTCGTGACGTGGAGAATGCCGAGAGGAGAGCGCGGCTGATCGCATGCTGTTGCTTTGCGCTTTTGACATTCGTTTCGTTCGATGCGACGCAGAGCGACTTATTCAAATCGGCGGCAATTCGGGCGCATCCAAGCCATTGAAGGGATCGCGCCAGGCGTCCAAGTCTTCGAGCTGAGCGTACCAGCGGCCCACTGACGGATAGTCTTCGAGCGGCAATCTCGCGGCATCGTTGAAGGGAAGGAACGTCGCCATTCTGAAATCCGCATAGGACACTGTCTTGCCGACCAGCCATTGTGAGCGAGAGAGCTCGGCGTCGAGAATCGCGGCGGCAGCGTGGAAGCGCTGCAATCCTTCTGCGACTTTATCCTCGAGCAGCGGACCCAAACCGTAGCGCTGTTTCGTGCCGCGTTCGAAGTGCACCATGTCGCACGCGTGGACGAAGTTCGCTTTGCCCCAGCTGATCCAGCGGATCATCTCAGGCTCATCGTCGTCGGTGCGCCAGAAGTCGGAATGACTGTCGCGCGAAAGGCGGCAGGCGATCGCATCGGCTTCCCAGAGGCTCTTTCCAGCATGGACCAATATAGGGAGCAACAGCGTCGGATTGAGCGGTCGATATCGCTCCGCTTGGCCCGGCGCGAATGGAGCAGCGAACTCAAACTCGACCTTCGCTTGAAGATGACGCGCGACTGCGACCGCGAGGCGAGGATTCGGATTTCGGCTGAACAGCAGTTTCATGATCGATACCTGTTGTGAGTGCGAGTTGATCGCACTCAAAGACCGCTCGAGATTGCCTTCTCCATCTTCTCGAACGTGCTGCGCCAGCCGCTCGCATAGTCGTGTGTCGACAGATGAATCAGGCCCGCGTGCTCGAACGCCATGCGCGTGCCGGCGCCTTCGGGTGACATCTCGACACGGATGGATGTCTCGACACCCGGTTCGTTCTTCCAACCCCAGCTGAACTCCAAATGACGGAAAGGCTCGACGCGCCGATAGACGCCCATCGCCGTGTACTGCGTGCCGTCGCCGTTGGCGAACGTGACCTCGAATCGCCCGCCTGCTTTCACGTCTAGATAGGCTGCGAGCACCTCTCCGTTCGGATCGGAGCCGAACCATCGGCGCACGATGCGGGGGTCGGTCCAGGCAGCCCAAATCGTTTCGGGTGGAGCGTCGAACGCCCATTCGATTCTCACCGGCTGCGGTTCTGTTTCGGTTGGCATCTCAGCGGACTCGTGTTGCGGCAGGGCGCACCCCGTGCCGATCCAACTCAGTGTACAGACCGCAATGAGCCGAAGCGGCGATCGCGCCGGCGTGCTGGATTCTCGTGTTTGCATGGAGGCATTCGTTCCGTTCTGTGGGTACCCCTCAAGGACGCGACGCGGCGATTCAATCCGACATTTGTCTAGAGCGATCATCGTGTGCAACCGCTCGGGTCTCGTTAGACTCAGGACGCCCCATTTGGGCGCTCACTACGCCGGATGTCTGGGCGAATACATGACGCCAACTCACACTGTTCTTGATTCTATCGGTCGCACACCCCTCGTCGAACTCAGGAGGGTTGTGCCGTCCGGGTGTGCTCGGGTCGTGGTCAAACTCGAAGGCGCGAACCCGACCGGGAACATGAAAGACAGGATGGCCAAGACCGCGATCGAAGCCGCGGAGGCGGATGGACGGCTCCAACCCGGAGGCACGGTCGTCGAATACACGGGCGGCTCGACCGGCGCGTCGCTGGCGCTCGTCTGCGCCGCGAAAGGTTATCGGCTCAAGATCGTTACGTCGGACGCGTTCAGCGACGAGAAGATACGAACGATGCAAGCACTGGGTGCCGAGATCACCGTGATCCCGAGTGATCACGGAAGGATCACCCAGCATCTCATCGCTCGGATGATCGATACGGCCCAAACTATCGCTCGAGAACCTGCGCACTGGTGGTTCGACCAGCTCAACAACAACGATGCGGCCGCGGGCTACTATCCGATGGGCGAGGAGATCTGGGCACAGAGCGGCAGAAAGGTGGACGCGTTCGTCCAATGTGTCGGTTCTGCTCACTCCCTCAATGGAGTCGCAACCGTCTTGCGACGACACAACCCCAAGCTCCATGTCGTCGCGGCGGAGCCCGCGGAATCGGCCGTGCTATCGGGCCGGCCCAAAGGCGCCCACAGAATCGAAGGGATCGGCATCGGTTCGATTCCGCCTGCATGGCGCCCGGACACAGTCGATCAAGTCTTCTCGGCCACGAGCGAGGAGGCCTCCGAAATGTGCCGGCGCCTGGCTCGCGAAGAAGGCATCCTCGCCGGCACATCGTCTGGTTTGAACGTGATCGCGGCGTTACGTGCGGCGGAGCGTCTCGGTCCGAACTCGACCGTTGCAACGATCATGATCGACACCGGCCTTCGGTATCTGAGTACCGATCTCTATAGATGAGAGTCCGTGCGCCGACACCTAAACAGACGACCAGAGGATAGGGGATGTCCATATAGACCTCGGAGCGCGTGACAAGCAGACTCGTCGGAGCGAGGAGACTGCAATGAACCGCCGATTCAGTGTAGCCGCGACGCTTGCGATGACACTCCTTGTCGTCTCCATCGGTGAGGCGCAAGAGACCTCGAATGAGCCCGCGCCGATCCAAACGTCCACTCAGTTAGACCTGCGGGTACCCGACATCACCGAGCTCTACACTGAGGAGCAGATCCAGGAGTTTCTGGCCGCGACGTTTCACGAGCACACGGAGGAGGTGCAAGTTCGAGGCCGGCGTGAACCGGTGACGCCGAAGGTGTGGCCAGGAATCGCTGCCCCTGTTTGGGCGATCTTCAATCCGATGCAAGCATGGCGAATCCTCGCGCCGCTGCCTCCCGATCAAACTCGGGTGCTGGGACTCAACGCGGACATCACGACGCCGTATCAAGAACCTTCTGCGCGAACAGCTGTCGATTGGTAGTCGCGGCTGCATTCGACTCTGTTTTCGTGATCGATGAGTGGATCGCGCAGCGCCCATTGGGGGCAAAGCCCTAAGCCTTCGACGACAGATTAGCCGATGAGATTATCCCGTTAGGGTGTGCTTTGATGTCCGGCGGACAACAGTAGTGTGTGGACATTTCTTCGCTTAACCGATCCGAGTGATAGGGCCATCATCGGACCTTCGTCACCGATTCCAGCTTTCCGAGTTTCGTCATGATGTTTTTACTTCGATTGATCGTCGCTCTGGCGCTGACCGCTGTCGCCGGAACCTCAGCATTCGCACAACAGATCTCCAAAGCGGAGCTCGAGTTTCTGACTCGCGAATGGAAAGGCGAGCGCTTCCCGGACGGGCGACCCAAGGTGCCCGACGAAATTCTCGATCGCATGAAGCTCGTGACGCTCGAGGAAGCGTGGGCCGTGCTCCGCGGGGAGAACTACAATTATCAATATGAAGGCGATTGGATGACGCTGC
>JBIQKP010000067.1:15288-17525 GCA_044506405.1 Lysobacterales bacterium | reverse complement strand
TTCGCTTCGCGCGCCCGCACGGTATCGACTTCCCCTATCTGCTCTCGATGCTCGACGGGTCGTTCATGTCGCGCGCGAACACGATCGTCTGTCCCGGCGGAAAGATGGACCTCGCGATGCAACTCATCTTCACACCCATGATCCTTCGCCTCATCGATCGACGTAAAGAAACGCTTGGGCGCAAGAGGCATACGAATCGGCTCAAATCGACGCCCGCATCGGCGGCACCGTTGCGCGCGCTCACGGAGATGCCGGGATGATCAGAATGATGGCTTTCGACCTCGATGGCACGCTCATCGATACGGCGCCGGATCTAGGCGCATCGATGAATGATGTATTGCGCATGATCGGCTTTCGTCCTCTTCCGCCCTCCGTCGTACCGCGACTGGTCGGCGCTGGACTGTCGACCTTCGTAGAGCGTGCGCTCGCGCTGAGCACGGGAGATATCGCCTTCACGCCCGCGGTCCGCGCCGGTGCGGAAGCCGTCTTCCGTCAGCTCTACAGTCATCATTTGTTCGAGCGCAGCACCGTCTACCCAGGCGTACGGCGTTCGTTATCCGCATTGTCAGCGGCAGGCACGCTGCTCTGCTGTGTCACGAACAAGGAGACGAGCTTCGCGTTGCGTTTACTGGACGCGGCGGACCTGAGCCGTTTCTTCCAGCACACGCTGTGTGGAGACTTGGCGGAGAACCGAAAGCCGAGCCCGAACATGCTCCTTGCGGCCTGCCGACGTGCGCAGGTCGCGCCTGACGAGCTTGCGTATGTCGGCGACTCGCGAACGGACATCATCGCCGCCCGCGCCGCGGGCTGCCGCGCGATCTGCGTTGCGTACGGTTACGACAACCCACATGCCCTAGAAGCGCTCCATCCGGATGAGCTCATAGACAACCTCGCGGAGCTGAGCGCGTTCATCCATCCGCCGCCGCGCGGGCTTCAAACGCGGCAGTCCGTTTCAGAATAGGAGTGAGACGCTCTCGCAGAGGTGTCGAAGGTGAGCGGTCTCTTGCCCTAACTGACAGGACGGAAACTTTTCTGCGCTGGTGTCGTTTCACGGAGGAATAAACAACAAAGTAGCACCATGCCCCGCAGCGATTCTCAGTTCGATGTCGTCGTGATCGGTGCCGGTGCCGCTGGGCTTTCGGCTGCGTCGGCGCTCAGCGCTCAGGGGTTGTCGGTTTGTGTGCTCGAAGCGCGCGATCGCCTCGGAGGACGTATTCACACGCTTCGCGAGCCTGGCCTCCCGATTCCACTCGAGCTTGGTGCAGAGTTCATCCATGGCCGCGCGCCGGCGACGCTCGAATGGCTCGCGAAGATCAACGAGCCGATCGTCGACGCGACGCAAACGCGGTGGATGAATATCCGCGGTAAGCTACAGTCATCTGATGACCTCTTCGATGAGCTGAAACGCGGCCTCTCATCGATACGGCGCCCCGCGAAGGATCTACCGTTCGGTGAGTTCCTAGATACAGTCGCGAAACGCAAGCTCCCACCCCGTGTACGCGTATTCGCGCGCATGCTCGTCGAAGGCTTCGATGCCGCGGACGCAAGCCGCGTGAGCACGCTCGAGATTCTCGACGAGTGGAGCGGCAATGGTGCGGCAGACGCGCCGACCTTCAGGCCACTCACGGGGTATATGTCAGTCATCGATGCGCTGGCGGGCACGCTGCGCGATCGTGCGCACATCCGACTCAACAGCCTCGTCAAGGAAATACGATGGCGTCGCGGTGTTGTCGCCGCCGCGGGCACACACCTCGGCAAAGGGTTTCGCGTTGAAGCGTCCCGGGCCGTGATCGCACTCCCGCTCGGCGTACTGCAAACCCCGGCGCATATGCCCTATGGCGTCGACATTGGGCCGCCATTGAGATCCAAGCGCGCAGCACTCGATGGGCTCGCGTCAGGTCCGGTCATCAAAGTGCTCCTGCGCTTCCAGACTCCTTTCTGGGAGAACCTCGACGGCGGACGCTATCGCGACGCTGCGTTCTTCCAAGCACCGCATCAATCGTTCCCAACGTTTTGGACTTCACTCCCGATTCGAAGCTCGATGATGGTCGCCTGGAGCGCCGGTCCCAATGCTGCTCGCATGACAGGCTCGGCGGATGCCGAAATCATTCGAGAGGCGATTCAAAGTCTGCAATCCTTTTTTGGTTCGCGAACGTCGGTTCTCGAGCATCTGAGCAGCGCACGCCTTCACGATTGGCAAGCGGATCCTCTTTCCGCCGGCGCGTACAGCTATGTCG
>JBIQKP010000067.1:3826-15188 GCA_044506405.1 Lysobacterales bacterium | reverse complement strand
CGCCTTCACGATTGGCAAGCGGATCCTCTTTCCGCCGGCGCGTACAGCTATGTCGTCGCGGGCGAGCGCGGTGCGCGACGAACGCTTGCGGCGCCAGTACAAGGGACGCTCTTCTTCGCCGGGGAAGCCGTCGACACGAGCGGAGAAGCGGCAACGGTTGCAGGCGCGCTCTCTAGTGGGCGGCGCGCAGCAGCCGAGCTACTGCGCGCCGTGCGTGCGACGGGCAAACGTCGTCGCCGCCGCAAATCGAGCTAGCTCATCCGGCCGCGCGCTGCCGCGAGTGACTTCCTTCCGCGATCTCCTCGATCACCTTTGCGACGAACGCATCGAGATCGCCCGGATTGCGACTCGTGATGATGCCGCGATCCGTGACGACTTCCTTATCGACCCACTTACCGCCTGCGTTCTTCACGTCGGTCTTGATCGAATGATAGGACGTCACATTGCGGCCTTTGAGCGCGCCCAGTTCGACGAGCAGCCAAGGCGCATGACAGATCGCCGCGACGACCTTGCCGCTGTCGAGAAAGGCCTTGATCATCTTCAATGCCTGTTCGTTGACGCGCAGCAGGTCGGGATTGATCTGTCCGCCCGGCAGTACGATCGCGTCGTAGTCGTTCGCACTGACCTGATCGAGCGTCTTGTCGACGTTCACGCTCTCACCCCAGTCTTTGTGCTTCCAACCGCGGATCGTCCCCGCCTCCGGGCTCACGACGTCGACTCGAGCACCCGCCTCCTTCAGCTTCTTCAACGGAACGAGCAGCTCCGATTCCTCGAATCCGTTCGTCGCGAGAATCATGATGTTGGCTTTGCTAATTTCAGGCATCGCGCACTCTCCTCTTCAAAGAAAGGGTAAGTGCTCGCGCGCGGCGGAGTTCCGTACTGCGATGCGCAGGTCGCTGCGTCGATTGAATCTCCCGATGTGCCGTCCGATACACCCTTCGTGACCATCGCTACGCGAACGAGTGTGCCTTCGCTCGTAAACGGAAACTTTACGCGTGCCGTACAGATTGAACAGTACGTCCGATTGCGCCATCACCGAGCTGCTCGTATGTTGCCTTCCGTGGCATCTCGCTTCCTTGCACTCTTCTTCATTCTCTCGGCTATCGCGACCGCGAGCGAGGGTGCCGTCATCCATCGCGTACACATCGAGGGGGACGGACGACCCATCGTCATCTTCGAGAGCGGACTCGGCGATACGCTCGCAGTTTGGGAGCAGGTTCAGCATGCGATCGCCGCGGGTTGCACGCGAACCTTGAGCTACAACCGAGCGGGATATGCCGGGAGCGATGTTGCGAGCACGGCACGCGATGCAGAGACGATCGTTGCCGAGCTTCGAAGCGAACTGCGCGGTCGCAACTTGCAGCCGCCCTACGTGCTCGTCGGGCATTCTCTCGGGGGGCTTTATATGCAGTACTTCGCCCGTCAGTACCCGGGTGAAGTGGCCGGGCTCGTGCTGGTGGATTCGACGCACTGGAATCAACAATTGCTGCTCGGGGCACCGACCGGGCGCGCGGATGGACGCGGGCGCGTCGTGCTGTTCATGGACTACACGGCGCGACGCGAGTTGAACGACAGCGCCGCGGCTGGCGAGCAAGTGCACCTGAGTCCGACACCGAAGGGATTCCCAACGATCGTGCTCTCGAGCACAGGCGTATTCCTGGGCGAGACACCCGTGCGCCGCGCGGAAGCGGCGCGCCTTCAAGAAGACATCGTCTCGAGCTTCCCCGACGCACGCCACATCCGCGTCGATGGCAGCGGACACTACATTCAACGAGAACGACCGGATGTGGTCATCGACTCCGTGCGCGAGCTTGCGGGTTGCAAGGCGTCCACCGTTGAGAAGGGAGAGCTCGTGCAGAACGCGCCGCGCGAGCAAAGGTGAAGGCTACGAGAATTCTCTAGCAGAGACGCGGAGGAAAGAACAAGAATAGAAATACTTCTCCCTTTACGATCTCTGCGGCTCTGCAGACCTATCTCTTGTCGACGCTTCAGATCGGATGGATCCCCGCCTCCGCGGGGACGACGTCAATTGGGATGACGCAATCTCTCGTACTTCTGCTCGGGGCGCTGCGCCTACGCGAAGACGACGCTCGCTAGACGCTACTTCAGCTCCTCACGAACGACCGCGTCCGTCGCCGAGGCTGGGCGAGCGGAACCCATCAACCGATCCAGCATGCGGCTGACGTACTGCGGTGAGCGGGTCTTGCGCGCAATGATCGAGTAGACCGCCGGGACAGCGAAGAGCGTCAGGAACACCGAAACGATCGTGCCGTAGAACACGACGACACCGATCGGGCGGCGCTGCTCCGCGCCTGCGCCTGAAGCAAACAACAGCGGCAACGAGCCGATGGCCGTGCAGAAACTCGTCATGAGGACCGGGCGCAAACGAGTTTCCGCCGCCTTCGTGATGGCTTCCAGGAACTCGACGCCGCGATCGCGCAACTGATTCGCGAACTCGACGATCAGCACGCCGTTCTTCGCCGCGATGCCGATCAGCATGATGACCGCGATCTGACTGAAGATGTTGATCGTCAAGCCGTAGAGCTTGAGGCCGAACACCGCGCCCAAGAGCGCAAGCGGCACGGTCACCATGATGATCAATGGGTGGATGAAACTTTCGAACTGCGCGGCCAACACGAGGAACACGATCGCGAGCGCGAACAGGAACGTGAAGTACATCTGCTGGCCCGTTCGCGTGTACTCGCCGGCCTCGCCGTCCCACATGAGCGTCGCTTCCGCCGGCAGCTCTTGCGCGACGGTGTCTTCGAACCATTTGACCGCCTCGCCAAGCGTGTAGCCTTCGGTCAAATCGGCCGATAACTCGATCGCACGCAGCCGGTTGAAGCGAGCGAGCTCGATCGCACCCGCTGTCTCCTCGATTCGCACGACGTTCGAGAGCGGCACGAGCTCGTTGCCGCGCATCGAACGCACGTGAATGTTCGTGAGATCGGTGATCGTCTCGCGCGCTTCATCGCGTCCCTGCAAGATCACGTTGTACTCGCGGCCGCGATCGACGTAGGTCGTCACGATGCGCGATCCCAAGATCGTCTCCAGCGTACGTCCGACCGTTTGTAGAGAGATACCGAGCTCCGCGGCACGATTGCGATCGACCGCAACACGAATCTGCGGCTTACGCTCCTTGTAGCTCGTATCCACGTTCTGCAAACCAGGATGCTCGCGCGCTAGATCCAGGAGTTCGTTCGACCACGCGGCGATCGTTTCGTAATCCGGCCCACCGATGTTCGCTTGCACAGGCGCGCCGAATCCGCGACGTCCAAGGCTGCCCGGTTGTCCCGCCGACGCGCGCACGCCCGGAATCTTGCGCACTTCCGCGAGCAGCTTCTGTGTGATCTCGCGCGCCGAACGATCGCGCTCGCTCCAGTCCTTCAGGATGACGATCGCGCGCGCGGTATTGACGTCGCCGGTCCGCGCGTCGCCGCCGAAAGCCGGCACGCGGATCATCACGCGCTCAATGTCATCGCTCTGATCCCGCTCGCGCATGACGATCTCTTCCATCCGACGCGCCTGTCGGTCCATGTAATCGAAGCTCGAGCCTTCCGGCCCCTCGATCGTGATGAAGACACGTCCGACGTCCGCGGCCGGCGCGAACTCCGTTGGTACCGTCAAGAACGTGAGCGCACCGAGCCCGACGAGCACGCCGACCGCGGCGATTACGAGCCAGGGGCGCCGAATGAGCGAACGCAAACGCTTGTCATAGGCCTGCGCGACGCGCTTGAAGAATCGGTCCACCGCGTGTGCGATTCGATTTCGCTGCGTGGCGCTCTCGGGCAGCTTCGAAGCCATCATCGGCGTCAACGTCAATGCGACGAGCGCGGAGAACAGCACGGCGGCAGCGAGCGTGAAGCCGAACTCGCTGAAGAGCCGCCCAAGATCGCCCGGCAGAAACGAGATCGGTACGAACACCGCCGCGAGCGTCAGCGTCGTCGCGATGACGGCGAAGCCGATCTCGTGGCTTCCGGTCACTGCCGCAACGAGTGTCGGCTCGCCGAGCTCCGCTCTTCGATGAATGTTCTCGAGCACGACGATCGCATCGTCGACGACCAACCCGATCGCAAGCACCAGGCCGAGCAGGGTCAAGACGTTCACGGAGTATCCGAGCGCATACATGAACGTGAACGATGCGAGGATCGACACTGGGATCGTGACCGCTGGAATCAGCGTCGCGCGGAAGCTGCCGAGGAATGCGTAGATCACGAGCAAGACGCCGATGAGCGCGAATCCGACCGCGAGCATCACCTCCTTTAGGGCTGCCTCGATCGCGACCGCGTTATCGACCGCGGCGCTCAACACGGCGCCCGCCGGCAGATTGTCTTGGATGCGCCCGATCTCCGCGCGAACGCCGCGGACAACGTCGAGCGTGTTCGCCTTCGATTGCGCTTCGACGACGAGCGAGATGCCGACGATACCGTTGTAACGCGTATACGTTCGCTCGTTCTCCGCGGCGAGCTCGACGTTCGCGACCTCTGCGAGCCGCACCAGATGCCCGTCTTCCCCGCGCGCGATCACGAGCTCGCGAAAATCCTGCTCGCTCTCGAGGCCCACGATCGTGCGGAGCGAGAATTCGCGCGTGCGCGATTCGAGACGGCCCGCGGGCAACTCAACGTTCTCGCGCCGCAATGCATCTTCGATATCGGTCACCGTAAGCTGACGCGCGGCCAACGCTTGCCGATCGATCCACACACGCATCGCTGGGCGACGGGCACCGCCGATGCTGACCCGCGCGACACCTGGCACGGTCGACAGCCGATCGATCAGGTGGCGCTCCGCGTAGTCCGTGATCTCGAGCAGCGACATCGCGTTCGAGCTGAAGCTGACGAACATCACCGGATCGGCACTCGCATCCGCCTTGATGATCTCCGGCGGATCGGCTTCCTGCGGCAGATCGTTCATGACGCGGGAGACGCGATCGCGCACATCGTTCGCCGCGGAATCGATGTTGCGGCTCACATCGAACTCGATGCGAACCTGCGAGCGCTCGTCTTCGCTTTCCGACTCGATCTTCATGATCCCTTCGATGCCGGCGATCGAGTCTTCGATGACTTGCGTGATCTTCGTTTCGATAACGGGCGCCGAGGCGCCGAGATAACGGGTCGTGACCGAGACGACCGGCCGGTCGATGTCCGGGTACTCGCGAATCGCCAGGCGATCGAGCGAAACGAGTCCGAAGATCACGAGCAGCATGCTGATGACCGTCGCGAAGACGGGCCGGCGTACTGAGATCTCGGAAATGCGCATGCGCTAGGTACTCGCGTCTTCACGCAACTCGGCACGCACACGCGTGCCGTCGCGCACGTTCTGCGTGCCTTCGATCACGACGTGTTCGTGCTCGCGCAGACCCTCGGCGATCTCGACTTCGCCAGGCCGTCGCTTGCCCGTGCGCACCTCGCGCCGCTCGACGACGTCGTCGCGCACGACGAACACGAACGTCTTGCCCTGCTCCGGCACGATCGCCGCCTCAGGTACGAGCAGTGCCGGCTCGGGTTTGCCGTGTAGCGTGACCGTCATGAACATGCCCGGACGGAGTAGGCCCTCCTCATTCGGGATCTCCGCGCGCACTACGATGGAGCGCGTTACCGGATCGACGCGCGAATCGATGTTCGCAACCGTGCCTTCGAATTCCTGATTCGGCAGGCCGGCCGACCGCGCCGAAACCTCGAGCCCGCGCGAGAGCACATAGAAGTATGTTTCCGGGACCGTAAAATCGAGATGGATGAGAGAGGTGTCGTCAAGCGTCGTAATGACGGTACCGGGGCTCACGAGGCCGCCGACGCTCACGTGTCGAAAACCGGTCCGCCCATCGAAGCTCGCGCGAATCACCGTATCGCTGACACGAGCCTTCGCAGCGCTCACCCGCGCACGATTGGCCTTCAGTGTTGCTTCGATCGTGTCGAGCTGCGATACCGATAGCGCTTGCTGGGTGAAGAGATCTCGCCCCCGCTTGAATTGATTCTCGCTGTCGGCGAGCGCGGCTTCTGCTTCCTCGAGCTCCGCGCGCGCTTCGGCGCTGTCGAACTCGACCAGCACCTCGCCCTTGCGCACGAGGTCACCTTCTTTGAAACGGATCGCAACGACGGTATTCGTCGTCTTCGACGTCACGTCGACGGATTCTTTCGCGCGTGCCGTCCCGACGGCCTCGATCTGCACACCAAGCGGACGCACGAGTGCCTCGGCCGTCACGACCGGAATCGCGTTGTCGCTGCTCGAAGCGGCGCCGCGGGGCGCATCGATCGGGCCAGAACAGGCCGCCAAGCACAGCGGACCCCACAGAAGAAAGGCTCGAAATGCACTGCGGGAACGGCTGATCTCGTGGCTCATCTGCGAATGCTAACGCGCCTGGGCGCGGAACGTTCGACCATGCGGCCCGAGCGACGTTTCTTAACGCAGCGAAGATGGGCAAATCGCGGGCGCGGTGCCCAAGACGCAAGGGGCAGACGAGGCTCGCATGGGAGCCCCGTCCGACAGGTAGAAAATCACTTCGAAACGGTGCGTCCGTGCAGCGGACCGGCCCGGGGATGGTGCGGCCGGTCCGCCCGTCTCGAAGTGGTGAGCGAGGTCTTGCGATCGAGGCCGTAGGGTGCAAGTTCTCTATGTCTAACGACCGACCGAGCACCCATGCCCGATCTAAAGACCTGCTCTCAACCGCCGCGCGCCTTCGGCTGAGCCGCCTGCGCGAACCGGGTACGCTCACCCTTCACGACTAACGCGAGGACCTCACCCTTGGGGTTCATTCGGCACACAGCCGTGCCGTAGTCCGTTCCGGTGAACTTACCCTTCGCATGCACTTCGATCTTCGTGGGACGTGTCGAGCTCATACCGAGCAGCCCTCGCGGTTGGCGCTTCACGATTTGAATGTCGTGCCCTTTCGGAAGCTGCTCTGTGATGAACGCTTGAATGCAGTTGTCCATCGCATCCGGCTTCTTCGCATACGAAGTCGCCGGAATCGCAGCGATCGCCGCACACACGCCCAAGAACCAAAAACGCTTGTTGATTCGAATCGTCATCGTCGTCTCCTCATCGATTGGTATTGCCCTAAAGTGCAGCTGCATCGAGGTGCAAAGCTCAATGCATCTGGTTGAGCGGCAATTTAGAGGGCGTGCGTGAATCGTTCGGCGGCGATCGCGTGAAACGATCGTGAAGAAAAGGCACGCGCTGTCACGCAGGTTTGTCGCGGCTGTACCTAGGGGCGTAGGCTCGAAGCACGAACTTCGACGGATACCTCACGTGACCCACATATTCGCGTTTCGTCTGCGGCCGCTCGTTAGAGTGGGCGCGCTCATCTTGATCTCAGCATGCCTGTTTGCTGCAGCAGGCCGCGCGGAGGCCGCCGAGAATGCCGACGAGGCGAAGGTGAAGCTCCTCGTGCTCGATCTCGAGCTCATTGGAGACTTGGGCGGCCCTGAGCTCGAGCGCACGCATGCAGAGCGCTTGCGCGAAGTGAGTCAGCAGCTACGCAGCGAGCTGGCGCAGAGCTCCGGCTACGAGATCATCGATGCGACGCCCGCGGCCGAGATGATCGAAAGGCTGCGCGGCACTCAGTACCTTCACAAGTGCAATGGATGCGAGATCGACATCGCGCTCGAGCTCGACGCCGATCAAGTCATGGTCGCGTGGATCCATCGCGTGAGTCAGCTCATCCTCTCGCTCACGTACGAGATTCGCGAGGTGCCGAGCGGCCGCGCGCTGCGGCGCAAGTCGTTCGATTTCAGAGGCGATAACGACACGGGCTGGTCGCGCGCCGTCAGTTACATGGTCCGTGACATCGAAGCGGCGTTCCCCGAGGGACGTTCCCCGCAGCGGAGTGTCCCCTAGCGCTCTCTATCTTTTGGAGACACTCCCCGAAGCCGGGGAAATGTCCCCCCGCCCGGTATGTGCGGATTGCGTCCGATGACCGGCTGCGATGACCTTCTCGTAAAGGAGGCCGTCTATGATGCGCGTGCGGTACTTGCTCTCCCAGAAGGACGCCCAGGTCTGGTCGATCGGGCCCGAGAACCCTGTCATCGAAGCCATTCAACTCATGGCTGACCGGCATGTGGGTGCGCTGCCCGTCGTGCAAGGCGAGGAACTCGTCGGGATCGTGTCCGAGCGCGACTATGCGCGAAAAGTCATTCTGCTCGGTCGATCGAGTGCGGACACACCCGTGTGGCAAATCATGAGCTCGCCGGTGACGACGGTCTCGCCGGAAGAAGAAATCCATCGCTGCATGGAGCTCATGACGGAGCTTCGCATCCGTCACCTGCCGGTCGTGGAGCGCGGCAGAATGATCGGCATCATCTCCATTGGCGATCTCGTCAAAGCGGTGATCGACGAACAGCAGCAAACGATCGATCAACTGGAGCGCTATATCGCCGGCTGAGACGACGGCCCGGCGCGGGACGCGGCCCGAAGCGGGCGCCCGCCTCCGTCGACGTCCCTTCTTTCGCCATCTCCGCAACATCGCCGAACCCCCTCCTGGGGCTCGCTACAGCTTGTGTTAAGCTTCGCGCCGTACGATCGCAGCACCCTCGCTTGCGTGGGGAAAACATAGCATTCGATCGGCCTCGGAGCGCGAGGAATCACCCAGCAGGCGGCTGAAATTCAAGACTCGGAACCGGATCGACGGGCAGCTCCATGATGGACCGCTCGAGAGCCTCCGGTTCAAGACTGAAGCCCCGCCGGTTCGCGAGATCGTATTGGTCGCCACAGATTGAAGGTAATGAAAGTGCATCATCTACTCGGTGCGCGCCGCATCGCGGGCGTGTTGTCGGTCCTCTTGCTCTCCGCATGCAGCAGCGATAGCGGTGGCGGCGACGGCAGCGAAGGGCGTGCGACGTGGACGAACGTCTCGACGAATTCGATCAGCTTCAATGTGGATGGTCCCGATGCCGAGACACCGGCGTCGCAAACGATCACGGCGACGTTCGGCGACAACGTCGCACACCTCGCCGTCATCCACACGGGCAACGGCGTGGCGAGCGTCACGTCCACGACCTCGGGACGCACCGCAGAAATCACGATCGTGCCCACGGCCCCTTCGACGCTCGGTTCGGGCACCTTCCGTGGCACGGTCGCCGTAACAGGCTACTTCTGCGCGGACGCGGCGTGTACCTCGCTCGCCGCAGGCAATACGCAACAGATCTCCGTCACTTACCAAATCTCGCCCGTCCTCCTGACGATCGCGCCGTACGTCGGCACCGCAAACGTTTCGAGCACCGCGATCATTCGCGGCGTCGGATTTTCGAGCTTTGCGGTACGCGGCGTGCGCTTCAACGACACCGCGGCAACCGACTTCGCGGTCTTCACCGATCAAGAGATTCGCGTCACCTACCCGGCGCTCCCGGCGGGCACGTACGACGTGCAGCTCGAGCTTGCAGGGCATGAAGGCGACCTCGACTCGCAAGCGTCGCTCATCATCGTCGAGCCCACGACCTACTCGGCGCAAACGTTGGCCTACCCGGCGGCCGGAACGGTGCGAGAGGTGCTCTACGATGCGGAACGCCGAGCGATTCTGCTTGCGACCGATGCGAGCAGCGGATCGCTCGTCCGCTACACGCATGACGGCACGGCATGGTCCGCACCCGCGACAGCCTCTCTGAGCGATGTGCAGGACATCTCCCTGTCGACTCGCGGCGATCGCCTCTTGGCCATCACACGAACGGCGCTCGTCCCGTTCGATCCTGTCAGTCTGACCGCCGGCACGTCGATCGCAGCGCCTTCGCTGGCTGAGGGCGTCTTCTTGCGCGGGTTAGGTGTGACGAATGACGATCGTGCGCTCATCACGACCGGCCGTGCGGAATCGCAAGCGTCGGCGCTCTACCTCTACACCGGTCGCACGGCGACGGTCGTGGCGCTGAACACCGGATTGAACAATGCGACGCCGGCCGCTGCGCTCACGGGCTCCTCGATCGTCTTCGTTCAGGGCATCTCGTCGACGACGAGCGCGCCTCCCGTCGTGTTGTTCAGCGCTTCGACCGGCCAGTTCGATTCGACGCCGGCCTCGTTGACGCAGAACGCCGTGCCACCCGCGGTCGATCGCGGCGGCACCCGCGCGCTCCTCAATGGCACGAATGTTTATGGTCCGGGATTTGCGCTATTCGGCACCCTCCCGGCAGGCGCGGTCGCAGCCACGTTGAAGCCGGACGGCACACGCGCCTACACCTACGATCCGAGCGCGGGCGGTATCCGCGTATTCAACGTTTCCGAAACCCGCAGCGGCCAAGCCTATTCCGCGGTCGGCGACCCTGTTCCATTGGTCGGCGATCCGGGAGCGAATCCTCGAATGACGATCAGCCTCGACGGCAACACGTTGTTCATCGCCGGCAGCACGCGATTGATCGTGCAGCCGACGCCTGCTCAGTGAGCCCACGCGCCATGACACTACGACGCCTTTCAGCCCTCGCCTCGTTCACCGCTTTGTCGTTCGCATTGGCGGGCGGTACGGCGCATGCACAGACACGCGCCGTCGAAGCCCTCAACTTCGAAGCAGGCGTCGAGAGCACGGACAGCGATACCTCCGGCAGCACCTCGAACGGCACCCTCGCGTTGAACCTTCGCGGCACGCTGCCGATCGGCTCCATTTTCGGTGCATCGATGAAGGCGGGCTACGGCGAGAGCCGCGTCCGCACGCGCGAGGTTGTCGAAAACGAAGACGGCACGTTGTCGGGTATCCGCCCATCGTGCAGCTTCGACAATCTGCGCGGCGAGGTGTCTCTATTCGCGCGTCGTCCGACGATCGGCCGCATCGGCGTGAGCTACGGTATCGGCCGCATCGGCTCCGATTGCTCGAACACGTCGTTCTTCATCCCGGGCGGCAACGATTCGCTCGACACCGATAACTATCGCTTCGATGCGGAGCTCTACTGGCGCAGCTTCACGATCGGCGCATCGCACACGACGCTGAGTTTGGACGATTCACCGGACATCGAAACGACGACGGTCACCGGAAGCTGGTATCCGCTCGACAGCCTACGTGTATCCGTGTACGGCAATGATCTATACGAAGAAGACACCTATGGCCTGACCCTCGAGCACCAGCCGCAGTTCTTGGGCGATGGATTCGGCATCCAGCTCGGCTATTCGAAAACGGATGCGGAGCCGGGCACGCGTACGTTCAACATCGGCTTGACGTACTACTTCGGCAAGCGCGTGCCGCTGCTCGTGCGAGATCGACAGTACCGCTAGGCAGCTCTCCGCGGCGCGCAGTGCCGCCAGGCAAATGGCACGCGACTGCGCCTGGGTTCTCGAGCGACGGGCCGTGTCCCGTCCGAGGTGAATGGATCTCACCGACGCCCGCGAGGAACCATCCTTACGTTAGAGTCGTTGCACGCGAACTCACGTCAAAGGAGCTGCCCATGTCGCGCGCATA
>JBIQKP010000067.1:0-3726 GCA_044506405.1 Lysobacterales bacterium | reverse complement strand
ATCGCGGCGGCCAAACACTTCGGTGCGCGTGCCACGGGGCTCGAATACAACCCGCAAATGGTCAAGCTCGCGCAGTGCTACGTGCGTGCCGAAGGGCTCGAGGACAAGGTCACGATCAAGGAGGCGGACATCTTCGCAACCGACTTCAGCGACGCCACCGTCGTCACGATGTACCTATTGTCGGATCTCAACATGAAGCTGCGGCCCATCATTCTGAAGATGAAGCCCGGCACACGGGTCGTATCGAACTCGTTCAGGATGGGCGATTGGAACCCGGACGAGGACATCGAGCCTGAGAGCGGTTACACGCGCGGGTATCTCTGGATCGTCCCTGCGGACGTGCAAGGTCGGTGGGCGTTTCGCCAAGAAGGGGGCGATCGAACGTTCGCCCTGAATATCGAGCAGACGTATCAAGAGATCCAGGTGAAGAGTTCAGGCGACGCGGCACCGACGGTGCAGGACGCCTCGCTCCGCGGCGCGGATATTCAGCTCACGATCGTCGATGCGAACAATCGGCCTCAGACCTTCAAAGGCAAGGTGGAAGACGATCGCATTCGGCTCACGGGCAGCAGCAACGGCAAGACGATCACGTACATCGGACGGCGAGGCTGACACGCGCGCTGGCGTGCCGCGTCTCACTCGAAGTAGCGGGCCGCGAACTCCAAGAACACGGGCCAGTTCGGTCCGGGCGTGTGCCCACCTTCGTGTTGACGGTAAGCGATGTCACCGTCGACGAGCGCCGTTCCGGTCGCCGGAAATGTATCGGTCCCGAGGCCGCGCTTGCCGAGCAGCGTGTACACCGGGCCCGCTGCCGCTGCCGCCATGAACATTCCTTTGGGATCGACCCAACCATCGCCCTCTTCCAGGGTTCCGGTGCCGATAAAGATCGGTCGCGGCGCAGCGAGTGCAATGAGCTCGTGCGAGTCGACAGGTAAGTCGTCCCACTGCAACGGACCTGCGTACTTGAGAAAGTTTCCCGCGAGCCAGTGGTATTCGGACGAGCCTGCGGTGTTCTCGACAAGCTCGCCGTAGTTGCGACGATGCAGCTTCGCGCCCGCCGCGCCGGATGAGCTCACATAGGCAATCGCAAATCGCGGATCGTCGGCCATCGTGACGAGCACGGCCTTGCCGAAGCGCGAATGGCCTTCGATGCCGACCTTGTTCGCATCGACACGCGCATCGGTCTCGAGATAGTCGAGCGCTCGGCTCGCACCCCAACCCCATGCGCGAAGGGCGCCCCAATCGTCGAGCTTTCGCGGCTGACCTTTGTTCATGAGCCCGATGATTCCTTGCGTGAGGCCCGCACCGTTATCCGCTTGCACGGACATCGGCGTATACAGCGCGAAGCCCCAGCCCTTCTTGAGCACCTGCTGCTGCCAATCGCGCCCTGCAGCCTCCGCCCGCGCGCGAAAATCCGCGTTGAAACTCGGTGGAAACTTGAACTGAAACTCCATGATCACCGGCACGGGCCCTTTCGCTGCCGCCGGTGTCGTGACCGTCAACTCGATGTTTACGTCGATGAGCGGATACGAACTGTTGTCGACGCGGCCAACGAGTTGCTTCGTCGTCACCGGGATATCGCCGTGCTTCTCAGCGACTTCACTCGCGACTTCCCAGTGAACCTTCGGCATGTTCGCAGGTTGGCGCCCGTACACTTCGCGGGCGAAGTCCTCGACGATCTCTGGACGCCGCTTCGTCCACCATGCTTCTGCAGTTTCGACGCGCGTGCCGTTCTTGAGCCGCAGGGGATCGGGCAGCGTCGGATAGGGGTTCGCTTTCGCTTCATCGTAATTGGCCGCGTCCGGTGCGTTGGGATCTCTGCCGTTCGCACCAGGCCGCAGCGACTCGATTCCGAGCAGCTTCATCGTGCGCTGATGATCTTCCTCCGTCGTCAGCGAAGTCGGCGCCGGCGGTGGTTCCGCATAGGCCCCCCAGAATGCGACTGCAAGCCAGGCGCCGAGCACGATGGCAACGGTACGGCGCACACCCGAGCGAGATACAGAAGCAGCGGACATATCGGACACCGATTTCTAGGTCGCATGGATTGATCGATTGTGCCTTCCGACACGCATTGCGTGTCGCGAAGAAAGGTCATTGTGCCGCTACGGCGGGCAGCGCACGAGCGCTAGCGCCATTCGCCGGTATGGAACCGCAACTGACCGGTATCCGCCCTTTTCCACGTAACCCAACGGCGCACTGGCGTGTCTGAAGATCAAACGCCGCGATAGTGCGGCACTTGTGAGAAAGGAGAGAGCCACCATGTTTGCCGCAATCGAGTTCAGCAGAAAGATGCAGCGGACGGTCTGCTTGATGTTGTCTGCAATCATGGTTGCAGCAAGCTTGAGCGTGTCGGTTTACGGTGCCTTGTCGGTTCCCGAAAGCGCCCCGTACACGGTGACTGTCCACTACTAGTAACATGAACGCGGGAAGCGCGGCGGGACGGAACCGTCCCGCCGTCCGCCGCGTACGATGGAGGTTCGCAAGACCACGATGAGCAGCATGAAAGGTCCCTTACGACGTTCGCGCTCGAACCGCATGATCGGCGGCGTCGTCGCCGGCTGGGCGAAGTACCTGGGCATGGACGTCACGCTTGCACGTGCGTTGTACGTGCTGATCTCGATTTGCTCCGCAGCATTCCCCGGCATCCTCGTCTACATCATCTTCTGGATCCTGACGCCGGAAGAGTCGGATGTGATCGAAGGCGAGATCCAGCGATAGACTTCGTCCTGATCTGGCGTGCGCCGACGGAAGCGGCTCATGAACTCGCGGCGCACGCCGCGAACGTGGCGACGCATCCTGCCGCGAGAGGATCCTTCCTGACGACTCCGCGGTCGCCCACAGAATTACTTCTTTCACCGCGAACGTCCTTCTCCTGCCTGGAGACAGTCGCGCTCGATCTGTTCGGGGAGATGTCTGTAGCGGCCGGTGATCTCGAACTGAAACAGGATGTCCTCCTCGACGGTGCCTGCGCCGATGTTGTGAATGATGAGCGGCACACCCGCACTCGTACGACGATCTGACACCAAGCCGATGTGCGGGACGCCCGAAGTGAGTTTCCAAGTCACGATATCGCCTGCTTTGTATTCGGAAGGCTCTCGCGTCGTTGGCAACGTTTGCGCTTGCCGCGCGAAGAATGTCCTCAAGTTCGGAACGCGGCGATGATCGATATTGCTGTCCGGCCGTGTGAGTCCCCAGAGCTTCGGATATGCCGGCCAGGCACTGCGCATGTCCTCGTGAACGAGTTGCTGCAAATCGATACCAAATGTGCGATAGGCGCGAATCACGACATCCGTGCATACGCCGCGATCGCTCGGCACATCGCCCTCCGGATATGCGATTCGCCGATACGCGGGATCGTAGAGTGTCGTGACGCCGATCTGCGTTCGCGCCGCACGCACAAGACACGTTCCCGCCTCACCCGCGAAGGACGGCGCGGCGCCGATGCAAAGAAGGAGCCCTGACCAGACCGCGCTCACCGCGCGCAGACGCGTCGCTCTTCTCATTCTGTTGAACCCTTCCGCCGTGACTCGAGACAGAGTCTAGCGTTCGCGGAGGCGGAAAGGTTCAGCGCAAGGCAGGTCGCGAGGCCTTTCCTCGCGACGACCAATCTCCAATCAGCAGCACCGAGAGCGTCGAGCGCTTACCTAGTGGAAGAACGCCTCTCGCGGCAACGCGTTTCGAATCGCGTCCTCGCCGCGCTGCGCGAGATCCTTCGGGATCTCGCCG
>JBIQKP010000185.1:0-2604 GCA_044506405.1 Lysobacterales bacterium | reverse complement strand
CCGTGTAGGCGCGTAGCGTCAGCGTGTCGAGCACATCGAGCGACTCGTTGCTGTTTGGCACCGCATGCACGAGGCCGAATCCCATGATCTTCGGCGTGCCGTCTTCGCACACGAAGACCGCGTGCGGACTCAAGTCGCAATGGACGACACCGTTTCGATGCGCGTGCGCAAGGCCGCTCGCGATGCCTTCGATGATCGGCCACGCCTTCCGGTACTCGAGCCCCTTGCCGCGGACTTCTCGCACGAGGCCGCTCAGCCAGCGCCCACGCAGCGACTCCATCACGACGAACACTTGATCGTCGTGTTGATCGATGTCGTAGATCGCGACGATGTTCGGATGAACGAGTGTTTGCGAGCGTCTCACCGCGGCTTCGAGCGCGGCGTAGGCGAGCGGCTGATGACGCAGATTCACCGCGATCACTTTCACTGTGACGTGGAAGTCTCGCTCTTTCGACTTGTTGAGATCGATGGCGTCGAACACTTGGCCCACGCCGCCGAGTCCAAGCGGCGCGACGATGCGATAGCGGCCGTTCAGCACGGTACCCACGGGAATCGACTCGAGCGGCGCCAGCGGTTGCTGAGCGGAGTGGGGCGAGGGTTGCTTGTTCGGTTCGAGCCACACGGTGCGGCTGTCGCCCTCTGGACTCGCGGCCGTCGCGCGAACGATCGCCGATGGACGCGTCGCGGGCCGGAACAGCTCGGCTCTGAGCTGCTCGAGGTTCGTGATCGCGGGAGGCGGTCGGTGCTTGCGTTTCGTACCCGGCGCGATCGCGGGGGGACCGAGCCTAGGCACGACCGTTGCCGAATCGAGCCACATCGTCTTGTCGGATTGGAAGTCCTCGAGGGCGTCGAACAGCGCGCGGGCGGCCGCGCGCGAGAGACGGCCTTGAACCATCTCCGTCTCGATGCGTTGGCCCCAGAAGCGAGTCCTGACCGGATCCTGCTTCGACTCCATGGCAACGATCTGACATGCGGCCTCGAGCGTCAGGCTCTCCTTGGTCAGTCCTACGATGATGTCGTCCAATTGCATCGTCATGCACGTCCTCGTAGCTTCCAGCCCTGTGATTCTTGTATCCGCCACGAACGACAGACTGGGTGCGCGAAGCGCCAAGCGCTTAATCGCCAGGCCTGCGCGAGCGCGCGCGTCAAGTTGTCGTAATGTATGCAAAGAATAGGGATGTGCCTGACACGAAGTTGTGACATTGCCCTCATTTCCGTGCTGCGAGGCGGTACAAGGAAACGGCCGCAACTCGGTCAGCCCATTGAGTTTTCTATTTCGAGAAATGCGTCGTGACGGACCCTAGCAACCCTCAGGTGGCGCTCAGCTCGGCTGAGCTGAATCGCTATAGCAGGCATTTGGCGCTGCGCGAGATTGGCGTGGCGGGCCAGGAAAAGCTGAAGGCCGCGCGCGTGCTCGTCGTGGGCGCCGGCGGCCTCGGGTCGCCGTCGACCCTGTACTTGGCTGCGGCGGGCGTAGGGACCCTCGGTGTCATCGATAACGATCGAATCGATGTCTCCAATCTGCAGCGGCAGGTGCTTTACGACACAGCGCTCGTGGGGACATCGAAGGTGGAGGCGGCGCGTGCGCGGCTGCAGGCGCTCAATCCGGAGATCAACATCGAGGTGCACGACCTGGAGCTGCGCGCGGCGAACATCGCGGAGATCGTTGCACGTTATGACGTCGTGCTCGATGGCACGGATCGTTTTACGACACGCTATCTCGTCAACGATGCGTGCGTGATGCTGCGTAAGCCGCTCGTGTCCGCTGCGATCCATCGCTTCGAAGGACAGGCGCTCACGTATGTGCCCGATCGCGGGCCATGTTATCGCTGCCTATTCCCGGAGCCTCCAGCAGACGGCCTCGTCCCGAATTGCGCCGAGGCGGGCGTACTCGGCGTGTTGCCTGGCGTGATGGGCTCGATCCAGGCGACGGAGGCGATCAAATTGATCGTGGGCGCCGGCGAGTTGCTCATCGGCCGGCTCCTCACCTATGACGCCCTCGGACTTCGCTTCGCGGAGTTCCGGTTCGAACGGCGCGATGATTGTCCAGTCTGCGGCCGCGCGCCCTCGATACGTGAGCTCCGCGATCTGCCACAAGCGTGCAGTGCTGAAGATCTCGCATCGGTGAGGCGGATTTCAGCGCAAGAGCTGAAAGCGCTGCTCTCGCAGAACGATACCGAGGTGACGATCGTGGATGTTCGTGAGCCGCACGAGTTCGCCGTGTCGCATCTGCCGCACTCAGTCAATATTCCCGTGCGCGAGCTTGGAACGCGGCTCGAAGCGGTGGATGCGTCGAAAACGATCGTGTTCGTGTGCAGAAGCGGCGCACGGAGCCTGACGGCTTCCGGCATCGCGCGTCGCAGCGGGCTACCGCGTCCGGCACACCTCGAGGGCGGGTTGCTCGCGTGGGCGAAAGAAGTCGATGAGTCGTTAGAAGTCGCGCCCGCAGGCTGAAATCACAACGAGAGCGTTCGTTCGCCGCCGCAGTTCAACGCGTGTTCGCGCGCAGGCGACGCGCGAGCGACTGTTCGATCAACCAGCCGTTCGCGGGTTGCCATCCTGCCAATTCTTGCCGACGACGCTGCCACGCTTGTTCGAGTGCTT
>JBIQKP010000011.1:0-85415 GCA_044506405.1 Lysobacterales bacterium | reverse complement strand
AAAGAACCGACATCAAGAGCATTCTGATCATCGGCGCCGGACCGATCGTCATCGGTCAAGCTTGCGAGTTCGACTATTCAGGTGCTCAAGCCTGCAAGGCGCTCAAGGAAGAAGGGTATCGAGTCATCCTCGTGAACTCGAATCCGGCGACGATCATGACGGATCCGGACACCGCCGATGCGGTCTACATCGAGCCGGTCGACTGGCGAGTCGTCGAACGGATCATCGAGAAAGAAAAGCCGAGTGCGTTGCTGCCCACGATGGGCGGACAGACCGCGCTCAACTGCGCGCTCGATCTCGTCCGCGAAGGCGTACTCGAGAAGCATGGTGTGGAGCTCATTGCTGCCTCCCGCGATGCGATCGACATGGCCGAGGATCGCGAGCGCTTCCGTAACGCCATGCGTGAGATCGGTCTCGAGTCGCCGCGCTCTCGAATCGCGCACAGCATGGAAGAGGCGCATGCCGTGCAAGCGGAGATCGGCTTTCCGACCGTGATTCGACCTTCCTTCACACTCGGCGGCTCCGGCGGCGGCATTGCGTATAACCGCGAGGAATTCGAGGAGATCGTTGCGCGCGGGCTCGATGCGTCACCGACGAGTGAGGTCCTGCTCGAAGAATCGGTGATCGGGTGGAAAGAGTACGAAATGGAGGTCGTGCGCGATCGCAACGATAACTGCATCATCATCTGCTCGATCGAGAACTTCGATCCGATGGGCGTCCATACGGGCGACTCCATCACGGTGGCCCCTGCGCAAACGCTCACGGATAAGGAGTATCAGCGGCTACGCGATGCCTCGATCGCGGTGCTCCGAAAGATCGGCGTCGAATGCGGCGGGTCGAACGTGCAGTTCGCGCTGAATCCTGAGAACGGTCGGTTGCTCATCATCGAGATGAATCCGCGCGTCTCGCGCTCGTCGGCATTGGCCTCGAAAGCAACCGGCTTTCCAATCGCGAAGATCGCCGCGAAGCTTGCCGTCGGCTATACGCTCGATGAACTGAAGAACGACATCACTGGCGGCGCGACGCCAGCCTCATTCGAACCGACGATCGACTACGTCGTAACGAAAGTGCCGCGGTTTACGTTCGAGAAGTTCCCCGGCTCGAACGATCGTCTGACGACGCAGATGAAGTCCGTCGGCGAAGTGATGGCGATGGGCCGCACGTTCCAGGAGTCACTGCAGAAGGCGCTGCGAAGCCTCGAAACGGGCACGGACGGGCTGGATCCGATCTTGAACTTGCCGCTCAGCGACGAAGATCAGCAGCACCTGCGCGAAGAACTGCGCATGCCTGGGCCGAATCGTATCCGTTACGTCGCCGATGCTTTCCGCGCCGGACTCACGTTCGAGGAAGTGCATTCGCTGTGCCGGATCGATCCGTGGTTCCTGGTGCAGATTCAGGATCTCGTCGTCGAAGAGCAGAAGCTCCAAGCGGAAGGCTTGGCCGGCTTCGATCGAGACCGCGTCCGCGCACTGAAGCGCAAGGGATTCTCCGACCGTCGTCTCGCGACGTTGCTCGGCATTGACGAACAGAGCGTCCGTCGACGCCGCACGACGATGGGCATTCGCCCCGTGTACAAGCGCGTCGACACGTGCGCCGCTGAGTTTGCGACCTCCACGGCATACCTGTACTCGACATACGAAGAGGAATGCGAAGCGGAGCCGACGGATCGCAAGAAGATCATGATCCTGGGCGGCGGCCCGAACCGTATCGGGCAGGGCATCGAGTTCGACTACTGCTGCGTGCATGCGGCGCTCGCACTGCGCGAAGCAGGCTTCGAAACGATCATGGTGAATTGCAATCCGGAGACGGTCTCGACCGACTACGACACGTCAGACCGCCTGTACTTCGAGCCGCTCACGCTCGAAGACGTTCTCGAGATCATCGACAAAGAGAAGCCGCTCGGCGTCATCGTGCAGTACGGAGGGCAGACGCCGCTCAAGCTGTGTCGTGCGTTGGAGGCGGCAGGGGCGCCGATCATCGGTACGTCGCCGGATTCGATCGATATCGCTGAGGATCGCGAGCGCTTCCAGCAGCTCGTGAATGCGCTGTCGCTCAAGCAGCCGCCGAACTGCACCGCGCGCACCGAAGACCAAGCGATCTCGATGGCCCGCACCGTCGGATTCCCGCTCGTCGTGCGACCGTCCTATGTGCTCGGCGGGCGCGCGATGGAAGTCGTCTTCACTGAAGACGACTTGCGCGCGTACATGACGGATGCCGTGAAGGTCTCGAACGACAGTCCGGTGCTGCTCGATCGATTCCTCGATCTCGCGATCGAAGTCGACGTGGACGCGATTTGCGACGGCGAGGATGTCTACATCGGCGGCATCATGGAACACGTCGAACAAGCTGGCGTTCATTCCGGCGATTCGGGCTGTTCGTTGCCTCCGTATAGCCTGACGGCGGAAGTGCAGGCGGACATCAAAGAGCAGACACGCAAGCTCGCGCGCGCATTGAAGGTCGTCGGCCTGATGAACATCCAGTTCGCGATCCAGAATGGCATCGTCTACATTCTCGAAGTGAACCCGCGCGCGTCCCGCACCGTGCCTTTCGTTTCGAAAGCGAGCGGCGTGCCTCTCGCGAAGGTGGCGGCGCGCGTGATGGCAGGCGCAAAGCTGAAAGAGCTCGGATTGACGGAGGAGCGCGTGCCGAAGTTCTTCGCGGTCAAGGAATCCGTATTCCCGTTCTCGAAGTTCCCGGAAGCGGATCCGATTTTGGGTCCGGAGATGAAGTCGACCGGCGAAGTGATGGGCACCGGCAAATCGTTCGGCGAGGCTTATGCGAAGGCGCAACTGGCCTCCGGAGTCACACTGCCGACCCGCGGCGTTTGCCTGCTCAGTGTGCGCGACCGAGATAAGCCGTCCGCAGTGACGCTTGCGCGCCGTCTGATCGCTCAAGGGTTCGAGATCGTCGCCACGTCGGGTACTGCGGTCGCGCTCGAGGCTGCGGGCATTCCGTGTCGCACCGCGAACAAGGTACGCGAGGGCCGACCGCACATCGTCGACATGATCAAGAATCGCGAGATCTCTTTGATCGTCAACACGACCGAAGGCAAGCAGGCGATCTTCGAGTCTCGCTCGATCAGACGCGAGGCAGTGCACAAGAAAGTGACTTACTACACGACGATTGCCGCGGGTCTCGCCACCTGCGAGGCAATCGCGCACATGAACGACGTGGACGTCAATCGTCTGCAGGATCTGCATCAAGAGATCGCATCATGAAGAGGGCTCCACTCACATTGAAGGGCGCCGAACGGCTGCGCAGTGAACTGAAGCGTTTGAAGAGCGAGGATCGTCCTCGCGTCATTCAGGCAATTGCAGAAGCTCGTAGCCATGGCGACTTGAGCGAGAACGCCGAGTATCACGCCGCGCGCGAACAGCAGAGCTTCATCGAAGGGCGCATCAAGGACATCGAAGCACATCTCTCGAACTCGGAGATCATCGATGTCACGCGGCTGTCCACCGGCGGCAAAGTGGTCTTCGGGGCGACCGTGGATCTCGAAGACCAGGATGACGGCAACAAGGTCGTCTATCAGATCGTTGGTGACGCGGAAGCGGACATCAAGAGCGGTCTGATCTCGGTGTCTTCACCGATCGCACGTGCACTCGTCGGCAAGTCGGCGGGCGACATCGTCGATGTAGTCGCGCCGAACGGCACGAGATCGTACGAGATCGTCGCGGTCAGATACGAGTGACCAGCGCTCCAATAGCATCACCGTCAGAATGTCTCGCGTCGCACACATTCTGCTGACGCTCTGGGCAGGAGGACTCTGGACGATCTGCGGTGTCGTGGCGCCTTCGCTGTTCGCACTGCTCGGCCGTCAGACAGCCGGCAGCGTCGTGGGGCACTTCTTCGCGATCGGTGCTTGGGGCGGATTAGTGATCGGCGCGATCTTGGTCGCGCTCACGCGCACACCCGCCTGGTCGGCGCATCGCGCCCTCACGTACTTGATCGCGATCAGTGCGATGGCGCCGGTCGTCAGTGAGCTCGTATTGGGTCCGATGATGCGAGCGGCGCGTCTCGCGGGTGAGATGCGAACGTTCGCACTCCTTCATGGCCTCGGCGGTCTGCTGTTCTTAACAGCGTGCGTCGGCACCCTCGTGCTCGTCTGGCAGGTCAATCGGGCAGAATGATGCGCGGTTTGTCCTTGCGTGCTCGATAGAAGACGCCGACGTTGCCGATCCGTTGCACGAGTGCGCTGGCAGTATCCAGTGCAAGTTGGTCAAGGATCGCATCGCGTTCGTCGCGATCTCCTACGCGCGCTTTGACCTTGACGAGCTCGTGGGCTTGCAGTGCTCCCTCCAACTCCTTCGTCACGGCAGCAGAAGCGCCGGTTTGGCCGATCATGACGATGGGATCGCGACCATGGGCAAGACCGCGCAGATATTTTTTCTGTTTCTCGGTGAGTTGCATGACTTTTGACAGCAGGGTGGAAGTGAGCGTCAGCTCTGCCGAGAAAACGCCCGATGCCTAAACGTACCAAATCGAGTCGCCGCTGGTTACAGGAACACGAGCGAGATGTCTACGTGAAGCGAGCCCGAGAAGAGGGTTATCGCTCGCGAGCCGTATTCAAACTGGAGGAGATTCAGCGAACGGACCGAATCCTGCGCCCAGGGATGACGCTTGTCGACCTCGGCGCCGCACCCCGCGGCGGGAGCCAACTCTCGGCCAAAATCCTTGGTGGCAAGGCCGTATCATCGCGCTCGACAGCCTCCCGATGCACGAGATCGTCGGCGTCGAATTCCTGTTGGGCAATTTCTCGAGCGAGGAGCTACTGCGGCAGCTCGAGCAGGCGCAGGGGGATAAGCCAGTGCATCGCGTGTTGTCCGACATCGCCCCCCACATGTCGGGTATCGCTGATGTCGATCATGATCGATCGACGTATCTCGTTGAACGGGCGCTGGATTTTGCTGGAGCCCACCCGGCGTCGGGCGGCGATTTCCTCGTCAAACTATTCCAAGCCAGGAGCTTCCGGCCATTCATGCAGGAGCTGCGAAAGAGGTTCAAAACGGTGAAAGTGCGCAAACCGCCCGCCTCGCGGCAGCGAAGTTCGGAACTTTATCTATTGGCTCGGGACTTTCGTTCATGAGGAACGATGCCGAAGATCGTGTCTCACTAGTGGAATCCCGTAGACCCACTCAGGGCACCGCCCAGTATTTCCCGGTGGCATTGCCGGCTTACGTTGTAGTAGTGTCGATCGAAGGCCTGACCAAAATATTCGCGTAGGTTGGCTTGAGTCCTTTCGGCACCCCCCCACTTACCCCATAGTTGAACAAGTCACCGAGTTTCCGAGGATTCGAACTTGAATGATTTAGCGAAGAACATCGTGCTCTGGATCGTGATTGCCGTCGTCGTCGCGACGGTCGTCAGCAACTTCAGCACCCGGTCCGGCGCACCGCAGGAGATCGCATATTCGACTTTCCTCGAGCAGGTGAAGGACGGCGGAATCTCCGAAGTGACGTTCAAGGGCAACGTGCTCAAGGGCGTGCGTACGAACGGCGAACAGTTCACCGTCTACAACCCGGAAACCGATAACTCGGAGCTGATCGGCACGCTGCTCGAAGAGCGAGTGAAGTTCAGTGCCGCCGCGCCGGAACGCCAATCGTTCCTAATGCAGCTCTTCATTTCGTCTTTCCCGATCCTGCTGCTCATTGCCGTCTGGGTCTACTTCATGCGCCAGATGCAAGGCGGTGCGGGAGGGCGCGGGGCGATGTCGTTCGGCAAGAGTCGAGCGCGCCTCTTAGGCGAGGATCAAGTTCAGGTGACGTTCGCGGACGTCGCGGGCGTCGATGAAGCGAAAGAAGAAGTCGTCGAGATCGTCGAGTTCCTCAAGGATCCCGGTAAGTTCCAGCGCCTCGGCGGCAAGATTCCTCGTGGCGTCTTGATGGTCGGATCGCCCGGCACGGGTAAGACCTTGCTCGCACGCGCGATCGCCGGCGAAGCGAAGGTTCCGTTCTTCACGATTTCGGGTTCCGATTTCGTTGAGATGTTCGTCGGTGTCGGCGCCTCTCGGGTGCGCGACATGTTCGATCAAGCGAAGAAGCACGCCCCCTGCATCATCTTCATCGATGAGATCGACGCCGTCGGTCGGCACCGCGGTGCTGGCCTCGGCGGCGGTCACGACGAGCGCGAGCAGACGCTGAACCAGTTGCTCGTCGAAATGGACGGCTTCGAAGGCACTGAAGGCGTCATCGTGATTGCCGCAACAAACCGGCCTGACGTGCTCGATCCTGCGCTGCTGCGTCCGGGTCGCTTCGATCGGCAGGTCGTGGTGCCGTTGCCCGACGTGCGCGGTCGCGAGCAGATTCTCAAAGTCCACATGCGAAAGCTCCCGCTTGCTGAGGACGTGAAGCCGCAGATCATCGCGCGCGGCACTCCGGGCTTCTCCGGCGCGGACCTCGCGAACCTCGTCAACGAGGCAGCGCTCTTCGCCGCGCGTGCGAACCGGCGCACGGTGACGATGGACGAATTCGAGCGTGCCAAGGACAAGATCATGATGGGCGCGGAGCGCCGCTCGATGGTCATGGACGAGCAAGAGAAGCGTCTCACGGCTTATCACGAAGCGGGCCACGCAATCGTGGGCTTGTCCGTGCCTGAGCACGATCCGGTCTACAAGGTGACGATCATTCCGCGCGGGCGCGCACTCGGCGTGACGATGTTCCTGCCGGAAACGGATCGCTACAGCACGAGCAAGCGTCGCCTGGAAAGCCGCATCACGACGCTGTTTGGCGGACGCATGGCGGAAGAGATGATTTTCGGGCCCGAGTCGGTCACGACGGGCGCTTCGAACGACATCGAGCGCGCGACTGAAATCGCACGCAACATGGTGACGCGCTGGGGTCTGTCGGATCGCCTCGGTCCGCTCACGTACTCCGAAGAATCTGGAGAAGTGTTCCTCGGCCGTACCGTGACGCAGCACAAGCAGGTCTCGGACGTGACCGCCCATGCGATCGACGAAGAAATTCGCCGTCTCATCGATACGAATTATCAGCGCTGCAAGAGCATTCTCGAGAGCAATCTCGACAAGCTTCACAAGATGGCGGAAGCGTTGATCAAGTACGAAACCATCGACGAAACGCAGATCAAGGACATCATGGAAGGCCGCGATCCGCAGCCGCCCGCCGGTTGGGACGATTCCGCGACGCCGACGCCGGGAGGTGGCAAGACGCGCGAGCGTGAGCCGGCCGACACGCCAATCGGCAAGCCTGCGAGCCAGCACTGAGTGCAGGTGTGCGAGGCCGGTTCGTGACCGGCAACCGCTCAAGGCGTTTACAGTAGAATGAAGCCCGCGCTCACGCGCGGGCTTCTTTGTTTTCGGCGGATCCGCCGCTCTCCCGTTGGCCGCACATCGTCATGCTGCTTCGTTGCGCCTCTCGTACCGTCGACCTATCGCAGCCGATCGTGATGGGCGTTCTGAATGTGACGCCCGATTCCTTTTCGGACGGTGGCCACTTCTTGGAAATCGATCGAGCCATCGAACATGGCCTTCGCATGGTGGAGGAGGGCGCTGGCTTCATCGACGTTGGGGGCGAGTCGACGCGCCCCGGCGCCGAACCGGTATCGGACGAGGCTGAGCTGCGGCGCGTCGTGCCGGTCATCGAAGCGCTCGCACGCCGCGTGTCCGTACCGATCTCGATCGATACCAGCAAGCCAAATGTGATGCGAGCCGCGGTTCAGGCGGGTGCAGAGCTCATCAATGATGTCTATGCACTACGCGCACCGGGCGCTCTGGAGGCGGCAAGAGAGACGGGTGCCGCAGTGTGCCTCATGCATATGCAAGGCGAGCCCCGGACGATGCAAGTCGAGCCGCGCTACGAGCACGTCATCCATGAGGTCCGTAGCTTCTTGAATGAGCGGGTCAATGCCTGCTTGAACATTGGCATCGAGCTCGATCGCTTAGTTGTTGATCCAGGTATCGGATTCGGCAAGCGACTTCAGCATAATCTTGCACTGCTTGCGGCGATTCCAGACCTCAGGGTTCGTCAGAGACCCGTGCTGATCGGGGTCTCGCGCAAGTCCATGTTCGAGACATTGCTCGGCCGCGACGTCGATGAGCGTCTGCCAGGCGCCTTGGCCGTGGCGACGGCGAGCGTACTGGCGGGAGCGCGCATCATCCGCGCGCATGACGTGCGGGCAACGGTCGACGCACTCAAAGTCGCGCAAGCATTGCATGGCGCGGGCTATCGAATGACAACTAACGGAGATGCAAGCAGTGTCGCGTAAGTATTTCGGCACCGATGGTGTTCGCGGGCGAGTAGGCGATCATCCGCTCACGGTGGAGTTCGCACTGAAGCTCGCGAGCGCGGCGGCGCGCGTATTGGCCCCGAACGGCGGGACCGTGCTCGTCGGAAAAGACACGCGCCTCTCCGGCTACATGTTCGAGTCGGCACTCGAGGCGGGCTTCGTCGCCGCGGGTGTGAACGCAATGCTCATCGGGCCGCTCCCGACCCCAGGGATTGCCTATCTGACGAAACGCTTCGAGTGCAGTTTCGGCGTCGTCATCAGTGCCTCGCACAACTTGTACGGCGACAACGGCATCAAGTTCTTCGACCGCGATGGCGGCAAGCTATCCGACGAGATCGAGGGGCAGATCGAAGCGTATCTCGATGAACCGCCGGTGACGCGCCGGTCCTCCGAGCTCGGTCGCGCAATGCGTGTCGATAAGTCGCGCGTGAAGTACCAAGAGTTTTGTATGTCGACGGTTCCGGGGCTGGACCTAACTGGCTTCAAGATCGTGATCGACTGCGCGAATGGCGCGGGCTACAAAGTCGGACCGCGCATTCTTGCGGACCTTGGCGCGGAGATCGTTCCCATCGGCTGCTCGCCGAACGGTCGCAACATCAACTTGAACTGCGGATCGACTTCTCCCGAGCTGCTGCAGCTCACCGTGCCAGGTGTGCGCGCGCACGCAGGCATCGCATTGGACGGTGACGGCGATCGTCTCATCATGGTCGATCATCTCGGTCGACTCGTCGATGGCGATCAGCTCTTGTACATCATTGCCCGCGCGCGCCACGAGCACAAAGCGCTCGAGGGTCCCGTCGTCGGCACGGTGATGAGCAATCTCGGTCTCGAGCACGCACTCGCGAAACAGGGCATTCCGTTTCAACGTGCCAAAGTCGGCGACCGATACGTACTCGAGAAGTTGCGCCAAACGGGTGGTGTGCTCGGAGGCGAGACCTCCGGGCATCTGCTCTGCCTCGATCGCACGACGACGGGCGATGCGCTGATCAGCGCGCTTCAGGTGCTCGCGATCATGAAGGAAACGGGGCGCAGCCTCGCCGAGCTCGCCGCACCGATGGTGAAATATCCGCAGGTCCTCGAGAACGTTCGCGTGGCGCGCAAGATCGATCCGAACACCTCCTCACTGGTGCGCGATGCAGTGGCTGCAGCCGAACGAGAGCTCGGCGATAGCGGCAGGATCGTGCTACGGGCCTCGGGCACGGAACCGGTGATCAGGGTCATGGTAGAGGGCAGGGACGAACGACTCGTCCGGGAGATTGCTGCACGTTTGGCCGCGATCGTTTCGTCGGCCGCGGAGGCGGCCTAGGCTGCAACGGCCGCCGAAGCTGCTTTTGTGCGCCGGGTCTGACGGTTCCGTTGCTTTCCTGCGGTGTCGTCGCTAAGCTGCGCGCCCTTCGCCGGGCCAGCGACCTTCGTGGATCGCATCCCTGCTGTGTAGATGACCCCGTGGCCGAGGATTGTCGATGCGCCGACCGTTCGTCGCAGGTAACTGGAAAATGCACGGTTCGCGCGCCGAGAACGCGCAGCTGCTGGATGGCTTGTTGCAGAGCTTGCCTGCGCAAACCGCCGCGGATATTGCCGTGTGTCCACCGTACGTCTATTTGTGGGAAATCGCTCGGCTGCTGAAGTCGTCTGTCGTCGCGCTCGGCGCGCAGTCCGTGTGTGCGGAAGCCGTCGGTGCATTTACCGGCGAGGTGTCGGCCAGCATGTTGCGTGACGTAGGCTGCACGTACGTGATCGTCGGCCATTCCGAGCGCCGCGCGATCTACCGCGAAGACGATTCGCTCGTCGCTCGTAAGTTTCTAGCGGCGCAGTCGCAGAGCCTCGTGCCGATCCTGTGCGTGGGTGAAACGCTCGAGGAACGCGAGAGCGGACAGACCGCGAGCGTCGTCTCGCGCCAGCTCGCGGCCGTGCTGGATGTAGCGGGCGTTGCGGCACTTGCAAATGCGGTGATCGCCTACGAACCCGTTTGGGCCATCGGCACCGGGAAGACGGCAACGCCGGAGCAGGCGCAGGAAGTCCATGCGCACATTCGCGCAGATGTTGCGAAACTTGATGCTAAAATCGCCGCCCAGGTGCGAATCCTCTATGGCGGAAGCGTCAAAGCAGCGAACGCACGCGAGATCTTCGCGATGCCCGATGTGGATGGTGGTTTGATTGGTGGAGCGTCTTTGAAGGCGGACGAATTCTTGAAAATCTGCGCGGCCGCCCCAGCTCCCTGATCGGCAGCATTCGCCGGTACAATTGCAATGAATTGGTTACACACCACAGCCATCGTCTTTCATGTCCTGCTCGCCGCGGCAATCGTCGGACTCGTGCTGTTGCAGCGTGGGAAGGGCGCGGATGCGGGTGCAGGCTTCGGCGCTGGCGCCTCCGGAACGGTGTTCGGCGCCCGCGGCTCGGCTTCGTTTTTGTCGCGTACGACTGCGACGCTCGCTGCCCTGTTCATCGTGACGAGCTTGACGCTCGCTTATTTGGACAGCCATAACACGGCAAGCGCGCCAACGAGCGTGATTGACCGAGTGCAAGCGCCCGCAGCGCCGGCGACGGACAGTGAGCTGCCTGTGCCGCCCTCGGACGTGAGCGATGAGCCGGCACAAGGGGCGACTCCGAGCGCCAATGAGCCGGTCGAGCAAAGTGAGCAGAACTGAAGTCAAACGTCTTCGGTTTGACTGATTGATGACCCTCGATGCTTCGCTTGCTGCGAAGCGAACGAGCAAGAGGCGCACCACTGCCTCTATCGCTCGAGTTTCTTCGGTGCGGATGTGGTGGAACTGGTAGACACGCTACTTTGAGGGGGTAGTGGGGCAACCCGTGGAGGTTCGAGTCCTCTCATCCGCACCATTCCTTGACGCGCGACGCGAACCGACCGGCGTCGATCTCGATCGAATCGATGACGCACCGAATCCGCACGATTTACTCGTGGAGCGACAGTCTGTTCGTCGCCGCGCATTCATCTCTCTTCCTTATATGCGCATAGTTGCGATTTCGGCGTTACCGACTCGCGACGTCCTGATACAATGCGCGCCCGCTGGCGCTGGGTCACGAAATCTTGGACGACGTTCGTTGCCTTCTTACCTCGCTGACGCGAGCAGAGTAGGTGTTCGACTGCGCTAGTCGCGCTCCGTTGTCGGGTTTTGAGTAGATGGCGGCAGTCAGAGGTTCGCCGATAGATGTTGCAGAATTACGTGCCGATTTTGATTTTTCTGGGTGTCGCTGCCGCGCTCGGCACGGTGCTCGTCGGACTCGGCTTTCTATTCGGTCCGCGTCGTCCGGATGAGGAAAAGCTCTCCGCGTACGAATGCGGCTTCGAAGCATTCTCCGATTCGCGGATGCGCTTCGACGTTCGTTACTACCTCGTCGCCATCCTCTTCATCGTGTTCGATCTCGAGATCGCGTTCCTCTTTCCGTGGGCCGTCTCTCTCGGAACCATCGGCACGGTCGGCGTGATCGCAATGGGACTGTTCCTGTTGATCCTCGTCGTTGGCTTCGTTTACGAGTGGAAGAAGGGAGCTTTGGAATGGGACTGACCGCGCCTACGGCGGAGACGCCCGACGCCCCGGCACCTGATCGCGGCTTCGCCACGACGACCTTAGACAAGCTCGTCAATTGGGCCCGGACCGGATCCATGTGGCCCATGACCTTCGGTCTTGCATGCTGTGCCGTCGAAATGATGCATGCGGGTGCCGCACGGTACGACCTCGATCGGTTCGGCGTCGTGTTTCGCCCAAGTCCGCGTCAGTCGGACGTCATGATCGTCGCGGGCACCCTCGTGAACAAGATGGCGCCGGCACTGCGCAAGGTTTACGACCAAATGCCCGAGCCTCGCTGGGTCATCTCGATGGGCTCGTGCGCGAATGGAGGCGGCTACTATCACTACTCGTACGCCGTCGTACGAGGATGCGATCGCATCGTTCCCGTGGACGTCTATGTGCCCGGGTGTCCTCCGAGCGCAGAGGCGCTGCTCTACGGCATTCTGCAGTTGCAGAACAAGATCCGCCGCACGAGCACGATTGCCCGTTAGAGGTTTCCGATGAGTGCACGCAGCGAGACATTGGCCTCGAGAGTGAGTGCGCGCTTCGGCGAGCGCGTGCGCGCATTGCCGTGCGTTGCCGATGATGTCGCGTTCGAAGTTCCGCGCGCAGAGCTACTGAACGTCTGCCGGGAGCTTCGCGACGATCCGGAGCTCGGATTCGAGCAGCTCATCGATCTCGCCGGCGTCGATTTCCTCGACTACGGCCGCGACGAGTGGACGACCTTCAACTCGACCGCCACGGGATTCAGCCGTGGTGTGAATCGCATCCGCGAAAAAGTATCGGAGCCGCGTGCGAGTCGCTTCGCCGTGACCTATCAGCTCCTTTCCATCTCGAACAACTGGCGGCTGCGTTTGCGCTGCTTCACGTCGGATGCCGAGCCGCCGGTCATCGACTCGGTCGTCGACATTTGGGCCGCGGCGAATTGGTTCGAACGTGAGGCATTCGATCTGTTCGGGATCTTCTTCAATGGGCATCCGGATTTGAGACGCTTGCTCACCGATTACGGCTTCATCGGGCATCCATTCAGGAAAGACTTCCCGCTCATCGGCAATGTGGAAGTGAAATACGACCCGGCGAAGGGTCGCGTCGTCTATCAGCCGGTCAGCATCGAGCCGCGCACGCTCGTGCCGCGCGTCATTCGCGAAGACAACCGATACGAGCCAGAGCTGAAAGACTTGCCCGCGGGGGCCGACATTCGTGGCTGAGATTCACAACTTCACACTCAACTTCGGGCCGCAGCATCCGGCCGCGCACGGCGTTCTGCGTCTCGTGCTCGAGCTCGATGGCGAGGTCATTCAGAAGGCGGATCCGCATGTCGGTCTGCTCCATCGTGCGACGGAGAAGCTCGCCGAATCGAAGCCGTTCAATCAGTCGATCGGCTACATGGATCGACTCGACTACGTTTCGATGATGTGCAACGAGCACGCCTACGTGCTCGCGATCGAGAAACTCCTGGGTATCGAGCCGCCGCTCCGGGCGAAGTACATCCGCACGATGTTCGACGAGATCACGCGCATCCTGAACCACTTGATGTGGCTCGGCGCGCACAGCCTCGACATCGGCGCCATGACGGTCTTCCTGTACTGCTTCCGCGAGCGCGAGTACTTGATGGATTGCTACGAGGCCGTGTCCGGCACGCGTATGCACGCAACGTACTATCGTCCGGGCGGCGTGTATCGCGATCTGCCGGAGTCGATGCCGAAGTATCAGGCCTCCAAGTGGCGCTCGCAGAAGGAAGTCGACAAGCTCAACGAAGAACGCTCTGGGAACCTGCTGCAGTTCATCGAGCGGTTCACAGAGACCTTCGACGCGAACGTCGATGAGTACGAGGCGCTGCTCACGGATAACCGGATCTGGAAACAACGCACGGTGAACATCGGCGTCGTCTCGCCTGAGCGTGCATTGCAGCTCGGATTCACGGGCCCGATGCTGCGCGGTTCGGGAATCGCTTGGGATCTGCGCAAGAAGCAGCCGTATGAAATGTACGGCGAGATGGATTTCGACATTCCTGTCGGCGTCAACGGCGATTGTTATGACCGGTATCTCGTGCGCGTTGCCGAGATGCGGCAATCGAATCGCATCATTCGACAGTGCATCGACTGGTTGAAGAACAATCCCGGGCCGGTGATGACCTCCGATCACAAGGTCGCTCCACCGAGCCGCGAGGACATGAAGGGCGACATGGAATCGCTCATTCACCACTTCAAGCTGTTCACGGAAGGCTACTGCGCTCCGGAAGGCGAGACGTACGCCGCGGTCGAGGCGCCGAAGGGTGAGTTCGGGATCTATCTCGTGTCCGACGGCGCGAACAAGCCTTATCGTTTGAAGTGCCGCGCGCCGGGTTTCACCCACCTCGCGGCACTCGAAGAAATGGTGAAGGGCCACATGCTCGCGGACGTCGTTGCGGTCATCGGCACACAGGACATCGTATTCGGGGAAATCGACCGGTGAGCGAGACGACTACGAAAGAAGGCGTGCTCTCCGAGCACGCAAAGCACGAGATCGACCAGTGGGTCGCAAAGTTTCCGCCCGATCGCAAGCGTTCGGCAGTGATCGCAGCACTGCGTGCCGTTCAGCACGACAACGGCGGTTATCTCACGCGCGAATCGATGGATGCCGTTGCGGACTACCTCGGGCTGCCGAAGGTGCAGGTGTACGAGGTCGCGACCTTCTATTCGATGTTCGAAACGAAGCCCGTCGGGCGTCATCACATCTCCGTGTGCACGAACATCTCGTGCATGCTATGCGGCGGCGATGAGATTCTCGCGCACGTCGAGAAGCGGCTCGGCATCAAGGTGGGCGAGAGCACCGCGGATGGGCGCTTCTTCTTGAAGCGGGAGGAAGAGTGTCTCGCGGCATGCAATAACGCGCCGATGATGATGGTCGATCACGTTTATTACGAGAATCTCACGCCTGAGAAGGTCGATGAGATCCTGGATCGGCATAAATGAAAGAGTATCCGCAGAACCTCGTGTGCTTTGAGCCGCTCGCGATGGAGCGCTCATGGGAGCTTGCGACCTATCGCAAGATCGGCGGCTATGAAGTGTGGGAGCGCATCCTGCGCGAGAAAACGCCGCGTGAGCAGATCATCGAGGAAGTGAAGGCCTCTGGCCTTCGCGGTCGCGGCGGTGCGGGCTTTCCGACCGGTGTGAAGTGGAGCTTCATGCCCCGCAATGCGCCCGGTCAAAAATATGCCGTGTGCAACTCCGATGAGAGCGAACCCGGCACCTGCCACGATCGCGACATCTTGCGCTACAACCCGCACGCGTTGATCGAAGGTATGGCGATCGGCGGTTACGCGATGGGAGCGACCGTCGGCTACAACTACATTCGCGGCGAGTTTCTCGCTGAGCCCGTGCCCCGCTTCGAGGCGGCGCTCAAGGAAGCATATGAGGCGGGCTTGCTAGGCAAGAACCTGCTCGGCTCCGGCATCGATTTCGATCTCTACTCGTTCGTGGGTGCCGGCGCTTACATCTGCGGTGAGGAAACCGCGCTGTTGGAGTCGCTCGAAGGCAAGCAGGGTCGGCCGCGCTTCAAGCCGCCGTTCCCCGCAAACTTCGGGTTGTATGGCAAGCCGACGACGATCAACAACACGCAAAGCTATGCATCCGTGCCGACGATTCTGCGCAAGGGCCCAAAGTGGTTTGCCGATCTCGGTGTTGCGAACGCTGGCGGCACGATCATCTTCTCCGTGTCCGGCCACGTGAATAAGCCTCAGAACGTGGAACTGCCGCTTGGAATTCCGTTCACGGATCTGCTCGAGATCTGCGGCGGTATGCGCGGCGGACGCAAGTTGAAAGCGGTCATCCCGGGTGGCTCCTCCGTGCCTGTCGTGCCGGGCGAGATGATGATGGACGTGACGATGGACTACGACGGGCTGCGTAAAGTCGGCTCGGCGCTCGGTACCGGTGCGATGATCGTGATGGACGAGACGACGTGCATGGTGCGTGTGCTCGAACGCATCTCGCGTTTCTATCACGCTGAATCGTGCGGCCAATGCACGCCGTGCCGCGAAGGTACGGGTTGGATGAATCGAGTTCTCCGCCGAATTCTTGCTGGAGAAGGGCGCAAGGAGCATCTCGACATGCTGGTCGAGGTCGCGAACAAGATCGAAGGTCACACGATCTGTGCATTCGGAGATGCGTCGGCGTGGCCGGTTCAGAGCTTCATGAAGCACTTCCGGCATGAATTCGAATACATGATCGAGAACGGGCACAGCATCGTCGAGCGCGACAAGCGCCGGGTTGCGTGAACGATGCGAATGAGTCAAGCGGATAGCGGATGGCGGATTGCGGATAGTCAGGGACCGTTACGGTTCTTCTTTGGCTACAACCTACAGCCCACAGCCTACAGCCTCTCCAAATGAGCGACGACCAGGTCAATATCGAAGTGAACGGCGTGCCGATGAAGGCGCGCAAAGGACAGATGGTTATCCAAGTCACGGATGCCAACGATGTCTACGTTCCGCGCTTTTGTTATCACGAGAAGCTCGGCGTCGCGGCGAACTGCCGCATGTGCCTCGTCGAAGTCGAGAAGGCGCCGAAGCCGCTACCCGCGTGCGCAACGCCGGTCGCGGAGGGCATGAAGGTCTTCACGAAGTCGCCGAAGGCGATCGCGGCGCAACGTGCGGTGATGGAGTTCCTGCTCATCAATCACCCGCTCGATTGTCCGATCTGCGACCAAGGCGGCGAGTGCGAGCTGCAGGATCTGTCGCTCGGGTTCGGGCGCAGCATCTCGCGGTACACCGAGCGCAAGCGCGTCGTCAAAGACAAGAACATCGGTCCGCTCGTTTCGACGGACATGACTCGCTGCATTCATTGCACTCGCTGCGTGCGCTTCACGCAGGAGATTCAAGGCTTCCAACAGCTCGGCACGATCGGTCGGGGAGAGATGACCGAGATCGGCACGTTCGTCGAGCGCAGCGTCGATCACGAGCTCTCGGCGAACATCATCGATTTGTGCCCGGTCGGAGCGCTGAACAACAAGCCTTACCGGTACCGCGCGCGAGCTTGGGAGATGACACAGCATCCGCTCGTGTCGCCGCACGACAGTGTCGGTGCGAACCTGTACGCACACGTTCTGCGCGGTCGCATCATGCGCATCGTTCCGCGCCCGAACGAAGAAGTAAACGAAGTCTGGATTGCGGACCGCGACCGCTTTAGCTACCAAGGTATCTATAGCGAGGATCGGCTGATGAAGCCGATGGTGCGCGAGAACGGAATGTGGCAGGAGTCCGACTGGGAGAGCGCGCTCGCGTTGGCGGCGGAGCGTCTGACCAAGGCGGCGAAGCAACATGGCGGACCGCAGATCGGTGCAATCGCCTCACCGAATTCGACGCTCGAAGAGCTCTATCTCCTCGCCAAATTGGCGCGTGGCTTGGGCAGTTCGAACCTCGACCATCGGCTGCGCCGTAGCGACTTCCGAGACGAAGCGAGCGAGTTGCTCTATCCCGCGCTCGGATGCTCGATCGCGGATGTCGAGCGCGCGAATGGCGTGCTTGTCGTCGGTTCCAATCTCCGCAGCGAAGTGCCGCTCATTGCACATCGTGTGCGCAAGGCGGCGATGCGCGGAGCGAAGGTCTCGTTCGTCAACTCGACGCGCTACGACTATCTGTTCCCGATTGCCGCTTACTTGTCATCGAACGGGCTCGACATGTTCGAGCACTTGGTCGCGATTGCCGCGGCTGCGGTGCGGGCTGGCGGTGGTAGCGCGCCGGAGTCGATCGCGACGCTCGTTGCGAACGCGCAGCCCTCTGACGTGCATGCGTCGATCGCTCAGCAGCTCGCGAGCGGCGAGCGCCAGCTCATTCTTCTCGGCGCGGTCGCTCAGCGCGATCCGGCGTTCGCGGACCTGCGTCTCGTCGCCGAAGCGCTCGCGCAGATCACCGGTGCGACGCTCGGGTATCTGCCCGACGGCGGCAACACAGTAGGTGCGCACCTCGCTGGCGTCCTACCGCATCGAGCAGCCGCTGGCCGCTCCGTGCAAACGCCGGGCATGAATCTCGCGGATATGTTTGCGGCACGGCTGCGCGCGTACATCGTGTTGGGGGCGATCGAGCCTGCGCTCGACATCGCTGTGCCCGGTGCGTTCGAAGCGCTGAAGGGTGCAGAGTGCGTCATCGCGCTCTCGCCGTATGGAAGCGCGCGAGAGTACGCGGACATCATCCTGCCGATCGGTTCGTTCGCCGAAACGTCGGGAACCTACGTGAACATGGAAGGGCGTTGGCAGAGCGTGCCGGGTGCAGCGCGTCCCGTCGGCGAATCCCGTCCGGGTTGGAAGGTTCTGCGCGTGCTCGGCAATCTTTTGAACCTCTCGGGCTTCGAATACACGAGCTCTGAGCAAATCACGGATGAGCTTCGCGCCGAGATCGACAAAGCGCCGGAGTTCAAAGTGAAGGGCTCAGCCCGGACGCTGCAATCGAAGCTGGCGTTGAACACCGCCGGCGGCGAGCGCGATGTGCCGATCTACCAAGTTGACGCTGTCGTTCGCCGCGCGATGTCACTACAGGAAACACCTGCGGGTATCGCGGGCCGCCGAGGTCAGGACGCATGATCCCGGAATTTGCCGCTAACGTGCTCGAGTTCTTGCCCGAGTGGGCCCAGGCCATCGTTTGGTATGGCGTCATCGCGGTCATCCTGTTCATCAGCATCATTTTAATGATGGCGTTCCTCACGCTCGTCGAGCGACGCGTCATTGGCTCGATCCAGGCGCGTATCGGTCCGAATCGCGTCGGTTTCAACGGTATCCTGCAGCCGTTCGCGGACGTGTTGAAATTGCTCGTCAAGGAAATCGTCGTTCCGACGAGCGCGAGCAAGCTCTTGTTCGTGATCGCGCCACTGCTCGCGTTGGTCCCGGCGCTGGCGACATGGGCGGTCATCCCGTTTTCGCCCGGGTTCACCGTTGCCGACATCGATGCGGGGCTGCTCTACATTCTCGCGCTGACCTCGGCCGGCGTGTACGGCGTGATCCTCGCGGGCTGGGCCGCCAACTCGAAGTACGCATTCTTGGGCGCCATGCGCGCAGCCGCGCAGATGGTTGCGTACGAGATTGCGATGGGCTTTGCGCTCGTCGGTGTGGTCATGGCGGCGGGTTCGCTCAATATCGGCGAGATCATCGCCGCGCAGAGCGGCGGGCCTTTGAGCTTCTTCTTCTGGTGGCTCATCCCGTTGTTCGTCGTGTACTTCATCTCCGGCATTGCCGAAACGAATCGCGCGCCGTTCGACGTCGTCGAGGGCGAATCGGAGATCGTTGCCGGTTTCCACGTCGAGTACTCGGGCATGGCGTTCGCCGTGTTCTTCGTCGCCGAGTACGTGAACATGATCTTGATCTCGGCGCTCACCTCGATCTTCTTCTTCGGCGGGTGGCTGTCGCCGTTCGAAGGTTATCCGCTGCCGAGCTGGCTCGCATGGCTCGCCGCACCGAGCTTCTTCTGGCTCTTCATCAAGGTCTGGTTCTTCCTGTTTTGTTTCCTCTGGTTCCGCGCGACGTTTCCCCGCTATCGATACGATCAGATCATGCGTCTCGGGTGGAAGATCTTCATCCCCGTCACGCTGGTATGGATCTTCATCGAGGGACTGCTCTGGTACTACCAGATCGGCCCGTGGGCTCGCGGATGAGAACCGCCATGAGGACACGCAATGTTCGTTCCGCCGCGCCAAACTGCCTCCATTGTGGAGCGGGTGAGGGTTCGCGGGCGCGCGCGTTGCTTGAGGTGACGAGATGAAAACGCCTGCGAGCTTCTTCAAGACATTCTTTCTGACCGAGCTTTTCGTCGGCCTTGCGGTCACGTTCCGGCAGTTCGCATTTCGCCCGAACATCACGATCCAATACCCGGAAGAGAAGACTCCGCAATCGCCGCGCTATCGCGGCTTGCATGCGCAGCGTCGCTATGCGAACGGGCAGGAGCGTTGCATTGCCTGCAAACTGTGCGAGGCCGTCTGCCCCGCGCTCGCCATCACGATCGAATCGGATGTGGCCGCGGACGGAACGCGGCGGACGACGCGCTACGACATCGACTTGTTCAAGTGCATCTTCTGCGGCTTCTGCGAAGAAGCTTGCCCGGTCGATGCGATCGTCGAAACGCGAATCCACGAGTACCACATGGAGAATCGTGGCGAGAACATCATGACGAAGGACAAGCTGCTCGCGATCGGTGACCGATACGAAGCCATGATTGCCGCCGATAAGGCCGCCGACGCACGGTACCGATAGCCATGACGCTGACCGAAATACTCTTCTACGCATTCTCCGCCGTGCTGATCGTCGCAGCCGTCGGCGTGATTACCGCGCGCAATCCAGTGCACGCGGCCCTGTTCCTTGTGCTGGCGTTCTTCAACAGCGCCGTATTGTGGCTGCTGATGGAAGCGGAGTTCCTCGCGATCGTGCTCGTGCTCGTCTACGTTGGCGCGGTGATGGTGCTCTTCCTATTCGTCGTCATGATGCTGGACATCAATATCGCGCAGATGCGCGAAGGGTTCACCCGATACGCGCCGCTCGGCATCATCGTGGCGCTCCTCGTCGTGGGCGAAATCGCGAGTGTTATCTGGGTCAAGAACCTAGGTCTCGAGGAGACGGCGCCCGCAGCCTTGGCGACCGGCGTTGAGGGCTACAGCAACACGCGTGCGCTTGGTGAGCTGCTGTACACGAAGTTCCTCTATCCGTTCGAGCTTGCGGCGATGCTGCTGCTGCTCGCGATCGTTGCCGCGATCACGCTTACGATGCGCCCGCGCCGCGGAGCGAAGCGGCAAGACATCGCGGCGCAGGTCGCAGTGCGTGCGCAAGATCGCGTACGCCTCGTCAAGATGGATGCGGAGAAAGACGCATGATCCAGCTCGAATTCGTATTGATGCTGGCAGGCTTGCTGTTCGCGCTCAGCGTCGCGGGCATCTTCTTGAACCGCAAGAACGTGATCTTGCTGCTCATGTGCATCGAGCTGATGCTTCTTGCGGTCAACTTCAATTTCATCGCGTTCGCGCGCCAGCTCGGCGACTTGAACGGGCAGGTGTACGTGTTCTTCATCATGACGGTCGCCGCGGCAGAGGCGGCGATCGGTCTCGCCATTCTCGTGGTGCTATTCCGCGAGAAGAAGAGCATCAACGTCGAAGAGCTCGATGAAATGAAAGGCTAGAGAAGAAGAACCGTCGTGATTCAACAGTCCGTACTCCTCACCATCGTTCTCGCGCCGCTCATCGCGGCGGTTTTGGCGGGCATCTTCGGTCGCGTGATCGGGCGCGTCGGCGCGCATACCGTCACGATCGTCGGGGTTGGTCTGTCGTTCGCGTTGTCCGCGTGGGTGCTCAAGCAACTCGTATTCGACGGCGCCGCGCCCGTCAACGAATCCGTTTACACCTGGTTGGTGAGCGACGGCATTCGGATGGAGGTGGGATTCCTCGTCGACCGGCTGACGGCGCTCATGATGGTCGTCGTGACGTTCGTGTCGCTCTGCGTGCACGTCTACACGATCGGATACATGCACGATGACCCCGGCTATCAGCGGTTCTTCTCCTATATTTCGCTGTTCACCTTCTCGATGTTGATGCTCGTGATGGCGAACAACTTCCTGCAGCTTTTCTTCGGCTGGGAAGCCGTCGGCCTCGTCTCGTATCTGTTGATCGGCTTCTGGTACACGCGCCCGTCCGCGATCTTTGCGAATCTGAAGGCCTTCCTCGTCAATCGCGTCGGCGACTTCGGCTTCGTGCTGGGCATTGCCGGTGTCGTGTATTTCACCGGTTCGCTCGATTACCAGACCGTGTTCGGTTTGCGTGAATCGATCACCGCAAACACGTTAGAGATCATTCCGGGCGTCGAGTGGCAGGCCATCACGGTCGTCTGCATCTGCCTCTTCATCGGAGCGATGGGCAAATCCGCACAGGTTCCGCTGCACGTGTGGCTGCCTGACTCGATGGAAGGTCCGACGCCGATCTCCGCGCTCATCCACGCGGCAACCATGGTGACGGCGGGCATCTTCATGGTGGCACGCATGTCTCCGTTGTTCGAGCTGTCGGAGGTTGCGCTCTCGACCGTGCTCGTCATCGGTGCGACGACCGCCTTCTTCATGGGCTTGCTCGGCTTGGTGAACAATGACATCAAGCGCGTCGTTGCGTACTCGACGCTCTCGCAGCTTGGCTATATGACCGTTGCGCTCGGCGTGTCCGCGTACAGCGCGGCGATCTTTCACTTGATGACGCACGCCTTCTTCAAGGCACTTCTGTTCCTCGCAGCGGGCTCTGTGATCATCGGCATGCATCACGAGCAGGACATGCGCAAGATGGGCGGGCTCAAGAAGTACATGCCCATCACGTACTGGACGGCGTTGCTCGGCTCGCTCGCCTTGATCGCATTTCCGGGCACGTCGGGATTCTTTTCGAAGGACGCGATTATCGCGGCGACCGGAGCGTCGCACATTCCGGGCGCGACCTACGCTTATTGGTGCGTCTTGCTGGGCGTCTTCGTAACCGCACTCTACAGCTTCCGGTTGATCTTCATGACCTTTCACGGGCCGGAGCGATTCGGTGCCTCAGCGCACGAGACGCATGCGGCAGGGGAGAGCACGCATCTGCGCTCTGACGCGGATGCTGGCCACGAACCCGATACTAGCTCGCACGACGCGCACGGCCACCATGGGTATCACACGCCTCACGAGAGCCCGTGGGTCGTGACGCTCCCGCTGATCCTATTGGCGGTTCCGTCGATCCTCATCGGCTGGTTCACGATTGGCCCGGTGTTGTTCGGCGACTACTTCGGCAATGCGATCTTCGTCAACGAGGCCCACGATACCGTTGGTCACGTCGCGGAGGAGTTCCACGGGCCAGCGGCGTTCTCGTTGCACGCCTTCATGACCGTGCCGTTCTGGTTGATGGTCGCGGGTGTGGCGGTCGCCTGGTTCCTCTACATCAAACGGCCCGATCTGCCAGGTAAGATCGCGGCGCGCTTCTCGTGGCTCTACACATTGTTCGCCAATAAGTTCTACTTCGACGAGCTCTATCAGTTCTTGTTTGCGCGGGGCAGCCGTCGGCTCGGCAACGTTCTCTGGCGCGCAGGCGATGTGGCGCTGATCGATGGGGCGCTCGTCAACGGATCCGCGCAGGTGGTCGGCTGGTTCTCCGGCGTGCTGCGCCGGCTTCAGTCGGGCTATCTGTACCACTACGCCTTCGCGATGATCATCGGCCTCTCAGCACTGCTTGCTTGGTACGTGCTGCGCTAACCAACAACGAAACACTATGCAGTTCGATTGGCCCATTCTCAGTGTGCTCATCTGGTTGCCCATCGCGGGCGGCCTCGCGACGCTTGCGCTCGGCGAGCGCGCAGTCGGTCTCGGCCGATGGATTGCGCTCATCACGACCGCGGTTACATTCGGTTTGTCGACGCTGCTGTGGGCGTACTTCGATACGTCGACCGCGCAGATGCAGTTCGTCGAAGAACTGCAATGGATTCCTGCCTTCAACGCGTTTTACGCGCTCGGGGTCGACGGCTTCTCGATGCCGCTCATCGTACTGACGACCTTTGTCACGCCGCTCGTCGTGATCGCTGCCTGGACGGTCATCGAGAAGAAGCCTGCGCAGTACTTCGCCTCCTTCCTCATCTTGGAAGGTGTGATGGTCGGTGTGTTCGCATCGCTCGACGCGCTGCTCTTCTACGTGTTCTGGGAAGCCATGCTGATCCCGATGTTCATCATCATCGGGATCTGGGGTGGCCCGCGCCGCGTGTACGCGACGATGAAGTTCTTCTTGTACACGTTCTTGGGTTCCGTGCTGATGCTCGTGTCGCTCATCTACTTGTACGTGCAGACGTGCGAGGCAGGGCAGTGCAGCTACTTGATCGCGGACTTCCAGCGATTGCCGATCGGGCTGCAAGAGCAGATCTTCATCTTCATCGCGTTCTTCCTCGCGTTCGCCGTGAAGGTTCCGATGTGGCCCGTGCACACGTGGTTGCCTGATGCGCACGTCGAAGCGCCGACCGGCGGCTCGGTCATCCTCGCGGCGATCATGCTGAAGATGGGCGGCTACGGCTTCCTGCGGTTCTCCTTGCCGATTACGCCGGATGCGAGCGCTACTTTGGATTGGGTCGTCATTGCATTCTCGCTCATTGCGGTCGTCTACATCGGCTACGTCGCGATCGCGCAGCACGACATGAAGAAGCTGATCGCGTACTCGTCGGTGGCGCACATGGGGTTCGTGACGCTCGGATCCTTCCTCACGTTCGATTTGTTGCACGTGAACGGGGACGTGCGCGGCGCAGCCATGGGCATCGATGGGGCGATGGTGCAGATGATCTCGCACGGTCTCGTCTCGGGGGCGATGTTCTTTTGCGTAGGCGTGCTGTATGACCGCGTGCACAGCCGCGAGATCAGTGCCTACGGCGGTGTCGTGAATACGATGCCGATCTTCGCGACGTTCGCCGTCCTGTTTGCGATGGCGAATTCCGGCCTGCCCGGCACGTCCGGATTCGTCGGCGAGTTCCTCGTCATCCTGGCGAGCTTCCGCGCCGACTTCTGGTATGCGTTCCTGGCCGCCATCACCTTGATCTTGGGCGCCGCGTACACCTTGTGGCTCGTCAAGCGCGTAATCTTCGGACCAGTGGGCAACGAGCATGTTGCCGCGCTCAAGGACGTGAACGGTCGAGAGTTCTTCGTGCTCGGCGTGCTCGCCGTTGCCGTGCTGCTGCTAGGCGTGTGGCCCGCACCGTTGCTCGATGTGATGCGTCCGACGGTCGAGAATCTCGTTCAACACATTACCGTCTCCAAGCTCTGAGCAACGCCGATGGAGTTCATGTTCGCGAATTTCGGAATGCAGGTGGCCGCCCCCGAGATCTTTCTCGCCGCGGCGATTTGCGTAGTGCTGCTCGTCGATGTGTTCCTCAGCGACCGGACGCGCTGGGTGACGTACGCGCTCTCGTTGCTCACGCTCGCCGGCTGCGCGTGGATGACGCTTCGGTACGGCGTTAACGAGCGCGTGATCGCGTTCGACGGCATGTACGTCGCCGATCCAATGGGCGATCTCCTCAAGCTGTTCTCTTATGGAACGGTCGCCGTCGCCTTCATGTACTCGCGCGAGTACTTGCAGCGCCGCGGTCTCTTCAATGGCGAGTACTTCGTGCTCGGCCTCATCGCATTGCTCGGCATCATGGTGATGGTCTCCGCCGGCAATCTGCTCACCGTCTACCTCGGTGTCGAGCTCTTGTCGCTTGCGCTCTATGCCATGGTTGCATTCGACCGAGATTCCGGCGTCGCCGCGGAATCGGCGATGAAGTACTTCGTGCTCGGCGCGATTTCCTCCGGCATGCTGCTGTACGGCTTCTCGATCCTGTACGGCATTGCCGGGACGCTCCAGCTGGACGAGCTTGCGCTCGAGATCAGCGGCGTCGATTCGCACATCGGGCTCGTGTTCGCACTCGTCTTCATCATCGGTGGCGTGGCGTTCAAGTTCGGCGCGGTGCCGTTCCACATGTGGGTGCCCGACGTCTATCACGGTGCCCCGACGCCGGTGACGCTCTTCCTCGGCGCGGCCCCGAAGCTCGGCTCGTTCGTGCTGGCAATTCGTGTGCTCGCGGAAGGGCTCGAATCGATGGTCGGCAGCTGGCAGGACATGCTGATCATCCTCGCCGTCTTGTCGATGGCGATTGGCAACATCGTCGCGATCGCGCAGAGCAACTTGAAGCGCATGCTCGCGTACTCGACGATCTCTCACGTCGGTTTCATCTTGCTCGGCATTTTGGCTGGGACGAATGACGGTTACCGAGCGGCGATGTACTACACGTTCGCGTACGTCATCATGAGCGTCGGCGCCTTCGGGATGATCCTCTTGCTCGCGCGCGAACGATTCGAGGCCGACCGAATCGAAGACTTCCGCGGCTTGAATCGCAAGAGCCCGTGGTTCGCGGCCGTGATGCTCATGTTGATGTTCAGCTTGGCCGGCGTGCCGCCGTTCCTCGGCTTCTGGGCGAAGCTCGAAGTGCTTGCGGCGGTCGTGAACGTCGAGCTGTTCTGGTTGGCAGCGCTTGCCGTCGTATTCTCGGTGATCGGCGCGTTCTACTATCTGCGCGTCGTGAAGGTGATGTACTTCGACGAGCCCACCGATTCGCTCCCTATTCAGGCGGGCGGGACGGTGCGCGTGGTGCTCACCCTTAACGGCCTGGCGGTCCTGGTGCTTGGCATTTTCCCCTCGCTGTTGCTGGACCCCGTCGATCAAGCGCTCTGCGACCAAGAGGTGCGGGGAGGCGCTTGTGTCCAGACCACAGTCGCCGAGGTACAAGATCCGCTGTCGAGCCGTCCGTAGAGCGAGCGGACAGCTTTTTCCTTAGCCAGTTCGGTAGTCATTCCATCGGCGCCGGCGTGCCGATTAGGGACTTCCTTGAATTCCCGCTGTTTGGCCCGTACAATCCGCGCCCTCTGTTGCGGGGTGGAGCAGTCTGGCAGCTCGTCGGGCTCATAACCCGAAGGTCGCAGGTTCAAATCCTGCCCCCGCTACCAAGCTTTCGTGCTTGAAAAGGGCCCTCGGTAGGGCCTTTTTGGTTTGAGAGGCGGTTGAAAGCGTATTCGACCGGCCTGATCTTGATGATGGAGGCCGGATGAGGCGCCAGGGCCGCTTCCGGTTAAGAGGGGACGGAGTCAGAGAATGGGCCTTGGGCCCATTTTTTGTTTCTGCGGTTTGCTAAACACGGGCGTGCGGCCGGAGGTGAGCGATGCGAGAACAGCTAACGGAGCTGCTCGGTCCGCTCGTGTCCGCTCTCGGCTACGAGTTGTGGGAGCTGGAATATCTCCAGCGCGCCGGCGGATCCGTCCTTAGGCTGTACATCGACTCGCCCGACGGAATTTCGCTCGATGACTGCGAGCGCGTGAGCCGCGCCGTCAGCGAGCGGCTCGATAGCGACGACCCGATTCCCGGCCAGTACACCCTCGAGGTGTCTTCTCCCGGTTTGGACCGTGTATTGCGCACGCCCGATCATTTCGGGCGCTTTGCAGGCGAACGGGTGCGCGTCGAGATGACGCGTCCGATCGACGGACGCAAACGTTTCCAAGGTCAGCTGATCGAGGCAAACGATCGCGAGATCACGTTGAACGTAGATGGCGGCAAGGTGACCTTGCCGATCGATCAGATACACAAGGCGCGAGTAGCGCCACAGATGTAGATGGAGCTCGAAGCGGAGTTCGCACGATGAACAAAGAGATTTTGATGGTCGTGGACGCGGTTTCCAACGAGAAGGGCGTCGACAAGGAGATCATTTTCGAAGCGCTCGAAGCCGCGCTTGCTTCCGCCACGCGCAAGCGTCATGGCGAAGGCATCGACGTGCGCGTCTCCATCAACCGTAAGACGGGCGATTACGACACGTGGCGACGCTGGAAGGTGTTCGCGGACGACTCGACGGAGCTCGAGTTTCCCGATCGCGAGCTCCGGCTCGAAGATGCGCTCGATATCTCCAAAGAGGCCGAAGTCGGCGGCTTCGTCGAAGTGCCAATGGAATCGGTCGCCTTCGGGCGTATCGCCGCGCAAACGGCGAAGCAGGTCATCGTGCAGAAGGTGCGCGAGGCCGAGCGGGCGCAGGTCGTGGATGAGTACAAGGGCCGCGTGGGCACGCTCGTGTCTGGCATCGTCAAGCGCGTCGATCGCAATGGCGTGTACGTCGATCTCGGCAGCAACGCCGAAGGCTTCATCCCGCGTGACCAGATGATCCCGCGCGAGCCGATCCGCTCGCAGGATCGCGTAAAGGCTTACCTGCAGGACGTGCGCACCGAGCCGCGCGGGCCGCAGTTGTTCCTCACGCGCACGGCACCTGAGTTCTTGATCGAGTTGTTCAAGCTCGAAGTACCGGAAGTCGGGCAGGGCTTGATTCAAATTCTCGGCGCTGCGCGCGATCCGGGCGTGCGCGCCAAGATCGCGGTCAAGAGCAACGACAGCCGCATCGACCCGGTCGGCGCTTGCGTCGGTATGCGTGGTTCGCGCGTGCAAGCGGTTTCGAACGAGATCGCGGGCGAGCGCGTCGACATCATTCCGTTCGACGAGAACCCCGCCCAATTCGTCATCAACGCGATGGCGCCGGCGGAAGTCGTATCGATCGTCGTCGACGAAGATTCGCACTCGATGGATATCGCTGTGACCGAGGAGAAGCTCTCACAGGCGATCGGACGTGGCGGTCAGAACATCCGTCTCGCAAGCGAGCTGTCCGGTTGGGAGCTCAACGTGATGACCGAGCAAGCTGCGGAAGAGAAGAGCGAGGGTGAGCAGCGCGAGCTCGTCGAGCTGTTCAAGCAGCAACTCGACGTGGATGAAGACGTCGCGCAGATCCTCGTTCAGGAGGGGTTCTCCACGATCGAAGAGATCGCCTACGTGCCGGCGTCGGAGCTGAACGGCATCGAGGAGTTCGACGAAGAGATCGTCAAGGAACTGCGCAACCGTGCGCGAGACGTGCTGCTGACCCAGGCGATCGCAAGCGAAGAAGTGATCGACGGCTCGGAGCCTGCCCAGGATCTGCTACAGGTCGAGGGCATGGACGAAGGCTTGGCCTTGCTCCTTGCAAGCCGCGGCATCGTGACGCGCGAAGATCTCGCAGAGCAGGCGATCGACGATTTGCTCGAGATCGAGGGCGTCGATGCGGAACGTGCCGGCGCGTTGATTATGGCCGCACGCAAACATTGGTTCGAATCGGCAGGTCAGCAGGCTTGAGTCTCGGAGACTCTGCCCCGACCTCGATTCCAAGAGTGATAATGATCGAAAGACGAACGACAAGAGTGCCTGCAGGGTGCAACGTTTCTAAGCTGCTGTTCCGGTTGGATGGCGGAGGTTCGTGGGTGTCCGGACGGAACGCGGAGGGCGGTTCATGGCGGATGTGACGGTTAGCCAATTTGCCGAAGTGCTGAAGGTGCCAGTCGAGCGTTTGCTGACGCAGCTCGACGAAGCCGGCATTCGGGTATCGGGTGCCGACGATACGATCAGCGACGAAGCCAAGATGGAGCTGCTGACGTTCCTGCGCCGTGCACATGGGCGAGGAGACGATGCAGCCCCGCGCAAGATCACGCTGAAGCGCAAGTCTCAGGGCGAGATCAAGGTCGCGTCCTCGCAGGGCCGTGCGCGCACGGTCAACGTCGAGGTACGTCGCAAGAAGACGTACCTGAATCGCAGCGTGCTCGAGGAGCAGGCCCGCGTTCAGCAGGAAGAGGTCGACAAGCAGAAGCAGGAAGTCGAGAAGCAGAAGCAGGTCGAAGCCCCGCCTCAAGAGGAGCCTGCGAACGAACAAGCGGCGCAAGTCGATCGCGAGCGCGCGGAAGCAGAAGCGCTCGAGGCGGAGCGCCGTCGGCGCGAGGCGGAAGAGGCCGAATTGCAGGCCCGTGCCGAAGAAGAAGCCCGACGAGTGGCAGAAGAGAACGCACGCTTGCTGCAGGAAGCACGCGAGCGTAGCGAAGCCGAGGTGCGTCAAGCTGCACTCGCCGCGTCGCAAGCGGCAGCTGCGGCAGCAGCCGAGCCTGCTCGTCAGCCCGAACGGCATCGTGAACGCGAAGCGCCTCGACGTCAGGAGCTCCACGTGTCGAGCGATGCGAGTGCGCGCTTCAAGAAACGGAAGCAGAGCGCGGCGTCGCGATCGCGTCGGCCCGTTCAGGTCAACGTCGGTACCCAGCACGGGTTCGAACGCCCGGCAGCGCCCGTCAAACACGAAGTGCAGATCGGCGAGACGGTTACGGTCGGCGAGCTGGCGCAGAAGATGGCCGTCAAAGCCAATGAAGTCATCAAGGTGATGATGAACATGGGCGTGATGGCGACGATCAATCAACCGATCGATCAGGACACGGCCGTGCTCGTCGTCGAAGAGCTCGGGCACACGCCTGTCGTCGTGCGCGAGAGCGCGATCGAAGACGATTTGCAGGCGTCCGATGGAGATCACGAGCTTGCGCCACGGCCGCCGGTTGTGACCGTCATGGGTCACGTCGACCACGGCAAGACCTCGCTCCTCGATTACATTCGCCGCGCGAAAGTTGCTGCGGGCGAGGCGGGTGGCATTACCCAACACGTCGGTGCCTACCATGTCACGACGGAGAAGGGCGTCATCACGTTCCTCGACACGCCGGGCCACGCCGCCTTTACGGCGATGCGCGCACGCGGTGCGCAAGTGACGGATATCGTCGTGCTCGTCGTGGCCGCCGACGATGGCGTGATGCCGCAAACGGTCGAAGCGATTCAGCACGCACGTGCTGCCGAAGTGCCGATCGTCGTTGCCGTCAACAAGATCGACAAGGCGGATGCGGATCCCGATCGGGTGCGCAACGATTTGTCGAAGCACAACGTGCTGCCTGAAGATTGGGGCGGCGACACATTGTTCGTGCACGTGTCGGCCCGCACCGGCGAAGGCATCGATCAACTGCTCGACTCCATCTCTTTGCAGGCGGACGTGCTCGAGCTCAAGGCGCCCCACAGCGGGCCTGCCGCGGGTGTCGTGATCGAGTCGAGCATGGAGAAGGGCCGTGGCGCGGTGGCGACGGTGCTCGTCAAGCGCGGCACGCTCAAGCCTGGCGATTCGATCATCGCGGGACAGGAATTCGGGCGCGTTCGCGCAATGTTCGACGAAGCTGGAAAGCCTTTGACGGAGGCCGGTCCGTCGCTGCCGGTCGTCGTGCTGGGCCTGTCCGGTGCGCCGAACGCGGGCGACGAGCTGCTCGTGCTCGAAAGCGAACGCAAGGCGCGCGAAGTGGCGTTGTATCGACAGGGCAAGTTCCGCGATACGAAGTTGGCGAAGCAGGGACCGGCGAAGCTCGAAGACATGCTCTCGCAGATGGGCGACGGCAAGGCCGCGACTGTGCAGGTCGTGCTCAAGGCCGACGTACAGGGCAGCGCCGAAGCGCTGCGCGATGCGTTGACGAAGCTCTCGACCGACGAAGTTGCGGTGAAGGTCGTCTCGAGCGGTGTCGGTGGCATTACCGAGTCCGACGTCACGCTGGCGCAAGCCTCGAACGCTCGGATCATCGGCTTCAACGTGCGTGCCGATAGTTCGGCTCGTAACATGATCAAGGAATCGGGCATCGACGTCCGTTACTACAGCATCATTTACGAAGCGATCGACGACGTGAAGCAGGTGCTCTCGGGCATGCTCGCGCCGGAAGTGAAGGAGCAGATCGTCGGCCTCGCGGAGGTCCGCGAAGTGTTCCGTTCGAGCAAGTTCGGCACGGTGGCGGGTTGTATCGTCGCAGACGGATACGTTCGCCGCAGCAACCCGATTCGTGTGCTTCGCAATAACGTCGTGATCTTCGAGGGCGAGCTCGAGTCGCTGCGCAGGTTCAAGGACGACGTCAACGAAGTGCGTGCAGGCACGGAGTGCGGTATCGGCGTGCGCAACTACAACGACGTGCGCGTCGGCGATCAGATCGAGTGCTATTCGCGAGTGGAGATCGCTCGTACGATGTAGACGAGTGGGGCGATCCACGGCGGCTCGAAGCGGCCGTGGATCGAACCGAGCGCCTCGAAGAGTCGTTGATCAAACGACTCCGGCTCACGATCGCGATACAGAAAACCTTACACCATGCCCTCTAAGCCCTTTCCTCGTAGTCGCCGCGTCGCGCAGCAGCTGCAGCGCGCGTTGAGCGAGCTCATGCGGCGCGAGTTGCGCGATCCGCGACTCGGTTTGGTGACCCTGACCGAGGTGCGTATGTCGAGCGATCTCGGCTACGCGACGGTGTACTACTCCGTACTTGGCGCGGACGCTAACGTCGCGCAGGAGATTCTCGACGACGCGGCCGATCAACTGCGGGGCCCGGTTGGACGCGCACTCGGCTTGCGGCACAGCCCGGAGCTGCGTTTCGTGAAAGACGAGCTCATCGAAGGTGGTGCGCGCTTGTCTGCATTGATCAATCAAGCCGTCAAAGACGACGAGGCCCGCCACGTCGACGATGATGAAGAGCGCGATTCCTAGTTCTTCTCCTTGCCGGAATGTCCAAACCGCGCCGCTTCTATCGCGATATCGACGGTATTCTGCTGCTCGATAAATCACTCGGGTTGTCCTCCAACGCTGCCCTCCAAGAGGTGCGTGCGCTGTTCGGCGCGAAGAAGGCCGGACATGCGGGCAGCTTGGATCCGCTCGCATCTGGCGTGTTGCCGATCGGCTTCGGTCACGCGACGAAGGTGTGCGGCCGGTTACTCAACTCCGGTAAAACGTACCGTGTTCGAGTGCGACTTGGCGCTCGGACCGACTCGGGTGACTTGGAAGCGCCCGTCGTGGAGCGTGCACCTGTTCCGACACTGAACGAGAGCGCGGTGGACGATGTGTTGCGCACGTTCGAAGGCGAGCAAACCCAGATCCCGCCGATGCACTCCGCGCTGAAGTTCGAGGGCAAGCGCCTCTATGAGCTCGCACGGCGAGGGGAAACCGTCGAACGTGCTCCGCGCCGAATCGTGCTCAAGAATTTGCGGAGGACCGGATTCTCGGGCGATGTGCTCGAATTCGACGTCCACTGCTCGAAAGGCACCTACATTCGAACGCTGGCCGCGGATGTCGCCGCGAGGCTTGGCACCCTCGGTTATGTCGAAGGTCTGCGGAGGCTGTCGGTGGATCCCTTCGGGGATCTCCCGGCCTACACCATTGAGCATTTGGCCGAGCTTCCGCCCGGAGAGCGAGACGCGCTGCTCTTGAGTCCAGATGCGGCCTTCCTGGACCTTCCGCGCGTGGACCTGACCCAGGATGAAGAGCGACGCTTGCTCCTCGGCCAGACGCTCGATTGCGCCGGGAGCGCCATTTTCTCAGGCCAGGCGCGAGCTTACGGTCGACAAGGGCGATTTCTCGGGCTGGTTGAGGAATACGCGGGCAATCGATTGAAGCCGCTCCGACTGTTCCTGGATTCGAACGCACCGGGCGCGCGAGCGAGCGCCGAGGTCTCCGACCCGTAATTCCCCGGTTTTACTTGAGATTATCGGCCGCGCGAGTACAATGCGCGCCTCCTTAAACGGGCTATACATGACCGACTCCAGCGCGAGTCGTATCGAGGATTGGGCAAGATGGCATTGTCGACTGAGCAGAAGGGCGGAATCGTCGAGCAATATCGACGCAGCAGCAGTGATACAGGATCGCCGGAGGTGCAGATCGCTCTGCTTTCCGCTCGCATCAACGAGCTCGGCGAGCACTTCAGCACGCACAAGCGCGATCACGCGTCGCGTCGCGGTCTGCTCAAAATGGTCAACCAGCGCCGTAAGCTTCTCGACTACCTGAAAGACACCGCTCCCGAGCGCTACACGGAAATCGTTTCCCGCCTAGGCCTGCGCCGCTAAGCGCCAGGTACCGAACGCACCGGACACGTCAGACGCAAGTCACACACCTCCAGCCGCCCGGCAACTCCGATCCCGTCGTGATGATTCTGCAGAAGAATCCCCACCGAACGGTCGCATCGAGGGGCCGTGGCGGCTTTCGTTTTTATCAGCAAAAGTAGTCATTGCCGGCACGGTTCGCCGGATTAGGAAACGTCGTGAGCGCAATCAAAAAATCCTTTACCTACGGACAGCACCAAGTCACGTTAGAAACCGGCGAGCTTGCTCGGCAGGCAGACGGTTCGGTGCTGGTGACGATGGGGGAGACGGTCGTCCTCGTCACCGCGGTGGCTCGGAAAGAGGCTGACCCGAAGAAAGACTTCTTCCCGTTGACCGTGAACTACGTCGAGAAGACGTATGCCGCCGGCAAGATCCCAGGTGGGTTCTTCAAGCGAGAAGGCCGGCCTTCCGAGAAAGAGACACTGACCTCCCGCCTCATCGATCGTCCGATCCGCCCACTGTTCCCCGAAGGGTTCTTCAACGAAGTCCAAGTCGTCGCGACGGTTCTCTCGCTGAACCCAGACATCGATTCCGATATCCCCTCGATGCTCGGCGCATCCGCGGCACTCGCACTCTCGGGTGTGCCGTTCCAGGGTCCGATCGGTGCAGCGAAGGTCGGCTACAAAGACGGCCAATACATTCTCAATCCCACGAATGCGCAGCTGAAGGAATCGCAGCTCGATCTCGTTGTCGCCGGTACGTCCGAAGCGGTGTTGATGGTCGAGTCGGAGGCGAAGGCACTGCCGGAAGACGTGATGCTCGGCGCGGTCGTGTTCGGACACGAGCAGATGCAGACAGCGATTCGCGTGATCAACGAGCTCAAGGCAGAAGCCGGCAAGCCCGCTTGGGATTGGCAGCCGGCACCGGCGAACACGGCGCTCGAGTCTGCTTTGGCCGCACAAGTCGAAGCAGCGCTCAACGACGCTTACAAGATCACCGAGAAGCAGGCGCGACGCAGCCGCATTCAAGAGATCCGCGATGCCGCGATCGCAGCGCTCGCCGGCGCTGAAGGCGCTGCCTTCACGCCGGATGATGTTGCGAAGGCGTTCGGTAACCTCGAGTACAACATCGTGCGTCGACGCGTGCTCGCGAACGAGCCGCGCATCGACGGGCGCGACATGAAGACGGTTCGCCCAATCTCGATCCGCACGGGTGTGCTTCCGCGTACGCATGGATCCGCGTTGTTTACGCGTGGTGAAACGCAGGCGTTGGTCGTCACGACGCTCGGCACCGGGCGCGATGCGCAGATCATCGATGCGCTGGGTGGCGAGCGCAAAGAGCCGTTCATGCTCCACTACAACTTCCCACCGTTCAGCGTCGGTGAGACCGGCATGATGGGCTCGCCGAAGCGCCGTGAAATCGGCCACGGCAATCTCGCTCGCCGCGGTATCTCGGCAGTGATGCCCGACATGACGACGTTCCCGTACGTCATCCGTGTCGTCTCAGAGATCTTCGAGTCGAACGGCTCGAGCTCAATGGCGAGCGTTTGCGGTACCAGCTTGGCGCTGATGGACGCAGGCGTGCCGATCAAAGCCGCCGTTGCAGGCGTCGCGATGGGCTTGGTGAAGGAGGGCGATCGTTTCCAAGTGTTGACCGACATCCTCGGCGACGAAGATCACCTGGGTGACATGGATTTCAAGGTGGCCGGAACCCGTGAAGGCGTCACCGCGCTGCAAATGGACATCAAGATCAACGGCATCACGAAGGAGATCATGCAAGTCGCGCTCGACCAAGCGCGCGCAGGTCGCCTGCACATCCTCGGCGAGATGGACAAAGTGCTGTCCGCGCCGCGTGCGAAGATGTCCGAATGGGCACCGTCGATCATCACGCTCAAGATCGATCCGGAGAAGATCCGCGAAGTCATCGGCAAGGGCGGTGCGGTCATTCGCGCGATCACGGAGGAAACCGGGACGACGATCGACATCGAGAATGACGGTACGGTCAAGATCGCGTCCGTCGATGGCGTGTCCGGTCGGGAAGCTCAGCGACGGATCGAACTCATCACGGCGGAGGTCGAAGTCGGTCGGATTTACGAAGGTCGCGTGGCACGCCTGATGGACTTCGGCGCGTTCGTTACGATCCTGCCCGGCAAGGACGGTCTCGTGCACATCTCTCAGATCTCGGAAGAGCGCGTCGAGCGCGTCAGCGACAAGCTCAAGGAAGGCGACGTCATCAAAGTGAAAGTGCTCGAAGTCGATCGTCAGGGGCGCATCCGCTTGAGCATGCGCAATCTGGACGTCGCGTAACGCTCAAACGCGCGACAACGAGCGATGCGAGAACGCCAGCGCCCGATGCGCTGGCGTTTTCATTTGAGCGGTCGATACGCGACTGCTAAGAGGCCTTTGAAGAGCGCAGGAGCGGAGCCGAGTCTCTTCAGAGCTGCTTCTCGCGTGACGCGTCATCCGAATCGCCGTCGCTGCGATCCTTCGAGCGCTGCGTGCCCGGTGTCGTGCCGCTCGTCATGACCTTGTAGATCTCATCCTGCAGCGCGCGCCAGCGCTCGAAGTTGCGCTGAGTCAGCGTCGAGATCGAGTCATAGGCATCGCTGCCCATCATTCCGCGCATGTGCTCGCGCATTTGCTGTTGCTGACCCGCGAGCAGCTTGAGGCTCTGTTCGAGATAGCTGCCGACGAAGCTTTGCATCGCGCCGCCATACGAGCGAATGATTTGCGAGAGGAAATCCTGGCTCATCAACGGCTCGCCCGCGTGCTCCTGCTCGGCGATCACCTGTAGCAGGATCGAACGTGTGATGTCCTCTTGGGTCTTCTTGTCGATCACGACGAAGTCGACCTTGTCCATCACGAGGCGCCGAATATCCGCGAGCGTGATGTAACGACTTTCGACAGTGTCGTACAGACGCCGATTCGGATACTTCTTGATGACTCTCGACTCGTTCATGGAGGCTCCTCGGAGTAACCCGGAGCTGAGAACCGGTCGTGCTTCAAGCCCGTTCATACTGATGTACCCCCACTCCAATGCCCAGTTAGAGCGCCTCGACGACGGCGCTCCGAATGCCCCGTATCGAATCCACTTGCCAGTTCCGAATGGCCCAATCCCATAAGCCGGGTAGTCCACTTAGACGCAGTTCAAGTGGCGGCGATTGCCGCAGGAATCGTAGTGCCCGCCAGAGCTCGCCGGCTGGATCGCGAGGATCCACACCGCCGGCACCGGCGGATTTGGACAGTTTGATCTGTTTCTGATCGGTGGCTAGAGGCACATGTGCGTACTCGAGGTGCGTTAGCCCGAGAGCACTTTGGAGTGCGATCTGTCGAGGCGTGCTCGTAAGCAAATCCGCGCCTCGGACGACTTTCGTGATCCCTTGTGCGGCGTCGTCGACGACGACAGCGAGCTGGTAGGCGAACAATCCGTCGCGCCGGCGCACGACGAAGTCGCCGCACTCCGTTGCTAGATCAATTGCAATTGGACCTTGGACCTGGTCGACGAAACGAATCGGTTCATCTGCGACTTGAAAGCGGACTGCTAGCGCTCGGTCCGGAGCACGGATGCCGTTTCGGCACCAGCCGGGATAGAAGAGCTCTTCGCCTGCGCTAGGCTGTCGCCGCTCAGCGGCTTGAATCTCGGCGCGCGAGCAAGAGCAGAAGTAGACGGCATCGGCGCGGCGAAGCTGCGTGAGGGCAGCCTCGTAAGCCTCCGTGCGAAGGCTTTGGTACATGACCGGCTCATCCCACTCGAAGCCGAAGTCCTCGAGCGTTTGCAGAATGATATCGGTGCTGCCGGGGACGACGCGGGGTGTATCGAGATCTTCGATACGGACGAGCCATCGTCCTCCCGCCGCGCGCGCATCGAGATAGCTCGCAACCGCCGCGACGAGCGAGCCGAAGTGCAAATTTCCAGTGGGAGAGGGAGCAAAGCGCCCGCGATAGGGTACGCCGCTTGCGAGCGGCAGCGGGCTAGCGGGTAGCTCGCTGCTGGCCAGAAGAACCTCTCGGGGCGCGCGAGGTCACGCGCCGACCGGGCCGCGAGCGGCCAGATCGGCGAGCGAGTTACCTGTACCGATCGTCGCGGTCGCCGTACTGCTTCTCGCGACGCTCGCGACGCTCCTGCGCCTCGACGCATAGCGTAGCGACCGGACGCGCTTCGAGGCGCTTGATTCCGATCTCTTCGCCGGTCTCGTTACAGTAGCCGTACGTGCCATCGTCGATACGCTTCAGCGCTTCGTCGATCTTGCGGATGAGCTTGCGCTCGCGATCGCGCGTGCGCAGCTCGAGGCTGAACTCGGACTCCTGCGTTGCCCGATCGTTCGGATCCGGGAAGTTCGCAGCTTCGTCCTTCATGTGCAGGACCGTTCGATCCACTTCCTGCATCAGATCCCGCTTCCAATTGGTGAGGATCGTGCGGAAGTGCTCGAGCTGCTCCTTGCTCATGTATTGCTCGCCACGGCGCGGAATGTAGGGCTTTACATTCCGCGGCCCCGCCAGCAGGTTCGTGCTTGGCGCATCCTGCTCGAGGTCGTCGGCATCGTTTCCATTGCCGGCGTCTGAATCTAGTGAAATCGGCATTACTGGTTTCGCAGCGATGATCGCCTTGACCGGCGGGTGAGGCGCCGGTTTCGGTATCGGTTTGGTCTTGACGGCAGGCGCACTTGCCGCGGCGACTTTCGTCGACTTCGCGGCCGGAGCGGCTTTTGCCGTAGCTTTGGACGTGGGTTTGACCGCGTGAGCACGCGTGGGAGAAGCGGCTTTGCTGCGTGCAGCCGGCTTCTTCGCCGCCGCCTTCTTGGCAGGTTCCGCCTTTTTCACAACAGTCTTCTTGGCCTTAGTCGCCTTCGCAGACGGTTTCTTTGCGGCCATCGAGAGAGCCTCCGCGCCCAGCCGACCAGCGGCTTTTGGGCAGGTCATTACACACGAGGGCCGCGATTATACAGACGGCACACCCCTCGTACAGCCGGCTTGAAACCGGGCGGAAAAGCCCCAGGAGAAAGCGGATTTTTTTCTCTCACGGCACGCGTGTCAGCCGGGTCGCGTTCACATACACTAGGCCGCGCTTTCACCCCGCTCGCAAGCTTCGCTTCAGGACGAGCCGCTTTCCGACAGGTCGGGATCAACCTCGACCGACTGGGACGTAGGAAGGCCGCCTTGCGGGAGCATTCGCGGGTTGACCTATAACAGAGGATCGGGGTTGTCCGTCTCTTGCGGCCGCAAGCGGCGACTCGGGCGACATACTGACATTCAACGACGACGCGGCGTCTAATCGGCGGCAGGAGCGCGATGCGACTCAACAAGATCAAATTGGCCGGGTTCAAATCCTTCGTGGACCCGACCGCAGTGAATTTTCCCAGCAACCTCATCGGCGTCGTCGGCCCGAACGGATGCGGCAAGTCGAACATCATCGATGCCGTGCGCTGGGTCATGGGCGAAATTTCGGCGAAGCATCTGCGCGGCGATTCGATGGCAGATGTCGTGTTCAACGGCTCGGCCTCTCGTAAGCCCGTCGGCACGGCCTCGGTCGAGCTGGTCTTCGACAACTCCGACGGACAGCTCCAAGGTCAGTACGCCGGATTCGCGGAAGTGTCGCTGAAGCGCGTCGTGTCGCGCGACGGCACGTCCGCGTACTTCCTCAACGGCACGCGCTGCCGTCGCAAGGACATTACGCAGCTCTTCCTGGGTACGGGCCTCGGCTCGCGCAGCTACGCGATCATCGAGCAAGGCATGATCTCGCGCGTGATCGAAGCGCGACCCGAAGAGTTGCGCGGCTTCATCGAAGAGGCCGCGGGCATCTCGAAGTACAAAGAGCGGCGGCGCGAAACCGAGAACCGCATCGCGCACACGAAGGAGAACCTCGAGCGCTTGAATGACGTGCGCGAAGAAGTCGACAAGCAACTGCGACACTTGCAGCGGCAGGCGGCGACGGCACGGCGCTACCAAGCTTTGAAGCAGGATGAGCGCAAGCTCAGCGCCGAGCTCATCGCGTTGCGTCTGCGTGCGATCGAGATCGACTCGCAAACGAAAGAGGGCATCCTTCGGGAGCGTGACACGGCGCTGCAAGCCGCGATCGCGCAGCTGCGTTCCATCGAATCGGCGATCGAAACGGCACGCGAGGATTTCACGGAGAAGTCAGAAGCGCTGAATGCAGTGCAGGGTCGCTACTATCAAATCGGCGCGGAGATCTCTCGTACCGAGCAATCGATCCAGCACGGCCGTGAGTTGCGTCAACGGCAACGGCAAGACCTGGAACAGGCGGAGAGCGGTGCCTCCGAAGCCACGTTGCATTTGACTCGCGACGAGGCGCAGATCGATTCGCTTCGCCGCGAGCTCGAAGAGCTCGAGCCTGGTCTGATTGCTGCACGCGATCGGGAGCGAGAATCCGCGTCCGCTCTCGCCGAAGCCGAAGAGGCGATGCAGGAGTGGCAAGAGCGGTGGGAGGAGTTCAATCGCGACTCGCGTGCCGCAAGCGAGAAAACACACGTTGAGCGCGCTCGCATCGAACAGTTGGAGCAGCGACTCGCACGACTCGCATCCCAGCGCGAGCGGCTCGCGGCGGAGCTCAATGAGCTCGGCGCCGTCGACGCAAGCGAACAGATTGCTACCTTGGAAGATGACGAGCGCGAGGCACGCGAACGAAGCGAGCAGAGCGCGACGAGCCTGCGCGAGATCACTGAACAATTGCAGCAGCTCCGCGAGCGTGACCGCGAGCTCGTGAGCGCGGTCGATCGCGGCCGGCAGGAGCTCCAAGCGGCACAAGGCAAGCTCATGTCGCTGCAAGCGCTGCAGCAGGCCGCACTGGGACTTGCACAAGGCAAGGTGAGCGAATGGCTGTCGGCGAACACGCTGAGCGAGCGACCGCGGCTCGCGCAGCAACTCAGTGTTGAGCCGGGCTGGGAGCGCGCGGTGGAAACCGTGCTCGGGTCCTATCTCGAAGCCGTCTCCGTCGAGACGATCGACGCCATCGCCGGCCGACTCGAATCGTTGCAAGTCGGCACCGTAAGCTTCTTTGCCGAAGGCAGCGCACGAGCCGAGAACGTCGATTCAGGGCATCTTCTGGCGCGAGTGCAGGGTCCGTCTGCCATCTCGGCGATGCTGACCGGCATCATCGCCGTCGATACGTTGGGCGAAGCGCTCGAGCGTCGCCACACATTGGCGAACGGCGAGTCGGTGATTACGCGCGACGGCGTGTGGATTGGGCGCGATTGGCTTCGTGTCAGCCGAGATCAGGACGTGCACGCGGGCGTCATCGAGCGCGAGAAAGAAATGCGCGAGCTGCGCGAAACCGTCGCGACCGCGGAAGAGCGTCTCGAAGCCGTGCAGTCCGAACTCGCCGCGACACGCGAACGTCTTAGCGAGCAAGAGCATCGCCGCGATGAGTTGCAGGCGGAGGTCAATCAGCTGCATCGCACGCAGACCGAGTTGAGTGCACAAATCGGCGCGCTCAAGACGAAGGCCGAGCAGACCGCTGAACGTGTGCGTCGGATCGACGCCGAGATCGCGGACATCGAGCGCGATCACGAGGAAATCGCAGGTACGGTTGCCGAGGCACGTGCACGATTGCAAGAAGGCATGGATGCGATGGAGCAGTTCGAGGCCACGCGAATGGAGCTCGAACAGCGCCGCGACTCGCTCCGACAGAACCTCGCGCAGAAGCGCTCGCAAGCACAGATCGATCGCGACGGGGCCCAGGAAGTGGCGATCCGCGTCGAGTCAAAGCGCTCCGCGCTGAGCTCGATTTCCGCAGGGCTCGATCGACTCCGGCAGCAACTCGCGCAGCTGCAGTCGCGTCGCGAGGAGTTGACGCGCCAGCTCGCCGAAGGCGAAGCACCGCTCCAGGCGCTCAGCGAGACGTTGGAAGCTGCGCTCGAACAGCGTCTCCACGTGGAGCAAGAGTTGGCGCAAGCGCGAGAAGCGCTCGAGAGTGCCGAGGGCCGAATGCGGTCTCTCGATCAGAGTCGGGTCGACTCCGAGACCGCCGTTGAAGAAGCGCGAGCACGGTTGGAAGACGTGCGTATGGCGGCGCAAGAGCTCAAGGTACGCCGCGAAACCCTTCTCGATCAATTCAAGGCGACGCAGTTCGATCTCGACGCCATCTATCAGGAGATGGTGCCGGAAGCCGAGATCGCCTCGTGGGAGCAGACATTGGTCGAGCTCACACAGAAGATCGAACGCTTAGGGCAGGTGAACCTCGCGGCGATCGATGAGTTCAAAGAACAGTCCGAGCGCAAGGAATATCTCGATCGCCAGTACAAGGACCTCACGGAGGCGCTCGAAACGTTGGAAACCGCGATTCGAAAGATCGATCGCGAAACTCGGTCGCGCTTCCAGGATACGTTCGATCGCGTGAATGCCGGACTGAAGGAGCGTTTCCCGCGCTTGTTCGGTGGCGGTCACGCTTACCTCGAGCTTGCCGGCGAGGACATCTTGAGTGCAGGCGTGTCGATCATGGCCCGCCCGCCGGGCAAGCGTAACTCGACGATCAATCAGCTGTCGGGCGGCGAGAAGGCATTGACTGCAGTCGCACTCGTGTTCTCGATCTTCGAGCTCAATCCTGCACCATTCTGCTTGTTGGACGAGGTGGACGCGCCGCTCGACGACAACAACGTGGGTCGTTTCTGCGAGACCGTGAAGGAGATGTCGAGCCGAGTGCAGTTCATCTTCATCACGCACAACAAGACGACGATGGAGCTCGCCTCGCAACTGATCGGTGTCACGATGCATGAGCCTGGCGTGTCACGTCTCGTCGCTGTGGATGTCGACGAAGCGATGCGTATGGCTGCAATGTAGGGCGCGGTCTTTCGCTATGCTTAGCAGCGGCTGGAGACGGGAAGCTGACGCCAGAGCGTTCTGGAGGTCGGTCCGTCTGCAGCCGCAAGATCTTAGCTTCCACTCTCTAGCCGCGTATGCCTGAGCTGCGTTGGATACTGTTCGGCTTTGCCATCGTCCTGCTGGCCGCGATCTACTGGTGGGGGCGGCGCAGCAACGCGGACGACGAACATCGACAGCCGTCGCTCCAGCCCACGGGCGATGCGGACCCGCATTTCAGCGCGTCGAACGAACCCCATGATGCTTTCGATCACGGAGGGGGCGGCGACGAGCAGGCGCCCTTCATCAGCTCGGACGAGCCCGACTTCAGCAGACCCGTCCCGGCCAATACAGGCAGCTATCCGCGAACGATCACGCGTGAAGTGGATGAGCTCGATCGAGCCTTGCGCACGGGAACGCAAGACAGCTGGCGAGGCCGCGTCGAGCCGACGCTCTCGGACACGTCTGTCACCGCGGAGTTGCCAGCGGAGCCGACGCCTGAGCCTGAAGCGACGCCTACGCTATCAACCACTGCGGACACGCCGCCGCCCAAGAAAACCGAGCGACGCAAGATTCTTGCGCTCAGGCTGGCCGCCGCGCCTCATCGTTATGAGGGGGGTCGCTTACTCGAGACCTTACAAGCCGAGTCGCTGCAGCATGGCAAGTACGACGTCTTCCACCGTCTTCACGATGACGGAACGAGCATCTTCAGTGTCGCGAGCATGGTGGAACCTGGCACATTCGATCTCGAGACGATGCCGGGCATCGAATATCCCGGCGTGACGTTGTTCGCCCAACTGCCCGGTCCGGTACCGGGCATGCACGCGCTCAACGAGCTCGTCGCTTGTGCGAGGCGTTTGCAGCAAACGCTCGGGGGCACGCTCCAAGACGATCGCGGTGTGCCGCTCACCGTGCATCGGATCGAACGTTTACGGCAGGAAGTGCGCGAGTTCGAACGGCCGCAAAGCCAGCCAGGCGCCGGTCGCACTGGCGGCGGACCGTCACGACGTCTTTAGGGCGTTATGAAGCAGCGTCTCTGCGAGAGAAATCTCCTTCTTACCCGATCGTCTCGAAGCAGGGTGGGCGGATGAGCACTGCGCGGAGTGCCGTAGCTCGCGTGCGCGAGCTGCGAAAGCAGATCGATCATCACAACTATCGGTACTACGTACTCGACGATCCTGAAGTCTCCGATGCCGAGTACGACCGGCTCATGCAGGAGCTCAAGGCGCTCGAAGCGCAGTATCCGGATCTCATTACACCGGATTCCCCCACGCAACGAGTCGGCGCTGCGCCCGTTGGGGAGCTCGAAGAAGTCGTGCACACGACCCCGATGCTCTCGCTCGACAACGCGTTTGCGGAGGACGATCTCATCGCCTTCGACCGCCGTGTCCGCGAGCGACTCGAGACGGAGGAAGAGATCGAGTACGCGGCCGAGCCGAAGCTCGACGGGTTGGCGGTGAGCTTCAGGTACGAGAAGGGAAGGCTCATGCTCGCGGCGACGAGAGGGGACGGCACGCACGGCGAGAACGTGACGCACAACGTACGCACGATCAAGGCCGTGCCCATTGAGCTTCGCGGGTCTGCGCCAGAGCTGCTCGAAGTGCGCGGGGAAGTCTTCATGACGATCGCCGGCTTCAAGGCGATGAACGAACGCGCACTCGCAAAAGGTGAGAAGACGTTCGTCAACCCACGCAATGCAGCCGCCGGCAGCTTGCGCCAACTCGACCCCCGCTTGGCGGCGACTCGGCCGTTCGACGTTTTCTTCTATGGGGTCGGGGAGACTCGGGGTTGGCAGCTCCCCGCTCGACACACCGATGCGCTCGCGCAGTTGCGCGAGTGGGGGCTCAAGATCTCACCGCTCACGCGAACGGTGAAAGGCGCAGCCGGTTGCTTGGAGTATTACCGCGACATCGGTGCGCGGCGCGCAACGCTGCCGTATGAGATCGATGGCGTCGTGTACAAGGTGAATCGCTATGTGCAGCAGCGTGAGCTCGGCTTCGTTGCCCGTGCGCCGCGCTGGGCGATCGCGCACAAGTTTCCCGCACATGAAGAGAACACGATCGTACGAGGAGTCGAGTTTCAGGTCGGACGAACCGGTGCACTCACGCCAGTGGCACGTCTCGAGCCGGTCTTCGTTGGCGGCGTGACGGTGAGCAACGCGACGCTGCACAACATGGATGAGGTACGACGCAAGGACGTGCGCATCGGGGATACCGTGGTGATTCGCCGCGCGGGCGATGTGATCCCCGAAGTCGTCAAGGTCATCCTCGAGAAGCGTCCCGCCGATGCGGCGATCGTTGAGTTGCCGAAACACTGCCCAGTGTGCGGATCCGACGTGGAGCGGGAAGAGGGCGAGGCGGTCGCTCGCTGCACTGGAGGTTTGTTCTGCGCGGCGCAACGCAAGGAATCGTTGCGCCACTTCGCGAGCCGGCGCGCGCTCGATGTCGATGGCCTCGGCAGCAAGATCATCGATCAACTCGTCGAGGGCGATCTCGTGCGCAGCCCAGCGGATCTCTATGCGCTCACGGTCGAGCAGTTCGCATCACTCGAGCGCATGGGCGAGAAGTCCGCCGCGAATCTCGTTGCGGCTCTGGAGCGGAGCAAGAATACGACGTTGCCGCGCTTCTTGTATGCGCTCGGTATTCGCGATGTCGGCGAGGCGACGGCTGCCGCGCTCGCGCAGCACTTCGGGTCGATCGAGGCACTGTTGAATGCGACTGAAGAGCAGATCCAAGAAACGCCCGATGTCGGGCCCGTCGTCGCGGCTCACGTGCGACATTTCTTCGATCAAGAGCACAACCGCGACGTCATCAGCGCGCTCCGAGCCCACGGTGTGACGTGGCCGGACATCGTCCGTAAAGCCTCGAGCTCGAGCGGCGGACCGCTTACAGGCAAGACGTTCGTGCTCACCGGGACGTTAGAAGCGATGAGCCGAGACGACGCGAGCGAGCGCATTGCTGCACTGGGCGGCAAGGTCTCGGGGAGCGTTTCCAAGAAGACGTCCTATGTCGTCGCAGGCGCGGATCCCGGCTCGAAGCTCAAAAAAGCGCAGGAGCTCGGCGTGGCGGTGCTCGATGAGCAGGGCTTCTTGGCACTGCTGAAACAGGAGTGACTCGCGCGAGGCCTACCGCGAGTCACTCGCTACATAGAACAGCTAGGGCTTAACCTTCGGCCTTCGGCTCGTCAGCCTTAGGCTCCGCCGCAAGATGCTTCTCGATCTTTGCGCCTTGGCGCAGCTCGTCGAGATAGGCCTGCAGCTTCTTGCGTTGGACGAGGACTTTCACGCGATCTTTAACATCCTCGAACGGCGGCGGCGCCGAGGCGCGCGAATCTTCGAGCTTGATCACGTGCCAACCGAATTGGCTTTGGACTGGTTCGCTCGTGACGTCGCCGGGTTTGAGCGAAACGACCGCATCGGCGAAGGGCTTGACCATCGAGTCAGGCGTGAACCATCCGAGATCGCCGCCACTCTGGCTCGAAGAGTCCTTCGAGCGCTTTTTTGCGACGGCAGCGAAATCCGCACCCGCTTTGATCTCTTTGGTCACGGCTTCGGCGGTCTCTTTGTCGTCGACGAGGATGTGCCGCGCGTGGTACTCGCGAGGCATCGCGGCCACTTGTCTGTCGTACTCGGGCTTGAGCTCATCGTCGCTCACCGGATTCTCTTCGAGATATTTCTGCAAAGCCGCATCGACGATGACATTGATGCGCGCGAGCTCGAGCTGATCGCGCACGGCGGTTTCGTTTGTGAGCCCGCGCTTCTCGGCGGCGTCGGCAGCCAGATGCATACCGATGTACTGATCGAGAATCTCGGGTTTCTGATCCTCGGGAACTTGGCGGCCGGATTGCCGTTCGATCGTGTCCACGTACAGATCGAATTCCGATTGTGAGATCGGCTGACCGTTCACCGTCGCGACGGCTTGATCTGAGGGCACTGCCTTCGGGCCCTCAGCTTTGTTGCAGCCTGCGAGGATCAAGAAGGGAGCGAGGATTGAAAGCGGGAGCAAACGAGTTGACATTGACGGCTCTAGCAGTGGTGGTAGGAGGAGTAAAGAATGATTCAGAGCGCGTGACGACACGGTAGGCCGCGACGTCACTGTGGATCACGGTTCGGCGCCTGCCGCTTCGTCGCGGGTGAGGGCAATGATGTTCAGCGCGTGAATCTCGGTCTGCATCAGCTCGCCGACTGCGCTGTACACGAGTTGATGACGCTGTAAGGGGCGCAAGCCGAGGAAGCGATCGGAGACGATACGTACACGGAAATGTCCTTTGCCGTCGCGCGCGCCCGCGTGGCCGACGTGCAGATGGCTGTCATCCACGAGCTCGATCTCGGCGTCGTTGAAATGCTCGCGAATGCACGCGCGGATGCGATCGGGACGCGTCGCCGAGCTTCCTGCGCTCATGTCGAGCCCTGTTTGTTCGAATCGGGCGGCAACTTGGACGCGAGCCACGCGCCTTGAACGAGAACGAATACCAGCGTCAAACCAATAAGACCGTAAAGCTTGAATGCGGCCCACACATCGGTGCTGAAGTTGTAGGTAATGTAGAGATTGATAGCGCCCACGAGCGTAAAGAACACGATCCACATCCAGCTCAATCGCAGCCATAGCGGGCGCTCCAGCTCGACGTTCGCTTCGAGCATCCTTTGAACGACAGGGCGGTCGCCGATGAAATGGCTCAGGAGGAAACCGCTCGCGAACAGCCAGTTCACGACCGTGACTTTCCATTTGATGAACATTTCGTCATGCACGGCGAGCGTGATCCCGCCGAAGACGAGCACGAGTACGGCCGAGATCAGCGCCATCGCGCTCACCTTCTTGTAGCGCACCCATTGCACGAGTGTCTGCAGCAGTACTGCAACGATGATGACTCCAGTGGCGACGTAGATATCCGTCAGCTTGTAGGCAATGAAGAAAGCGATGACGGGGAAGAAGTCGAAAAGCAGTTGCATGTCGCTCGGAGCTTGAGGGCGAAGAAGGCCGTATCATACGCGGAAGGTCGACGGTTGACAGACAGCCGCCGGCTGCAGTCGTTCAATCCAGTCGAGAGCCTGAACCCGCCCGATCCTTCACGCCGTGCCTAGCCGCTACTTCGAAATCCACCCGAAAGATCCGCAGCCGCGCCTCGTCAAACAAGCCGTGGACATCATTCGTGACGGGGGCGTCGTCGCCTATCCGACGGATTCCAGTTACGCGCTCGGGTGCCACATTGGCGATAAGGCGGCCATGGAGCGGATCGCGCGAATTCGACAGACCGACAAGCATCACCACTTCACGCTCGTGTGCCGCGATCTATCGGAGATTGCAAAGTATGCGCGGGTGAGCAACCAACAGTACCGCACGCTGAAGGCATTCACGCCAGGGCCTTACACGTTCTTACTTGAAGCGACTCGCGAGACGCCGAAACGCTTACAAAATCCGAAACGGCGCACGATCGGTATTCGGGTGCCGGACCATCCGGTGCCGCGTGCGCTGCTGTCGGAGCTCGCCGAGCCGCTCATGAGCTCAACCCTGATCTTGCCGGGCGAAGAAACGCCAATGAGCGACGGCAGGGAGATCCAGGAGCGTCTCTATCACGTCCTAGATGCGGTCATCGATGGCGGTAATTGCGGCTTCGAGCCCACGAGCGTCGTGGATTTGGCCGGCCCAGCCCCCGTTGTCGTGCGTGAGGGTAAAGGGGACGTCAGCGTGTTTCGATCGCCCTGAGAAATGCGGTGTCGCTACGGGTCCCGTATAATGCGACACCTGCCGCTCAACTTATCTCGACCATCTAAGAAAGTTCAGTAAGACGTTGATTCGAATACAGTGCGACGGGCTTGAGATGCCGTCGCCGGTCGAATATTGGCATCGCGTAAGAGGATCTCCTGGCATTGAGCGCATCGAGTAGTACGACACGGCGAGTTCTGTCCGGCATGCGCCCCACAGGCGCTTTGCATCTGGGTAACTATCATGGCGCGCTCAAGAATTGGCTCGAGCTTCAGTATCAGTACGAGTGCTACTTCTTCATCGCGGACATTCACGCGCTGACGACCGGCTACGAGAACACCGCGTCGCTCAATGACAACGTGTGGGAAATGGTGGTCGACTGGCTCGCGGCGGGCATCAATCCCGCGAGCGCAACGCTCTTCATCCAATCGCGCGTGCCGGAGCACTCCGAGCTGCACGTTTTGTTGTCGATGGTCACGCCACTCGGTTGGCTCGAGCGTGTCCCGAGCTACAAGGATCAGCAGGAGCAGCTTCGAGATAAAGATCTGGCGACATACGGCTTCCTCGGTTATCCGTTGCTCCAGAGCGCGGACATTCTGCTCTACAAGCCGACCTACATCCCCGTGGGAGAGGACCAGGTCGCGCACGTCGAGATCACGCGGGAGGTCGCGCGCCGCTTCAATCACGTCTACGGCAAGGAGCCCGACTTCGAAGTTAAGGTGGAAAAGGCGCTGAAGAGCTTGGGAAGCCGCAGCGGCACTCGCTACAAGGAGTTGCGTCGCCTTTATCAGGAACAGGGCGAGGCTGATGCCCTCGACAAGGCGCGCGTATTGCTTGATGGCAACGCGCGACTAACGCTCGCGGATCGCGAACGATTGATCGGATATCTGGAAGGAACGGGACGCAGCATCCTCGTCGAGCCTGAGGCGCTCTTGACCGCGACACCGAAAGTACCGGGACTCGACGGACGCAAGATGTCGAAATCCTACGGCAATACGATCGGCTTGAGAGAGGATCCCGATTCCGTCACGAAGAAGCTAAAGACGATGCAGACTGATCCAGCGCGAGTCCGGCGCACGGATCCGGGCGATCCCGAAAAATGTCCGGTCTGGGATCTTCACAAAATCTATTCGGATGCCGACACTCAAGCCTGGGTGCAGCAGGGGTGTCGCACGGCGGGCATCGGCTGTCTCGATTGCAAGAAGCGACTCGCCGACGGCGTCGTCGCCGAGATCTCGGCTATCCGGGAGCGCGCGCAGGAATTCGAGCAGAATCGCGACCTCGTGCGCGGCATCATTGCGGAAGGCTGCGAGCGCGCGCGCGATGTGGCGCGCCAGACTCTGGAAGAAGTGCACCAGGCGATGGGGATGAATTACCGGTGAAGCCCGAACTGAAACTAGTCGAAAACACGGGGTCGCAGCTCGAAGTCGAGAAGCTCGAGCCCGAGGTGCCACAGCAGACGGAGATGCCGTTCGCGGTCGTGGAGGGCGAGCCCGTTACGGAGCTGCCGCGCGACCTCTACATCCCGCCTGATGCGCTCCAAGTCTTTCTGGAGGCATTCGAGGGGCCGCTCGATCTCTTGCTGTACCTGATCCGCAAGCAGAACTTGGACATCCTCGACATTCCGATCGCCGAGATCACGCGTCAGTACATGCAGTACATCGATGTGATGGCTGATCTGCAGCTCGAGCTTGCGGGCGAATACTTGCTGATGGCGGCGATGCTCGCGGAGATCAAATCCCGCATGCTGTTGCCGCGGGTCGCGACGGCGGACGGACAAGAGGAAGAGGATCCGCGTGCGGAGCTCGTCCGTCGTCTGCAGGAGTACGAGCGCTTCAAGAAGGCCGCAGAGGATCTCGACAATCTCAAGCGGCTCGAACGCGACACGTTGCCGGCGACCGCGGAGCTCGTGGAGCGCAAAGTCGTCAAGATGGTTCCGCAGGTCACGCTCCAGGAGATGCTGCTGGCCTTCAAGGACGTGCTGCAGCGAGCCGAAATGTTCGCGCATCACCACGTCGCGCGAGAGCGGCTGTCGGTGCGACAACGGATGTCCGACATCTTGAGCAGTTTGCGCGAATCCGCGTTCGTCGATTTCGCGCAGCTCTTCAGGCCGCAAGAAGGGCGAATGGGCGTAACAGTCACATTCATCGCCATTCTCGAGCTCATGAAGGAAGGCTTGATCGAAATCGTGCAAGCCGAGGCGTATGCAGCGATTCATGTGCGCACGGCGACGGCCGCTCGCAAACTGACGGTCGTCGAGGGCGGCGTCGCAGAGGCCGACGCCGAGAACGAGGCCGCGCTCGCGCAGCCCGAGCTTCCGGAAGAGGACGAGGATGACGACGAGGATGATCTGCCCGACTTGACCGAGTCGGTCGCGACAGACAACGTGACCGAGGTCGACGAAGTCCGGCATGATGACGCGCAGGCGGCGGCAACCGTCGAGGAAGAACCCGTCGCGGGAGAAGAAGTCGACTCGGCCCCTGAGCAGATCGCGGATGACGAGACTTCCGCGCCAGAAGGCGCCGAAACGCAGGATGTCGACCCGAGCGCAGGCGACGACACGCAGGAACGGTAGAACGCAATGAACGAAAACGATCTCAAGCACATCATCGAAGCGACGCTGCTCGCGGCTGGGCGACCGGTGACGAGTCAACAGCTACTCGACCTCTTCGATGAGCGGGAGCGTCCGACGCCGGAGCTTCTCAAGGCCGCATTGGATCTGCTCGCCGCAGATTATGCGGAGCGTGGTATCGAGCTGATCGAAGTCGCGAGTGGCTGGCGTGTCCAGGTGCGCCCGCGCGTCGCGGATACCGTGTCACGTTTGTGGCAGGAGCGCCCGTCACGCTACTCCCGAGCGCTGCTCGAGACGCTTGCGCTCGTCGCGTATCGCCAGCCGATTACCCGAAGCGAGATCGAAGAAATCCGCGGCGTGTCGATCAGCTCGACGATCATGCGCACGTTGCAGGAGCGCAATTGGATCCGGATCGTCGGACATCGCGAAGTACCGGGTCGTCCGGAGCTTTTGGGCACGACGCGCGAGTTCCTCGACTATTTCGGCTTGAAGAGCCTGGATCAGTTGCCGACGCTCGCAGAGCTCAAGGATGTCGAGACGATCGGCGTTCAACTCGAGCTGCCCGCTGGGGAGGGGCAGCAGGCGAGCGGTGAGGAGGGCGAGGCCTCCGAGGGTGAGCAAGCGGAGTCGTCGGCGGGTGAGGCAGAGGCGACCGCCGACGTCGAAGGATCGGAAGATGCTGAGCTGCTGGCTGACGGAGCGGCGGACGAAGACGCGGATTCCGACGCTGATGAAGACGACGGTGACGCATCGCCGACGATGGTGGCCTCGACCGACGATAGCGGCTCGTTCGAAGTGCGCGAACCGGATCGCGAATAGCGTCCGGCGCGATTCCTCAACGCGGAGCGAGTCGCTCGATCCGCGCCTCATCACGTCGTCGATTGCGTCGCTCCGCATGTCTGAACGCCTTCATAAACTTCTCGCGCAGCACGGCCTCGGCTCTCGCCGCGAGATCGAGAAGTGGATGCTCGAAGGTCGTGTCCTCGTCAACAATCGTCCCGCGCAAGCCGGCCAGCGTTATGAGAGCGGGGATCGCGTCGTCATCGACGGTAAAGACGTGTCCGCGCGGCTCAAGGTCACGGCGGCACCGCAGGTATTGATCTTTCACAAGGCCCAGGGGCAGGCGATCGCGGCGCGAGCGGACGAGAGCAGCGACGACTCCGACATGAAGCCGGTCATGGAATCGCTGCCCCGCGTTCGCGGGGCGCGATGGCTCGTGATCAATACGATGCAGTCCGGCGATAGCGGCTTGCTCTTGCTCACGAGCGATGGGCGCCTCGCGGATGCTTTGCGGCGGCGCGCCGAATCGACACCGACCGCGTACGTAGCGCGTGTCTTGGTGCCTTACCTCGATTTCGACATCGAGAGCATCCCCCGGGTGGTTCAGTACGACGAGGATACGGTCGAGTTCGAGAGCATCGAGCCTGCAGGCGGTGAGGGGACCAACCGCTGGTTCCTCGTGAAATCGCATCGCGCGCACCGGCGCGCGGCCGTGCGTGCGCTATTCGAAAGCCGCGGCCTGAAAGTGAGCCGCGTCATGCAAGTAAAGTTTGGCGACATCGAGCTGCCGCGGGACCTCCCGCGCGGACGACATCGCGCGCTCCCCGATAAGCAAGTGGAAGCGCTCTATGCCGCCGCGGAGCTTCCAAGACCCAACGATCGCGAGCATCGAGCGGCTGGACGATCACGCTCGTCGCGATCTCAGCCGCGCGACGGCGGCCAACGGCCCGGGCGAAAGGGTGTGGGGCGCAAGCCGCCTACTGGCACTCGACGGTCTCGCCGTTGACGCCGCGGCTGTCGGGGCCGAACAAGTACAGGTAGGGATTCACGATCGCCTCGGGCGGTGGCAGCGTGCTGCGATCCTCGGCCGGATACGCTTGCAGTCGCATGTTCGTGCGCACCTTGCCGGGATTGATGCTGTTGACGCGAATCGCGGAGGCGCCTTCGAGCTCATCCGCAAGCAGATGCATCAGTCCGTCGCTGCCCCACTTGGACACGAGATACGCACCCCAGAACGCGCGCGGTCGAGGGACGACCCCGCTCGAGGTAAACACGATCGATGCGTCGTTCGATCGCTTGAGTAGCGGAAGGCACGTGCGAGTCAGAATGAAGGGCGCATTCACATTGACGTGAAGCGTGCGCATCCATTTGGCCACGTCGTAGTGTTCGATCGGCGCGCGCTCACCCAGCATGCCCGCGTTGTGCAGCAACACGTCGAGCCGCCCGAACTCCTTATCGATCGCGGTTGCGAGCTGCTCGTATTCCGCGGGCCCGGCTTTCTCGAAATCGAGCGGTAGAATCGAAGGTCTCGGTTGCGACGCATTCACGATCGCGTCGTACACGCCTTCAAGCTTTCGAACGTTGCGACCGTGCAGAATCACTGTGGCGCCATGCGCAGCCGCGGCGAGCGCGACGGCTTTACCGATCCCGTCGCTTGCGCCTGTGATGAGGATGATGCGTTCGTGCAAGAGGTCGGCTGGCGGGGAATAGGTGCGTGGGTCCATGTGAAGCGAAGGAGTGGTGAGGTGGGCGGCAATACTTTCGCGATCGTCTCAGCGCGTCAACAGGCGCGGGAGCGTCCCCGCGTGGATCGCACGAACGATTCAACGGCTCCGTCGAGCTTCGCGCCACGCAGTCCAGGGTTTGTCGATCGGACCGAGCTCGATGCGTTCTGAGCCGACTTCATAGTTGCGCGCGGCGATACGGTCGAGCAGGCGGCGATGGAGTGCGGCGAGGACGCGTAGCGGGCGCAGGGCCTCATGCGTACGATCGTCGGCAACCGGCGCAGCGAGCGCAGCGTGGGCGTCTTGCTTCATCTGCTCGAGTGCCCGCTTCGCACCAGCATCGAGTTCGCCTTTGCTCAACTGCTCGGGGCGCACCGAATGCTTGTCCAATTCTTGAAGCGGCACATAGAGACGGCCATCGTGCGTGTCTTGGCGAAGATCGCGAATGATTTCGGTTTGTCGGATACCTACGCCAAGCGTGTTCGCCGTGCGGCTCATCGAGTCTTCCGGCGCACTGTCCGGGACGAGTTGCGCTGCAATCAGCTCGGCGACGGCGCCGCCGCTGCGTGCGCAGTACACGCGCAGCTCGCGCGCGTTCTCATATGTCATGCGTGCGAGGTCCATGTCCGCCGCGACGAGCAACTCGTGGAGCTTTGTGAGGGATTCGAGGGACCCACGATGGTGTCGCTGAAGGAGCTGTGTCGCCGGGTGCTGAGCGGCACCGTTCACCAGTCGATCAACCTCGCTGCGCCACCAGCGAAGACGCGTATGTGCGACGTCGTGATTCGCGCTCTGTGCGGATTCGCGGATTTCTGCGTCGATAGCAAACAAGGCTGCAAGCGTGTCGCGCCGATCTTCCGGCGTATAGAGGAGCGCGAAGTAGCGCATCGAGCCGGGCGGAGCTGCCCGGTTGATGAGCGAGGCGTCAAGCGCTGATTCGGTAGTCACGGGAGAAACGACGCGCGACTAAGCCTGAGCGGATTTGGAGCTCGAAGATCCGGACGTATCGTCGCCCGAGTCGCTCTGCGCTTTTTCAGACAGCACGGCCTCGATATCGCGCTGTGCCGGTGAGAGTTGCGGCTCTCGCGTCATCCGATCGATAGGCTCGAGCGTCTCGATCTCACGCTCCGGGCGCACGCCAAGCTCGGTGAACTTGCGAGCACCCGGCAAGACTTGACGCTCCAGCGAGCCGACCGCGCTGTTGAAGGAGTCGACTGTGTTGCCGAGGCTACGACCTAGGCGGCTTAGATGTCCTGAGAACACAGCGAGACGGCGATACAAATCTTCGCCGAGCGTTCTGATCGTTTCGGCATTCTGCGCGAGCGCGAGCTGTCGCCAGCCGTACGCGACGGCCTTCAACAACGCGACGAAGCTGGACGGTGTCGCGATGATGACATCCTGACGAATCGCATCCTCGAGAAGATTCGGCTGTTCCGCGAGCGCCGCCGACAAGAACTGATCTCCCGGTATGAACAGAATGACGAAGTCAGGGCTCTTCTCGAACTGGCTCCAGTAGTTCTTCGCACCGAGCTGGCGAACGCGCTCGGCGATCGCTTGTGCATGCCGACGCATCGCGATCGCGCGCTCTTCGTCGGTCGGCGCGTCGACCGCATCGAGGTAGGCATCGAGCGGTGTCTTCACGTCGACGACGAGATCTCTGCCGTCCGGCATGTGCACGATCATGTCAGGCCGGAGACTTCCTTCTTCCGTGCGCACGTGGACCTGTTCGGCGAAATCGCAGTGCTCGACCATGCCGGCGAGCTCGGCTAAACGCCTCAGCGTCAGCTCGCCCCACTGGCCACGGACCTCGGGACGCCGCAATGCGTTGACGAGCGTGCGCGTTTCTTTCTGCAGCGCCTGCTGACCGAGCGCGACGCTCTCGAGCGAGCTCTTCAGGCTGCCGAAGGTCTCTGCACGCTCCTTCTCGATGCGAAGCATCTGCTGCTCTGTCTTGATGAGCGCCTCGCGAATGGGGCCGAGCATCGTTTCGATCGCTTTCTCGCGAGCCGTCAATGCCGCGGCTGCCGATTGCTGGTGCTGCGTCAAGTGCTCGCGTGCGAGCTTCAAGAACAGCTCGCTGTTCGAACGTAGCGAGGCTCCCGCGACGGAATCGAATGACGATCGCACTTGCTCCATGGCGCGCTCCAACGCGGCGGCACGCTCGCGCTCTAGCTGTTCTTCCGTCTTGAGCTGCGATTTGAGCACCGCAAGCTCGACGTGGAGCGCTTGCGAGCTCTGCCGGTGGCGCCAAGCGACGAAGAACGCGCCGAGCACGAAACCGAGCACGAGCGTTGCGGCGATGAGGAGCGGTGGAACTGAAGAGAGCATCTAGGCTGGAGATCGTAGGCTGAAGGTTACGAGAGCGCTCGCGGGCCCTCCGGCCGCAGTCTACAGCCTAGAGCCTACAGCCCCATACTCTAGCGCTTGCGAAAGCAAGTCACGTAGTTGACGTCGACGTCAGCACTCAAGCGTGCGACGTTCGCGAACGGGTCGTAGGCGAGGCCGCTCACGTCTTCGAGCTCGAGATCCGCGCCACGCGCCCAGCGCGCGAGCTCGGAGGGCTTGATGAAGCGCTCGTAGGTGTGGGTGCCGCGCGGGAGGAGGTTGAGCACGTACTCAGCGCCGACGACGGAGAGCAGATACGACTTGAGATTTCTGTTCAGCGTCGAAAGGAACACGAGCCCATCAGGCTTTACGAGCGTGCTGAGCGCGCGCAGGACGCTGCCAGGATCTGGCACGTGCTCGAGCATTTCCATGCAGGTCACGATGTCGTACGCACCTGGACGTTCGAGCGCGTGTGTCTCGGCCGACTGACGCAGATATTCGATCGAGAGTTGTGCCGAGAGTGCGTGGAGCTCGGCCACTTCCACCGTGAGCGGTGCAAGGTCGATACCGGTCACGTTCGCACCCCGTTGAGCCATCGCTTCGCTCAACAATCCACCGCCGCAGCCCACATCCAGGACGCGCTGCCCCGCCAGGGGAGCGCGCGCTTCGACATAGGCGAGCCTGACAGGATTGAGCGCGTGAAGCGGCTTGAACTCGCCCTGGGGATCCCACCAACGCTGCGCCGTGGCATCGAAGCGCGCGAGCTCTGCAGGATCGTGATTCGATGCTTGGATCATGAGGTTCTCGTTGCTGTGATTCGGGTGCGCCAGCGCTCTGCGCGTGCGAGCAGCTCTGCTTCGTCGAGCCGCGTCAGCCGGCCATTGCTCACGAGCGCTCGGCCTGCGCCCCAGACGTCGCTTACCTGGTCGCGTGAGGCAGCAAATACGATGTGAGCCGCGACGTCGTAGACGGGCTGCGTGTGCGCGCGTGCCAGATCGATGCAGCAAATGTCCGCCCACTTTCCAGGTGTCAGTGATCCGATGACTTCGCCAAGGCCGAGGGCACGTGCACCGTTGAGGGTGGCAAAACGCAGCCACTCATGCGCGTCGATACCGACGTGCGCGGAATGGAAACCGCGCGCGAGGAGGGCGGCCGTGCGCATTTCATCGAGGATGCTGAGATCGTTGTTGCTCGCGGCGCCATCCGTGCCGAGCGCAACGTTGATGTCGCCGGTCTTGAAGCGCGCGACGGGTGCGACGCCATTGCCCAGCTTGAGATTCGATTGCGGGCAATGCACGACGCTCACGGCCGCTTGCGCGCACGCTTCGATGTCCGAATCGTCCACATGCACCATGTGAACGGCGGTCAGGAGTGGAGAGAGCATTCCCAAGCGCGCGAGCCGCGCGATCGTGCGTTCGTCGCCGGACATCGCATCGTCCGGCGTCTCATTCACGTGCATCGTCATTGGCAGCTCGAGCTCATCCGCCGCACGTCGTACGCGTATCAGCGTTTCGTCGCTAAGAGCCCATGGCGCATAGGGCGACAAACTCGTCGTAATGAGCGGATCGCCCCGATATTCGTCGTGGAGCTTCAATCCTTTCTCCAGACACTGACCTGCGGACTCCGCCCAACTCGTGGCCTGTTCGACGACGGGCAACCCGATGCATGCCCGCATGTGCAGGTCCGCCGCGGTCTGCGCGACGACTTCCGGAAACAGGTGCATATCGCCGAAGCAGGTCGTGCCGCTCGTCAACATGTCCGCGATTGCGAGGGCCGTCCCATCGCGCACGTACTCGGCATCGATCCAGCGCTGCTCGAGCGGCCAAACCTGGCCTTTGAGCCAGCGTTCGAACGAGGCACTTTCGGCTGCCCCGCGCAGCAAGGTCATTGCCGCATGCGTGTGCCCATTCACGAAACCGGGTAGCAGCACATGATTCGGCCGTTCGACGATCGTGCTGGCCGAAAAGGCGTTCGCGAGTTCATCTCGCGCGCCGACCGCAATGATTCGGCCGTCCTTCACCGCGACGGCATGATCTTCCAATACACGCCCGACAGGCTCGATCGGAATGACCCAGCGGGCACAGATGAGCGAGTCGATGGTGTCCATTCGAGCGGCCGTTTCGAGGAAGGCCAAAGTATATCCAAACGATTCGGTTGAGCACCTCGATGTGCTAAGATTCGGCACTTCATTTGCCTCGGCTTTCGAGTTCGAGTTCCGAGGCAAACCATGGGCTTCGCGGCCGTCGGTGCACGGCCAAACGCGGCAGCCCTCACAGGTCGGAACCTACATCGGACACGGGCCGAACAGAAACGCTGCATGGCTGAAATCGCACGCGAAATACTGCACGTCAATCTCGAAGACGAGATGAGACAGTCGTACCTCGACTATGCGATGAGCGTCATCGTCGGGCGTGCGCTCCCCGACGTGCGCGACGGGCTGAAGCCCGTTCATCGTCGCATTCTCTTCGCGATGCAGGAGAGCAATAACGTTGCGACGAGGCCGTACGTCAAGTGCGCGCGCGTCGTCGGCGACGTGCTCGGCAAGTACCATCCGCACGGAGATACCGCGACGTACGATGCGCTCGTGCGCATGGCGCAGCCGTTCTCCATGCGTTACATGCTCGTCGACGGGCAGGGCAACTTCGGCTCGATCGACGGCGACCCGCCGGCTGCGTATCGGTACACCGAATGTCGCATGACGCCGCTCGCGTCCGAGCTGCTCGCTGACATCGACAAGGAAACCGTCGACTTCGTAGACAACTACGACGGTAAAGAACAAGAGCCCGTCGTCCTGCCGACGCGGGTGCCGAATCTTCTGGTGAACGGCGCCGCGGGTATCGCCGTCGGCATGGCGACGAACATCCCGCCGCACAACCTCGGTGAGGTGATCAGCGCCTGCATCGCGCTCATCGACGATCCGAACATTTCGATCGGCGGGTTGATGCAGCACATTCCGGGCCCGGATTTCCCGACCGCCGGCATCATCAACGGTTCGCAGGAAATCGCGTCCGCGTATCTGACGGGCCGCGGTCGCCTGTATGTACGCGCCCGAACGACGATCGAAGAAGACGAGCGGGGCCGTCAGACGATCATCATCACCGAGCTGCCGTATCAGGTGAACAAGGCGCGGCTGCTCGAGCGCATCGCCGATCTCGTGCGCGACAAGGTCATCGAGGGCATTGCGCCCGATGGGTTGCGCGACGAATCGGATAAGGACGGCATGCGCGTCGTCGTCGAGCTGAAACGCGGCGAGGTTGCGGACATCGTCCTCAACAATCTCTTCAAGCACACGCCGATGGAGTCGGTATTCGGCATCAACATGGTCGCGCTCCAAGACGGCCAGCCGAAGCTGCTCAATCTGAAGGAGATGCTGGATGCGTTCCTACGGCACCGCAGGGAAGTCGTCACCCGTCGCACGATCTACGATTTGCGCAAAGCGCGCGAACGCGCCCACATCCTCGAAGGTCAGGCAGTCGCCCTCGCAAACATCGACGAGGTCATCGCGGTGATCAAAGCGTCTCCTTCGCCGGTTGAAGCGAAGGTCGCCCTCATGGCACGTGCATGGCCTGCAGGCGCAGTGCCGCAGATGCTCGAACGTGCTGGGCAGGTCGCTACGCGGCCGAGCGGGCTCCTCGAAGAGTACGGCTTGAAAGAGGACGGCTATCACTTGTCCGACGTTCAAGCGCAGGCGATTCTCGATTTGCGCCTGAACCGCCTCACGGGCTTGGAGCAGGACAAGATTTGGCAGGAGTTCCAGCAGCTCCTTCTGCAGATTCAAGACCTCGGCGACATTCTGGCTCGCCCGGAGCGTCTGCTGAGTGTGATTCGCGCCGAGCTCGAAGACATCCGCGCGAAGTACGCCGATCCGCGCCGGACGGAGATCGTTCAGGATCATTCTGATCTCACGATCGAAGATCTGATCGAACAGCAGGACGTCGTCGTCACGTTATCGCACGGCGGTTACGCGAAAGCGCAGCCAGTCTCTGCTTATCAAGCGCAACGACGCGGCGGTCGGGGCAAAGCCGCCACGAGCGTCAAGGACGAGGACTTCGTCGACAAGCTCTTCGTCGCGAATACGCACGACACGCTGCTCTGCTTCTCGAGCACGGGCAAACTCTATTGGCTCAAGGTTTATCAATTGCCTCAAGCGAGCCGCGGCTCGCGTGGCAAACCGATCGTGAACCTCCTGCCGCTGCAGGAAGGCGAGCGCATCAACGCCGTGCTGCCGATCCATGAGTTCGAAGAGAACAAGTTCGTGTTCATGGCGACCGCGGCCGGCACGGTGAAGAAGACTTCGCTCGAAGCATTCTCGCGGCCGCGCCAGGCGGGCATCATCGCGATCGAGCTCGACGCGAATGATCGACTCGTCGGTGCCGATATCACCGACGGTACGAAGCAGATCATCTTGTGCTCGAGTGGCGGCAAAGCGATTCGTTTCGACGAGAACGACGTTCGCCCGATGGGACGAACGGCCGCCGGCGTTCGAGGCATTCGCCTGCCCGATGGCGAAGAAGTCATCTCACTGATCATCCTCAACGAACCCGGCATGATTTTGACGGCTTCGGAGAATGGTTACGGGAAGCTGACGCCGCTCGACGATTTCCCGGTGCACGGGCGCGGCGGTCAAGGCGTCATCGCCTTGCAAACCACCGAGCGCAATGGGCGAATGGTCGGCGCGCTGCAGATCAAGCAGGATGACGAAATCATGCTGATCAGCTCGAGCGGCACGCTCGTGCGAACGCCGGTGAGCGATATCTCCGTGCAGGGCCGCAATACACAAGGCGTGCGCCTGATCCGCCTCGACGAAGGCGACCGCCTCGTCGGGCTCGAGTGCATCGTCTCCGACGGCGGCGAAGGCGAGGGCGAGGGCACCGACGAGGGCGGCGAGTCCGTCTGATCGACTTCACCGCATCACTTTCATTACTTACATCACGTAGTCCACATGTCCATGCGCGTCTTCAATTTCAGCCCAGGTCCCGCTGTTCTCCCGCAAGAAGTTCTCGAGCAAGCCCGCGATGAGATGCTCGACTGGCACGGCACGGGCATGTCCGTGATGGAGATGAGCCATCGCGGTAAGGCATTCCTGTCAATTGCTCAGCAGGCCGAGACGGATTTGCGGGAGCTCCTCGCGATTCCGAACAACTACAAAGTGCTGTTCTTGCAGGGCGGTGCGACCGGCCAGTTCGCGGGCATCCCGATGAACCTCACGACGCCCGACAGCGTCATCGATTTCGTCAATACGGGATCGTGGTCGAAGAAGGCGATCGGCGAAGCGAAACGCTACGCCAAGGTCAACGTCGCCGCGGATGCTGGCGAGCCGTACACGTCGATTCCGGCGGTTGCGAGTTGGAAGTTGTCCGACAGTGCGGCCTATGTGCACTACACGCCGAATGAAACGATCGGCGGCGTCGAGTATCACTTCATTCCCGAAGTGAAGAATGCGCCGCTCGTTGCGGACATGTCGTCGACGATTCTGTCTCGTCCGGTCGATGTATCGAAGTTCGGACTCCTCTACGCTGGCGCGCAGAAGAACATTGGCCCTGCCGGACTGACGCTCGTGATCGTGCGTGAGGATCTCATCGGCCGCGCACGTCCTGGCACACCTTCGTTCCTCGATTTCGCGGCAATGGCGAAGGACGGCTCCATGCTGAACACGCCGCCGACCTATGCGTGGTACATCGCGGGTCTCGTCCTGCAATGGCTCAAGCGCAAGGGTGGGTTGGAAGCGATGGGCAAGATCAACCAAGCGAAGGCGGACAAGCTGTACGCCGCAATCGACGCCTCGTCGTTCTACAAAAATCCGGTCGCAAAAGACGCGCGGTCATGGATGAACATCCCGTTCACCCTCGCGAAGCCGGAGCTCGACAAGTCGTTCCTCGAAGAAGCCAAGAATGCCGGGCTGGTGACGCTTGCGGGGCATCGCTCCGTCGGCGGTATGCGCGCGAGCCTCTACAACGCGATGCCGATGGAAGGCGTCGATGCGTTGGTGAGCTTCATGAAGGAGTTCGAGCGCACCCGTGCGTAGCACTTCTGTGCGAGTGAACGGCGGATGGCGGACGGCGGACGGTGATCTCGATATCACCGTAAGCTGTTCGCGCCTGCCTTCTCGCTTTTTCTTTCACCGTCCACCGTCCGCCATTCACCATGAGCTTCAAGATACTCACCCTCAATAACATCTCCGTACGCGGCCTGGAGCGTCTCCCACGCGAGCGCTACGAAGTGGCTTCCGAGATCGGACATCCGGATGCGATTCTCTTACGCTCGGCCGATATGCATTCGATGGAGATTCCGGCGAGCGTCAAGGCGGTTGCTCGTGCGGGTGCCGGCACGAACAACATTCCCGTGGCTCGGCTCTCGAAGCGCGGTGTACCCGTCTTCAATGCGCCCGGCGCGAATGCAAACGCCGTCAAGGAGCTCGTCATTGCGGGCCTTTTCTTGGCGGCTCGCAACATCTGTCAGGCGTGGGAGTACGTTCGAACGCTGAAAGGAAGCGATCACGAAATCGAAGAAGCGGTCGAAAAGGGCAAAAAGAAGTATGTCGGCTACGAGTTGCCCGGTCGCACGCTCGGCGTGATCGGTCTCGGCGCGATCGGTGTCGAGGTGGCGAACGCCGCTCATCTACTCGGCATGCGTGTTCTCGGCTTCGACCCGCAAATTACGGTGCAGCGTGCCTGGCAGCTGTCGTCCGGCGTGGAGCAGGCGCTGTCGCTCGATGACCTGTTTGCGCGCTGCGATATGGTCACCGTGCATGTGCCGCTGCTCGATGCAACGCGCAATCTCGTCAACGCCGCTCGCCTCAAGCTGCTGAAGCCGAGCGGCGTCGTGCTCAATTTCTCTCGTGCAGGCATCGTGGACGACACGGCGGTGCTCGAGGCGCTGAATGGCGCGAAGTTGGGCGCGTACGTGTGCGATTTCCCGACGAACCAACTCAAGGATCATCCGAAGGTCATCGCGCTTCCGCATCTCGGGGCCTCCACCGGCGAAGCGGAAGAGAACTGTGCGGTCATCGTTGCGGATACGCTGCGAGAGTTCCTCGAGAACGGCAACATCCGTAACTCGGTGAATTTCCCGGAAGCGATCATGCCGCGCACCGGCAGCGCCTCGCGCATCTCGATTGCGAACGAGAACGTGCCCAATATGGTGGGCCAGATCTCGACTGCGCTCGCCGAAGCAAAGCTCAACATTGCCGACCTGTTGAACAAATCGCGCGGCGAGCTTGCGTACACGCTCATCGATGTCGACGGACCCGTGCCGTCGAGCCTGCTCGAAGAGCTCAGGGCGATTCACGGCGTGCTTTCGGTGCGCGCCGTTTAGCGCGGATCGGATGGGGTTATGGGTCGCTCAAACAAGAAGAGCTCAACGACTCGCAAGCGAGCTAGCACCGGATCGCAGCGCAAGCCGGATCCCGCGACGACTGACTTGGCGTCGATTCGCGGGAGTATCGATCGGATCGATGAGCGCATTCACGAGCTTCTCAACGAGCGCGCGAAGTTGGCTCAGCAAGTGGGGCTCTCCAAGAAGAGCGCACAAGGGCTGAGCACGGTCGAGTTCTATAAGCCCGAGCGTGAGGCGCAAGTGCTCCGCCAGGTCATTGCGCGCAATCAGGGTCCGCTGCGCAACGAAGAGGTGGTCCGGCTCTTCCGTGAAATCATGTCGGCGTGCCTCGCACAGCAGGAACCCCTCAAGGTCGCCTTCCTCGGACCCGAGGGCACCTTCTCGCAGCAAGCAGTGTTGAAGCATTTCGGCCATTCAGTGCGCGCGCTTCCGCTGCCTGCGATTAGCGAAGTGTTTGAAGAAGTGCTCGCGGGTCACGCGGACTTCGGCGTCGTGCCGGTCGAGAACTCAACAGAAGGCACGGTGAACAACACGCTAGATATGTTCATCACTTCCCCGCTCAAGATCTGCGGTGAGATCGAGCTGCGCATTCATCAGCACTTGATGGGGCGCATGCACGGGCTGGAGAAAATCGTGCGAGTCTGTTCGCATCAGCAATCGCTTGCGCAGTGCCGGCATTGGCTAGACGAGCATTTGCCAAACATCGAACGCATGCCCGTGAGCAGTAACGCCGAAGCGGCGCGTCGCGCGCGCGACGAAGACGGCACGGCGGCGATCGCGGGACAGGCGGCGGCCGAGGTGTATGGCTTGAACGTGCTCGTGCCGGAGATCGAGGACACGGACGACAACACGACTCGCTTCCTCGTGATCGGCAGAAAATTGTTTGCTGCCAGCGGGAACGACAAGACGACGTTGCTGCTCTCCGCGGGAGACACTCAATCGCCGGGCACACTCCATCGCTTGCTCGAACCGCTCGCACGCAACAACATCAGCATGACCCGGATCGAGTCACGCCCGTCGCGTCGCAAGAAGTGGGACTACTTGTTCTTCATCGATGTCGTCGGACACGCGGACGAGCCGCCGCTCAAGCATGCGCTCGACGATCTGAAGAAGCAGTCTTCCTTGTTTCGAGTGTTGGGATCTTATCCATGCGCGGTACTCTGACACTCGGTTTTACGAGAGGGCTGGAGGCTGGAGGCTGGAGGCTAGCGCTAGAAAGCAATCCGGCGCACTGCGCCTTCTACCCCCAGCCGCCAGCCGCACGCCGCCAGCCAATCTGATCATGTCCTTCGATCCTGCATCGCTCATTGCAGCACCCGTGCGCGGCATCGCGCCCTACGTGCCGGGCAAGCCGATCGAAGAGCTCGAGCGCGAGTACGGCATCAGCGACAGCATCAAACTCGCCTCCAACGAGAATCCTTTCGGTCCGAGCCCGCATGCGCTCGCAGCGCTCGGGCAGGCGGCGACGCAGCTTGGTCTTTATCCGGACGGCAATGGTTTCGCGCTGAAGCAGGCGCTCGCACGCAAGCACGGCTGCGCTCTCGAGTCGATTACGCTCGGTAACGGCTCGAACGATGTGCTCGTGATGCTCGCCGAAGCATTCCTAACGCCGAGTAGTGAAGCGGTCTATTCGGAGTACGCGTTCGCGGTTTACGCGATCGTGGTGCAGGCGACCGGTGCCGACGCGCACGTCGCTCGAGCGCTGCCCGTCGAGAGTGCGATGCCGCTTGGTCACGACTTGAACGCGATGCTCGCGCTCGTGAATGAACGTACGCGTCTCGTATTCGTCGCGAATCCGAATAACCCGACAGGTACGTCGGTCGACGCCGCTGCGCTGCGCGCATTCCTCGCGGCGCTTCCCGCGACGACGCTCGTCGTCGTCGACGAGGCCTACATCGAATACACGGATCCGTCATTTCCGGACGCGAGCCGCTTCCTGAATGAGTATCCGAACCTCGTCGTAACGCGAACGTTCTCGAAAGCGTACGGACTCGCGGGACTGCGGGTGGGTTACGCGCTCTCGCACCCAACCATCGCCGACGCGCTGAATCGCGTTCGACAGCCGTTCAACGTGAATACACTGGCGCTCGCAGCGGCCTGCGCCGCGTTGGACGACCAAGCGCATGTCGCGAAATCCGTCGCGGCTGCACGCGAGGGCATCGCGTTCGTTCAAAGCGCGCTCGATCGACTCGGACTGCGCCACTTCCCGACCCAAGGTAACTTCGTGCTCGCCGACTGCGGTAAACCGGCGCTGCCGATCTACGAAGCGATGCTTCGACGCGGCGTGATCGTCCGACCGGTGGGTGGCTATGGTTTGCCGAACCACCTGCGGATCACGGTCGGAACGGAAGAGCAGAATCAGCGTATGCTTGCGGCCTTGGAACGCGCGCTCTAGCACCTTCGATGCGGTGACTGGAGCTTTAACTTAACCTTCTGTTTTCGTCCTCATGTCGAAATACCTCGTTCATCCTGCTTCCACAGTCGGCGGTTCGATCCGTGTGCCCGGGGACAAGTCCATCTCCCATCGCTCGCTCATGCTCGGCGGCATCGCCGAGGGCGTGACGGAAGTTCGAGGCTTCCTCGAGAGCGAGGATTGCTTGTCCACGATGAAGGCGATGCGCGCGCTTGGCGTTCGAATCGATCGCACGGGTGTCCAAGAAGTGCAGGTGCACGGCGTTGGTCTCCGCGGGCTGCGTGGGGCGAACCATTCTCTCGACATGGGCAACGCTGGAACGGCGATGCGGTTGATGACGGGCCTGTTGAGCGGTCAATCGTTCGATAGCGAGCTCGTCGGCGATAGCTCTTTGATGAAGCGTCCGATGGAGCGCGTTGCGAAGCCTCTGAGAGAGATGGGGGCGAGAATCGAAACGCTCGACGGTAAGCCGCCTGTTCGCATCAAAGGAGGCAGTGAGCTCATCGGGATTCGCTATGAGCTGCCCGTCGCAAGCGCGCAAGTGAAATCCTCGATCTTGTTGGCCGGTTTGTATGCGAAGGGACCAACGACGGTTCTCGAACCCGCGGTGACTCGCGATCACACGGAGCGCATGTTGCAGAGCTTCGGATGCGAGGTGAGCTCGGTGCAGGGAGAAGTACGCATACAGCCGCCGACGCGCCTCGAGCCGTGCTCGCTCGAAGTGCCGGGGGACTTTTCCTCCTCGGCGTTCTTCTTGGTTGCGGGCTCAATCGCGCACGGGAATGGCTTGACGATCACGGGCGTCGGTATCAACCCCACGCGCACCGGCCTTTTGGACATTCTTGCGTTGATGGGCGCGGATCTTCGCGTCGTCAATCATCGCTCGGCGGGCAGCGAACCTGTCGCTGACATCGAGGTGCGGCCGGCGCAACTCAAAGGCATTCACGTGCCGGAACATCTCGTGCCGCTCGCGATCGATGAGTTCCCAGTGTTGTTCATTGCAGCCGCGTGCGCCGAAGGCGAAACGCTCGTGACCGGTGCCGAGGAGTTACGCGTCAAGGAAAGCGATCGTATCGCTGTGATGGCGGAAGGGTTGAAAGCGATGGGCGTGGAGTGCGAGGTGTTGAAGGACGGCATTCGCATTCAGGGGCGGCCGAACGGGGCGGTGTTCTCTGGTGGGGACGTCGACAGCCACGGCGATCACCGCATCGCGATGTCGTTCTCGGTTGCGAGTCTGCGTGCCACTGCACCGATCCGCATTGCGGATGTCGCGAATGTCGCGACCTCCTTCCCGGACTTCCCGGGGATCGCACGCGCGGCGGGCCTGAACGTAGAGCTGATCTGACGCGAAGGTTTCGAGCGTGAGCGCATCGGACGAGCAGGCTTCCTCCAGCGACAGCTCAACGCCTACAGACGTCCCGATCATCACGATCGACGGCCCGAGCGGTTCAGGGAAAGGAACAATCGCTCGGCTCGTCGCGACGCATCTCGGCTGGCACTTGCTCGATAGTGGTGCGCTTTATCGGCTCGTCGCCTACGCAGGGTCGACGGCCGGCGTCGCGCCAGATGACGAACCGACCCACGCGCAGATCGCGCGCGACCTCAATGCGAGTTTCGGCATGGGGCCGGACGGGCAGGAGCGGATCTGGCTGAGCGAGCAGGAGGTCAGTACCGCGATTCGGAGCGAACAGGCGGGGGCAGGAGCGTCCCGCGTTGCCGTCATGCCTTCGGTCAGGGCGGGGCTCCTGGAGCGGCAGAGAGCGTTTGCGCGCCCGCCTGGGCTCGTAGCCGATGGCAGGGACATGGGCACGGTCATCTTCCCGACAGCAGGGCTCAAGATCTTCCTCACGGCGAGCCCCGAAGAAAGGGCGCTACGGCGCTATAAGCAGTTGAAAGACAAGGGCCTGGATGCTAACCTCGCCGCCCTTTCGCTGGAGATCGCCGAGCGCGATCGGCGCGACGCAAGCCGCGCGGTCGCACCGCTCAAGCCGGCAGCCGACGCCGTCGTCGTGGACTCGACCTCGATGCCGATCGACACTGTCGTCGCTCGCGTGCTTGAGCTGGCTGCCGCACGTTTCCCGGTGAAGTGAACAACAGGTACTAGACAGTAGGCTCTAGTCTGTAGGTTCGACGGCGCTCTGGCGCGTTTCTCTGCCTGCAGTCTACAGCCTTTTGTCTGGGCCGTTTTTTGGTTCCGCGCCGGATGCGCGGTTTGATCAACAGCCCCTCGTGTGCCTGGGATGGCCGCAAGGGAAAGCGGGTCGCGGCGCGACCCCGGAAGTACACATGACCGAAAGTTTTGCGCAACTGTTCGAAGAAAGCCTGGCCTCCCAGAAGATCAAGCCAGGTGCCATCCTGACCGGACGCGTCGTCGATGTCGGGCCCGATGTGGTCCTCGTTAACGCCGGCTTGAAGAGCGAAGCCGTCATCCCGGTCGAGCAATTCAAGAACGATCGTGGTGAGATCGAAGTCAGCGTCGGCGACGACGTTGAAGTCGCGCTCGACAGCGTCGAGGACGGCTCGGGTGAAACCCGTCTGTCGCGCGAGAAAGCGAAGCGCGCTCGTACCTGGTCGCGACTCGAACAGGCGTTCGAGAAGCAAGAGATCGTCAAGGGCATCATCAATGGCCGCGTGAAAGGCGGCTTCACCGTCGAGATCGATTTCGTGCGCGCCTTCTTGCCGGGCTCGCTCGTCGATGTGCGCCCCGTGCGCGATCCTTCATATCTCGAAGGCAAGACGCTCGAATTCAAGGTCATCAAACTCGATCAGAAGCGCAATAACGTCGTCGTCTCGCGTCGCGCGGTCGTCGAACAGGAATACAGCGCCGAGCGCACTGAGCTGCTCGAGAAGCTGCAGGAAGGCGCGGTCGTTCGCGGCACCGTCAAGAACCTCACCGACTACGGTGCGTTCGTGGACTTGGGCGGCATCGACGGTCTGTTGCACATCACAGATATGGCGTGGAAGCGCGTCAAGCATCCGTCCGAAGTCGTCAACGTCGGCGACGAGATCGATGTGCGCATCTTGAAGTTCGACCGTGAGCGTCAACGCGTCAGCCTCGGCATCAAGCAGCTCGGCAACGATCCTTGGCAGAACATCGCCCGTCGCTATCCGACCGGCACACGTCTGTTCGGCAAGGTCACGAACATTGCCGATTACGGCTGCTTCGTCGAGATCGAAGAAGGCGTCGAAGGTCTCGTGCACGTCTCCGAAATGGATTGGACGAACAAGAACGTCAATCCGTCGAAGGTCGTCCACATCGGGCAGGAAGTCGAAGTCATGGTGCTCGACATCGATGAAGAGCGCCGCCGTATTTCGCTCGGCATCAAGCAATGCCAGGCGAATCCGTGGAAAGAATTCTCGGATAACTTCAACCGCGGCGATCGCGTGAGCGGCCAGATCAAGTCGATCACGGATTTCGGTATCTTCATCGGTCTCGCGGGCGGCATCGACGGTCTCGTTCACCTCTCGGATATCTCCTGGGACGTGCCTGGCGAAGAAGCAGTTCGCAACTACCAGAAGGGTCAGACGGTCGAGGCGATGGTGCTGTCGATCGATCCGGAGCGTGAGCGCATTTCGCTTGGCATCAAGCAGCTCGCGAAGGATCCGTTCTCGACCTGGATCGCCGAGCATCCGAAGGGCACGATCGTGCGCGGCAAGGTCCGCGAAGTGGATGCCAAGGGGGCGATCATCGATCTTGGCGGCGGGGTCGAAGGCCATCTGCGTGCGTCCGAGCTCTCGCGTGATCGTGTGGAAGATGCTCGCACGGTGCTGAAGGTCGACGACGAAGTCGAAGCGAAGTTCACGAATGTGGATCGCAAGAGCCGTACGATCGCGCTGTCGATCAAGGCGAAGGAGATTCACGAAGAAGCCGAAGCAGTGCAGGGTTATCGCGCGGGCGATACCTCCAGCGGCACGAGCCTCGGCGATCTCTTGAAGGAGCATATCGGAGGCCAGGACGCTTCCTGATCGTAAGGCTGTAGGCTCAAGGCTGTAGGCTGTAGCAAGAACAACAGACGAAGCGGGCTCTTCTCTGGCTACAGTCTACGGTCTACGGCCTACGGACCCGGCCAGAAGAACAACGGGCCCGACATGACCAAATCGGAACTCATCGAGCTCATTGCAGCGAAACAAAAGCACCTGCCGGCGAAGGACGTCGAGCTGGCAGTCAAACAGATCCTCGAGATCATGAGCGATGCGCTCGCGCAAGGCGGGCGCATCGAGATCCGTGGGTTCGGGAGCTTTTCGCTCCATTTTCGGCCGCCCCGCCAAGGCCGTAATCCGAAGACAGGCGAAACGGTCGCGCTCTCCGGCAAATACGTGCCGCACTTCAAACCGGGTAAGGATCTGCGGGAACGCGTCAACGAGGGCGCGGACAACGCGATCAGGGATTGAATTGAGGCTGCACGCCGAAGGCTGTAGGCTGTAGCCGATCACAAACGCGCCGATGCGCAGCGTGCATCGCGCTGTAAGTCCGGATTCGAGTGAGTCACACGCGATATCGATCGCTTCTCGCTCGAGCCAGCAGCCAACGGTCCTCGCATGTCTCGTCTTCTATTTCGGCTCTCCCTCGTACTCGCGGTCTTGATCGCGATTCTGATCAGTGCGATGAACCGCGCGCCGGTCGCGATTGAACTGGCGTTCTTGGAGTTGCGTTCGCCCCTCGGCTTGGCCTTGGTCGTCGCCTTTGTCATCGGACTGCTTGCCGGATTGACCTGGAGAGTGGCCTGGATCGCGGAGCTCCTTCGGGAGCGTGGCCGCTTGCGCCGTGCTCTCAGAATCGCGGAAGCGAGAGTGCGCGCCGACGCGTCCGTCTCCAACGATGCTCATTGAGCCTTCCCTAACCCTCATCGTTGCGCTATTCGTCGCCGCAGGCGCCGGCTGGTACTTCGGCCGTCACCGGCGTCCAGAAACCAAGAAGCCTGAGCGAAGCGAGCTCAAGGAAGGTTACTTCCAAGGTCTGCGGTTCCTGTTGAACGAGGAACCGGACAAAGCCCTCGAAGTCTTCTTGCGAATGGTCGATGTCGACAACGAAACGGTCGAGACCCATTTCGCGCTGGGCAATCTGTATCGAAAGCGGGGCGAAGTCGAGCGGGCGATCAGAGTGCACGAGAACATCATTGCACGACCTTCCTTGAGCGCGGCGCACCGCACGCATGCACTGTTTGCGCTCGCGGAAGATTACTTCCGCGCCGGGCTCTTCGATCGCGCGGAGACGCTGCTTCAGCAGCTCGCGGCCGAGGGCTCGCAAAGGGCCGCCGCGCTGCGGTACTTGATCCGGATCTACGAACAGCAGCGTGACTGGGAGCAAGCGATCTCAGCGCACGAACGACTCGTGGCGATCGCATCCGCCGAGCATCCCACCGCGATCGCCCACTACCACTGTGAGCTCGCGGAGCGTGCGCGCACTCGCCGCGATTTCGACATCGCTCGATCACATCTGCGACGTGCGCGCGAAGCACAGCGCAACTTTCCGCGGAGCGCGCTCGTGCGCGCGGACGTCGCGCTCGATATGGCGGAACCGGAGCTGGCGGCCACACTCTGTCAACGCGTCGTCGAGCTGCATCCCAAGCTCCTCGCGCTCGCGCTGCCGCGGGTGATGCGGGCGTTGCGAGAGCAGGGCGGTACGCAACTCGAGCAACGGTTCGCCGCGTGGATTCGTCCGGAGCCCCACGCGCGCGCGGAGCTTGCCTATGCTGCGATCGTCGCCGGCCTAGAGCAGGAACCGTTTGTGTCAGACTGCCTTCCCGATTTACTGCGCGAGGAGGCGAGCTTGGGCGAGCTGGCTCGGGCGCTCGCAGGGGAGCCAAACCAGTTCACACCAAATCAACGCCGTGAGCTCGCAGCGGCGCTCGGACGCGTGCTGCGGCGTACCCAGCGGTATCGGTGCGTCGACTGCGGCTTCGCGAGCGCGAGCCACTTCTGGCAGTGCCCGGGGTGTCGGAGCTGGGATGCGTTCGCGCCGGTGGCGCTGCTCGATTTGGCGCCGGGGATGTATCAGCGTTAACGGACGGAAAGCCGCGCATTTCTGGTCGAATCGACGATTAATGCCGCCGGCGAGGCAATCGCGTCCGGCCACAATGCGTTCGCGGAGCGGCAAAATGGGGCTGCTCCAACATCCACTAATCAAAGCTAAGGAGAGCCAAATGTCGAACGTTAAGGGCACAAGCGCATTGCGCAGGTCCGTGCAGTTGCTCGTAGCGAGCCTCTTGCCGCTGAGCGTCTGGGCCGGTCCGGTAGACATCAACAAAGCGGATGCTGCGACGATCGCGAAAGAGCTTCAGGGAATCGGCTTGAGCCGTGCACAAGCGATCGTCGAGTACCGGGATAAGAATGGTGCATTCAAGTCGGCGGATGAGCTTCGCAAGGTAAAAGGAATCGGTGCGAAGACAATCGAGCTCAATCGCTCGAACATTCGCGTCGACGGTGCGACGGCTGCACCCAAGAAGGCGGGCTAGGGGCGCCCGGTGACATGGGGCGGCGTTCCCTGGAACGTCGCCCCGAACTGGACGGCTCGACTTACAGGGGCGAGTCGACGACATTCCGTGCTGCAACTTTCTACTGGACGGGTGAACCGACTGCCGTTCAGCCGCGTTCTCCTTGCTATCATTGAGCCACCGTCAGCAGGAGAATGCCGAGTGACGAAAGAGATCCGCACTGCCGTGTTTCCCGTCGCGGGACGCGGTACACGTTTTTTGCCCGCAACGAAGGCAAGTCCCAAGGAGATGTTGCCGATCGTCGACAAGCCTCTCATTCAGTACGCGGCCGAAGAAGCGCTTGCGGCCGGAGCACGCAAGCTCGTCTTCATCACGGGCAGCTCGAAACGTGCGATCGAAGATCATTTCGATTCCGACCACGAGCTCGAAGAAGCACTCGAGGCACAGGGCAAGGAAGATCTTCTCAAGCAGCTCAGGGACATCGTGCCTTCTTGGGCAAGCTGTATCTATATCCGACAACCTTCGCCGCTGGGACTCGGTCACGCGGTGTGGTGCGCCAAACCGGTCGTCGGCAACGAGCCGTTCTTTGTGCATTTGGCTGACGACCTCATCGATGCCGCCACGCCTTGTCTGCGACAGATGGCGGATGTTCACGCGCAACGCGGCGGCAGCGTGCTGGGCGTCGAGACCGTGCCGCGCGATGAAACGGACAAGTACGGCATCGTAGCGACAGACGAGCGCGACGGCAGAGTCAGTCGCGTCAAACAGATCGTCGAAAAGCCGAAGCCGGAAAAGGCGCCGTCAACACTTGCCGTTGTCGGGCGATACGTGCTGTCGCCGACGGTGTTCGAGAAGCTCGAGAAAACCGGGCGTGGCGCCGGCGGGGAAATCCAACTGACGGACGGGATCGCAGACCTCCTTGCGGAAGAAAACGTCTACGCCTATGAGTTCGAAGGCAAGCGTTACGACTGCGGAAACAAGCTCGGTTATTTGCAGGCCACAGTCGAATTTGGCCTCAAGCACGAGAGTTTGGGGCCCAAGTTTCGCGAGTATCTGACGGGGCTCACCTCGAAGATCGCAGGCAAGTAGATCTTCCGTTCCATGTCTCGCGCCGTGCTCCTAATAGCAGGAGCACGAATGCGAGCAGCTCCCACCCACTCTGGCCGCCGCCCGACGACGAGCTCGGTGCGACTTGGGGCGATTGCCCTGACGGGGGCGGTGGCGTTTTCTGTTCGACATTGATTGCGACGGGGCAGGCGGCGCCGCTCCCGAGAGGCGATGCAGTCGTACTCGCGGCCATCGACCCGATCGTGACGTCCGCGAAGTCCTCTGCACCGCTATCGTCGGTGACAACCACTCGAAGTGTGAACTGTCCGACTTCAGGTGCCTGCACTGAGACGACCACCCCATTCGTGCCGCTCAGCTGCGGTGCGGATCCGCTCGAAGAGATGATCGACCATTCGTAGTCCGCGATCGTGCGACCGCATGCCGCCGTGCTCGAGCTCGCATCGAGTACGAATGCTTGTCCCGGTGAAATCGTGGTCGGCACCTGGACGAATGCAATCGGGCGGAGCGCATGGGCTACTGCGCCGCTTGCGTTGAGAAGTCCCGAGCCGCAGGTATCGGTCGTGCAATAGCACTCTTCGTTTTGAATGTCGCCGCTGCCGGTGGGCGCACGGCAGTTCGGCACGGCCGCGCCCGGGTTCTCGGGGAACGGGCTCGCACCTTCGCGCAACCGCTGGATGAAGTGTTGACTACCAAGTCGCCCATTCACCGCGTGCATGAGCGCTGCGGTACCTGCGACCATCGGTGCGGAGAAGCTCGTACCGACGTTGAAGTTGAACTGATCGGTGTAGCCGGACGCAGCGGGCGATTTGTCGCCCAAGTTCGTCGATGTGACGATGGAGAACAGGCACGGCTGTCCTGGCCCGGTCGTCACGCAGTTTCCACCTGGGGCTGCGAGCGAGACGTCAGGCCCGAGATTACTGAAACCAACTTTCGTCCCGATCTGACGCACACCGGCCACGCCCAGAACGCCTGGACAGTTCGCTGGTGCGTTCACCGGACCGCCTTCGTTGCCGGCCGACGCGACGATCAGTACGCCGCGCGCGGTGAGCTCCGCCACCGCAGCTTGATAGGCCTCAGTGCAAGTGCCTTCGGCACCGAGGCTGAGATTGATGATGTTTGCGGGGTAGGGATTGTCGGGGACGTCAGGAACCGAGAGCCCAGCGGCCCAGCGCATGGCGGCGATGATGTCCGCATCGCGCCCGCCGCACTTACCTAGTACGCGAACCGGCAATATCCAAGTCTTCCACGCTGCCCCCGCGATGCCGATGCCATTGTTCGTTTGCGCGGCGATCACACCAGCGACACGCGTGCCATGCCAAGAGCTGTTGCTGATTTCGCACTCGTCGAAGCCATCCTCGTTCGCATCAGCGGCATCGATCCAGTCGCCCGGATCGGATGCGTCTCCATCGCGTCCATCGCCATCGTTCGCACCGATGAAGCTGCTCCTCGACTCTCCGGAAACGAAGTCGTAACCCGGAAGCAACTTTCCGCCTTCTTTCGCGGCCAGCAAGTCGGGATGCTCGAAGCGAACGCCGGTGTCGAGCACCGCAACGATCGTGCCGGTTGTTCCTGTCGTGATATCCCATGCGGTTTCGGCTCGAAGCGCCGCCACCTCCGTGCTCAGGAGATACCACTGAGTCGCGACGAGCGAGTCGTTCGGCAATGCATGCGGATACCGTCTGAAATCGGGCGATGCAAATTCCACGGCGGGGTCGGCTGTGAGCGCAGCAATCGTGGTGGTCAGCTCTGCGGCGGAGAAGCGCCGCTCGAGTTGCACGACGTCTAGTTCCGCCCCGAGGGATTGTGCCTCGTCAATCTTCGCGCGTGCCGGAGACAGTCGGTCGCGCTTCTGCTGTTGGGTCAGGATCTGCGCACCAGACTTCCATTTCACGATGAGGCGATCAGTGGACTGGGGTGTCCGGTTCGGGAACGCTCCATTGAACTCTTGCGCGGCCGACAGGCTTGGAAGGAAGGTGAGCGCGATGCAGCCAGCGCACGCGCCGAGCAGCAGACGGAGCACTGCGATGCCACGCTTGAATCGGGAGAGGGTTCTGCGGCTCACGGCATGGGCTCTCGAAGCTCGACCCGGGATAGAGTCTAGGCATACATACGCTTCAGAACGATATGCAGTTCACGCTTCGGGGGCGAGTCGCCGCGGGCCGACAGCGATTCCGCGCCATTGCCACATCAATAGCCGGGATGAAGCGGTGAGCTTCGACTAGTTCTCTTGGCGGAGAGCTGAGAGTAGAGCCATGGCCGCCGCCGGCGCGCGCTCCTTCGCACCATTAATGAAGTAGATGAAGACATCGCGGTCCGTAGCGGAAACCGGTTCTGCGAGAAGCGGCAGGTCGCTCACGCCTTCGCCGTGCGACCATCGACGGGCGCGATTCGCCCACATCGAAAGCGCTTCTTGCGGGTAGCCTGTCGCCTCGCTGGCCATCGATTCCCTCAGCCGCGCGTACACGAAGGGGCCCGTCAGATCCGCGATCGCAGGATATTCGTGCGAATGCGTACACACGGTGGCGACACGATACTGCCGTGCAAGCTCGATGAACTCGGCGCAGCGGAAGCTCTCGTGGCGGACTTCCAAGGCGTGTCGAAGCGGCGTCGTTCCGATCGTGTCCGGCAGCAAGCGAAAGAAGCCTTCGAGATCGGCGGCGTTGAATATTTTCTCGGGCGGAAGTTGCCAGAGGATTGCACCCAGCTTCTTGCCCAGTTCGACAATACCGCTATTCAGAAAACCTTCGAGTGCTTTGCCTCCTTCCGCAAGCGCGCGCCGATGCACGACGTAGCGCGGTGCTTTGATCGAGAACACGAAGTCCTCCGGCGTATTGTCCCGCCATTTCGCAAACACGCCAGGTGTCTGCAAGCGATAGAACGTGCTGTTGATCTCGATCGCGGTGACGTGCCTGCTGGCGTAGTGCAACTCGTTCTTCTTCGGTAGGTCCTGAGGATAGAACGTTTGCCGCCAGGGTTCGTAAGACCACCCTCCGATGCCAACGCGAATCTGCGCAGAGCGCTCGTTGGTGGCGTGATTCCTTGCACTACGTGTCATGGTGGATGAACAAGGTCCTTGAGCGCTCGAACTCTGAGAAAACGCGCGAAGCGCGGCACACCGTTCGCCGTGAGCCCATGATAGCGATAAGTGATGCAGCTGCCGATGTCCGGAGGGTGCTTGCGTTGCTCATCGCTGAAGCCGGTGCCAATGCGAAAGAGCGTGCCATCCGGCATCTTCACTTCGAGCGCGCCCATCATGCCCGTGTACTTACCCGCGCCGGGAATATGTGCAGTGACGCATGCCTCGGCGTCCCGATACTGTTTGACCTTCAGCAGGTCATCGCTTCGACCGGCGATGTGGGGCGAGTCTGCTCGATGCAGGACAATGCCTTCGCCGCCCGCATCGACAATCGCTTTCAGTTCCGCTTCGAGCGATTCCTCGTCGCGGATGCGCCAATGCTTCACCCGTTCGATCGTGAGCGAGGCGATCTGCGTCAGCAGCTTCTCGAGTGCGATCTTCCGCGCTGTGAAGACCCCGGCGTGACTCGGCAGATCGAACACCATGTAGCGAACCTCGCCCCAGGCAGTTTCATCTGGAACGCCATCGCGTACGGTCGCGAGCACGTCTTCGAAGCGACCACGACCCATCCAGAGTTCGCCATCGAGTGGGTGTCGGGGCCAGTTTTTCGTAAACCAAGTGGGGGCGCTGATCCGCTGCCCGGTGCGCGTGATCAACACCTTGCCGTTCCAGTATGCGCGTATCCCATCATATTTCTCGCTCGCCCAGTACTCCGCAATGCTCACAGTGCCAGGCTCATGCACGTTCGCGAGCATGAGTGCGGGCGCGGGTTCCGGAGCGTCTGCCAGCAGCTCGATAGGCGACGACAGCAGCGCTGCGGAGACTGCGCACCCGACGAGCGATCCTCGGTAAACCGTACGCGACATATACTGCGTCCTTCGTGACCTTCAGTGATGAAAGCACTGGAGCGTGCGTCGTCGATACGCAATTTCGGCTTGGATTCCGACTCTATCGTCCGTTAGCCTCTCGAATCGACATCTACGAGCGGCGCCATGATCGCAGCTCGGGAACAACAATAAGGGGAGAGGGGCATTCATGCGTGCAATTTTGATCGCCGGTTTCGCGGCGATGATTCTCGGCTGCGCGAGCCAAGCCGTCGTCACGCCGCGGGAATACCTGGATGAGCAAACTGGGGCGACGATCACCACAGTGGCCGAGCCGGCGGTGTTCAATCGTGAACGAACGGCACCGCAGCTCGACTTCATCAACCTATACGCGATCGACGTCAATCGAATGGGAGAGCATCGGCAGTACCTCGTTGTCGTGCAGTATTGGCCGGCGCCGGAGTGGAAATCAGCGCAGCCGATCTTGGAGATTCGAGCGGCGGCGGATCAAGTGCGGCTTCACCCTCTCGAAACGAGCGCTCGTGAATTGGGTGTCGGGCAGCCGCTCGACCTATCCGCACCGCGTGCTGCGAAATACTGGTTCTACGCCGTCGAGCGCACTCAGCTCGAGCGTATCGCGCGCACCCAACACACGTCTGTGACGCTGTTGAAAGGCGATGTACGAGCTTCCTACATCGTGTGGCGGGACGGCAGCGCCGAACTGAATGAGTTTGCAAGCTTTGCGCTAGACTAGCGCCCACACTTATTACGACCAGAACTCGCCTCGATACCATGCGTTTCCATCGTCTTTCTTTGATCCCCGCACTTTTCGTTTTCTGTCTCTTCAGCACTGCGTCTCTTGGCGCTCGACTCGAGTCCGGCGAGGTTCGCGTTTGGCAAGTACAGGAAGTGACATTCGAAGCCGAACGCGACTACGCAAATCCTTACGTTGACGTCGATGTCTGGATCGAACTCGTTGGGCCAGGGTTCGAGCGGCGAGTCTATGGTTTCTGGGATGGCGGACGAACCTTCAAAGTGCGGTTCGTCGCTACGAGTCCCGGCAGTTGGAGTTGGCGCTCGGCTTCGAATCGACCGGACGATGCAGGGCTCAACGGAGGTCGAGGAACGTTCCGCGCGATCGCATGGGATGAGGCTCAACTGGCCCAGAATCCGAATCGACGAGGCTTCATTCGAGCGAGCGAGAACGGTCATGCACTGCGTTACCCAGACGGCACGCCTTTCTTCCTCGTGGGCGACACCTGGCTCGCGGCATCCACGTGGCGTCTACCTTGGAAGGGCGTGCAACCGGCGGCCGACTACGAACCTGCTGAGGGAATCAGCTTCGAAGAAGCTGTAGCGTATCGGAAACGTCAGGGCTTCAACTCCGTGTCGTTCATCGCAGCTTTCCCGAATTGGGCGGCCGATCACCGAGGCGCGACGTTCGCGAACAAGGATGGAGTGTTTCTGAGAAACGCTTGGGAGAAGTTTGGGCACTGGGCGCCGAATGCAACGATCTCTACCGACGATGGAGCGACGACGACCGCGAAGGACATGCACGATGAGTATGGGAACAGGCCGTTCGAGGTCTTGGACGACCGCGAAGGTCTCGCGAATTTCGACCGCATCAATCCCGCCTATTTCCGCAGCCTCGACCGGAAGATGCAGCATCTCGCGAATGAAGGTTTCGTCCCCTTCCTCGAGACCGTGCGCCGAGACAATGCGCCCTCATGGAAGGCGTACTTCGACTTCAATGCGTCCTATGCGCGCTTCGTGCAGTACTTGATCGCGCGATACGGCGCTTACAACCTCATCTTCAGCGGCATTCATCTCGATTGGATTCCCGAGAACTTCAGTCTGACGGCGGATGAGTTCAATGCCGCGCTCACTTACCATCTGGAAAAGTACGGCCCACTTCCTTTCGGACAGCCGTACACCACATTGATCGACAGCTCGACGTTCGAGCGTTTCGGCCATGGCAAGAGCGCGCCTTGGCTAAACATGCATACGGTCGGTAACAATCCGCGCAATCACGCGATCTACGCTTCGCTGGAAGCGCTCTTTCGCCTCAAGCCTGCTTACCCAGCAGCGAATCTAGAGCCGTACTACACAGGGTGGAATCATTCGATCAATCGACCTGGCGGTGAAACGCCTGCTGAGAACTCAGCCCGCGACAACTACTTTGCACGCGCGATGATGTACGGATCGGTGCTTTCGGGCGGACTCGCAGGACACGTGCACGGCACTGCGGCGTATGACGTCACGAGTACCGGCGAGCCCGCAGGCTGGCGCCCGCACATCTGGACAGCCTTGCGTTACGAGTCGGGTGCTCAGATGCACCACCTGAAGACATTCGTGCTCTCCGAAGGAAATCGGTACCAGCAACTCGAGCTTGCGTCGGATGATCTCGCGCCGCGCAGCATCCCGGACGCGCTCACGGACGGATTGGATGGATGGTCGTTCCTCATGCGAACCGCGCGGAAGGACTATGCGCTCGCGTACTTCGAAGTCAAAGCATTGCGACCTCAGCTCAAGGGTTTTGTCCCGAACCGGCGCTACGAGTGGACCTGGTTCGATCCACGACAGGGCATTTGGAGTAATCCAATCGCATTGACGGCGGACGCGAAGGGAGTCGTCTCGGCGCCGGCGTTCCCTGACGGAGTAGAGCAGGCGACGCTGGATGTCGCGGCGAAGATCGTGCTTCGCGAGTAGCGTGTCGCGATATCGCGACCGCATGCTCGATGTAGGCAGCATGTGACACGATGTCGGGAAGCTCTCACTGAAACACACACCGAGCTGTGGAAGTCGGAACTATCGTTTCCCCTAATGGCTTTCCACTTCGTGCGAGGCGTCTCTACGGCGCTTCTAAGAAGTGCGCATTGCGCGTTTAGAGGAGACGACTGGAATGAATTCCATCAAGAGTTTGACGACACTTTTCTTGGCCGCGACGTTCGTTGGTCTGGCGGGCTGCGGTCAATCCGACAACAGGGGTCAGACCGATGATTCCGGCATGAGCGACACGGCGCCAAGCACGACCGGAGATACCGCGGGGAGCGCGAGCGACCCCTATGCCACGAGCCCAGGGCAAACGGATGATTCGATGACTGCGCCACAGAGTGCGCCGCCGGCGGGCGATACCGCAGGGTCGTCGACCTATCCGACAGATCCTGGTACGAGCGATGACATGTCCACCAGCTCTGAAGGTAGTGCGACTGAACCGGGTTCCACGCCGCCGGCTCAATAAGATGTGCTGATCTCGAAAGGCCCGGCAGACTGCGTTTGCCGGGCCTTTTCCATGTGTAATGCTGTCCGCCGTGTTCGTCTCAGCCGAGGCGGTTCAAGGCGTGCGCGGCGTCTTTACAAACTGCACAGCGCGCTCTAGCGCATCCAGCGCGCCCTGCATCAGGATCTCGCCATGGGGCAGGTCTCCACGTTCCTGGCCTTGGGGACCCAACACGAAATCGTGATATCCATGCTCGTAGATTTCTAGTCGGACCTGCTTGCCATGTTTCACGAGTTGATCGTGAAGCACTGTGTCAAGTGCAAGCAAGCGATCGTTCGTGCCCACCTGGATCAGAATGGGTGTTCCAATCGGCTCGATGTTTTTCCGAGTGACCGCAGCGTCCGGAGGTGTCACTGCAAAGTCCGGGCGCGGGCCGCTCGCAGGCACTTTGTAGCCCAGGAACCAAATGGGTGCAGGCGCGCCGGCGATCACGGCGTGCAACGTCGGAACTTGCGAGGCGAGGAACATCACGAGATTGCCGCCGAGGCTGACGCCGTAGAGACTGACCCGTGAATCGTCGACGTACCGGAGTGCGCGTACGTGATTGATCACCGAAACACCATCGTCGACTGCGGTCGTCACGCTGCCCGATGGCGCATTCACCGTGTTGTAGTCACCGCCACGGTAATCGGCGACCGCGACGACGAACCCTTCCTGCAGAAAGCGTTCCCAGACCGGTCCGCCATGATCGCCCCGGGACCACCCGACGAGTTGCTCCATTCCACGGCCGCCAGGCGCACCGTGGAAGATGATGACGGCTGGAAACGGCCCATTGCCTTTCGGCTTACGAACGGCGGCTGCGATGTAAACACCGTCTTTCGCTTTGATGTACGTCTGCTCGATCGGAGAATCGTTCTCGCTCACTACACGAATGTACTGCTCGTGCGGAAGGGCGTCGGCTTTGCCGGTATAGCGGACGACTTCCGCACTCGCAGCAGAAGCGATGAGCGTGCCCGAAGTGGCGAGGATGAGGATGGTTCTCGAGAGTGTCATAGCTCGATTCGCGGATGCTGGGGACAATCCCGAACGAAGCTTCGATGATTCGGAACGTGCGCGTCAAACAAGAAACGTCGCTCACGAGAATCGCCGGCGCGAAGAGAGGGCCCGCGCCACCGGCCTCAGCGCTCGCTCGAGACCGTCGACGCAGACGACTTCCTGAAGCGCACGACTCGATACAGATACGCGGCGATGATCGCCGCGACGATCGCCTTCGTTACCGGATCCAGAAAATCGGCCACTTTGGAGTAGTTCTCGCCAAGCTTGAATCCGAGGAATGCGAGCACGACGTTCCAAAGCAGCGTGCCAATCGCTGAGTAGATGAGAAAGCGCGTGATGCTCATTTGAGCAATGCCGGCTGGAACCGAGATCAACGTCCTCACTGCGGGAATGACCCGGCCGAAGAAGACGGCCTTCGCGCAGTGACGAGCGAACCACGCGTTTGCCTGCTTAACGTCATCGCCAGATACCGTAACCCAGCGCCCGTGGGCGTCGGCCCACGCCGCCAGTCGCTTGCAGCCAAGCGCACGGCCTGCGTAGTACCAAGGAAGGGCGCCGACGAGACTGCCGAGCGTTCCAGCGATGACGACGCCGACGAAGCTGAGCTCACCGCGTGCCGCGGAGAAGCCCGCGAAGGGCATGATGAGCTCGGAAGGTATCGGCGGAAATAGATTCTCCGCGAGCATGAGCAGGGCGATGCCTACGTAGCCCAGCCGCTCGAGCAACTCAGTAATCCACTCGACCATCCAACACTCCGCACAAGGGGTGCTTCCTAACGCGCGGAGTGGCAAGAAGGTGCCGCTGCTCGAGTGAGCAGCGGCGATGCATTAACGAATGACCTTGCTGACGACGTTGGATACGGCGCTTTCGACACCTTGCGCATTGAAAGCCTTGATGCCGAAGTAATACGTGCCGGCCGGCAGATCGTCGATCACGTACCGGCTGAGACCGGGGTTCTCGAGACGAATCGATTGGTGGAGTGTCGTGCTCGACGGTCCATACACGATCGTATAGCCGGCGAGGTTGACCAACGAGCTGCCATCTTCGTTCTCCGCCGGCGGTGTCCACGACAGCGTCGCGACGTTGCTCGCCTCGGCGCTTGTGACCGTGATGGAGAAAGCAGGCAAGGTCGCACTCGCCTTTCCGTCGGTGACTCGAATGACAATATTGGAGTGCGTTGCTTCCGCAGTCGGCGTACCCGACAAGCGTCCCGTCAGCGTGTTGAACGTGGCCCAGGTCGGTTTGTTTTCGATCTGGAACGTCAAGGTATCGCCGTCCGCATCGTTGGCCGCCGGCGTGAACGTGTAAAGCGAGTTCGCCGTGACCGACGTGGTCGCCACACCGCTAATCGTCGGCGGCGCATTAATCGGTGCTGGCGTTGGCGACGAAGGATTCGTCGGAGCCGGTGTTGGATCCGGGCTCGGTGCCGGTGCCGGAGAAGGCGAGGGCGATGGAGCCGGATTCGTCGGCGCCGGCGAAGGATCACTCGGTGTGGGCGACGGCGCTGGGCTTGGAGAAGGCGAGGGCGAGGGCGAGGGCGAGCTGCCTTGCTGCATATCGCTCTTCGCCTCGTCACTTCCGCCGCCGCCGCAACCAGCGAGTGCAATGCTCATGCACATGAGCAAGCCGAAGCTACGAAATACGGATCGCGATTTGTGCGCGGAACCGGCCATCTGCGTCTCCCTCGTGCTCTCGCGTTGCGCGAGAACAGTGATGCGTTGAACACGAGGCAAAAGGACGCCAGCCGCCGACCTCCGCAGAGCGCGGAAGCGAGAACGGAACGAACGGTCATCGCGCTTTGCTTAACCTGCGATACCCATTCGGCAACCCCGCTATCTTCAGCTAGAGCCTGAAGACCGGAGGCTTTGCGTCCCCGCCTCGCGGCGGGTTTGCCCTTCGTATCGAGCCCAAGCGACACGAACGTCGCTCATAGATTCGACGCGCACAGTACACAGGGCGGAAAGCAGAGAGACAATCAGGCAATGGAGCGGGTTATGCGCAGGCAATTGAGCGGCCGAGTAAGGGATGGACCGCGAATCGCTGGAGGGTCGAGTGGGAGTTCGCCTGATTGAGGTCTGAGGAGGGAGTAGCGGAGCGGCGAAGACTGCCGCTTATGTTGAAGGGATTTGCTAATTCATCTGCGCCACACTTGAACTCACCTCGCGCAACAAGCGCGCGAGCTTTTGGTGTTCGCCGCGTTCTTTATAGAACTGTTCTATCCGCTCTCGGGCGAGCCGTTTCGACTCGTGATCGGCTTCCAAGGAACTTAGTTCGCGGAAGGTGGAGACCAAGATCTGCTCGGCTTCCTGGACTCGACCCTGTCGATAGGTCGCTTCACCTAGTGCATTCTTAGAACGCGCTGCTCGCCAAGGGGGCGCGTCCGTCCGCTTCCACCGGTTCATCGAGGCGAGCAGTACGGCTTCGGCATCTGAGTATCGCCTCTGCGCGAGCAGCGTTTCACCCAGATAATATTCCGTTGAAGCGACGTACTGGTGATCGGCGGGGAGGCTACGCGCGTACTTGACTAAGGTGTCACGCAACAATGTCTCTGCCTCTGGAGCTCTCTCTTGCTTCAGAAGCACAATCGATAGCAAAGTTTGGAGGTGCCCGACCTGGAACGGGATTGCCGTATCTAGAGTCTCATGAATCGCAAGTGCTTCTCGAAGCAGGCCCTCTGCAGTCTCGTACTTCCCTTGCGCAAGGCGAAGCTGCGCGAGCGATCCGAGCGTGTCAGTCACTGCAGCGTTGTTCGACCCGTACAACAATCGTTGTGTGTGAAGCGTGCGCTCGAACAGCGGCGCAGATTCATCCAAGCGATTGCGATATAGAAGTATCTGGGCGAGAGTGCGCTCTACCATGACGCGGTCAGGGTGTGTCTCCGGCATTCGCGCGTAGATTCGCGCGGCGTCCCGGGCGTAAGCTTCTGCTCGCTCCAGCTCATTCTTCCATGTCATCACGGTAGCAAGTTCGGACAAGATCGCGCCAACTTCGGGGTCAAGCTGGCCGCGAAGTTCGCGCATCAATTCGAGCGATGTCATGAAATACCGTTCTGCCTGATCCACGTTACTGCGGATCATCTCCAGGCGTCCCATATCTACGAGCAACTGCGCGCGTGCCTCCGTCCGCGTTTCACCCAAACCGCGCACGAGATCCAATGCCTCACCGAACGTCTCATCGGATGCCTCATACTTCGCTGCTTCGCGCTGTGCAATTGCGAGCTCCATTAGAGCGGAGGCTATTCGCGTACCGCGACTTTCGAGTTTGCGCTGAATGCTAATGGATTCTTCGAGGTATGGAATCGCACGCTCTGCATGGCCCATGCGTTGATAGGAGCGCCCGATGGCTTCCAACAAGCGAGCCCTCACGGCCGGATGCTGATCGAGGTCGTTCTGAATCCGGTGTGCAGCCTCTTCAAGCAGGCTTCTAGCAGTCGGTTCCTTGCCAGCGTGAACATAAGGATCCGCTGCGCTGAAAACGTTGAGCATGAACTCGGATACTGTCTCGGCGCGCTGCTCATCCTGCGTAGCACGCTCGAGAGCAGAGGCAATTTGTTGCCGTTGCACTGACATCACGATCGCCACGCCAATGATAAAGGCGAGAAGACCCACGCTCGCAGCGACTCCAGCCGTATGTCGTCTCGTGAAGCGCTGCGTGTAGTACAACCAGTTGCCCTGTCGTGCTTGAACTGGCTTGCTTTCCAAATGCCTGAGCACATCAGCTGCGAACTGTTCAACGGAGCTGTAGCGGTGCTGTGCCTCCTTACGAAGCGCGCGCAGCACGATACAGTCGATATCACCTTGCAGCTGGCGGCATAGACGTTCAGTAGATGATGACCGGGCAGAGGCAATCGCATCAATCGGCAAGTCGAGGGCATTGGCCGCGCGCGCTACAGCAGTACTTGGTCGGTCCGGATCACTCACGCAGATATAGCGCTCGAGTTCAAGCTGACTTGCGGAACTGGGTACCCGATAGGGTCGTAGCCCGCACATCAGCTCGTATAAGATGACGCCGAGCGAATACACATCACTGGCCGTAGTTACGCTTCCACCGAGTATTTGTTCGGGGCTCGCGTACTCAGGCGTAAGTAACCGGTCGTTCACACGCGTGAGCGCAGGGGCTGAGTTGCGATCGTCGCTTGCCTCGAGGAGTTTCGCGATTCCGAAGTCCAGGAGCTTAGGCACTCCTTCTGTAGTGACGAGGATGTTTGCGGGCTTTAGGTCGCGATGAACGATTAGGTTCTGGTGCGCGTACTGAACGGCAGCGCAGATCTGTAAGAACAGCTGGAGGCGCTGTCGCAGATCTAGGTTGTGGCTGTCGCAGTAGCTATCCAGGGGCTCCCCTTGGACGTACTCCATGACGAGGTACGGTTGCCCGTTTTCTGTCTCGCCCGCATCCAGCAGCCGCGCGATATTCGGATGGTTTAGGTTGGCCAGTATCTGGCGCTCAGCTCGGAACCTCGCGTCGAGTCCTCCCTGGAGAGCCGAGGAGTCGACAAGCTTGATTGCGACGCGGCCGGAGTACTGTCGATCTGCACGCTCTCCTAAGTAAACGGTGCCCGTCCCTCCCTGGCCGAGGATCGACGCCAAGCGATAACTGCCGATAACGGTCCCGACGAGCGCGCGTCGCTGATCATGGATGACATCGAGTAGTGCAGATCCAAGCGCACGAGAGAGCGGACTCGTCTGGGCATGGAGATCGTTCGCGAGCAGCTGACCGACTTTCGCCCGCAGGGTGAGGTCGTGCTCAGTTTCCTTGTTAACGAACGTCTCACGTGCCTCTGGTTCGAGCGCAATGGCGCGGTGGAAGAGGCTGTGCACCAATTCCCAGTCTGGCTCTTTCTCTTGTTCCACCTGCGAGGCCATTAAGCGATTGCCCGACGGTTCATGCGCGGCGCCGGCCGCGGGAAAGTGATAGGCACTTCGGCCCTGCGGCATTCTCGCAGGAGTGAGCTCCCCACCGACAAGGAACTGAGCAGCAGTTCCGCCACGCTTCCCAGCTACGCGTAAACGGCGCGGCTTCAAACATCGCTATTAAGGGATTCCCTGAGCGCCAAGGCGGTTTCAGACGCTTCCCTTTCTTTGTGA
>JBIQKP010000184.1:0-2694 GCA_044506405.1 Lysobacterales bacterium | reverse complement strand
GTCGCCGCGTGGCTGATCGTGCTCGCGCACGAGAGCCGGCGGTCCGCGGAGGCCGAGTCCGCGCGCCAAACCACGATGCTCATGGAAGAAATCGAAGCGCACAAACGTACGGACGCCGCCTTGCAGAAGGCGAAGGAGATCGCGGAGTCAGCCAACGTCGCGAAAACGCGTTACATCGTCGGGTTGAGCCACGAGATCCGCTCCCCGCTCAACTCCATCTTCGGCTACGCGCAGCTCCTCGAGCGCGGGCTCGCGGGTCCCGCCGACAACGCGATCCGTGTCATCCGCCGAAGCGCGGAGCACCTCGCGAACTTGATCGATGGTTTGCTCGATATCTCGAAGATCGAGAGCGGTATGCTGAAGCTCTCGCGCGAACGCGTGCAGCTACCGGAGTTCCTCGAGCAGATCGCGGACATGTTTCGCCTGCAGGCGGCGAACCGCAACATCGAGTTTCGGTATCAAGCACCGCAGAATCTCCCGACGTACGTCTATACGGATCCGAAGCGGCTCCGTCAGGTCCTGATCAATCTCCTCTCGAACGCGATCAAGTACACCGAGCGTGGACATGCGAGTCTCATCGTGCGCTATCGCAATCCGATCGCGGAGTTCGAGATCGCGGATACCGGCGTCGGGATTCCGCCTGAGGATCTGGAGCGCGTCTTTCGGCCGTTCGAGCGCGGCAGCGCACCGAACGTACGCTCGATTCCGGGCACCGGACTCGGACTCACGATCACGAAGCTGCTGACGCACATCATGGGCGGCGAGATCGTCGCTCGAAGCACGCTCGGCGAGGGGACACAGTTCAACGTGCGGCTGCTGTTGACTGAAGCGAGCCAGGCGCCTGCGCGCGCGAGTCAGCAGCCGATCACGGGTTACGAAGGTCGCCCCCGTACAGTACTGCTCATCGACGATGATCCGACGCACGTCGACATCGTCCAGAACTTACTCACCGCCCTGCACTTCGTCGTGTTCACGGCATCGAATGGGCGTTCCGGCATCGCGCTCGCGAAAGAGTGCAAACCGGACCTCGCCCTCATCGATATCTCGATGCCCGACCTCTCCGGATGGCAGGTTGCGAGTGCGCTGCGAAGCGAGCCTACGTTCGAGCATCTTCGAATCATCATGGTCTCCGCGAATGCGCACGAGTACGCGCCGGGCGGCGAAGACGAAGTCCACGACGCATTCGTGATGAAACCGATGGACGTGCAAGTGCTGTTCGATGCGATCGCGAGCGTGTTGCGACTCAAGTGGGTGCACGAACCACCGACCGATAGGGTATCGACCGCAGGATCGGGATCTGCGGCGAATCACGCGTTCTCCGCCGAGCACATCGCGGAGCTCTATCAGCTCGGCCGCATCGGTCATGTCCGCGGCATCCAAGCGAAGCTCAAGGAAATCGAACGGGAGAATCCGACGAGCGCGGCCTTGACCGCGCACTTGCGCCAGATGATCGATCGATTCGAGTTCAAGCGGTACATGAGCGCCCTGCAAGAGGTGCGCTCGAACGAAGAAGCGAGCCAATGCTCGTCAGTCACCAGGTAAGGGCTAGAGGTCTCGATGCGAAACGAAGCGGCTATTGACGTTCATGCTAGTAGAGCGGCGCTAGCGGCGGAGCCACTCAAGAAGGATACGGTGCTCGTCGTCGACGATACGCCGGACACCCTCGGCTTTCTCACCGACACGCTCGATCAGGCCGGCTTCACTGTGTTGATCGCGACCGACGGCAACAGCGCGCTCGAGCTCGTGGATCAGATCACGCCGGATCTCGTACTCATGGACGCGGTCATGCCGGGCATCGACGGCTTCGAGGCGTGTCGGCGGCTCAAACGCGAGAAGATGCTCGCGCACTTGCCGGTGATCTTCATGACCGGACTGAGCGAGACGGAGCACGTCGTGGAGGGTCTCGCAGCGGGTGGCGTCGACTACGTCACGAAGCCGATCGTCGTCGATGAGCTGCTCGCACGCATTCGCGTGCATCTCGCCAACGCGCGAATCGCAAGCGGCACGCACGCGGCGCTCGACGCCTCCGGCCGTTTCTTGATCGCGACCGATCGGGACGGCTGTCTTTCGTGGTGTACGCCGAAAGCGAAGCAGCTCTTGAGCGAGCTGACGCCGGACGGCGATCCGAGCAGTCCTTGCCTACCGCCTTCGATCGTGACTCAGCTCCTCCAAACGCGAAGCACGTCCCCATCGGACGCTCGAGTAACGCTGCAGATCGGTGAGCGTCGCCTCGAGGTATCGCTGGTGAGCCGAATCGGTCCCGACGAGATTCTTTTTCGCATCGCGGAGATCAACACCCGCGCGGATGAGCAGATTCTGCAGACGCGACTCTCGCTCACGAGCCGCGAATCGGAAGTGCTGCTCTGGATCAGTCGCGGCAAATCGAATCGAGAGATCGGCGAGATTCTCTCGATCAGTCCGCGCACCGTGAACAAGCACCTCGAGCAGGTGTTCGTGAAGCTCGGTGTCGAGAATCGCGCTGCGGCGGCCGCACGCGCCGTACGACTCTTGGCTGGCTAGCCTTCCAGCAATGGAGACCGCTTCAAGCCTGCTCTGCCTGAAGCATGCCTTCCCGCTCGATGAACTCGATGACTTCGTCCAGGCCCTGCCCGGTCTTCAAGTTCGTGAAGACGAACGGCCGTTCGCCGCGCATCTTGCGCGCATCGCGATCCATGACTTCGAGCGAAGCACCCA
>JBIQKP010000183.1:0-2701 GCA_044506405.1 Lysobacterales bacterium | reverse complement strand
CGCCTCCGCCGGCGAACGCGTACGAATCGATGCCGCAGGACAAGTCGAACGCGATTCGATCGCGGCACAGGATCCCGCTTGGGATTGGGCGGCGGCCACCTCCCCTCCTTTCGCCATCGATGATCGTACCGCTGCTGAGTTCTTGGAGTGGGTCGCGCGCGAGACGGGGCGGCAAGTTGCGTATGCCTCGCCAGAGGCAAAGCAATTGGCGGAGACATTGAAGCTCGGAGGCTCGATCGAGAATCTCGACCCGAACACCGCGCTGGATGCCGTGCTTCTAACGACTGGCTTGGAACGTTACGAAACGAGCAGCCACTTGATCGGCGTGCGGCTCGCGAGCCACCGATAGTCGCGCAATGTCTCAGGGCGACGAGCCCTACGCGATTGATTTCGTCGACAGCCGTCGTCCAACCCTTCGTCAGCGGCACCTGCCCGCAAGAGAATGGACTACGAATGAGTTCGATCACCGATTGGCGCCCTGCTCTGCTGTTCGCCACGCTTGGCTTGTGTGCGGCGCACGCTTTCGCTACCGAGCCGCTCGATCTCGCGCAACATCGCGGCAAGATCGTGCTCTTGGATTTCTGGGCATCCTGGTGCGAGCCATGCCGCCACTCGTTTCCCTGGCTCAACGAAATGCAGACGAAGTATGGCGACCGGCTGGTCGTTATCGGGGTCAACGTCGATCGTGAGCGACGCGATGCCGAGCGGTTTCTGGCACAGGTTCCCGCGCACTTCCAGGTGATCTATGACCCGGCGGGAGAACTGGCGACTCGGTATGACGTCATGGGCATGCCGAGTTCCTATGTGTTCGACACGTCGGGGACCCTCGTCGATAAGCATATCGGTTTTCGCAAAGCCGCCCGTGCCGAACGCGAAGCTGAGTTACGCGAGCTCCTCGGCGCGCCATCAGCGCAATCAACGAGTAGTCAACGATGAGCGTTCATCTCAACTTCCGCTTCAGGGCGCTCGCTTCGGTCGCCGTGTTCTTGACGGTGATGGGAGGCTGTACCGTGGTCGAGCCCTGGCAACGCGACGTTCTCGCCCGCCCGGAGATGTCGCTGGACGACTCCCCACTCGATGCGGCCATTGATGATCACATCTATTTCAGCAAGGAAGCTTCGAGCGGCGGTCGCGGCTTCGGCGGAGGCGGATGTGGGTGCAACTGATTCGACTTCTACACACGACTTGCACGTTCCATGGACTCTAATCAATCAATGGCGCGCACACTGGCTGCCGCGACCTGTGCCCTGCTCGGTACCAACGCGACAGTCGCCGAAGATAGCGATGGCGAACTGAACCGATGGACCTTCGATTCCGCCCTGCTGTACTACAGCGAGGCGGATGAGCGCGTCCAAGACATCAGCGCAGCGATCTCCGCGACGCGCGACTTTGACGACGAGCGTAAGCTGGGCTTGTCGTTGACCGTGGATAGTTTGACTGGCGCCTCCGCGAGCGGCGCCATTGCGCTCGATACGCCGCAGACCTTCACCAGTCCTTCCGGCAACAAGGTGTACACGACGGCGGCCGGCGACGTTCCGCTCGACGACACGTTCCTCGATACGCGCTACGCCGTGACAGCGAGTTGGACGCAGCCTCTTGCCCGACTCTATACGTTCTCGGGCGGCGTCAGCTTCTCGACGGAGTACGACTACACGCACATCGGTGCGAACGTCTCGCTCGCGCGCGATTTCAACAAGCGCAATACGACGATCTCCGCCGGCTTGGCATGGTCGCAGGACGAAGTGGATCCTGTTGGGGGTGCACCGATCCCGCTCTCCGAGATGCTCGATGTCGGCGACCACTCGAACAAGCTCGGCACCGATAGCAAGGACGTCATCGATCTGCTCGTCGGCGTCACGCAAGTGCTGGGGCGCAACACGATCCTGCGAGTCAACTATTCTCTGAGTGACTCGAGCGGCTATCTGAACGACCCGTACAAGATCGTCAGCGTCGTCGATCCGCTCACCGGCGATACCGTGCTCCGCACACCGCCGACAGGTGTAGGCCCTACTGGAGTCTACTTGTACGAGAGCCGACCCGACTCGCGGCTAAAGCACAGCGTCTACTCGGAGCTGAAGCATGCATTCGGTCAGTCTGTGTTGAACGTCGGCTATCGCTTCATGACGGATGACTGGGGGATCGAGTCGCATACGGCGGACGCAAGCGTGCGTTGGCCGATAGGCAACGCTTATTTCATCGAGCCTCAGCTTCGTTACTACATGCAGTCAGAAGCCGATTTCTATCGTGCAAGCCTGCGCGCGGATGAGGCTCTTCCGGAATTTGCATCGGCCGATTTCCGTCTGGGGTCGTTCGATGCGGTGACCGTCGGGGTGCGGCTCGGCGGGAATACACAAAGCGGCAGCGAATGGAGCGCGCGGCTCCAGTACTACATGCAAAGCGGTGAGATACCCTCCGATCAAATCATCGGCAACCAGGCGCATCGAGAACAGTATCCCGATCTCAGCGCGGTCATCGTGCAGTTCGGCTACAAGTTCAAGATGTAAGCGCGTACGAGGAGACCTCTATCGTGCGAGCGGAGGCGCTCAATACGTCCTCGATCGATGTCGCCCGCGCCCGCGACCATTTCATCGGTCGCTTCACGGCAATGGCGTGTCCCTGCGAGGTCCTCGTCGAAACGAGCGATGAGTCGCTTGCTCGGCACGCAGCCGCGATCGCCGCGCAATGCGCGTGGCGCATCGAA
>JBIQKP010000066.1:11919-19130 GCA_044506405.1 Lysobacterales bacterium | reverse complement strand
GGATTGAGATAGGGATCGTTCGTCGACAGATAGCTGCCATCGGAATTGCGCAGCACGCGATCGAACTCGATCGATTCGCGCACGACGCGCCCGCTCGAAGGGTCTGCATACGAGTTGTAGCCGCCGATGCCCTCGAGGTTGCGGCGATGAATTCTGTCGTCCGTGGCTTGGCCCGATGCCCACGTGTCGGCGTAGATCTGCGCAACTTCCGCATTCGTGCGCATCCGAATCTGCGATCGCGCCATCTCGCCACGTGCATTGATCTTCGCCATCTCCGCGGCGTGCCAACGTTCGATGCCTTCGCGCTGGCGGCGAGCGAGGCCCTGGATGATTTCCATCCCCACGCGCTGTACTTCGGCCACCCAGTTCGGATCGGGCTTTAGGCTCTGCATGATGCGCTCGCCGATCGCGCCGTCGAGCTCGCCGCTTGGAGCGCGCTGTGCGTAGACGACCGGCACGCCACCCACGATGTTGCCGCCGAGCTCGGAGAACGTCGCCCGCCGCCGTCAAGATGGCGCGCATGTCGCGACCGTAGTGGTCGTAGGCAATGACGATCTGTCCCGCCTCATCGTGCACGCGCATGTTGGGCACAAGCGGCTGACTGCGCTGCACGAGGTCGGGTCGGTCGCGATACTCGATCACACGTGCATTGGAATGACGCTGCGAAATGATCTCGAGGAACTCGCGCACGGACCGCACGCCGAGCGTCGGACAGGGATTCATTTGAATCTGCGTACCTTGCAAGTTCCAGTTGTAGCCCGGCATGACTTCGAAGGCGTGCTCGCCGCTCGGCGAGACCGCGATCCACCGCGGCCGAAATTGATTCGTTGCACATTGCGTCGTGCGATCCCAGCCCGCACCTCCCTGCGCCATCCACTCTTCAGGAATCTGCCCGGTGAACGCCAGCATGGGTCGATCGAAGCCGGTGTGATCGATGATTTGCGTTGCCTTCATTGCACCCGAGCCAGATGCGCGACGGGGACGTTCAGATGCCTCGTGAGCAGTCGGGGTCACGGAGCCGCGATCGAATGACGCGTCGGATGACGGATCGACTTCGCCGGCGATCTCGTCCACGTCAGCCGACTTAGCGTAGTCGCTGGCGAGCGCCTGCTCCTCTCGAGCCGCCTCGAGCGCATGAAGGAGCTGCTGCGGCGCCGCGACGCCGAGGAGCATTGAGAGACCCCTTCGCCGCCGCCTCGACGTGACTCTGTCACGAGCATGCGCATCCAGCGCTCTCGATGTGCATCGATCACCGCGGTTCGCCCCGCACTGACGACGTGCCCGTGAGCGCGGTCTAAAGGTATCGCTGGACCGATTCTGAACCACAATCCTTCTGAAGCGGTTAGCGGTTAGGCAGAGTCAGGGTGAGCTGCTCATCTCACTGCTCACCGCGAACGCACGGATCGGTTCGGGCGCTCCGGCCACAACCACGTAGACGTTCCGGCGGCAGCCGTCCTCACCTGGAACACTCGTGTGTGAACTCGTCCACGCGCTCCCGCGGACGCAGGTCTCAATTCGCGCCGCGCGCACGACAACATTCGCGGCCCGCAGTGCCGGACGACGCGCGCTTTTGCGCAGCGCTTCTCACGCTGCATGTGGCCGGTATCACAGAACTCCCAGCTCAGCGTGTCGTTACCCAATTTGGGATATGCGAGAGCGCGGCTCGCTTCCTACCGTGCGCGCATCGTCACTCACGACGAACATCAAGCATGGAGACTCACTCAATGAACTTCTCATTCCCGGGCACGCGGCGCACACGCGTCGGCGCCGCCGTCTTTGCGCTGCTGCTCGCTTCCCAACTGGCAGGGTGCGGCGGCAGCAGCGGCAGCGGTGGCTCCGCATCTCCTCCTCCTTCGACTCCGCCGGGCGGCAATGAACCGCCCGCTCCCACGATGCTCAGTTTGAAGCTGGAAGGCAGAGTGACCGACGAACCGATCGCGAATGCCGAAGTGACTGCGACGATCGGCGGCGAGACCTTCACGACGACGGCTGACGAGAACGGCGACTACAGCTTGGATGTCGAGATCGAGGAAGAGAGTGCCGACGCGTTCGTCGTGCTCAGCGCCCGCGGTGTCGGCGCACAATCGTTCGTGGAGTTCATGAGCCTGGCTGGCTCGTTCCAATCGCTGCTGGATCAAGCGGGTGACGACGCGACGCTCTCGAGCGACGAAGATTTCTCGACTCAGATCACGAACGTCAGCACCGCGGAAGCGGTCCTGCTGCAGCAGGCGAACGGCGGAAACCCAGTGACGAGCGATGCGGCGCTGCTGACACTCAGCAATGCGGTCAACGCGCAAGACGTGCTCGATCTTGCCGCGGCGATCAAGCTTACGGTCGACAACCCAGATACCTATCCAATGCCTGAGGGACAGACCTCGATCCTCGAATTGGCATTGGATGCGACCGCGCGCACGCAATTCATCAATGAGGTCTACACGAAGGATCCTGCGGCGTTCGCATCGACGCAAGCCGCAATCGTGCAGGACGCCGGGTTGGCGAAACCGATCAGCCTCGAAGACGATCTTTCCTTCACCGCGGCCTTGCTGTCGAGCGATCCGGATTTCAGCTTCAACTACACTGGCCGCATCGTGCACTTCGATCTACTGGAAGGCGGCATAGGCTTCACGAGCTCGGAAACCTACGACGTGCCACTGACATGGGTGCTCGATGGCTCCAAGATAGTCGTGACGTATGAAAGCCCGATCGAGACGATTAGCTACGACACGGAGAACTGCGTAGGCGACGGCGGCGTCCGCCAGGTCGAGGCACACTACGTAAGCGAAGGCGCGACGATCGCGTTCTTGAGCGACAAGACGGTCGCGATCACGGAGGCGAACGACATCACGTATGCCGACTGCGCCTCGCTCGAGCCGCGCACGGGTGTCACCTCGACTCAAGCTCGCACGATCCTCACGATGGACTCTTTCTCGGTCATCGACATCGAAGAAATGATCGGCGAAGGACAGACGTTCTATGTCTATGACGCCGCGCAGGGTCAAGTCGTCGCAGACATCGCCTACCTTGCCGCCGACGGCACGGGCACGACGAGACTGACGAACCAAACGTTCACGTGGAGCTTGGATGACACCGGCAAAATGATCAGCGTCGATTTCGCCGATACCACGCATGCCGAGTACTTCTCGCTGCGGGATATCGACGAGTTCGCGAGCGACATCATGTGGGAAGTCCGCACGCCGAATGACGGCCCGGTCTACATGGGCGCGGGCGCCTCGGTGTTCCTCGATCCTGAGTACGCGATCCCCACTCCGCTCACCGAAGAGGCTGTCGCGGGCACTTACTATCAGTTCGGCTTCGGCGAAGAAACGATCGACGACGACCGGCTCGCGGGATTCAGCTTGCGCTTCGACGCGGACGGGGTCGAGGATGGCGCCGGAATGGGCTCCCACCAGTACGACTTCATCGATCTAGACACCGGAGAAGTCGTCTTGATCAACGAAGAAGTTTACCCCTATGAGGCGTTCCGCTGGACGTTGGAAGGACAGGAGATCGTCGTTCGTAGAACCTGGGACACCGCTATAGAGGTGGATAATTGCGTCTTCGGTGAAGTTAACTGCGAGCTCTACGATGAGCGCCGACTCATCCCGCTCGTAGCGGATGATGAAAGCGACGCCGAGTACACGCGCGTGTACTGGATCGAGCAGCGCCGCTTCGACTTCGACGGCATCAGCGCCGACACGCCGCAGACGGTTCTCGTACGCTACTACGATGTGCCGACCGGCGAAGAAGCTGCGGCTTCTGCTTCCGCGAAGCCGACGCGCAGCCTACCGGCGAAGAAGACGCGCGCACTCCTGCGCGGTCCACAGGTACGCTGAGCCGAGATGGGGCGGCTCCGGCCGCCCCTTTCTCGTACTTTCCGCATTGGACAGTTATCGATTTCTGGATCGATTGCCCAGTTTATGGCGACCCGCGCAACCGCCTGAACACATGCGAACTGCCCGGACGGGCAATCATCCTTCATACCTAAACTCGAACTCGCTCGTCGGCGAGCCCTCCGCGCGACACTGATGGCGGAAGAACTCGAGGCCGGGTGAGACGGGGCTGCCTTCGTAGTGCGCGCCGGTGACGAAGCGACCGTGCGGTGCGCGCTCGTACGCGTCGCGGAGCATGCGCGACATGAGGTACCAGTAGGTGCCTCGATCTTCTTGGACCGATCCCGAGTCGACGAAGAACGTGTTGTCTCCGAAGACGATGCCGCCGAAAGCACAGACGGGAATTCCATCCACGCGGGTGACTGCAATGAATGCTTGCTCGCGCAGAGCCCAGAGCCGACATGCTGATACACCGAATCGTTAATCGAGATTGAGCTGGACGGGTTGTAAATCGACCCCGCGCTCAGCCTTAGCCGAGTGCGCGTAGGTGAGCGTCGTTCTCGTTTAGCGAGATTTCTTGCCCTGATCGCTGCCGCGGATTGATCGGTGTCGCCTGGACCAATTTCTGGACCACAACCGCGTTTCTGAGCTTCCTTTCGCTTCCTCGAGCTTCCTCTTGTTTCCGCGTAACTCCGCGAATACGCTCGGTTTGCTTGAACTGACCCGTCTAGCTCCAGAGCGTGCAAACAGGCTGAAAATCCGCGTGTCGATGGTTCGATTCCGTCCTTGGCCACCATCTTCGTTTGTTTGCACTCCGAAATAAATGGCATGGATCTGACTCGCTGATCCACGAAGCTAGCGTTTCCCTGAGCCGTTTTCCGATCCGTCTGCGCATTACCTCTGAAGCGCCGATCAACTTGCCCGTACGAGGCACGCCCGTGCGCTTTCATCGCGCATTCGGAGAAAAAACACATGTTCAGAACGATAATGCTGCGCGCATCGCCTGCTATTGCACTGGCGGTTGTCGCGTTCACTCACTTAGACGCGAGCGCAGCTTCGCCCCCTGACATGCCTCTGCCCCCGTGCGTCGAGGTGAACGGCGTGCGACAAGGCGCATGTGGACAAACGAGTCCCGACGTCACGGGTACCTCTTCTGGCAAACTTGTTGCGGGCGGATCGGTCACCATCACGACGCAGCCCACCAATGGCGTCTGCTCGGAACACATTGGACATGGCCCTGATTACCCATGGACGCCATCGCCGTGTTATTCCGGCGTCAGTACACCGCGCGCACTGACCTGCGCGTTCATCGATCTCGCGGATGGCGGACGCTTTCGTGAACTGCCCTGCAGTCAGGCGCTATACAAAAACTCGAGCGCCGCAGCTTCGCCGATGTTTTCTTTCATCAATCAAAACGGTGGGGAAGGGTGTCAGGCGCGAGGCGATTTCTATACCTACATCATGGGCGGTCCAGCAAATGTGCCGGGTGCAAGGTGGGTCGACTACGGCGCTGAATGGCTGACCTGCGAGATGCGATTCAATGGAACGCGTCCCGACGGTCTTTACGGTCCGACCTGGGTGAGATTGAGCGTCGGTATCGAACAAGCGCAGACCGGCGATGTCCGCACCGGCTATTCGCGCACCGCCAACATTTATGTGCCGATCGATGGCGACATGCGTGAATTCGTCGATGTCGAATTGCTGGCCACCTCTGTGGTCCAAGGCAGGGGCGACGACATCACGATCACCTATACGGCGACACTGACGAATCGAGGGAACCTTGCTGCGGAAGGCGTGGAGGTCCTGGTCTCGTTGCCCAAGCAGGTTCACTTCAAGAGTGCATCGAATGGCCAGTGCACGCATACGAATCAATTCGTCGGCGGCGACGTGAGATGCCGTGGGCTGAGCTTGGCAGGCGCAGAGGATGCGATGGGCGGAGAAGTGGAACTGATCGACATCGTCACCCGGCTCACCAACGCATCGGATTTGGTGCCGCATGTGAAGATGACGGCATTCGTGCCGAACGACATGAACGTCCAGGACAATGAGAGCTGGGCGCATGTGAATCTGACACTACGTTCTGGAACCATCGCCGAGACGCGCGAAGCGATGAAAGTGCTGGACCCCTATTTCGATTACCAGACGCCAGATGAATTGCTCGGTACGCAATGCAACCAATATATGGACGACATTTACGCGCGCTTCCAAGCGATTCATGCGCAAGCACCAGAAGTCTTCGAGAACCTCTCTTACGGCAAAGTGACGAGCGGCGATTACTACTGGGCGCCGATCGAAAACAGCATCACGCGCGCGGGTCACGTCGGCGTCGTCGTTTATCCGAAAGGCACTAACTATCACGAGACGGGCATCATCGTTCACGGCACACCGACATGGTCGCCCGCGGACGCCGATGAGCAAACCCAACGCGGACGCAGAGAAGTTGGCGGGCATACCGACGGCGGATTTCTCCAAGGCACGCAAGATCACGGCTGGTACTACCGTACGCCGGTCGACCGCTTCCCCGGCTCTCCGATTGTGCAAGGCACGGAAGGATGCGCTTTCGAGGGCTTGTATCCAGACAATATCGACGATTTCCTGAATCCGCTCGTCAAAGATTGCGGTGCCGAGGTGCTGCCGCCGAGTTGTCCCGCCTTCCCCGATGCCGTCACGGTGAGAACGCAAAGCCCGGTCGACATTCTCGCGACCAACTCCAAAGGCCAACGTGTCGAGACGCGAGGTGGGCAAGTGTTCGTTCAAGAACTGGACACGGGCATTCACAGTTTCTCGACACCGCACGAAGACGGTACGTTCGGTTGGCTGTTGGTGCTGCCGGAAGACGACTACGACATTCAATTGCTCGGCACGGGCGAGGGTCCGTACAAGCTCACGTTGACGAGGTTCGATGATGACGGCAGTCCCATCGAAGAGGTTCGCGAGGGCACTACGACGCCTGGACAAGTCGATGACTACGAGTTCGCGGGCGCCTCATCGCAACCGCCCGGCGGCGGCGCAGGCGATGGCGCCGGTGGTGGCGACGGTGGTGGCAACGGTGCTGGCAATGGTGGTGCAGGGAGCGGCGCAAACAATGGCGGTGGGACCGGTGCGAGTCCGCCTGGCCGCAAGAGCGGTGGCGGCAGCTTCGGTGTGCTGAGTTTGCTTGCCCTGCTGCCATTGCTGGTGCGGCGTCGACGCGTGGTTCATTGATCGGCTATCGCGAGCGGCGAAACACCTCGCCGCTCGCGATCTTGATTGCGAATCCTCACCCGCCGCGGACGCTCGCGACCTCTCCCTAAGGAGAGGTGATCGAAGAGGAGGTGATCGACGAGGAGGTGATCGAAGAGGGCGCCTTGCGAAGCTTGCGCGTGACAACAGCAAAGAACG
>JBIQKP010000066.1:8483-11819 GCA_044506405.1 Lysobacterales bacterium | reverse complement strand
GAGGTGATCGAAGAGGGCGCCTTGCGAAGCTTGCGCGTGACAACAGCAAAGAACGTTTACACAGGCACTGAAGTCACGGGTGATGTGTGCTCTGGAGCGCATCGTGCAACCACACGCGTGCGGCCTGCCAATGACGTTTCACCGTGGCCGGCGACAGCTCGAGGGCTTCGGCGGTTTCCTCGATGCTCAGTCCACCGAAGTAGCGAAGTTCGACAATCTTGCTTTTGTCCGGATCGATGGCTTCGAGCCGATTCAACACGGCGTCCAAGTTTTCGAGATCCATGTCTGCACCGGTATCGGGCAGATCGATACCGCTGAAAGTGATCTGTATGCCGCCATCTCGTTTCGAAGCGCGCTTGCGTCGAGCGTGGTCCACGAGGATCTCGCGCATCAGTTTGGCAAGAATTCCGACAAAGTGGGCGCGATCCTGCCAGTCGATGCCAGCGCTGCTCGCAAGCTTGAGAAATGCTTCGTTGACCAATGCGGTCGGTTGCAAGGTATGGTTAGGCCGTTCACGCGCGAGTTGCGATCCGGCAAGCGCGCGCAGCTGCGGGTAGACGGCGCTGATCAGCGCGTCACGCGCACTCAAGTCGCCGTTGCGCCAAGAAGAAAGCAGTTGGGTCAGTGGGGCACTCACGGCAAAAGTCTAAGCAATGTGATCGCGCGATGTTGAGTAACAGTTCATGAAAGCATCGGATGAAGCGCAGATTCTGAGTCTGTTCGAGCGAGTGCTCGAGCAGCCAAAAAGCGAGCGGGCGGCTTGGCTCGATCAACAGCATCTACCCGCCTGGATCCATCAACGCGTTCAACGCCTGATCGACGCCGAAGCGCAGCTCGATGACGAGTTCCTGGAGTCATCGCCGCTAGAGTTTGCAGATGCAGTGCCCCAGCCGGGCGAGCGCATCGGCAGCTACGAACTGGTGCGTTTGCTCGACGCCGGTGGCATGGGGGTCGTTTACTTAGCGAAGCGCGCCGATCATGCCTACGAGCAACAAGTCGCCATCAAGCTCATCCGGCCACTGCATTTGCGATGCGCGACGGGGCTGCGCCGCAAGCTGATCGAGCGCTTCGAGAACGAACGCACGCTGCTCGCACGCCTGAATCATCCGAACATCGCGCGCATTCTCGACGGCGGTACGACGTCGAATGGATTGCCATATCTCGTGATGGAACTGGTCGAGGGCCAGTCGTTGAACGAGTACTGCGATCAACACGCGCTCGAGGTGCCTGCGCGTCTGCAGCTATTTCGCAAAGTCTGCGATGGCGTCGAAGAGGCGCATCGACACCTGATCATTCATCGCGATCTCAAACCCGAGAACATTCTGGTGACTGCAGATGGTGAGCCGCGACTGCTGGACTTCGGCATTGCTCGAACCTTGGAGGAAGCGCCAATAGATGGTGCAACCGTGTTGACGGCCATGACCCCCGCCTATGCGAGCCCCGAGCAAGTGCGGCGCCAGCCGCTCACGACTCGATCCGATGTCTACTCGCTCGGCGTCGTGCTGTATCAGCTCCTTGCAGGCGTGCGTCCTTATGATCTCGCACAGCTCACGCCGGCGGAAGCCGAGCGGCGCGTGTGCGACTCGAATCCAGATTCGCTCATCGGCGCGCTGCAACGCTCGGGCATGCCCGCTGCGCAGCGCAATTGGCGCATTCGTCAAATCTCGCCGGAACTGGAACTCATCGTCGCAAAGGGCATGCACAAAGATGCCGAGCGGCGCTATGAGTCCGCGCGCGCGCTCGCTGACGATATCGAACGATTGCTGTCGGGCGAGCCGATCAGTGCGCATCCTGATTCATCGCTGTATCGCGTGCGCAAGTTCGTCGGTCGGCATCGAGCAGCAAGTGCCATCGTGAGTGTTGCGGCCTTCGCCATCCTCGCCGCAGCGGGCGTTGCGCTGTGGCAGGCGAACATTGCGCAGCGCGCCGCGACGGATGCCGAGTCGATGAATGAATTCTTGGTGGAAGTGTTACAGCTATCAGATCCATTCAATACGGGGCATGAGCTCACCTTGAGTGAGGCGTTGGACCAATCCATCCCGTTTATCGATGAGCGCTTCGGTGAACGCCCAGATCTGTCGGCGCAAGTACGCTTCTCGATCGGCTACAGCATGCTCAGCCGCTATCGTCTCGCTGAGGCTGAGCAACAGCTAACGCGCGCGCTACGTGAAAGTAAACAAGAGTTCGGCGCGACCGATATCCGAACGCTGCGTGTGTTTGAAGGCGTGGCGGGGCTGCGTTTCGAACAAGGGCGGGCGGAGGAGGCGATCGCGCTTTACAAACAAGGTATCGCCACGATGCAGGCGCGGCGTATGCAGAAGGATCCGCTGTACATCTCGATGGTGGGCAATCTCGGCAACCTGTATTTGATGCAAGAGAATTATCTCGCGGCAGACGAATTATTCCTCGAGGCCCAGAAAGCGCTGCAACTCCAGGGACGAGAGGACACCTTGGATGGAGCAAATCTGCTCAGCAATCTTGCGCATACGGCGCATGGACTCGAAGACTTGGATCGCGCCGATGCGCTGTATCGCGAAGCGCAAGCGGCGTACTTGAAGCTATTCCCGCAAGGCAATCCGGATCTCGCGTTCTTATTGAACAACCGGGCCCTGCTCGAAGAAGAGCGCGACGACATTCCAGCCGCGCTGCAGTTGCATCGCGAATCGTTGGAGATGCGCCGCAAACTCCTGCGCGGCGATCATCCGATGATCGTCGTTGCATTGACGAACGTCGCGCGGCTTGGAGTCGCGACCAACGATCCCATAGCCGCGACACATGCGCAGCACGCCGTTGAGATGGCGGACCGAGTGTACACGGAACCGCACATGCGCCATGCAGGCGCCTATGTTGTCCTCGCCGAAGTTCGGCTAGCAGAGGACGCATTGCCGGCCGCCCAAACTGCTTGGCTGCGAGCCCATGAACTCATGTCGAATGCCGAGGCGCCTCCGAGTGCGTGGCGCAATCTCACGCGCGTTCAGGATTTGCTCTGCAAACGTGCGTCATCTTGGCAAGGGTGCGCGCTCAGATGAGTTGATCCGTGCGAGTGGGCGCTGTGGCAATTCGCCATCGCGAGCAGGCAACAACAGTCGTTCTTTGCTAGTTGTCAGACAATATGACGACGGGCTCCGCATGCCTTTGGTCCTATTGGTCGCAGTGCCGACGGATCTGAGGTGTGCGGCGATAAAAGCGCGCGCACGACGCGTGGCTGGCTAACAACTCATTCGTGAGGGGCACGCCTCGCATTCAACGTGATACGCGCGAACAGTACGTTCTGTTCGAACAGCTAAGCATCGACATCGACTTTGATGCCGACGCTCGCGGCCATGCTCGCATTGC
>JBIQKP010000066.1:0-8383 GCA_044506405.1 Lysobacterales bacterium | reverse complement strand
GCTGCGCGAACTCGTCCCACGCGCCGAGCGCTAGCGAGATTTCCGCGTCGTGAGTCGCTGCGCTTCGAGCCAATAGTAAAAAGCATCGATCCAGTAATCGCTGCTCGTGCCTTGCTTCTTCATGCCGAAGCCATGCCCACCCGAGGAGAAGACGTGCACCTCGGGACGATGACCGGCCGTCTCGAGTGCCTCGTGAAAGCGGACGATCGGCTCGAGCGCCACGTCATCGTTCTGTGCCCAGGCAAGAAAAAGCGGGGGAAGTTGTTTCGGAATCTGGGGCATTTTGCCGAACGGTGCACCATAGAGTAGCGCGACGAAGTTCGGGCGCGCCTCCACACTGGGGTTGAGCGCCGTGCCGCTTGCGACCATTGCACCAGCGGAGAACCCAAGAAAGCCGATGCGGTCCGGTGCGACTCCAAATTCCGCCGCGCGTTCGCGCACCAATTCGATCGCACGAATGCCGTCGGCGATGCCGAAGCGACTGACTTCGTCCATGTTCATGCCGGCCGGAATGCCTTCGCCGCGCTTCTCTACGATTCGATACTTGAGGACGAATGCTGCAATGCCTCTCTTCTGCAGCCACGTTGCAACGTTGCGGCCTTCGAGATCCATCGCAAGGGCAACGAACGCACCGCCAGGCGCGATGATGACGGCGGTTCCGCTGGCTTCGGACTTCTCCGGCAGATAGGCGGTGATCGTGGGGGTGACGACGTTGAACACGACGGTGCCGAGTGGGGTATCGGTCACCGTGGTTTCGCTCTGGGTCCACTTCTCCGAGCCTGGGGCAGGGCCTGGCCACAGCTCGAGGGTCTGTGCGGACGCACTCATGCCTGCCGAGAGCAGCATGACATTCGCGAAGACCCAAGCGACTTGCCGCATACGCGTCTCTGCACCCTCGACTGAGACCTGACTAGCGTACGCGCGTCGAGCGGCGCGCTCGATACGCAACCCACGATCGGGGACTCGGTAGATAACTTATTGCAATCCGTGCGCGATTGCACGTAGTCGCTTGTGCACCGCCCATCCGAGCGACTTTGCGTCCGTCGTCACCTTCTCGACTTTCTCGTCCGCTTCCTGCTTTTCTTCTGGCGTCGCTTGAGGGTGTTCCTGCTCGTGCTTCGCATCAGGCTCGAGCGAGAGTTTGACGAAGACAGGGAAATGATCCGAGCCGCAGTGCGTCAGCCGCTTGAACTCGACCAGCCGAAAATGCCGCGAGCTGAAGACGTGATCGAGCGGAAAGCGGATCAACGGCCAGTTCGCATTGAAGGTGTGATAGAAGCCGCGGCCGACTCGCGGGTCCAGCAAGCCACTGATCGATTGGAATAGACCGTTCGTGCGCGACCAGGCGACATCGTTCAAGTCGCCCGCGACGAGTGCGCGCGCATCCTTGTCTTTGAGCTGTTTCGCAACGATCAAGAGCTCGGCGTCGCGCTCCGTCGTGCGATCGCTTTCCTGCGGTGCCGGCGGACGCGGATGCAAGCAGTGCAGCTCCACTTTGGAACCCGATCTGAGTTTCACCTTGGTGTGAATCGAAGGGATATCGTCTTCGACGAGAAACTCGACGCGTACCTCGCTCAGCTCGAGTCGGCTGTGCAACAGCATTCCATAGGTATTGTCTTGCACTTGCCTGACGACATGCGGATGCGTGCGTTCGAGATCCGCGAGGGCTTCCTCCCACCAGCGGTCCGTCTCGACCGTGAGGATGATGTCGGGATCGTGCTCTTCGATCAGTCGCCGAAGCACGCGTGCATTGCGATTCGTCATCTGCACGTTCGAGATCAAGAGACTGATCGTGCGCTCTGGCGCGGCTGCTTCGCTCGCTTGCACTTGCTTACGGCAAAGCGGCGTGTACGGGTACATGCGATAGGCTTGATACGCGACCGCGAGCGTCAACAGGCCTAAGAAGATCTGATCCGCGATGCTCGGGTCTTCTCGCACCCATAAGTAAACGATGAACGTCAGGATGAGCACGAGGGCGACCTGCAAACGCGGAAAGTCGAACACGCGTATCCACCAGGCATCCGCCCGAACGAGCGGGATGGCAGTGGCAGCAATCATCACGTAACCGATACTGACCAGAACGGCTTCCACGCGCTTCTTCTCGCTCTTTACTTGCGAGTCAAATGCGTCAACGGACGGAAAGGTCCCGCGCAACGGGATGGAAGGCCGAGCTGCGCCGACGATGAAGCTCGGCCCGCTTGCCGGAGGGCTTCTTGACGTCGCTAGTGCATCTATCTGCGAGGCCCTCGCTCCTTGTTCAGTGTTTGAGACCCAGTTCAGCCGCTCGCGCCATGAGCCGACGTAATCTCGTGTGCCATGATCCGCGTCCTCATCGCACTTCTGCTCTCTTCGGTCGCGTCGTCGCTTCAGGCGAGCGACGCGTTCGATGCACGTGCATTCATCGATCAGCAGATCGCCGCGCACCCGGGTGCGACGGGCGTGTACGTGCTCGAGAAAGGTGAGGAGGCGTTGCTCGCGCGGGCGTGGCTGACCGATCACGCCCGTTCGAGTATCGAGGTGCAGTACTTCATCTGGAGTACCGACAACATCGGCATTCTTGCTTCCGAGTCGTTGCTGCGAGCCGCTGATCGCGGCGTGAAAGTGCGCGTCATCGTCGACGATCTCCTCATGAGCGCACCCGATGAGACTTTGCTCGCGCTCGCGAAGCATCCGAATATCGACATCCGCATCTACAACCCCGTGCACTCGGTCGGTGTGCCGTGGCGAAAGCGCATTCTCAACATCATCAGCGACTTTCGCGGCGTGAATCAGCGCATGCACGACAAGACGTTCATCGTCGATGGTCAGCTTGCAATCACGGGTGGGCGCAACATGGCCGACGAGTATTTCGATTTCGATCACGAGTACAACTTCAGAGATCGCGATGCCCTCGTGCTGGGATCCGCGGTGGGCCCGATGCGCGCGAGCTTCGAGCGCTTCTGGTCCAGCGGCCTCGCCGAGCCAGTCGAAACGCTGTACGACGGTGTCGGTCTCCTCAAAGCGAACGTGCAGGTGAGTGACCGGCTCGTCCAGCACGTGTATCGAGAGATGCATTCGTACGCCAATCTAGAAGAGAACTTCGCACCGGAGATCCGCGACGCGATCGCGTCGATTCCGACGGTGTTTCCGGCGCTGGCCAAAGAATTGACTTGGGGCCGTGTCGAGTTCATCAGCGATGAGCCGGGCAAGAATTCGGCGGACGAAGGCTTGGCGGGCGGCGGGCTCGCAACCGCGGCCCTGGCGGCGCTGCTCGAAAGCGCGAAGCACGACGTGCTGATTCAGTCGCCTTATTTGGTGCTCTCGGATCCGGCCTTCGCCCTGTTCGAGGGCGTACGCAAGCGCGGCGTGCGCGTGCGCATTCACACGAACTCGCTCGCATCGACCGACAACCTCCAAGCGTTCAGCGGCTATCGCAATCAGCGCGAGTCGCTCTTGAAGCTTGGAATCGAGATCTACGAGTACAGGCCCGATCCGGAAGTTCAGCGATCGATCATGCAGCGCTATGCGGCACTGCGCGAAGAAGCGCCCATCTTCGCGCTGCATGCGAAGACGATGGTCGTCGACGAATCAGTCGTGTTCATAGGCACCTACAACCTGGATCCGCGCTCAGAGAACCTGAACACCGAGGTCGGCGTCGTCGTCCACGACGCGCGCCAGGCGGCGAGGGTGGCCGCTGCGATCCGAACGGACATGTCACCGGCGAATAGCTGGAATGCGGCCAAGGACGATCCCGACCGGTTCGCCTCTTTCTTCAAGCGAGCTCGGTCTTCGTTCTGGCAGCTCATGCCGATCAAGCCCTTGCTTTGAGGCGCCGCGACGAAGCGGGGCTCGAAATGACGAGCGTCCCTACGCCAGTGCTCGAACCGACGCTCATGAATCGCCTGACCCCTCCAAAAGTGAGAACTGGTTCAAACTGTGACGCCATCGGTGCGACGTAATCTGCCCGGCGCGGTCGGTCGTGGGGACCCGCGCAGACAGGGCGGCAGCCAGCGAAGGACGCGAGAAGGGCAGCAGATGATGGAAGTGACCCGTGGATAGCAATGATGTTTCCATCCTGATTGGGCGGCTCGAGCGCGAGGCGGATGACAATCCGCAACTGCATCTCGGCAAGGTCGGCCTCGTAACAGCGCTCGGCTTCCTGCCGCTCCTCATTCTCTTGATCGGTGCGCTCACCGGTCTCATCAGTCTCCTCTATTCATTGTTCACCGTCGGCCGCGGGCCCTTCGTGCCCGTGCTGTTGCTCGGCGTATCCGCTGCGGGAATCGTTGCCGTCGTCCGTGCGCTCCTGGTGCCGGGCCTCGTACCGGGCGGCCGCGAAGTCACTTACGAAGATGCGCCTGCCTTGTTCGATGCCATCGACGATGTCGTCGAGCGCATGTCGTACACGAGAAAGAACGAAACGTGCGCGGCGTGGATCGAATCCGTCACGCTCGATGGGTCGTTCGAAGCGAAACTGCATCAAGTGCCTCGATGGGGCGTGTTCGGCGGGTTCCAGAATCATCTCCAGATTGGCATCCCGTTGCTCGCGGCGCTCTCCATCGCAGAGCTGAAGGCCCTCCTGGCGCATGAGATCGGCCACCTTGGCGGCGAACATGATCGCGTCGTCGCCTGGCTCTATCGTCAGCGTGTTGCTTGGGGTCTCGTGCAGCAGAAGTTTGCTAAACCGACGAATGCGATCGATCGGGCGCTCGGCAAGTTCTTCGGTTGGTACGCCGCCTACTTTCAAGCGTATGCGTTCGTGCTCGCGCGCACCCTCGAGTACAAGGCCGATCGTGCCGCCGCACGCGCGACACATCCCGGCGCGGTGGCGAACGCGCTCACGAAGATCGCGCTCATGCGCCGCTTCCTCGAAGAGGAGTTTTGGCCGCGCTTCATGAGCCAGGTGGAGACCGCGCCGGAACCGCCGTATCCGCCGTACTCGATGATGCCGCGCGCGTTCGGATTGGCGCTCAAGCAGTGGTCGCGGCAGGATTGGCTCGATCGAAGCCTGCGCACGTTGCCCGTTGCCGGCGACACGCATCCGAGTCTCGGCGAACGCTTCGAAGCCTTGAATATCCTGCCTGCACCGCCCACGTACGCAGCCGATCGCAGCTCGCTCTCGTTGTTCGGGCAGGACGGGCCGAAGATGCTCAAATGGTGCGATGACATGTGGCGCAAGGAGAACGGTGCGTTCTGGCGCCAGCGCCACAAGGCGATCTCCGAGCTGCGCTGGAAAATTGCGGAGTACGATCGGAACGCGCCTGCCGACATGAGCCCGGAAGATCTGTGGCAGAAGGCGCTGCTCGTGCTCGAAGTGGGCGAGCATGCGCGCGCGATCGAAGAGCTTCAGTACCTCATCACTCGCGACCCGAAGATGGCGAAGGCGCAACTGCTCTTGGGCAAGCTCTTGCTCCAGTTCGGTGACGAGCAGGGCCTGCAGTACCTGCAGCTGGCCGCGGAGCATGACGCCCAGATGGTCGACGACGCAGGCGGCGCCGGATATACCTATCTCATGGACCGCGGCCGCAAAGGCGAAGCGCAGCGCTTCTGGGATCGCGTCTGCGCCGCCTGATCTTGCGATCGGCTCGACGAGCAACGGTGTAAACGCGTCAGCGTCAAAACCCCCGCTGAGCGGACGTCCACACCCTGACACGTCCGCACGTTCACCCGTCCTTAAGCCATAATTCGCCACGATCGATCACTGCGGGTGCACGATTCCCGCTGCTCGCATCCGTGATTGCGGGACAATGTAACGACGCGCGGAAAAGTGGCCGCAGCGTCTCTTTAGAGGTCTTTTCGTGCTCAACATCGTACGTGCCGTGCCTCATCGCGCGGCGTTGCCCCTACTGTGCGGCATCGTTCTTCTCTTTGGCCTCGCCGCGTGCGGCGGGACGAAAACCGAACGGAGCGAGCTCGCGCGTCCCGATCCGCTCTGGGGTCAGCTCCTGGAGTCGCATACGACCGGCGTCATCTCGCGCCGTTCGACGATCCGTGTCGTGTTCGCAACGGATGTGGCGGGCGCGGACCGCATAGGCAAAGACGCTTCGGCCACCTTTGCGATCGAACCGAGCGTCGATGGCGCGGTGTCCTTCACGAGCGCACGCGAGATCGTCTTCACGCCGCGCCGCGAGCTCGCGCCTGCCACGACCTATCGCGTTTCGATCAAGCCCGTCGGACTGATCGGTGTGCCGACGACGCTCCGTCCGTTTCAATTCGACGTCGACGTCAAACGCCCTGAGTTCGAAGTCTCGCTCGGCGGTCTGACGAACGACCCCGAGCACGAGCGCTCGATGCGCGTCGCCGGCGTCCTCATGACGTCCGATCTCGAGGCGCGCGAGAAAGTCGAGCAACTCATCACGGCGACGTATCGCGACCGATCGCTCCCGATCGATTGGACGCATGCTGCAGACGGGCAGCGCCATGAGTTCGTGCTGCGCGGACTCGCGCGCGATGAGCAGGACCAGACCTTACGCGTGAGTTGGAAGGGCACGCCGATCGGCGCGACGAGCGAAGGCCAAGCCGAGCTCACGGTGCCGGCACTCGATCGCTTCATCATCACGCAGGTCTCGGCGAAAGAAGAGAACGGTCAACGCTACATCGGCGTGTACTTTTCGGATGCGCTCGCGCGCGAGCAAGACTTCAAGGGATTGGTGCGCCTGAGCGACGGTAACCCCAGCACGCGCATCGACGGTAACGTGTTGCGCGTGTATTCGGATCGTGCGACCGAGGGACCGCTCACACTCACGATCGAGCGCGGCATTCGCAATCGTTTCGGCCGGGTGCTCGAAACGACCGCGTCGTACCCGGTTGTGTTCTCGAGCACGAAGCCGCAGGTGAAGTTCGTGGGGACCGGCACGATCCTGCCGGAAGCGAAGACACTGACCGTACCGTTCGAGGCGGTGGGCGTGCGCAGTGTGCGCGTCACGGCGTTTCGCGTTTACGACGACAACTTGACGCAGTTCCTGCAGGTCAACGGGCTCGACGGCTCGTACGAGCTCGGCCGCGTCGGCCGGAATCTTTGGCGCAAGACGATCCCGTTGAATGCCGCGGATCTTTCCACTTGGAACCGCTATAGCCTGGATGTCACCGAGCTTCTGAAAAAGTATCCGGACGGTCTCGTCCGGCTCAGCATCGCGATCAACAGGGACAGCTCGATCTTCGCGTGCGAAGGTGCCGCCCCCGCCGAGGAACGCGCGCTCGTCGATTTGGATGCGCAGGATCTAGATGACGAGAGCAACTGGCACTACGTCGAAGAATACTTTGGCATTCACGACGGTTCGAACTGGTCCGATCGCGACAATCCCTGCAAGGATGCCTATTACGCCTACAGTCAGCACACGACGAAGGACGCCCGGAATCTGCTCGTCTCGAATCTCGGACTGCTCGCGAAGAAAGATCAGCGCGGCAACTGGATCGTCGCGGCGACGGACTTGCGCACCGCCGAGCCGCTCGCCGGCGTGCGAATCGATGCACTCAACTTCCAGCGACAAAAGCTCGCGAGCTTCGAGACCGACGCGAAAGGTCTCGCATCGTTCTCGCTGAAGGAAACGCCGTTCACCTTCGTCGCGGATCGGCGCGGGCAGAAGGGCTATTTGAAAGTCCAGCAGGGTGTCGCGCTGCCCGTCAGCCATTTCGATGTCGGCGGTGAGCATGTCGCGAAGGGCATCAAAGGACATATTTATGGCGAGCGTGGCGTCTGGCGCCCGGGCGACGACATTCATCTCACGTTCGTGCTGCAAGACAAGGACGGCACGCTCCCTGCGAATCATCCGGTCACGATGGAGCTTTTCAATCCGCAGTCGCAGCTCACGCAAACGCTCGTGAACACGAAGCCGGTGAATGGCTTCTACACGTTCACGATGAAGACATCGGAGAGCGCGCCCACCGGGAACTGGAGTGCGAAAGCGACGTTGGGCGGAACGTCGTTCACGAAGCCGATCAAGATCGAAACCGTCATGCCGAATCGGCTCAAGGTCGCGCTCGACCTGAAGCGCGACGAAGCCGGCGTCTTGCGCGCGAGCAACCCTGACTGCACGCGGAGTGCTTCAGCGTGCGACGACCCGCTTCGCATCCAGGGCACGTTGTTCGGCCAATGGTTGAACGGCGCGACGGCCGCCGGACTCAAGGCGGACGTAAAACTCCGGCTTCGACCGGCGACGACGCGCTTCGATCGCAACGCGGATTTCGTGTTCGAAGATCCGGCCCGCGAGTTCGCGAGCGACCCGCAGGATGTGTTCGAGGGCGAGCTCGATTCGAGCGGTCATGCGGTGATCGATCGCAAGCTCGATGCCATCGAAGCGGCGCCCGGCATGCTCTCCGCCGCTTTCACGAGCCGCATCTTCGAGCGCGGCGGCGCGTTCAGCATCTCTTATGCGACGCACACGCTATCGCCGTATGCGCGCTA
>JBIQKP010000010.1:0-89401 GCA_044506405.1 Lysobacterales bacterium | reverse complement strand
CCCAGCCTCCCTTGCCGCCGCTGTCTTGTTCAGGCGAGTTGATTCTCTTATTCGAAATTGCGCTCGGGCGTCGAATCATCTTAGCCGGAGACGAAACAGCCGGCGAGCAGGATGTGCGCGGTCCTGAGCGAAGCGACGTCGAGCGGTTATGTCGCATTCATTCATGTAGGCGGAATTTATCCGATCAATATTCGGCTTGGCGAAGGCCAGCCTGCGGAGTGAGCGGATCGAGAGGTGTCGGAATAAAAAGTCCGACCTACAGGGAAGTAGGAAGTGTGGGCCTTGTCGGGAACATTGGTCGGCCGACCTACAGGGAAGTAGGAAGTGTCGGCCTTGTCGGAACCATTGGCCGGCCGATCTAGAAGAATTGGGGCCCGTGTTGAACACGGGCCGACCAAGAAAATCCTATTTGCGCAGGCGAAGAGATTCCATTTTGTCGAGCGATTCGTCGCTTACGGTCTGCGACATCATGGCCTCAACGCTGTGGGCTGCCCACATGCGGCGGCGCTTCTCGTTCTCCGCGTGACTGGTCTCGAGGTCCGACAAGCGCTGAGCCTCTTCGACTGTCATCAACTGGGTAGTCGGATATCGGTTCATTTCACACGCTCCAGATGCATCAGCATCGCTTCGTCGGACCCAAGTATTGGGCCGCTACTTAGGTCCATACATAAGCCAAACGCTGAATCTGGAACACGGAAGTAAGTCACAGTTTGGCGGCACCTAAGCCTTCTGAGCGGTGTGCACCATTTGCCGAGGGACATTCCTCGAAGGGGAATGTCCCCTCCACTGCACGCCGGTCTCGACGTAGTGCTCCATCTCCAGAATATTCCCGACATACGCCTTAATGAGCGCGAAGAACTTCGGGAACTGGGGCGAGCGGCGAAATCCGTTCAGGTGCACTTCAGCTGAGTCCCAATGAATCGTCAGTAAGAAGAGCTCCGGATCTTTCGCTGAGCGCAGCAGCTCATAGCCGAGACAGTGTGGCGACTGCTGCAAAATCTCTCCGGCATCGGTGTACGCACGAATGAATGCTGGAGCAGCTGCGTCCGTGACCTTGTAGCGAATGATCTCTGGAACCACGCGGGACGCTCCTTTAGATGAATGGCGCGAACGAACTCTGGCGAGCTGGGGGCAGACAACATCATCGAGCGCTCGGCTTGGAGTTGGCATCGCTACTGCGCGCCGATCAACCTTCGAAGCCAATCGAGTAGGACACGGGGGAGCAATTCTGGCTTCTGCAACAATGCATATTGGCGGGCGCCGAACACATGCGGCAAGTACGCGGCTGCGTGTCGATCGACCGTGAGACAAAAGCAATTGATGCCTTGCAAGCGCGCCTCGACGACGGCTTGGCGTGCGTCCTCGACGCCATAGCGACCGTCATACTCGTCTTCGTCGTTCGGCTTACCGTCCGAGAGCAGAATCAGAAGTCGGTTGCGCGCAGGCTCGCGCATCAAGAGCGCCGTCACGTGCCGAAGCGCCGCGCCCACCCGCGTGTAGCGCTCGGGTTCGAGTGAAGCGATACGCTTCGCGATCGCCTCGCCATAAGGTTCATCGAAGCGCTTCAGCTCGCGAACCGTCACGCCCTTCGGACCGACGCCCGAGAACGCGAGCACATTGTAGCGTTCGCGCAGGCCCTCGAGCGCAAGACAGACGAACAGCAGCGCCTCGCGCTCCACATCGACTATGCGCCGATGCGCATCGACCCAAGCATCGGTCGAGCCACTGATGTCGACGAGCAGTGTCACTGCAAGATCGCGGCGCACGGCACGCGTCAATTGATAGAGCGCCTGCGACATCGATCGACCCGCGCGGAAGTCGGTGTGCGCATCGACATACGCCTGCAAGTCGATCTCGTCGCCGTCGAGTTGCCGATGCTGGCGCTGCCGGTGCGCCCGGAGTTGCTCGAAGTGGCGACGAATCGAATCGCAGAGCGAGCGATGCGTGCGCAGTGTGTGTTCAACCCAGGACAGCGGGCCGTCCTCGCACGCAAGCACATGCACGGTCGCGCCAGGCGTGCGATACGCGCCGGCGCGCCAATCCCATTCCGGATAGGACAGCGTGCCGTTCTTCTGTCCCTCGCGCTGCAGACTGGGGTTCGCGGCGCGCGGCGGAGCGTCATCGGAGAGGAGAACCTCCTTCGCGGCCTCCGGCGAGCGCACGAGTCGCGCCTGCGGCAACTCGGAAAATGCATCGGCGAATTCTTCGGCCGGCGTTTCGTCGTCTCGATCCGCGGGCCGCTGCATGCCCATCGGATCCTCCGCTTGCTCCTGCGGCTGTGCCGTTTGGATCATCCACGCGCCCATCTGCGAGTCGTCTTCGTCTTCCTCCGCCTCGCGAATCTCCGGTCGGCGCGGCAACCGTGCCGAGCGCGCAGTACGCTCGCGCGGATCTGAGGGCGCGTGTTGCATCTCTTCAGTCCGGCTCTGCTCACCCTCACGCGGCTTGAACTCTCCAATCCAGCGATCCAGGTAAAGGCGAGACAGCTGTTCTGTCTCGGCCGCGGTGATGCCGTTCCTCAAATCGATCGCGCGGTCGATCGACTCACGCGGTGACGACATGGCCCAGGCGGACGGATCGCGCATGACCTCGCGTGCGAAGTGTTCGAGGCGCTGGCGAGACGGCGCAAAGGCGTTGAGCGGCGGCCGACGATCGAGCAGGTCAAGCCGGAAGCGCTCCAACTCCGTTCTCATGCCGGGCAGAACACTGGCTAACTTCATCTCCGCGCTCGCGGCCTCGAGGAGCAAGTACAGATCCGAAACACCTTCTTCCGCTGCGGCGCGCACCCAGGTCGCGCCACCTCGCGCAGCGCGCATAGCTTGCAGTAACGCCATGCAGCGATAGTCGCGAACGCCGGACCTCGCATCCAATCGGCTCGGCAGCCAGATCGCGGCGTCGTCCGTCGCCGGAATCGCATCGAGCGCTCTAGGCAGTGAGGCGCGGCGAAAGACACGGGTGAGAAACGTAATCGGCGGCGGAGGCTGTGCGACACGAAGCGGCATCGTGACGCCAAACACGGCGGTCGTGAGCAGCGTGAGCCGCTCCGCGACGTGCGCGAGTGCGACGAGTTCGGGACGTGAGGATGCACTGTGGCGCTGCCAAAGACGCTGCGCGAACGCAGTGGCATGCCGCGCGACATCGACAAGGACATCTTCCGCTTCGGCCACTGCATTACTCCGAAGTCGTTCCGATCTGTGACTTCAGACGACGCTCGCAGCGAGGAGATCGTTCATTGCGGCGATCAGCGTCGGATCATCGGACAATGGAGAGATGATCGCCACGCGGCACGCGTCTTTGATCGAGATGCCGCTCGCGATCAGCGCGGCGGCGGCGACGAGCAAGCGCGTGCTCGGTTCCTCCGCAAGCCCGCGATCGCGCAACCCTCGCAGGCGCTGCGCAAGCGTCACGAGCGTGTGGGCCGTCGCCTCGTCGATTCCACTCTCGCGCATCACGATCCGGATCTCGCGTTCCGCGCTCGGAAAATCGAACTCGATCGCAACGAAGCGCTGACGCGTGCTCGGCTTCAAATCTTTCAGCATGCGCTGGTAGCCGGGGTTATAGGAGATCACGAGCTGAAAGCCGGGTGCAGCTTCGATGGTCTCCCCGGTCTTGTCGATCGGCAGCATGCGACGATGATCGGTGAGCGGATGCAAGACGACGACCGTGTCTTGGCGCGCTTCTACGATCTCGTCGAGATAACAGATGGCGCCTTCGCGAACCGCGCGCGTCAACGGTCCGTCCTGCCACACCGTACCGTCATGCCGAATCAGGAATCGACCGATGAGATCGCTCGCCGCCAGATCGTCGTGACAGGAGATCGTTACGAGCGGGCGGCGCAATCGCCACGCCATATGCTCGACGAAGCGTGTCTTGCCGCATCCGGTCGGCCCCTTGAGCATGACCGCCAAGTTGCGCGCGTGACAGCGCTCGAAGAGCGCGACCTCATTGCCGTGCGGGAGATAGTAGGGCTCCGTCTCGGGCGCCGATCGGAACTCGCTCGATCGCTCATCGGGCTGCGCGCTCATCGTGCGCTCATGCATAGCGCCCCGACGGCGGCGTCGCCGGAACGTCGACCCGCTCGATCGGATCCGTATCGCTCACGATCTCGAAACGCGGCGCGTGCCGGAAGAACTCATAGATGAACAGTGCGACGCCGGCTGCAAAAACCGATGCCGTCAGGATCAACATGACGAAGTGCACCTGAATCTTGAGCTGTGTGTCCAGATAGCCCAGCCCCAGAATGCGCTCGAGATAGACCTGACCGATACCGGCCGTGGCGAATGAGATCGTCATGCCGAACATGCCGCCGAGCTGTAGCCAGAACGCCCAGTACCCGATCGCGCTCTCTTTCTCTCGGTGCCTCGATGTGATCGATGGCAGCGCGTAGCTGATCATTGCGAGAACGATCATCGCGTAGGCGCCATAGAACGCGGCGTGACCATGCATCGCCGTGATCAGCGTACCGTGCGTCCACTTGTTGACCGACGGCCAGGTGTGCGCAAGGCCGAGCAGCCCTGCGCCGAAGAGCGTGAACACCGCGCTGCCGAGCGTCCAATGCAGCGCGAGCGCGTTCGGGTGCGCGAGCCCCGAGCGGCGAAACGCGCTGTATGCGTAGATCGCCATCCCGACGAGCGCGACCGGCTCGAGTGCGCTGAAGAATCCGCCGATCGGCAACCAGAAATGCGGCACGCCGACCCAGTAGTAATGATGCGCGGTGCCGATGATGCCCGCGAAGAACACCAACCCTACGATGACGTAGAGCCACTTCTCCATCACTTCACGATCGGCGCCGGAGAGGCGAATCAGGAGGTACGCGAGGAACGAGGCCTGGATCATCTCCCACACGCCTTCGACCCACAGATGAATCGTCCACCAGCGATAGAAGATCGAGACCGTGTAGTTCTCGTAGTGCAGCAGCGCAGGCAGGTAGAGAACGGCGGCCGATCCTATGCCGAGCAGAAGCACGCCCTCCGTGGTCGTGAAGCGGCCCGACTTCTTGATCGTCATCCCCACGTTGTACAGAAACATGATCATCACGATGACGATCACGATCTTGTGCGGCAGCGGCTGCTCGAGCAGCTTGTTGCCGGTTCCATAGCGGAAGAGATAACCAATGATGGCCGTCACGCCCATGAGCACCCACAGACCGAGCTGGATATACGCGAGCTTCACGCTATGCAGTTCGGTTCGGGACTCATCGGGGACGAGCCAGTACGTCGCGCCCATGAATCCAGTCAGCACCCACACGATGAGCAGATTCGTATGGATCACCTTCGTCACGTCGAACGGCAGGATGTAGAGGAGCGGATCCGGTCCCAAGTACTTCGCCGCTGACAGCAGACCGAAGACGAGTTGCAGGCCGAACAACACCATCGCGACCGCGAAGTACCAATAGGCCACGGCCTGCGAGCGATATCTCATTTCGTTCTCCGTCTCAAAGGCGCGAGTGACTCAACCCGATCTCAGCGCAGCGTCGCGAGATAGGCGACGAGCTGATCGACCTGCTCCGGGGTCAACGCTTCTGCATAGGTATTGGGCATGAACGACTGACCGTTCGCGGAGTACATCGGTCCCGGAACGATGTAGGCATTCGGCGCCACGATGGACTCGCGGATATAGGCATTCACGTCGGAGGCGGAGCCCTTGTAATCGCCGGAGCCAATGAGCGCTTCCGCGCGCGAGCCGACGCCATGCAGAGTCGGGCCCGCCATATTCACGCCGGGCGCGATCGAGTGACAGGCATTGCAGGCAGGCGCCACGCTTCTGAACAGTGCCTGTCCAAGCGCGACTGGATCGCTTCCGCTCGTCACCGGTCGTGCCCCGGGCGGCAGCCCCGGCGATTCACGCTGCGCTGGATGAGCCTGCTGCTCTGTTGTGAGGTCCGTTCCCGGAATCGATGCGCCGGTGACGAGAATTGGCCGCGGAGGCCAACCCTGATTGTCCACCTTGCTGACCCAATCGAGAAACGCGATCAGGTTCGTGATGTCTTCATCGCTCAAGTCCTGCTTCGGCATCAACCTTCGATGCACCTGTTCGTCATAGAAGCGCGCAGGATCCTTCATGTATGCGTGCAGGTATTGCTCGCCACGAAGCTGTGTGATCTTCGTGAGATCCGGCGCGTAATAGGCGCCTTCACCGAACAGCGTGTGGCAGTTGATGCAATTGTTCTTGTGCCAGACATCCTGACCGGCGACGACGGCCGGCGTGATGTTCTCTGCATTCGTGAGCTCGCCGAACTGGCGGTGGCTCTCGACCGTCATCCCGAGAAACACGAGCGCTGTAATCGCGGTACACGCGATGGCGAAGATCCGGCTTTGTCTCTTGTTCATCGCAGCGCCCCCGCGTTTAGACGCCGATCCCAGTCCAGTGCGTTACGGTGATGTACGCCGAGTAGATGACCGCGACCGCCATGAGCGCAAGGACGACAAAACCCACGATCTTGAGCGGAGTGTAGTAACGAGCCCCGTGCATGGTCCTTCGCGTCCTCTTCTTCTTGTGCGCCGCCCACGGCGCTGCAGCATCGAATGCTAAGCGCCGGGGCACGTTGTCAGTATAGCGACTAACCGAAGTGTGGAGTAAATGACTGCAAACGCAGCTCGCGCACGCCACCCTCGGCGCGTGAGCTGAAGCGATTCTTCACGTCTTGCAAATCCGCGTGCACATCCGCGCAGGTCGACCGATTCGGCCCAATCGCCGTCACGGCTCGTCCGCGTGGCATATAACTTGCTCCGCCACTCGCATCGAATACACGTGCTCCGACCCGTCGGAGAAGGAGGACTCATGCCGCGCGCGATTGCCACGACTGATCATCAAGCCATACGTCAATGGATCGAAGCGAGAAATGGACATCCCTCCGTCGTGAAGTCGACGGAGAGCAGCTCGCCTGGAAAAGCCGGTCTACTGCGGATCGATTTCAACAAACCTGAAGAAGCGCTGGAGGAAGTGAGCTGGGACGACTTCTTCGAGACCTTCGATGAGAACCAGCTCGCGTTTCTCTATCAAGAGAAAACTGCTTCGGGACGTAAGAGTCGATTCAACAAGTTCGTAAGTCGCGACTCGGTCGATACGCAGGACACCGAAGAGAACTCGATCGGCGCGTCCGACGAAGGCGGATCGTCGCGCAGCGCAAGCACGCTGGAGGCGGAAGCGGACGAGATCGACGAAGAGGACGCGCTGGAGGAAGACGAGGACATGCAGGACGATGAGGACGAGGACCGGTAGAGTACTTCGTGCTCGCGAAGAATACTCGCGCAGAGGCGCGGTGACGCAGAGGTCGGAGAGAAATAGATCTTCCGTGTTCTGACCTCCGCGTCACTGTGTCACTGCGCCCCTGCGAAAAACATATCTGCTGCGAGGCTTGAAGATGGATCCCTGCCTCGGCGCACTGCTGTCCGGGGATAACGAGAGACTTACCTCACCTATCCAGGCGTCCCCGCGAAAGTTCAAGGACTGCACATGCCGCCGAGCGACGGTGCATCGTCGTCTACGAGGCTCATGATCCGATCGAGATCCGCCGGTGTCTTTCCGGCGACGGGTTTGCAGAGGTAGAACTCGTGCTCCGGTCGGTCGATGACCTCGAAGTTCGCTGAGCGCAGCAACGCCTCGACGCATGCGTGCGTCGGTGCCCACCAATTCGTGCCATCGCCCGCGACGCGGTGCTCGATGAACGCCATCTTCGGCCAGCCTGGGTCGAGAAACGCCTCACGCTCATCGAGCGGCAGATCGCGAGGTGTGTCCAAGACCTCGTCACCCGGCGTCGTCATCGTTTGGAACATCATGAGGCGCTTCGTCAGCCGACGCACGAGATCCAGCGCGAGCGTCGGATACCGCAGGTGATAGAACACCCCCGTAAACCAGACGAAGTCGAACTCGCGGCGCTCACGCACGAGCTCGTACACCTGTCCTTCAACAAACTGCAATCGATCCGAGAGCCCGCAGCGCTCGGCCGCCCAGCGCGCTTGACGTAGATAGAGAGGCTCGACGTCGATGCCGAGAACATTCGCGCCGCGCCTCGCGAGCTCGATGCTGTAAAAGCCTGCGTTGCAACCGATATCGAGCACCGACCAGCCCGACAGATCCCGCGGCACGGCTTGCGCGACGTGCTCCCACTTGAAGCGGGGGAAATCACCAAACCGATGGCCGGGCGCAGTCTGCACACCATCCGGCAGGTGCAGATTGTGAAACCACGGGCCGAGTGCGTCGATCTCCCGGCGGATATCGCCGGAGCGAAGATCATTCGTATTCGTCGACATCTGGGCGCCTCCGCGAGCCGGGCTAAAGGGTAGCGACTTTCAGCGTGCGGTCGCGCACGGGCGCGGCGCCGCGTCGTGCTTCCTGCAAGTACATCACCAATTCCTGCGCACGACGCTCGCTGCTATGCGCCGAGAGCACTCGTGCACGCGCCGCTTCGGCGATGCGTCGCGCTCGCTCAGCATCGACGTCGCGAAGGAGCTGCACGACGTCCTCAGACGAACGCGCGATCATCACTTCCTCACCTGGCTCGAGCACATCGTCGATCCCCGGCCATTCATCGGACACGATTGGTGTGCCGCACGCCGCAGCTTCGAACAACCGGACGCTCGGAGAGTGCCCCGCGGCGCGCATGTCCGCGCGCGTGATATTCAACGTCCAACGCTGACGACCATAGAACTCGGGATGCTTCCCGGGCGGCAGATGTTCCGCTCTGTGCACGTTCGACGGCCACGAGAGCGCTTTCGGATACTGCGCGCCGACCACCATGAAGCGGCGCTCGGGCAAGGCGCGTGCTGGCTCGTTGAGGAGCATCTCGACCCCAGGCTGTCGATCCGCGCTGTACGTTCCCATGTAACCGAGCTCGACGTCCTTTCGTATTTCGCGCGGTCGATAGGTCTCGGTATCGACGCTGCAGTAGAGCGCGGCGGCGCGCTTAGCACGGTAGGTATTCTCGAGCTTCGTGAGCGTCGGCCCACCCGTGAAGCTCAACATCAGATCGAACGATTCGATCTGATTCGCACGCAAGTACTCGCAGGCGTCGCTGCGCAAGCAGGAGAGCGTCACGGGTGTATCGATATCGTAGAACGCGCGCACGCCGTGTGCCTCATTCAATACCCAATCGATCACAGCCGCGCCGCTTTGGACGTAGGACCCCACGATGACCGCATCGGCATGCTTGATCGACGCGGCGAATCTCGCTCTGAGGTCATCGACGTGCTCGTACAGGCCCGTCTCGCAATACGGCAGCTCCGGCGCATCGCGATTGTCGGCGTACCAAGGCTGGTCCTGCTCCAAGAACGTCACTCGATGACCTTGTCGATGCAGTCCCTTGATCAAAGAGCGATAGGTCGTGGCATGACCGTTGCCCCAGGAGGATGTAATGGCAAGGCCGATGAAGATGATTTTCATCGTGCCCCCTCCCCAATCCTCTGCCGCTCCGCAAGGGATGGCGATCTTGCGGCAGGACGATCCAGCAGTAAGCGATGCAAGAGCGCCGCTCGGTGCGCGTAGGTATGCTCGGACAAGATGCGTGCACGCGCCGCCTCGCCGATTCGGCGCGCTTCGTCCGGGTTCGTGCGCTCGACGAGCGAGACGACATCGTTCCCGGATTCGACGCTCAACACCTCGCGCCCCGGCTCCAGGAACGCTTCGATCCCCTCCCACGCATCGCAGATCAAACAGGCCGCTGCACCCGCGGCCTCGAAGACTCGTGTCGGCGGCGAATAACCGGTCTTTGCCATGCTGTCTCGGTTGATGTTGATGACCATGCGCGGCGAGCAGTTGAATGCATTGTGATCGCGCGTGTAGACATGACCGATGTAGCGAACGTTCGGCGGAAGTGCGATCCCTTCGCCCCAGCCGCTTCCGCCGAGCACGAACGTATGAGTCTCGAGGCGTCGCGCCGGCGCCAGAAAGAACTCGCGTACGCGGGCCTCCCGATCCGGCAAGCGATTGCCGAGGAACGCGAGATCGCCCGCGAAACGCTCATCGTGAGCGACCGGATAGTGCGTCGCTGGATCGAGCGCGTTGTAGATCGGCACACATGCGCGCGCGCCGAATTCGAGGTACTCATCGATGACGGGTGGACCGCCACCGTAGGTCAGCACGAGATCGTACCGTTCGACCTGTTCGCGGAACGGATCCGTCAGATTGTCTCGCATCCGCTCGAGCGTCGCCGGCGCATCGACATCCCAAAAGATCGTCGTCGTGCTCGCGCCTGCAAGCCGCGGCACTTCCGCTTCTAGCAGCTCGTCGTAGACGCCGACGCCGCTCGCCTTCACGAGGATGTCCGCGGACTGCGCCTCTTCGAGTGCGCGCTGAACCCCGGCGTCCGTTGCGGGATAAACGACGACCCGTGCCCAATCGGGATCCGGGATATCGCGATGCTGCTGGCGTTGATAGGCATCGGGCTCGTAGAAGACGATGTCGACGCCGCACTGGTGCAACGCGTGCAGGATGCCGCGGTAGTACGTCGCTGCGCCATTCCAATACGCGGAGACGAGACTCGAACCGAACATTGCCAAAGTGGGTTTCGCACCGCTCATGCCGCCCCCTGTCCGACTCGGGCAGAAAACGCGCTCGATCGCATCGTGGGAGAAAGTGAGCGGTCGAGCTGCGCGATGCGATCTCGAGACGTGTTGAGGCCTTCGACGATGCTCAACAGCTCATCCACGCGGTGTCGGCACGTGTGACGCGTCTCGATCGTCTCGAGCCCGTGGCGTGCGAGACTCGCGGCGAGTGCAGGATCGGCGAGAATCGCCTGCATGTATTCGCGCATCTGTTTTCCATTCTGTGCGACCAGATAGTCTTCGCCAGGTCGAAACAGATGCTCACTGTCGTGCCAAGGCGCCGAGACGAGCGGAATCCCGCACGCCAGCGCTTCGAACATGCGAATGGTCGGCACGCCAACGAGCGTATCGGCGTACGCACGACGCGGCACATGTACCGTCATCCGGTAGCGTGCGAACGCTTCGGGCGCGCAATAGTTGGCAATCCACCCGCCGTACTCGATCCCCGCAGCGTCGAGCGCTGCCAGTGCCCGTTCCGGGTAACGCACACCGTGTATTCGCGCCTTGAGCCGCAGATCGCGCACCGGATCGATGAGAAACTCCTTCAGTTCCGCCGTGCGCTCGTCGTCGCCCCAATTTCCAATCCAAACGAGATCGCCTGCTGGCTCGCGCGTCTCGAGCGGCCGAAAACGGCGCGTGTCGGCGGCTTCGTGCCACACCCATGCGAGCCGCGTCCATCCATTATTGATGTACTCATCCGCGATCGTTCGCCCGAAGGCGAGCACACCGGAGTAGTGCTTCAGCTCGAGCGCCTGCATCGCGCGCGCGTCCGTGACGCTGCGGTGATGGGTGTCATGAAAGAGCACGCGGCAGCGTGAATAGCGCGCGTGCTGCCCGACACGCTTGATCAATTCCGGGTCGTTCCACTCGTGCACGATCGCGCCATCCGCTCCATCGAGCGCACGATCGAGGTCGAGCGTATCCAACGTGTAGAACGACGAGCTGAGCTCCGGGTAAACGCGCGCAACGTCCTCGCACGCCGCTTCACCTTGATCCGCGATGAGATTCTTGCGGCTCCACGCATCCTCGGGTTCGTACACGTCTACGCGATGGCCGCGCGCGACGAGCTCGCTCGCGACGCCGCGAAGAAAATGCGCATTGCCATGGTTCCAATCGGAGACGAGCGAGTGATAGAACAGGACGAACTTCATGCGACAGAACGCTCTCGTGTTGGCGGGTGCATCGACGTGCGATACAGCTCCAGATAGTGTTCACCCATTCGGGCGGCCGAGATCATCGCGGCGCGTTCGCGCGCGCGTGCACCGAGGCGGACGCGCTCCTCTGGCCGATCGATCAACCGGCGCAAGACCCACTCGATCTCTGTCGGATCACTCGCATCGACGAACAGCGCGGCGCCGCTCCAAAGCTCTCGCAGCGTTTCGAGATCGGATAGGACGAGCGCGCAGGCGGCCTGTGCGGCTTCGAGCACCGCGAGCCCGAAGGGTTCGTACCGCGCTGGATGAACGAAGATCGATGCGCGTTGCAGATAGTCCGCAAGCGCGTCTTCACTTTGTCGACCCACGCATCGAAGCGTAACGGTGGGGTACGTCCGACCGTCCGGGGACCGCGTGTCTCCGGCGACGATCGTCGGCCACGGAACCTGTCGGGCCGCGACGTCGAGCGTGCGAAGGTTCTTTGCCTCGTCCCACACTCTGCCGCTCGCGAACATGAAAGGTGCCTTCGGAGCATTCGCTTTGCGGAAAAGCGCGTGCGGCGCGCGCGCGTTATAGATAACGTGGGACGACGCGTCGAAGCGGTAATGGCGGCGAAGCTCACGCAGGAACGCATGCGTCGGCGCGACGACCGCGCTTGCAAGCGCGAGACCTCGTTCTACCGCGTCTCGATATCGTTCCCATGTAGACGGCGGGCGCGTACCGTGCACGGCGCGCCACCACGAGTACACGCAGGAGTGCGCGACGACCACGACCGGTTTGCCCCACGGCAGCGCCGCATGCGCGTAGCCGTTCAGATGAACGAGGTCGACGTTCTCTCTCATCTCGAGCGTTTGCAGCCACTCCCCCGCGCGCTCCACATCGCTCCATGGATCATCCATCCACTCGAGGCGGTAGCTCGAGGTGTGCAGCGTCACGTTAGGGAGTGCGCTAGCGCGACCGCGCTGCGCCTCGGAAGGAGGCGGTCCCATCGTTGCGAGGACGACGTCCACGTCGTAGTCCGCGAGCGCTCGGCACAGCTCGAGTGCGTAGGTCCATACGCCACCCACGGCGTCTACAGTCATGAGCACCTTCATCCGTGGTACGCCTCGTCGATGAGTCGCGCGCCTGCAAGGATGTCGAATGCGCTTGGGTCGAAGGAGCAGTCGACGTTGAGACGATCGATCCACGCCGACAACGCGCCGGTGCCCCAATCATCGTACGAGGCTCCGAGCAACTCTCGCTGATTGCCTCGGCAGTGCCAGAGATTGAAGTTCAAGAACGAGCCGTCGATGTTGCGCCAAGCGGCGCCTCCGCGCGTGCCGTGGAGCTGCATGCCGATCTGCGCGTCGCATCCGATCTGCGCATTCCACGAGCAAGCGATGCGCACGAGGCCGCCTCCTTCCTGCTCGAGCTCGATGAATGCGAGATCCTCGACAGACTCGCGAGTCGCGGGACGTCCTTGTGCGAACAGGCGTTTACGGGTCACGCGCGTCGGCGGTGCATGCTGCAGCCAGAGCGCGAGATCGATCAGGTGAACGCCCAGATCGAGCAAGCAGCCCCCGCCTGAACGCGCCCGGTCGAAGCACCATTGCTTGTTCGGTGCGTAGGCGTTGTGGAACTCGAGATCGATCGCGAGGATCGCGCCGAGATCGCCTGCGGCGATACGCTCGCGCAGCTCGGCCATCCCGCGAACGTGTCGATAGCTATAGTCCACTGCGAGCAGTCTGTCCGCCTGACGCGCCGCCTCGATCACGCGCGCAGTGTCGCCGGCGTCAGTTGCAAGCGGCTTTTGGCAGAACACGGGAACTCCGCGGGTGAGACATGCGACCGCTTGATTCGCGTGCATCGCGTTCGGCGTCGCAATCACGATGCCGTCGAGCTCTCGCTCGAGGAGTGTGTCGATGCGCTCATGAGCGATCGCGTCCGTGTACTCTGCAGCCGAGGATTCCAGCCGTTCAGTATCGGCATCGAACAGCGCCGCCACGCGAACGTCCTCACGCCCCGCAATGGCATCGAGACGCTTGCGTCCGATCCACCCGAGCCCGACGAATCCCAACCGCGGTGCCCGCGCCCGCTTCTCGCGCACAATGGGCTGCGCGCTCACGATCCGCCCCCCATGCGCACGACCGCCTTCATGAACCCGTCGGGTCGCGAGCGAGTGAGCTCGAATGCCTCATCTAAAGAGGTGAGTGGGAGCTGATGTGTGATGAGCGGAAACGGATCCATCCTTCCTTCGAGGACGGCTGCAATGGCCTGCTCGACACCGTGGACGTAGCGAGCGGGCGAGCGCTCATGCGCATTCACGACATCGAGCGCACGCCAGTTCCATTGCTGCATGTCGACCTGCCGCGGACCATCCTGGTGATAGCCCGCGATCACGAGCCGCCCATACTCTGCAGCCAAAGCGCTCGCGAGATCGAGTGCTTCTTGACTGCCGACGGCTTCGATCACGCGGTCATACCCGCGTCCGTCCGACGCACTCCACGCTCGATCGCGCGCCGCATGCGCGTCGCTCGTGCAGAACGTTTCGATTGCTCCCACCTTGCGCGCAAGCTCGAGCGCGTAAGCGCGTCGAGAGAGCACGACGACCTGCGCGCCCACCCGCGTTGCGAGCTGCGTCAACAACACGCCCAAGAATCCCGCGCCGACGATTGCGACGCGATGATGCGCTTCGATCTGCGCACGCTCGAAGATGTTCATGACGCATCCGAGCGGCTCACCCGGGAACGGTACGTCATCCAGCTCGTGCGGTAACTTGACGACCGAATCTCGCGAAGAGACATCGAAGTCGGCATACGCGTGACCCGAGATCATCGCGACTCGCTCGCCAATCGACAGATCGTCGACATCGCGACCCATCGCGTCCACCACACCCCAGCCTTCGTGTCCGGGCGCGCCCGCCTCGCGGGGATACTCGAACCAGGGCCGGCCTTCCCAGACGGCAAGATTGGACGCACAGACTCCGCAGCCTTCGAGCCGCACACGAACTTCGCTCGCTTGCGGCTCTCGCACCAGCATTGTTTCGATCTGCGTCTGCATCGGACCCGCCAATACGGCAGCATGTTGTTGCCCTCGCGCCATTGCACTGCCGGTGTGGGACGGCTCTACATTCATAATCGTGCTCATCGTTGCGGCACACCTGCCGCGGCCACGCGAGCGAAGGACTGCCGCGGTGCGACCGCCTTTGCACCTTCGACATCCTCGAACCAGCGCACGAGCGTGCGCAGCCCTTCCGTCACGCTCACGTTGGCACGCCAGCCGCTCGCCTGAGCGAAGCGCCGAGTGTCCGACACGTAATAGCGCTGATCGCCCACCCGCCACTCATCCATTGAGACCTGCATTGCGCTGCCCGTGATGCGCTCGACTTCGGCGATCAGCTCCGACACGCTCGAAGTGTTGTCGACGCCGCCCCCGAGGTTGAATGCGCGCCCGCTCAGCGTCGCAATGTTCGTTCGCGCCAGCTCGAATGCATTCACGAGGTCCTGAACGAACAACACATCGCGCACTTGTTTACCGTCTCCGTAGATCGTGATCGGCGCATCGGCAAGCGCGCAACGCACGAAGTGCGCAACCCAGCCCTGGTCCTCATTGCCGTGCTGGTGCGGCCCATAGATGCAACTCATGCGCATGACGACTGTGTCTAGGCCGAAGCTCCGCGCGTAGTCGAGCACGTACTGGTCCGCTGCGCCCTTGGAGCAGCCATACGGGCTGTGGAAATCGAGCGAGCGCGCCTCCGGAATGCCGCCTTCGCGCACGTGCGCGTCCTTCGGCACGTAGCGCGTCGACGCCTCCACCACTTCGATGTCCGGCAGGCCGCCGTACACCTTGTTCGTGGACGAATAGACGAGCGACGGTCGCGTTTCGCTCTCGCGAATGGCCTCGAGCACGTTCAGTGTTCCACCCGCATTGACTTCAAAGTCCGTGCGCGGGTCGATGAGGCTCGTGGTAACGGCGACTTGCGCGGCCAGGTGGTAGACATGCTCCACGCCGACCATCGCCGCACGCACGGCACTCGCATCTCGCACATCGGCGCGGACGAACTCGATGCCGTCGGGAAAGACATCGCACAGCCACTCGATGTTCTCTTCCGATCCTGCCCGTGCGAGCGAGTCCAAGATGCGGACTTTCAGCCCCGCGCCCGCGAGTCGCTTTGCGACGTTCGTGCCGACGAATCCGGCACCACCCGTAATCAGAATGCATCCGGTCATATGGAGATTCCTCCTGCTCGCTCGCGCGGCCCTAGATCGTCAAACCGCGGCGGTCGAGCTCCGACGCTGCGTGGAGGAAGTTGTCAGTCGCGGATGTTTGCGCGAGCCACTCGGCGAGCTCGACCAGCCCTTCGTCGAAGTTGACGCGCGGTTCGTACTTGAGCAGTCGACGTGCTTTATCGATGTCCGCGAAACAGTGGCGAATGTCGCCGATGCGATATTTGCCAGTGACGACCGGCTCGCACGAGGCGTTCAGTGCACCGATGATGCTGTGCGCGACGTCGAGCACTGACCGTGGCTCGCCCGAGCCGATATTGAACACTTCACCCGTCGCGTCGGTCGTCAACGCGAGCCGACAGGCTTGCGCGATATCCCATACGCTCACGAAGTCGCGCTGTTGCAAACCGTCCTCGAAGATGAGTGGCGCATTGCCGTTCAAGATGCGCGAGGCAAAGATCGCGAGCACGCCCGTGTAAGGATTCGAAAGCGACTGATGCGGTCCGTACACGTTGAAGAACCTGAGCGCGACCGTCGGAATCCGATACGCAGCGCCGAACATCAGACAGAGCTGCTCCTGATCGAGCTTCGAAAGCGCGTAGACTGAGGACGGCGCGGTGTGCTTCGTTTCGGGTGTCGGCATGGGCTCGAGCACATTGGCGCCATCGCGCAGATCCCACTCCGCACGACTCAATTGCTCTCGCGAACGCGGCTGCGGCTCGCGAATCGCGCGACCCACTCGATACATGCCCTCGCCGTACACGCTCATGCTCGATGCCACTACGAGGCGCTGTACGGGATGCTTCATCAGTTCCTCGAGCAATATCGCGGTGCCGCGATTATTCACGTCCGTGTAGTGCTCGATCTCGTACATGCTCTGACCCACACCGACCGCGGCCGCAAGGTGGTACACGTGCGTGATACCGAGCAGCGCTTTGCGCAGGCCGTCGCGGTCGCGAACGTCTGCCTGATGTCGCTCGACGTCCGGATGCAGATAGGCGGGCCACTCAGCCCTCGTGCCGTGCACTTGACTGTTCAAGCTGTCGAGCACGCGCACGGTGTGGCCGCGTTCGATGAGCGTATTTGCCAGATGGGCGCCGATGAATCCGGCACCGCCGGTGATGAGAATGCGGGTGTCGCGATCGATCCAGGCGCTCATAGTGCGTTCGCTCCAGCCAGGCGTGCGCGGGACGCTGCGTTCAGTTGCGTGCTCGGCATCAACGTTTCATCTCCTTCTTGCAGACGTCGATCGACGTCGCGAATGGTCATCTGCAGTCCCGCCTCGAGGCTCGTCTTCGGCTGCCAACCGAGCGCCTCGCGCGCGAGCGAGATATCTGGGCGGCGTCGCGGCGGATCGTCCTTCGGCAGCGGCTTCAACACGACCTTCGAGCGCGAGCCCGTCAGTCGAACGATCTGCTCCGCCAACTCGAGCACCGTGATCTCCGCGGGATTGCCCAAGTTGACGGGCCCAGCGAACTCGCTTTGTGGGCTCATGAGCCGAAGGATGCCGTCGAGCAAATCGTCGACGTAGCAGAACGAGCGGGTCTGAGTGCCATCGCCGTACACGGTGATGGGCTCATCGGCGAGCGCCTGCACAATGAAGTTGATGACGACCCGTCCGTCCTTGAGGCGCATGCCGGGCCCATACGTATTGAAGATGCGCGCAATTCTCACGGGAACGCCGTACTCCTCTCGATAGATGAAGCAGAGTGTCTCCGCGCAACGCTTGCCTTCGTCGTAGCACGCCCGCGGTCCGACGGTATTGACGTGGCCCCAATAGGTCTCTGTTTGCGGGTGAATCGTCGGATGTCCGTAGATCTCGCTCGTCGAAGCCTGGAAGACACGCGCACCGCACCCCTTCGCGATACCGAGCACGTTGTCCATCCCACGTACGCTCGTGAACAACGTGTCGAGCGGGCTTCTCTGGTAATGAACTGGAGAGGCCGCGCACGCCAGGTTGTAAATGACGCTCGCGTTGCCGATCTCCTCCTCCGCGAGCGCGCTCACGTCTCGATGCAGAAGCTCGAAGCGAGGATGCGAGAGAAGGTGCTCGACGGAATCGACAGCGCTCGTGCAGAAGTTGTCGACACAGATCACTCGCTCGCCTTGCTCGAGTAGCCGAGCACAGAGATGAGCACCAAGGAAACCCGCGCCGCCGCACACGACGACAGGAGGCTGCAACGATTCGAGCTGCTGGGCGCGTCTCGTCTTGCCGTTTCCTTTACCGTTGCTCTTCTCTGCCGTACTCACACTGCTCTCCTTCGGTGAGCCTCGACTGACGAGAGACAACACCAGGTTCGATGACGAGCGATTCGACGCACATGCGACGGGGAGGTAAGTAGCAACAAACGTGCCGTTGTTGTTGCGTCGCCGGATGCCTACGCGAGAGGTGCGGGCGAAGGTACAAACCTTTTGTCTATGTCGAACGCGCGACACCCACCAGGCAAAAAAGTTACACGCTTCAGCATGCGTTACATGATCGTTCGTGCACGTGAGGTACTCAGAATCTTTTGGCAACGCAACGTTTGTACGTTTGCATGCTTCGTGCATGAGTCGCTTGCGTTGCGATCAAGGAGATTCGTTTTGAACTCAAACACTGTTCGCGTCGGCATCGTCGGCGCCGGTAATTGTGCCTCGTCGTTCGTTCAGGGCCTGACTTACTATCGCGGCGCGAGTCCCGACGATGTGATCCCGGGATTGATGAACCCGGTGATCGATCGATACGCGATCTCCGACGTCGAGATCGCATGCGCGTTCGACGTGAACGCGAAAAAGGTCGGCCGCGATCTCTCCGAAGCGCTCCTCGCCGAACCGAACAACACGCGCGTTTTTGCCGACATCCCCCATCTCGATGTCAAGGTGGAGCGCGGCCGTACGCTCGACGGACTCGGCATCTATCTGCGCGATGAGATCGAGGAATCGCCCCAATCCGAGTCGAACGTCACGGAGATCCTGCGCGACACTCGTACGGACGTCCTCGTGTCGTATTTGCCCGTAGGCTCTCAACGAGCGACGGAATGGTATGCGTTGCGCGCACTCGAGGCGGGATGCGCATTCGTCAACTGCATTCCGGTGTTCATCGCGTCGGATGCCGATTGGCGGCGCCGCTTCGAACAGGCGCGCCTGCCCTTGATCGGCGATGACATCAAGAGCCAGGTGGGCGCGACGATCGTGCACCGCGTGTTGGCCGGTCTCTTTCGAGATCGCGGCGTACGGCTCGATCGCACGTATCAGCTCAACTTCGGCGGCAACTCCGATTTCAAGAACATGCTCGAGCGCGAGCGCTTGGTCTCGAAGAAACTGTCCAAGACGCGCTCGGTCACGAGTCAGGTGGAGGTCGCCCCGCAGAACATCCACGTCGGCCCGAGCGATCACGTCGAATGGCTCGCCGATCGCAAGTGGGCGTACATCAGAATGGAAGGCACCGGGTTCGGTGGCACGCCGCTCAATGTGGAGCTCAAGCTCGAGGTGTGGGACTCGCCGAACTCCGCGGGTGTCGTCATCGACGCGGTGCGGTGCGCAAAGCTCGCGCTGGATCGCGGCTTGGGCGGCGCGATCGTCGGCCCGTCCAGTTATTTCATGAAGTCGCCGCCGCAGCAGTTCCCGGATCACATTGCGCGGGAGATGACGCTGCAGTTCATCGCCGACACCCACACCGAGCGGAGCGCAACGAACCTTGACCACGCAGTTCGTGCTCGTACGTCACGCCACGTGCGCGCAAATGGATGAGATCCTGCTAGGCAGACAGCTCGACTCCGCGCTCGATGCACACGGCGTTGAGCAAGCGTCGGCGCTGGCGCAATCGTTCTCGCAGCGACCGATCGATCCTGCGATCTACTCGAGCCCACGTCGCCGTACGCGAGAGACGGCTGCGGCCATCGCCGCCCGCAGCGGCGCGGACGTGCATGTGCATGCGGAGCTCGACGAGATCGACTTCGGATCGTGGGCGGGACGAACGTTCGCGTCCTTGGAGTCCGACATCGATTGGCGCGCGTGGAACACGAACCGAGCGGAGGCGGCCACACCGGGTGGAGAGACGATCGCAAGTGTCCAGCAGCGCGCGCTCGCGTTGCTGCATGCGATCGCCGCGGCAGAACCGTCGCACCCCGTCGTGATCGTCACCCACAGCGAGATCATTCGCAGCCTACTGTTTTATTGTCTGGACGTTTCTCCGAACCACTACGGCCGATTGGCGATCGATCCAGCATCGGGTAGTACGGTGGAGCTCTTTGGAGACACTCCTCTTCAAGGAGTGCCCCCAAGCAGTGACCGGTTCCGCATCGTCACCGTCAACGAGCGGCTCGGATCATGAAGATCGTGGTCTTCGGATTGACGATCAGCTCGTCGTGGGGCAACGGACACGCGACACTCTGGCGCGGCCTCTGCAAAGGCCTCGCGCGACTCGATCATGACGTCGTGTTCTTCGAGCGGGATGTCCCGTATTACGCGCAACATCGGGACTGGCACGCTCTACCGTGTGGGGAGCTCGTGCTGTATGACGACTGGTACACGGTGCGCGCGACCGCGCGTGCGCAGCTGCAGGATGCCGATGCGGCGATCGTCACATCGTATTGCCCCGATGCGCTCGCGGCGACCGCAGAGATCTTGGACGCGAACGGACCGCTCGCAGTCTTCTACGATCTGGACACCCCCGTAACGCTGTCGCGCGTGGAAGCCGGCGAAGCGGTCCCCTATCTGCCGTCGAACGGCTTACGCGATTTCGATCTCGTTCTCAGCTACACGGGCGGCGCGGCACTGCACGCGTTGCGCAACCAACTCGGCGCGCGCGAAGTCGAGCCGCTCTACGGGCATGTCGATCCGGATCTTCACCAGCCGATCGAACGAAGCGAACGCTATCGAGCCGATCTTTCTTATATGGGCACGTATGCTTCCGATCGACAGCCAACGCTCGAGCGGCTGTTCGTCGAACCGGCGCGACGCCGCAAAGCCCAGCGTTTCTTGATCGGCGGCGCACAGTACCCAGACAGCTTCCCTTGGGCCGACAACGTGTACTTCGTACGCCATCTTCCGCCGTCCGAGCACGCGGCATTCTTCTCATCGTCGCGTCTCACGCTCAACGTCACCCGCGCGGCGATGGCACAGATGGGGTGGTGTCCGTCCGGCCGCCTGTTCGAAGCCGCCGCGTGCGGTGCTGCCATTCTCTCGGACGACTGGGCGGGATTCGGTGAGTTCTACGAGCCTGGCAGTGAAATATTGATCGCGCGCGATACGCACGAGACGTTGCAGGCGCTCGATCTCCCGGACGCAACACTGCGACACGTCGCGCATGCTGCGCGCGAGCGAACGCTCGATGAGCATACGTGTCACCACCGCGCACGCTCGCTGAGCGAGCGGCTCGAGGAAATGATCTCCGCGAGGCAGATGCATCGCCCTCACCTTCACGCCATGAATGCAGACGCAAGGAGCTGACGATGTGGGGCATCATTCCCGCCGCAGGCCGCGGCAGCCGAATCCAGCCGCTTGCATTCTCGAAGGAACTGCTTCCCGTCGGCAGCCGCACGCTCGACGATACGCAACGGCCTTGTGCCGTGAGCGAGTACCTCGTCGAGCGATTGATCCGCGGCGGCGCCGAGCGGATCTGTTTCGTGATCGGCGCCGGAAAGTCGGACATTCTCGAGTACTTCGGCGGACAGTTCGGCACAGCGGATCTCGTGTATGTCGTGCAACCGCGGCCCGCAGGTCTATGCGATGCGATCTTCCGCGCACATCCGTTGATCGCGAATGATGAGACCGTCGCGGTCGGCTTGCCCGATACCGTCTGGTTTCCGGACGGCGCACTCGCATCGTTGCCCGACGACGAGCTCTCGTTCCTCTTGTTCCCCGTCGAACGCCCGGAGCGCTTCGACGCCGTCGCGCTCGATCGTGACGAGCGCGTGCTGGAGATTCGCGTCAAGCAAACGAATCCCGGCACGAATTGGATCTGGGGCGCATTCAAGATGCCGGGCGTCGTCTTCCATACGCTGCGCGCGCTGTGGCTCGAACGTCGATGCACGGACGAGTACTTCGGCACGCTCGTGAATGCGTATCTCGCGCGCGGCGGCAAGGCGCGTGGCGTGAAAGCGGGCAGCGCTTACGTAGACGTCGGAACCCTGGATGGCTATCGCGCAGCGATGATGATGCTTTCCACATCCGACCTACAGCCTACTGCCTACAGCCTGCAGCCGGAAGGCAACGCGCTCCTGCGCCAGCCTCCACCCTCCAGCCTCCAGCCTGCGGAGAAGCCATGATCGAAGCCGCGATGATTTGGAACGAACCGAACAACAAATCGCACTGGGATCCGGAGGTCGATCCCGATTGGGCGCGCTTTGCGGAGATGGCGATACTTGCCGGCCAAGCCATTCGCGCCGAGAACGCTCGGCTGCCTCGCGTGCTTGGTGGAATTTCACCGATCGATCCGGGCTTCATTTCGAATCTAGACCAACGCGGTGTTCTCGATCATGTCGATGTGCTCGCCGTGCATGGTTTCCCGCTCGATTGGAATCTGTGGCAGATCCACGAATGGCCGAGCAAGCTGGACGAGATCCGCGCGCGAAGCGCTAAACCTGTGTGGGTGACGGAGGTCGGCGTGTCGAGCTTCGGCGCAGAGGAAGTGCAAGCGTGGGGCGTGGATCGCACGGCCGAGTTGCTCGTCGGGCGTGCGCCGCGCGTTCATTGGTATAGCTTGTACGACTTACCGCGGGCGTGGGAGGCGACGACGCGGCATCGCGAAGCGGAAGGCTCTTCGTACTATCGCCACTTCTATATGGGTTTGCTGCGTGAAGACGGTTCCCCGAAATCCGCGCTGCAGCGGTTCGCTCGACACGCCCCTCAGCTCGGCATCTGCCAATGGTTTCACTACGAAGACCATCGGCTTGATGCTGCCGCCGAATGGCTCAAACGCCTCGGCGTGCGGCACCTGAGAACCGGTTTGTCATGGGCCGACAGTTTCCGGCCCAATGCACTCGAGTGGTTCGATCGACAGATGGAAGCTCTGCGCGATTTCGAAGTGACCGTGACGTTCTGCTTTACGCCCGAGCATCGCGGCATCATGCCGCATCACACGAGCGCACCGCGCGATCCGAACGAGTTCGCCGACTTCTGCGCGCGGATGATTGCACGCTACGCGCCTGCACGGGCCGAGCGTTCACCCGCGCGGGAGGAGCAACTCGCGTGAGCCGCGCGATTCTCATCGTCTTGGATTCACTCGGCGTCGGCGGCGCGCCTGATGCCGCTTCCTTCGGCGATGAAGGGAGCGATACGCTCGGCCACATCGCCGATCGCTGTGCCGCGGGCGATGCCGATCGCGCCGGTGTGCGCGCCGGTCCGCTCAATGTGCCACACCTTCGTACGCTCGGAATCGGCGAGTCCTGCCGTAGTGCGAGCGGTCGCGTACCGCCGGGTCTCGAAGTCTCATATTGGGATCGCGGGGCGGCCGGAAGCGCCGCGGAGATCTCGACGGGCAAAGACTCTCAATCCGGTCATTGGGAGATCGCCGGGGCGCCAGTCGAGTTCGAATGGACATACTTTCCGCGTAGCGAACCTGCGTTCCCCGCTGAAATCACGGAAGCACTCTGCGCGCACGCCGGACTCGAGGGCGTGCTCGGCAACAAGCACGCGTCGGGCACCGCAATCATCGAAGAGCTCGGCGAAGAACACCTCCGCACCGGTTGGCCGATCTGCTACACCTCTGCGGACAGCGTCTTCCAAATCGCAGCGCACGAGGAGCATTTCGGTCTCGACCGCTTGTACCGCGTATGTGAAGTGGCACGCGCACTGCTCGACGCGCACAACGTCGGTCGAGTGATCGCACGGCCCTTCGTCGGCACCCACGCGGGCGATTTCTCACGCACGGCGAATCGCCGCGACTACGGCGTCGTGCCGCCTCCTTCGACGTTGCTTCATCGCGCGCAAGTTGCGGGCCGCGATGTGGTGTCGGTCGGCAAGATCGCAGACCTGTTCTGTCACACGGCGACCGGACGCGAGCTCAAAGCCCCCAACAACGAAGGCGTCGTGGATCAAATGCTCGCCGCGCTGCCGCGCGTTGGAGACGGCGGCTTGCTGTTCGTGAACCTCGTCGATTTCGACACGCTCTTCGGTCACCGTCGGGATGCGGCCGGATATGCGGCTGCCCTCGAGACATTCGATGCGCGGATTCCGGAGCTCTGCGCGATCTTGCAGCCCGATGACATTGCGATCATCACGGGCGATCACGGCTGCGATCCGACTTGGGCGGGCAGCGATCACACGCGCGAGTGCATTCCTGTCGTCGCGTTCGGTCCGCGCATCGCGCGCCACTCGCTCGGGCGCCGCGCAAGTTTCGCGGACATCGGCGCAACGCTCGCGCGTCATCTGAACTTACCCGCGAGCGCGCACGGCGCACCGTTCACCCTGACGTTGTGACGCACGATCCTTGGACAGCCGCGATGCTCCGCGGCGATTTCGCTGCGGCATGGTCGATCAGCGATCGCATCCTGCGCGAGCGGATCGAGCGCGATGACTTCTGCTTCCAGTGGCCGCGTCATCGCCAATACGTTTGGCGCGGCGATTCGCTACAGGGGCAGCGCGTGCTCGTACGCTGTTATCACGGGCTCGGCGATACGATCCAGTTCGTTCGCCTCCTCACGCCGCTTCGCGAAGTGGCACGTCACGTCATCCTATGGGCACAGCCTGCGTTGCTCGAACTGCTCTCATCCGTGGAAGGGATCGACGAGCTGCTGCCCTTGCACGACGGCGTGCCTGAGTGCGCGTACGACGTCGACATCGAGCTCATGGAGCTCATGCACTACTTCCGGCCGACCCCCGCGACGATCCCGAAGCGCGTTCCCTATATATATGTATCGCCGGCATGCCGAAGGCCCGGGCCGCGCGACGCCGTACACGTTGGCATCGCGTGGCGCAGCGGCTCCTGGGACGAGAGTCGCTCGATCCCGCCCGAGCTCATCGCGACGCTCGGCCAGGTCCCGGGCGTGCAGTGGCACTCCCTTCAGTTCGAAGCCGGTGAACCGCCGCTCGCTGCACGGCGCATGGTGGACAAAGACTTCGTGCTAACAGCGCAGAGGATGTACTCGTTGGATCTGGTGATCTCCGTGGACACAGTCACCGCCCACCTCGCCGGCGCGCTCGCACTGCCCGTCTGGACACTGCTCCCGCACGCCTGCGATTGGCGCTGGACGTCATGCGACGAACAGTCGCCGTGGTATCCGACGATGCGTCTCTTCAGACAGCCGCGCGACGGTGATTGGCCGGCGGTGATCGAGAGCGTACGCGAGGCGCTTCGAGCGCAGGTCCATGCTACTCAGGTCGGAGGCTCGCGGTTGGGGGCTGCAGCCAGATGAAGATGCTTAGCCGTCCGACCTCTGGCTCCAGCCTCCAGCCGAATGCCTCATTCCAATGCACGATACTCGTTGAGCCGGTTGTAGAGCGTCTTCAAGCTGATGCCGAGCACTGCCGCCGTGCGCGTCTTGTTGCCTTCGAATCGTTTGAGCGTTTCCTTGATCACGATCCGCTCGACTTCGGAAAGAGACATCCCGGGCTTGAAGGTCACGCCATCGTCCGCGAAGGTCGGTTCCTCGACGGACGGTCCGTACGTCGCCGCGCTACGCAGGTCGAGCCCTTCATCCGCAAGGATGAAGGCCCGCTGCACGGTGTTGTAGAGCTCGCGTACATTGCCCGGCCAGGTGTGCGTGTGCAGGTACGTCAACGAATCCTCTGAGAAGAACTTCCGCGTTTGCGCGGCTTCGTTCATCCGCGCCAGAAAATGATGCGCGAGCAGGCGCACATCATCCCCGCGATGACGGAGCGTCGGCAAATCGATGTGGAACACGGCAAGGCGGTAGAGCAAGTCGGCCCGCAGGTGGTTATTCAAGACCGCGTCGTTCAACGATCGATTCGTTGCTGCCACGACGCGGGCGTGAAGCGGGATCTCGCGGTCTCCGCCTACACGACACACTGTGCGCGATTCGAGCGCACGCAGCAGCTTCACTTGCATCTCGAGCGGCATCTCCGCCGCCTCATCGAGAAAGAGTGTGCCGTGACCCGCACGCTCGAAGTAGCCTGCCTGCGATCGGATCGCGCCCGTGAAGCTGCCTCGCTCGTAGCCGAACAGTTCGGCTTCCACGAGTGTCGCAGGGATAGCGCCGCAGTTGACCGCGATGAAGGGCTCGTGCTCGCGTCCGCTCAACATGTGAATCGTCTGCGCGACGAGCTCCTTGCCCGTGCCGCTTTCGCCGGTGATTAGTACGCTGACATTTGTCGGCGCGACGCGCTCGAGACGTGCGAAAAGCTCTTGCATCGGCGGACATGCGCCGATGAGATTGCCGAGTCCAGGCGGTGGATCGTTTCGAGCGTCGCGAGATGTATTCGCGTTTTCTGGGTGCCAGCGGTCAGGTTGTGCTTCGCTGAGTACGTCGATGGCCACCGTAACTCCCCTGCGTGCTTGCGCTTCGATTCTAACCGGCGTGGAGCGTGCACCGTCGAGAAGGCGTCGAGCACGCCCGGACACAACGCGAAGGCTGCACGAGTGTTCCAGGTACTTACACGCGAAGCTTCAAAAGCAGGGATTCAGTACAACGCCTGTCCTCAATACTCACACCTGAATGCTCACATCGCGATTCGATCGGGCCTCTCTTGCGCAGCCAACAGTTGCCGGAAGTCGGGAGACGTTGCACTCAGGACAGCGGCCGGCCCTTGCGCGACCAATCGGCCGTTGTGCATGACGAGCACCTCATCGAAACGATCGAGCAGATTGAGTCGATGCACGGATGAGATGATGCAAGCATCCTTGAACGCGTCGAACAGGTTGTCGTAGACCGCGCCCTCCGTTTTCGGGTCCAAGCTCGCAGTCGGTTCGTCCAGCAACACGAGGCTGCTGCCGCGCGCCGCCAAGATTCCACGCGCGAGTGCGACGCGAGCGCGCTGACCGCCCGACCAGTTTGCCGCACGCTCCGAGACGGCGACATTGAGCCCCTCCTCTGTCGGCGTGATGAATTCGCTCACGCGCGCGAGCTCGAGCGCGGGTGCATAGTCCTCACGCCTCGGCGCGCCGATCAGCGACTCGCACAATCCAAGATTCTCGGCCAATGATCCTTCGAACACTTCGGCATCCTGTGGAATGAGCGTCGTGGTCGCACGGAAGAACTTCGCGGCTTCGGCGCTCGAGAGAATCGCAGGTCCGTCGCTCTGATCGACGACGATGCGCTCAGGCTCGTACAAGCCGGCGAGAACGCGCAAGAGCGTGCTTTTTCCCGAGCCGCTACCGCCGATGAGGGCATAACGCTTGCCGCGTTCCAGCGAAAGCATGACGTGATCCAGCGTCGGGCCACCCGAGCGCGACTTCGCGTGTGTGAAGACGAGCTCCCGCACTTCACAGCGACGCCACGACGCTTGCGCGATCTGAGAGCCCTCGCCGTGCACAGCCGGAGCCGTCGCTCGAATCGGATCGGCACTCGCATAGTCAGCATGCTGACGCGCGAACGTCTGGAAGTGCGATGCCACCGCGGAAATGACGCCACCTGCTTGTGACGCATACTCCCACACCATGTACACGCTGCCGAGCATGATCGTGCCTTGCGCGGCGACGCCAACGGAACCGCGGGTTGCGACCCAGGCGAATAGCGCGACCAGCGTGCAACTCAGTGCCTTACTGGCGATATCGACCGTGCACCACTTGGCTTCATTCAAGAAGATTGCGCGTCGAAGCGGCGCGAAGCACGCCTCGAGACGACGTTGCAAGAGCGCCGTGACCGCGCGCGCCTGGCGCAAGGCGAAGAGTGTCGTGGAATTGCTGAGCGAATCGATGAGGGCCGCGGAGTAGCGCCGTTCCGCATCGTTCTCGAGATGCGCGAGGCGGATCATCGCACGGTCGAAGCCGATCACCGAGACGCAAATGATGAAGAAGCCGACGATCGCGCTCATGCCGACGACCGGCTCGAGGAGCCAAAGCGCACACACCGGGCCGATCAAGCGCACAGCACTGTTCAAATAGATGAACTGACTCTGCGCGAACGCGGAGAGCGCATGGCTGCTTTGCTGGACGCGATGCGCGGTTGCGCCGGAGTGATTCGCCTCGTGCCATGACATCGGCAGCACCATGAGCCGTTCAGTGAGCGTCGTTGCGATCTTGCGGCGCACCGCAAGCGCGACGTTGCGCTCGAGAATTCGGCCGGGGCCATGGAGCAGCCAGCTACCCGCAGTGATACCGACGATGAGCAACAGCCACAAGCCCGCTTCTTGAAGGCCGAGAGCGCCTTGCGCCTGCAGCGCGTTGATCGCACGTCCCGCGACGTAGGGAATCGCGAGCAACGCGCACTGTGCGCTGATGAGAAGGGCCATGGATCCTACGAGCTGCCGCCGCTGCCCGAGGCTTTGTCGCCACAGTTCTTTGTAGAGAAACAGAACGCCGCTGCGCGCCGCAGCTCCGGCCGTGTCGGTCGGTTCGCTCATATCGATGCTTGGGAACACCCGCTGTTTTCGATGAGCGCACTCTAGGGGCACGCTTGCGCGAAATAAGTGAGCAGATCAACGCTTCCAGATTAAGACCTGGGCTGATTCCTACAGCCGCCACGTGAAAATGTGAGGAGCGTCTACGATTGTAAGTACAACGGCGGCGCGCTCGACGTCGTTTGTCGGGCAGAACACTACACGTGGAGCGCAGGTCGCCCCGGCGATGACGGCAATCCGCTCAGCGCGTCGCCGGTCATCCGCTCGCACGCCTCTGCGCAACGCCGGCAGGCATCGACGCACTCCTGCATGTCGCCGACGCGCTCGCAACTCTCCGCGCAGGTTCGACAGACTCGGCTACAGGCCTCGCAGAGTACCTCGTGATACGCGAAGGACGAGAGCATCGCATCCGCAGCCGTTTGGCAGACCTCGGCACACACCACCATCGAGCGAAAGTGCCCCGGCTCCAGGTGCTCGCCGCCTTGTTCGAGACAGTGATTCATCGCCATCCGAAGGCAAATTCGGTGGCAGGCCTCGCACGCTTCGATACAGCGAATCAGCTCTGCGGAATCGCTCTCTGCGGTCATGATCATTTGCTGCTCCATGATGGATGCCCTCCGGCTCGCATCACTCGCGAGGCGCCCCGTCATCGGGGTGCAACGCGCATGCCACGGCGCTTCGGAGAGGACGATGAAGCGGAGCGCGAGCGCGGCCTATCAAGAGCGCGGCCGCGCAGCCGCTGCAGTGTGCTTTTGGTTAGACAACTCTACAAAGGCCATAGAAAATATGCGCGCTCTCACACGACAACAACGTCACCATGAATCCCGCCCATTGGGTTGAACCCGTTGTCTTACGCGGCCGCCACGCGACGCTCGTTCCGTTATCGATGGATCATCACGACGATCTCATCGAAGCCCTTGCGGACGGCGAGCTTTGGAAGCTGTGGTACACGTCCGTTCCTCGACCCGAGGATCTTCGGGCCGAGATCGAACGGCGTTTGGCATTGCAGCGCAACGGAACGATGCTGCCCTTCGCAGTCCTCGATTCGGAGAACAGGGCCGTGGGTATGACGACGTACATGGACATCGATGCTACGAACCGACGCCTCGAGATCGGCTCTACGTGGTATTGCAAGCACGTCCAGCGCACACCGCTCAACACGGAATGTAAGCTGCTGCTGCTACAGCATGCGTTCGAGACGCTCGGATGTGTCGCAGTCGAGTTCCGCACGCACTTCTTCAATCGGCAAAGCCGCCGCGCAATCGAACGACTCGGTGCCAAGCTCGATGGCGTTCTGCGTAACCACCGGCTAATGAAGAACGGCACCCTTCGCGACACGTGCGTCTACAGCATCATCGCGAACGAATGGCCGACCGTGAAGGCGCACTTGAGCTTCGAGGCGCACGAACGCGCATAGACCAGCGCGCCGTTCAACACGCAGGGGCCGTCCACCCTCCTCGTACTCAACCTCCTCGTACTCACCTCGGGGATCGCACTACGTGCGCGTGTGTAATTTGCATGCCGCGTGCGGGGCGCGGCGTTTCTTTCTACAGTTACCCACGGACTTGCTGACTCAACAGCAGCGCTAGCGCGGATCCGCGCACGAAGGGTGCAACTTTCGCTCCACGTGCATCGTTGTATCTCTCGTTAGAAAGCTCTGACGAACGCGGCGCACTCGAGCTGCGCGGCACTGACGATGAGCTTCTCGCGATTCTAGAGTTGCAACGCAGGAGCACTATATGGCCACCACTGACCGAACCCCCTCATCCTCCGGAAAGACCGGAATCACCGACCGCATCAAACAAGACGGCCGTCAAAAGCTCGAGAGCACGAAGCGATCGGCCGCCGATCAGATCGACCAAGTCGCGCAGGCCTTGTCTCGCGCCGGCGAAGAGCTGAATCAATCGCAACCGACGCTCGCGAACTACGCCAGTCAGTTCTCCTCGACAGTGAGCACGCTCGCCGGGCGCCTCCGCGATGGGAATATGGACGAATTGATCAATGAGACGCGCTCACTCGCGCGGCGCAACCCTGGGCTGTTCTTGGCAGGCGGCGTCGCACTCGGCTTCGCGCTATCGCGCTTCTTGAAAGCCTCGGGCGATGACATGCAGGCGAGCGGATATGCAGGCTTGCAATCGGGCGACTACGGTACCGAGGACTATTCGAGCGCAGCGCCGTACTCCGGTTCGCAAGACACTGCGAGCTATGGTGCATCACAGCGGAGTCAGGACACTACGCTCGACGTCGAGTCTTCCTCTTACGGGTCCGGAACGTCCGGCACGCGTACGCGTGATGACTTCTCGAGCCCGCGCTCGAACGGAGGCTGATCATGGCTACCGATTCCATGAGGATGCCCGGTGATCGCGCGCCATTGGAACAAGAGTCCGCTGCGAATCTGCTCAGCCGCCTGGTGAGCGACTTGACGGCGCTCTTCCGCAATGAGCTCGCCCTTGCGAAGGCGGAGTTCACCACCGCGGCGACGAATGTGAAGGCTGGCATCGCAGGCATCGCGGTCGGTGCAGCCGTGTTGCTCGCCGGCGCTCTGTCCCTGGTTGCCGCTGCGATCCTTGGACTTGCCGAGGTGCTGGATCCCTGGCTCGCAGCGCTCGTCGTCGGCGTCGCTTTGGGCGTCATCGGATTCGTACTGCTGCAGTCGGCGAAGAAAAAACTCGAACCTTCCAATCTTTCCATGGAGCGCACTCAGCACTCCTTGCGTAGAGATGCGGAAGTGGTCGCAAGGAGAACGTAAATGTCATCCGATCGAGACGACTTGACTCGCGATCCGACAGACCTCGAGCGGCAGGCGGATCAGATCCGCGCCAACATGGACCGCACGTTGGGCGCCTTGGAGCGGAAGTTCTCCCCTGAACAGTTGATCGATCGCTCGCTCGGCTACTTCCGAGAGCACGGCGGCGAGCTCAGACAGAATCTAGGAGCCACTATGCGAAACAATCCTCTTCCCATCGTACTGACCCTCGCGGGCGCGACTTGGCTCGTAGCTTCGAGCTACAACAAGCGTCAGCCTCCCGGCCAAGATCTGCAATCGCGCTTCGCGCGGTCTGGCGTGGGCCAGAAACTGCAGGCACGGGCCTCGACGGCACGCGATCGGCTGCACTCCGCAGCGGAGTCCGCACGCCAGCGTTTCAACCGGGGCGAAACCGGCGAGTACACGAGTGGCGACTACGGCACGGACTTCGGCGAAAGCCGCGGCAGCGGCCGCCTCTCGGGGGCGCTGCATTCGGCGCGGGATAGTGCACGTTCGCGGGCCTATGAGGCGCAGGACCGCATCTACACCATGCTCGAAGATCAGCCGTTGGTGCTCGGCGCACTCGCAGTGGCCGTGGGCGCCATCATCGGTACAGCAATCCCGTCCACGCAGTACGAGAACCGCGTGCTTGGACAAGCCCGCGACCGCACGCTGACGAAAGCGCAGCAACTCGGAGAGGAGCAGTACGAGAACCTGCGCGAGTCTATGGAATCGCAAGGTCAGGGCTCGACGGCGACGAGCGGCGCGCAGCAATCGTCCAACCCGAGCGAGACGTTGAGCGGTCGAGCGTAGCGACAAGCCCGCGAAGCGAGGGAACGCGGTCACGACCAAGCAGGCGGAAGCGCCCCGTGCCGTCGCATTGGGCGCTTCCCATCCGTGGTGTCCCGCGTAGATTCGAACAAGCTACCTTCTTCGTATTCCTCTGCGTCTTCGCGAGACGATCCTACAGCGTCAGCTTGGCACCTAATCTAATCACCGTCTCTGTGGCGGTCGGCTAGACTAAGGCCGATGCGGCCACTGCTATTTTGCCTATCTCTTACGCTCCTCATCTGCACCACCTATGCTGCGGAGCCAGATGCTCCGGCCAGGTCCGAGTCGCGTGCCGTGATGACCGGGGACCAAGTCATCCAAATTCTGGATGCGACCGTCGAGTGGTACCGAACGCTCGGCGTTCAGCAGCAAGCGGCTACTCAGCCGAGCGATCTGCTCATCCTGTACGCAAACCGACAAACGGCGGACAAAGTGGTGGGGCTCGCCTTCGATATCGCAAGAGCGAATGCAGAGCTCTTGAGCAGTGAAGCGAGTGCGCGCGCCACGCAAGACGATCTGAGCTCACCGCAACATTTGAGCCGTTTGCAGCAGCAGCTCGATACACGCCGCAAGGAGATCGCGGCGGAGATCGACACTGCTCGAAAGCAAGTCAGCGCAGCCGCGAGGCATGAACGAGCGGACCACCAAGCGCGGTTCGAGGCACTCCAGGGTGAGCTCGATCTCATTGACGCGCGGCGCAACTATTTGGCGAATCAGGAGCGATTTGCCTATGAAACGGGCCGCGATGGACTCGGGGCGAATGCGCTCAAGACGCATATCGATGCGATCGCTGCATCGATTCCAGCGAGCGCCGGCGCGATCGGCACCGCGCCGAATGCGCCCCAAGCAACTCAGGGGTCAGCGCCCTCCTCCGGTACGACCACCTCGCCGAGCTCGTTGAGCCGGTTTGGTATCTGGGATCTCGGAGCAACCGTGTATCGCCTCACCGCGAAACGGAACACGATCGACACGGTCGACGAGCGCACTGCCGAGCTGCAGGCCCTGTTCGCGCAGATTCGTGCGGCTCCCTTAACGCGATTGCAGGAGCTGACCGATCGCGGGCAGATGCTGGCCGATCGTATCGAGGATGCCGAGGGGGCGGATCTGCGGGCGCTACGTGACCAGTACGACACCCTGGCATGGCTCTACCAGCAGACTTCAGCCATCGCGACGCCGCTCGACCGCGCGAATGTGCTGCTCGACCAGTATCGGCGCAACTTGAACAATTGGCGGGAAATCACGGACCGACAGTACCGCGACGCGCTCAAAGCGCTTGGCTGGCGCGTGCTCTTGTTCGCGATACTGCTCGCCATCGTCTTTGCGGCCGCCTCGATCTGGCGACGCGCGGTGTTCCGCTACGTTCACGACCCTCGTCGCCGTACTCGCTTCCTGCTTCTGCAAAAGATCATCGTCTGGGTGCTCGTAATCGCCATCGCCGCGTCGACATTCGCGACCGAGCTCAGCTCGTTGGCCACGTTCGCCGGCCTCATCACCGCGGGTCTCGCGGTGGCGATGCAGAGCGTGCTCGTGTCGATCGTCGGTTACTTCTTTCTGATTGGACGATATGGAATCCGCATCGGCGATCGAGTGCAGATCGGCAACGTCGTCGGTGAAGTCATCGAGATGGGGCTCGTGCGAGTGCATCTCATGGAGCTCGGAGGGCAACCCGCAATGAGCCCGACAGGCCGAGTCGTCGCATTCGCGAACTCGATCATCTTCCAGGCCTCGAGCGGACTGTTCAAGCAGATTCCGGGAGTCAATCTCGCGTGGCACGAGATTACATTGAGTCTACCGCCGGACGCGGACTTCGCGGCGCTCAAGGACAAACTCGCCGACGCCGTTTCGCGCATCATCGACGACTATCGAGAGGAAATCGTGCGCCAGACGCAGGCGATCCAAAAGACGCGCTCTTCCGATGTCATGACTGACGTACAGCCGCACGTTCAGTTGAAATTCGCCGCAACGAGCGTCGATGCGATCGTTCGTTACCCCGTTCAACTGACGCACGCAGCGGAGATCGACGAGCGTGTCTCCCGTGAGACATTCGCGATCATCTCCGCGCATACGCCATCATGATGCAGACAGGATCGCGCCCGCGCCTGTAGGTCGCCTCTATGCCGACGCATTCCTGGTCGGATTGAAATTCGACCTACAGCCAGTGCCACAGCAGCTTGCTGCTCCACTCCTTCATGCGCTGCCACAGACCGCGATCGCTCCACCTTTCCAGGTCGATCGCTTTTGATGCCTTCTGATCGCGCTGAAAGATCTCCTCCATCTCTTTGCCGAAGTCGCGACTGATGATGATGGCATTCACTTCATCGTTGTGAACGAAGCTTCGCATGTCGAGATTCGCGGAGCCGACGATCGACACCACGCCGTCGATCACGACACTCTTGGCATGCAGCAGCGCATCGTCGCGCTCGTAGATCCGCACGCCGCCTTTCAGTAGGCGCGTGTACGTCGATTGTGTTGCAAGAAGGATCACGCCCGAGTCCGTGAAGCCCGGTGCGATCATGCGCACATCCACGCCTCTTTGTACTGCGTCGATCATTGCCTCGAGCAACTCGTCGTTCGGCGCGAAGTAGGCATGCGTGATCCAAAGGCGCGACTGCGCTTTCTTGAATGCCGCGAGATACGTCGCGTAGAGAGAGCGATCGCTTGCGTCCTCGCTGTGGGTCGCGACGACGGTGACGAGATGCGGTCCGCTCGGTTGTAGCGAGGGGAAGTAGGCCGCGTCACAGCAAGCGATACGGCTCCCGCCCGCGCGCTCCCACGTTTCGAAGAATAGCGATTGCAACTGCGCGACAGCCGGACCCTCGATGCGCACATGCGTATCGCGCCAGCCTTCGTCCACGCCGCGCTCGGGCCCGGGTTTCGTGCTGGATGAGCTCGCGTAGGTGCCGCTGATGTTGATGCCGCCGGTAAAGCCGATTGCACCGTCGACGACGACGATCTTGCGATGATCGCGGTTCTGGATCTTCCAGATGAGCGGCGTCTTCGCCGGGTTCATCGGACGAAACTCGCGGACCTCGATGTCGGCGCGGCGCAGATTCTCGAAGAAATCCGCATCCGTCTCCATGCTGCCGATGCTGTCGTACAGTACTTTGACTTCCACACCTTCGCGACGCTTAGCCGCTAAGAGCTCGGCAAACTCGCGCCCAAGCTCATCGTCATCGTAGATGAACGTTTCGACGTGGATGTGATGCCGCGCGGCGCTCACCGCCTCTCGAATGGAGGCGAATGTTTCCGGACCGTCGATGAGCGCCGTCACTCGGTTGCCCGCGGTCAGCGGCTGCGTCGAATAGCGACGCACCGCTGCGATGAGCTCGAGCGTGCGCGCATCGTTGCGATACTCGTCGAGCGCAGCAGTGAGAATCCGTTCGCTGGCGGCATCGGAGAGCGGCTGCGTCGCCACGATGGGCGGTGGTGTGTGCGGCTCGGGCGACCTCAGACCTACGCAGCTCACGGCGAGGAGCCCGCAGAGAACGGCGACGGCCCTGGTCCCTAGACGAGTTGCCCTCCGATACTCCGCACTTTTAGCGCACGCTGTCGTGGTTCTTCTCACGAACGCACAACGAGCGTGCTTTTGCCAAAGTTCCTGGGTCTAGGCTGTAGGCTGTAGGCTGTAGGCTCTAGGTAAAAGAAGGACAAACTCGTTCGCTTCGAACCGTAAGGCGAGAGCTAGCACTTAACACCTCTTGGTTTTGCTACAGCCTACAGCCTACAGCCTAGACCCTAGAGAGCGCATGCGGACGAAGGCGATCGCGGGGAGGAAACCGATCAGAACCGTATCGCGCAGCACCTGTAGGAGTGTGTGTTCCGAAGCGAACGCACCGATCGACAGAACCACAAGTGATAGCGAGCTCGCTATGAGTGCAAGCGTCAACCAGTTGGGCACCCGCCGATTCGACAAGATGAAACGAGTAGCGGCGATGAGACCCACAGGCCCCGCTGCGCCGAGCACCGCGCCGGCGGTCAGCGGCGTGCTGGCAGGCCAACCCCGGAGTAAATCGACGATACACGCGCACCATGCGAGGGTGAGCGGAAAGAGGCACAGAAACATCTCCGCGAGCAACGCTCCGCGCCATTCCGAACGATTGAATGCGACCATAGATTTCACCCTCTCGTTCAGTGCAACCAAGAGACAGCCGCATGCCCATCGCAGGGCCGCGCCGTCGGAGTCGATGTAGTGCAGATCCGAGCGCATCGCCTGTCGCCACTCCTGCTGGCGGGCAGGCATGAGCCATGTGACGGCCGCACCGATCCTCAAAGCGAGTAACCGAGCGATCGAAGTGTTCATGTCCGCGCTCGTACTGCGCGACGCACGCTCGCATCTTCCGAAGCCTTCAATTCGTCTCGCGCGAAGGTGACGCCCTTTCCCGTGAGGCGATACATGCGGCGCGGAGGTCGGCCAGGCATTTCGGAAGGCTCCCATTTCGAGTCGAGAAATCCTCGCTCGCTCAGCCGCATCAGTACGGGATAGAGCGTCCCAGATTTGAGATCGGTCTCTGCGGAAAGATCGTAGCCATGGCGCCAACTCCGCGGCTGCTCGAGCAGCGCCGCGAGAAGCGCCAACGTTTGCGGAGAGCTGCGGCGTTCGCGTGTCATGTGATAAGTCTACATATAAAGAGTTTAGAGTCAACTACCGCAGTCACTGCGACTCGTGACTCGAGTCACACATTCCCACTAAGCCGGCGAAACGCGGATGACATCGCGCGGCTCGCAGACGCCCGGCGGGTAGACATCTCCAACACGCAAATCGCGGCCCGCTATCTCCCATCGCGCCGAAGCCCTACCATACGGGCCGGGCGATCGAGCTAAAAGAGAGAACACGATGCGACGACTCATCCCGACCCTGTTGATGGCGCTTCCATTCACCTGCGCAGTCGCAGCTGGCTCCTTCACGCTCAACCAGCAGGAGTACTTCGAGCGCGACGGCATCAATGTGATGCTCGGCCAGGATTACTACCCGGAAGGCCATCAGGGCGGTCTCAGCATCCTGATGCACGACGAGCGCATCGCCTCGAACGGTGATGTTCGACTCGAACCCGCGCCGGGTCAGTGGTCGCCGATTCCGAAACCCGGCGAGCGGCAGATCGATCGAGCGAAGCAGCAGATCTCCGTGCGGCTCGCGTATCCGGATCCCGATCGGAACGGCAAAGGATTCAATCCGATCGTGTATCCCGATCTCGAGCTCACCTACACCGTGCGAGCCATTCCTGAAGGCGACTCGATTCGATTGATCGTCGACATGGACAAGCCTGTGCCCCAAGCGTGGATCGGCAAAGTCGGCTTCAATCTGGAGCTCTTCCCCGAGCTTCTGTTCGGACGCTCGTTTCAACTCGGCTCGACGGAAGCCGTATTCCCGCGCCAACCGACCGGTCCCGGCGAGATCGACGAGGACGGCGCGTATGAGTTGAGGCCGCTCGCCCGCGGCAAACGCCTCGAGATTGCGCCCGAAACCGAGCTCTACCACCTCACGATTACAGCGGTTCGCGGCAGTGAGCTCGAGCTGCATGACGGCCGCGGCAATCACAACAATGGATGGTTCGTCGTCCGCTCGCTCGTTCCCGCGAATACGACGACCGGTGCGATCGAATGGCTCATCACCCCGCACGCCTCCAAGGACTGGATGCGCACGCCGGTCGTGCAGGTTTCGCAGGTCGGCTATCACCCGGAGCAGCCGAAGCAGGCAGTGATCGAGCTCGATCCGCGCGACACGCGTCGCCACAACGTCGTATTGCAACGAATCGGCGCGAACGGGAAGGCGGAAACGGTCATCGACCGCAAGCCCGATGAGTGGGGACGCTTCCTGCGGTATCAGTACCTGCGGCTCGACTTCTCGGACGTCAAGACGCCTGGGCTGTACACGGTCACCTACGGCGCGCAGAAGACACACGTGTTCCCTATCAAATCGGACGTGTTCAAGCGACACGTGTGGCAACCGACGCTCGAATACTTCTTGCCCGCACAGATGTGTCACATGCGCGTCAATGAGAAGTACCGTGTGTGGCATGGCGCGTGCCACCTCGACGACGCGCGCATGTCGCCGGTCGATCACAATCATTTCGACGGTTATCTGCAGGGACCGTCGACGCTCACTAAATACAAGCCCGGCGAGCCGATCGACGGGTTGAATCGCGGCGGTTGGCATGACGCAGGCGATTGGGACCTGCGCGTCGAATCGCAGGCTGACACCATTCACGGTCTCGCGCTTGCGTGGGAGCTCTTCAAGGTCGACTACGACAATACGAGCATCGACCAAGAAACGCTCGTCACGGAGATTCGTCAACCCGATGGCAAACCGGACGTACTTCAGCAGATCGAGCACGGCGTGCTGAGCGTCGTCGGCGGCTATCGCACGCTCGGCCGCCTCTATCGCGGCATCATCGAACCGACGCTACGACAGTACGTGTTCCTTGGCGACGGCGTGAACATGACGGACAACGTCGTGTTCGATCCGAATAAAACGTCGGAAGCCAGCGCACCCGCAGTCGGCCTGCCCGGGTCGCCCGACGATCGCTGGGTGTTCACGGAAGACAATCCGCGCCGCGAACTGCAGACCGCTGCGGCACTCGCGGCGGCTTCACGCGCGCTCAAAGGCTACAACGACGAGCTGAGCGAAGAATGCTTGAAGGTGGCTTCGGAGTTGTGGGAGCGAACGAAGCCGAACGATCCAGCGTCCGCGATTGGCGCGGCGGCGGAGCTCTTGATCGCGACGAACGATGCGAAATACGCGCACTTCCTGCGCGATCATCAGAAAGTGATCGCCGAACGTATCGAACGCGTCGGCTGGATGGTGGGACGCACGGTACCCCTCGTGAACGATCGCGCGTACACGAAGACAGTGACCGATGCCGTACGCGCGTATCGCGAGAAAGTCGACACGCTCGCAAAAGAAACGCCGTATGGGGTGCCGTACAAACCAGATGTTTGGGGTGCGGGCTGGTCGATTCAGCAGTTCGGCGTCGATCAATGGATGCTCCATCTCTCGTTCCCCGAGCTGTTCCCGCGCACGTACGCGTTGCAGGCGCTGAGCTTCATCTTCGGCGTTCATCCCGGTTCGAACACGGCATCGTTCGTCTCCGGCGTCGGCGCGAGCTCGCTCACAACCGCATACGGCTTCAATCGTGCGGACTGGTCGTACATTCCAGGCGGCAGCGCATCAGGAACGGCGCTCATTCGTCCGGACTTCCCAGAGCTCAAGCACTGGCCGTTCTTCTGGCAACAAACGGAATACGTACTCGGCCGCGGCACGACGGACTACCTGCTATTGGTGCTGGCGGCGGACTGGGTGCTGAATCAGAAATGACGCTCGGGTGACTCTCGCGAGCAGGCAAAGAGTCCGCCCCACCTGCGTCGTCCCCGCGGAGGCGGGGATCCATCTGAGAAAAGATAATCACGCAGAGGCGCAGAGACGCGGAGTTAAGAAGGAGAAAGAAATCTCTCCATTCCGATCCCGCGTCTTTGCGTCTCTGCGTCCCTGCGAGAATTCGAGCTACCAACGCTCGGATGCATCCCCGCCTCCGCGGGGACGACGCCAGGGATGCGGCCGCTTCGCGTCTCCGCGAGCACCGCAACCTTATCCGCAATGGTCGCGTCTAAGCTGAAGACACCTTACTGCGGGAGCTGTGGAATGGGCTTTCTGACCTTCATCTTGTTGTGGTGCTTGCTGGCCGCGGTGGCCTGGCCGTTCGCGCTACTGTTGCTCTTCGTGCTGCCGCTTCTCTGGCTCATCTCGATTCCCTTCCAAATCGTTGGGATCGCGATTGCCGCCGTGCTCGCGCTCTTCAAAGCACTGCTGTTCCTGCCCGCGAGGCTTCTCGGTCATCGCTAGTCGAGGATGCCGCGCAGCGAGCCTCGTCACGATTGCGCTCGCTTGCTACCATTCCGGCCCATGACCGCATACATATTAATGGGCGTTTCAGGCTCCGGGAAAACGACCGTAGGCAAGCGTGTCTCGAAGGAGCTCGCTCTGCCCTTCTACGAAGGGGACGATTTTCATCCGGCCGAGAACATCGCGAAGATGTCTTCCGGTACTCCGCTCAACGATAACGATCGCATCCCGTGGATCGACGCACTCGTCGGAGCGATCAACGCGAGCTCGGCCAAGCATGCGATCGTCGCGTGCTCGTCGCTCTCCCGTTTCATTCGCGAACGAATTCGTCACGGCCTGAAAGAACCGCCGAAGTTCATCTGGCTCACCGCCAAGCCCGAGGTCATCGAAGAGCGACTACGCAAGCGAGGCCAGCACTACATGAAGGCGGGCATGCTGGCGAGTCAATTCGCGGCGCTGCAGATGCCGCATACGGCGCAACAAGTCAGTGTCGACCAGTCCATCGACGATGTCGTCGCTGAAGTGCTGCGTGTCATTCGAGCGGACATGAAGTAGCGCGCCAAGGCGCTCATCATTCGTTGCGGCGCTCGCTGTCCGAGAACGCAACCTCATCGTTGAGTCGCACGGTCCCTGGCGTCAGCACTCGTGCTGTGATGCCGCCATGTCCGCGCATCGCGTTGTATCCGCCCGGACCGAGCGCCGCTTCCATTCGCGAGCAGGGATGACAGAACCCGGTGCCCTCGAGCAGCACGGCACCGACCTGAAAGTGTGCTTGGTGTAACGCGCTCAAGTTGATCCCGCTCACGACGAGGTTTCTTCTGAGCAGCGCGGGATCGATGGGTGCTCGGCCCAGCAATGAACCGACTGCAATGAGATGCTCGGCTTGGATCAACGTGACCTGACGCTTGCTCTCCGGGCCGCCCTTGTAGCGATCGCCGACGAGCCCACCGCCGATATCGATCTCGACTGCTTGCACACTGATCATCGCTTGCTCGCGGCCGGGTCGAACGCCGATCCATTGCACACGCCCTCGTTGCGGCAGCGTGCGCAGCAGCTCTTGCATCGTGTACATCGCAGAAACTGTAGGTCGGAATTCATTCCGACACAACGCTCGTCTGCGCAAAGATCAAGCGGCGAGACGCGGAGATCGCGGTGAAGATTCAGAGCAGATGTGAAGATGCGCAGAGCGGTTGAGCACTCGCGCTTCGGAGATCATTGACTCCGTGTCGTTGAGGCACGCCTCGCTTATGCGAGGCATTCGATAATTGACGCTGCGGCGAGCGCTCCGGTCATCACTGCGACCAGCCAAGATGGCACGTTACTCCGAGCGGACCGCGTGCCGACCGGGATCGGCGACACGCCGCCTTCCGGTGTTGCGACTTGCGATGACTGCATCGAACGCATCGTCGCGGCGAGTCCGTCATACAGACTGACCTTTGGCGTCCACCCCAGTACGTCCTGCGCATGGCTCGAACTGAACACGGCATCGTTCAGGTAAAAATCCATGCGCCGCCGATAAATGGGTGGCTTGACCTTGAACTTGCTGCACACGTCTTCTGTTACACCGGCGAGCCACAACATCGGCTTCAACGGAAGCTTTGGCCCGAAGCTGCGCCGATCGGCGACCTTTGCCAACGTCTTGAGCATCTCGTGCAGTGTCACAGCCTCCGGGCCGGCGATGATGAACTCCTTGTTCGCTGCGGCGGGCACGACGCAAGCTTGCATGAACGCCTGCGCGAGGTCCGTCACGTACACCATGTGCCGCCGTCCCTCGCCGCGCCCAAAGAGCGGGAAGCGCCCTTTTGCCACCGAGCGGAACAGCTTCACCAGACGCTCATCGCGCGGTCCGTAGACCGCGGTCGGACGCAAGATCACGTACTCCATTCCGTGTTCGCGACTCAGCTCTCGTACTCGTGCTTCGGATGCGACCTTGCTGCGCTCATAACCGTTCCAAGGACGCACCGGAGTGCGCTCGTCGATCAGCGCCTTCGCGCGCTGCCCATGAATTCCGGCGGTACTGCAGTGAATGAAACGACGCGCACCGACCTCCGCGGCTGCGCGCAGCACGTTCACCGTTCCTTCCACGTTCATTCGCTCGAAGTACGATTCGTCGGCGTCCGATTCACGGAATGCAGCAGCGAAGTGACACACACACTCTGCTCCGCGAATAGCCTCGGACAGTGAGCTTGGGTCGAGCACGTCCCCTCGATGCAACACCGCACCAAGTTTGCGCAAGTGGTCGGCGATCGCCCTCTGACGCGGCGAATCCGACCGATAGAAACCGGAAACCGAATGCCCCGCCGTGAGCGCGCACTCAACGAAATGTGCACCGATAAAGCCCGTCGCACCCGTCACGAATATCTGCATGTTGCCTATCCTGTCGTGGCCGTGCGTGTGGTTTTACCTGGTAACGGCCGGACTACCCCGAATTGACGGTCTCCAACGCGTATTCAGTGGCGCGGGTTCCTGCTCGACGTCGAGAAAAGTGGAAAAAGCGATTCGCGTCGAATAGGTGCATGCGAATGGCGACACCCCGTATGGAGACGGCTGGCGGTTAGTTCAGATGCGCGCGCCAGTGATCTTCACTCCGGCCGTCAACTGCCAACTGTCAACCGTCAACTCTCTCTAAAGGCTCCGCCGTTCCTCGTCGCGAAGCTTGTTGTAAATGTCCGTCGCGGCGATCGCTGCATGACCGGTCGCGACGCAGATCTGATTGAGCTCGTTGACGACATCGCCCGCAGCGTAAAGGCCCGGGACGCGGGTGCGTTGGTGATCGTCGGTCTTGACGTATCCGAGCTCGTTGCACTCGGCGCCGAGACTCGTTGCAAGGTGAGAGCGAACTTCGCAGCCCAGGGCGGGATAGAGCACGTCCATTTTGATTTCCCGTCCGTTCTTGAGCACAGCCACTAAGTCGTCGCCGTCGGCGCGAACCTCGGTGACGCACTCGCGCACATAATCGATGTCCGCCGCCGCGAGCTTCTCGAGATCCTCCGCGTTGCATTCGGGCCCGCTCGCGATCGGCAGCACGGTGAGCTTCGAGGTGAACGAGCGTAAGAACAAACCCTTCGCAGCAGCCTTCTTTGGCGGACCGAGCACATAGACGTCCTTTCCGATGACCTCGAACCCGTCGCATACCGGGCACAGCCGAATGTGGCCCTTCTTGATGAGCTCGTACAGATTCGGCAGCGAGGGTTGCTCGTCTTCGATGCCGGTCGCAAGCAACGCTTTGCGCGCCACGATAGTCGCGCTGTCCGTCAGCGCCTCGAACGTGCCATCGTCCCGCCTTCGCAGCGAGCGCACTTCGTCGCGTGTGATCGCCCCGCCATAACGTCGCACTTGTTCGCCGAGGCGCGCCAAGAGCTCGGTGCCCGGCACGCCGTCCGGAAAGCCAGGATAGTTATGCGAGCGAGGAATCAGCGTCGCGCGGCTCCCGCCGCGATCGACGACTGCGATCCGTAGACGATAGCGAAGCAGGTAAATCGCGGCCGTGAGGCCCGCAGGCCCACCGCCGATGACGATGCAATCGAGCGGTCGCTCGGCCTCCGCGGCGGCGGCAAGTTCGTGTGCGTTCATTGGCTCCGCTGCAGATGCTCGGGCTTGCGCCGGAGAGGCGCCGTGCTGCAAAACGCGGGAGCGCGCGCGAAGTTCAACGAAGCATTGTGACGGGACGGCGTCGGTAGGTGACGCACGATCTCGCTCTCTCCGGACCGCAGTGCGTCTCCCCCGAGACGACAGATGAACGTTTCACGAAGCCAACTTGTCCGTCACCCCCGCGAAGGCGGGGGCCTATCAGGAGAGGAAGAACCGGATGGATTCCCGCCTTCGCGGGGACGACGTGGGTGGGTCATTGAGCCCCAGACAAAGGGGCCGTAAGCTCTCGGGGCTGGTGCGGCCGCAACAACCATAACAACGGAGTTCTTATGTACCGAGCCCGCTCGATCCTCGCCGTGATTGCGCTGTCGTGCATGAACTTCAGTGTATCGCTCGCGGCGGACCCGCCCGTGCGGTACGAGCTCACAGCCGATTCATTGCAGCAGCCTGGTGTGCCACGCGGGCGCCTGGAAGGTCCCTTCGAGTTCAAGAGCAAGATCATCTCGGGCACCGTGCGGCGCTACTGGATTTTCGTACCGGCTCAGTACACGCCAGACAAGCCCGCGGGCGTACTCGTCTTTCAAGATGGCCAACGGGCAACGAATCCGCAAGGAAGCCTGCGTGTGCCGGCAGTCATGGAGAACCTGATCCATCGAGGCGACATGCCTCTGACGATCGGTATCTTCATCACCCCAGGCCATCGCGCAGAGCACTATCCGGACACGCTCGGCATGAGCAATCCCAATCACCGCGCAGAGGAATACGATTCGCTCGACGACACCTACGCGCGCTTTCTCATCGAGGAGATGTTGCCTGAGGTCGGGAAGCGCTATCGCCTGACGGACGACCCAGAGCAGCGTGTGATCGGCGGCACGAGCAGCGGCGCGATCTGCGCCTTCACCGTTGCCTGGCACCGCCCGGACGTGTTCCGAAAAGTCATCAGCATGATCGGCAGCTACACATCGATTGCCTATCGGCCGGCGGAGAACGGTCGGCCGATGATTCCGGGCGGCGATCTTTATCCAACGTTGATTCGCAAAAGCCCGATCCGGCCGATTCAAATCTTCTTGCAGGACGGCTCGAACGATCTCGATAACGAGCACGGCAACTGGTTTCTCGCGAACCAGCAGATGCTCTCGGCATTGAACTGGGCGAACGCCGAGGCAGACCGCAAGAGCGTCCCTGGTGCGCGCTACAAGGTTCGCCACGTCTGGGGCGAAGGCGTGCACTCAGACGAACACGGCGGCGTGCTGTTACCCGAGATCCTACGGTGGATGTGGAAGTAGCCTGACTCGGCAGCCACAAGAAATCTCTCGCCAGAGACGCGGAGACGCAGAGGTTCGGAAAAAAATATTCATTCCGATCTCCGCGTCTCTGCGTCTCTGCGTCTCTGCGTCTCTGCGATAGATATTGGCACTCTTTCGAGCTAATTGCCGCGGTACGCGAACGCGCGGAACGAATGCGGTGGCAGCTCGATCTCCGCATAGCGTCCGATCACCTTCGAGGGCTTGTTGCGACCCGCAGTGCCACGACGATCCGCAAGGCGCAGTGTCGCGTTCGTTTCCAGCGCTTGCAGCCGCACCACCGAGGCGTCCAACACGACCTTTGCGCGCACGGCCTCGTCGCGGAAGTTGTGCACAATGAACGTGCCGTTGTCGTAGACGAACAAGCTCACCTTCGAGGGCGCTTCGATCACGACCGGCAGATGATCTGTGAGCGTTCTACGAATCGCATTCAGCGGCGCTTCCGGATAATGATAAAGATCCGCGAAGTTCTCAGGGATCGTCAGCACCTGAAGCTGGCCCGCGCCGTAGTCAGCGTCATGCAGCAACGGCCAGCCGTTGTCGCCATCGAGCGCGGACACGAGCTCCCAAGAGTCGTTCGTTCGATAACCAATCTGCGGAATCGCGATCAGCTTCTCCCCTTCGACAACATTCTGCCAACCCGATTTGAACGTCTTTACGAGCGCGATTCGTCCCGTGTGCTCGAGTTCGGCAATGCGCTCGATGCCGCGGCCTTGCAACGCCTTCAAGAGTCCGGACGTCACGATCACATGATGACCTGCGCGCACGTGCTTCTCGATCTTGGCGACGATGTCGCGATCGTGCGCGGCATGGGCCGTCAATAGCACACGCGATTCGTTTGCCGGGAACGCAGTGACCATCTCGACCGGAATCCCGATCATGCCGAGATACGTTTCGAGAAAGTCCTCGCCGGTGGAATGAAACGGGCGGTAGCTTTGGAGCCCGAGCGGTTTGCCTAGCGCGCCCAGAATGCGATCGACGGCTTCGAATGAAACGCCCGCCACGCGAGCATAGGTCGATGGCACGACAGCCGGACCCTCCGCGCTCTTCACGGGGCGAGCGAGCGCCTCGAAGTCGAAACTCGAGGGCGTGTCTTGCCAAGGCGCCCGGTGCCGCGCGTCGAGCGGATAGTGCATCTGACGAATGTCGAACAGCGTGATCTCCGGCGCGGCCTTCGCGAACAACGTGAGCCAAAGCTGCTCGGCGTAGCGATCGTAGTAGCGTGCGCCGCCGGTATCGACCCACCCTCCTCCGTTGCGTTCGGGCGCGATATTGGAGAAGTAACGCATGATCGAATAGCTCAGGTACGGCTGCAGATGCTGATCGCTCAGCACGGCATCGCGCGTCTCCGTACCGGTATAGATGCCTGCGAAGATCTTCGGCCCGTTCTCGAGATCGAAACCGAGCGCCTGAAAGTGCTCGTACCAGTTCGGATACTTGATGATGACCCTCGCACGCGGATTCACTTTCCGCGCCGGTTCGACGATCAGCTCGCGCGCCGCTTCGTTCATGATCTGCAGACGGTACTCGGTCCATGACCGATCGCCCTTCGCTTCGATGTCGTGCTCGGATTTCGAGCTCGTGAAGAAGAAATCGTCCAGGATGATCTCGTCGAAATGACGCGCCGTGTGCTCGATGATTTCCCTCACCTTCGCCCGATGCTGAGGGTTGGCGTACGAGAACGTTTCGAAACGATTGCTCTCGTCGATCGTATACGTGATCCCCGCAGCGGTTTTCACGCCTCGATCTTCGAAGAACTTCTTTGCGGCGCGTAAGGTCGCGTCGTCGATGACGATCAGATCTCGATGCGTTTCGAGATAAATCTTGTCCACATGAACTTGGCTCGACAGTTCCTTCCACCGGGCCTCGAGCCAAGCGGGATCGGCCATCTCGCGCACTTCGTACGCGCGGCAGTACACCGCGACCTCGAAGTTTTCGTAAGCAGAGGCACTGCCGACCAGGGCAAGGACGCCGACCATCGCGCTCAACGCACGTCGAATTGAGGCCATCGCAGAATCCCTCGGATGTTCTTATTCTGAGTCGCGCACCATAGAGCAAGATGTGCGAGAGGGGTAGCGCACCGGGGCCGCGTCAAAGGACGAGATTCTCGCGGCGCTGGACCTTTCTTGACCCCCAATGGCGTTACGATGAGGGAGGCCTGGGACGCGTTCACCTCAAATTCAGACGGCGGGGCGGAAGATCGGGCCGTATGTTCAGGAGACCCTCATGAGTACGACTGTCCAAAGTCCGCTCCGCCGCCTCGCGCTGGCGTGGGTTCTGCCGTTGTGCGCGAGTCTCTTCTTCAGCACGAGCACCCTCGCCCAAGAAGTCGTTGCGGATCCACCGAGCCGAGTCGCGCGCCTCAGCCTCACGGAAGGAGAAGTCGTGATGGCGCCTGCAGGGACCGAGGAATGGGCCGAGGCCATCCTGAATCGCCCGATCACGACCGGCGATCGCCTTTGGACAGAATCTGGCGCACGCGCGGAGCTGCAGATCGGCTCCGCCGCCGCGTACCTCGATGAGCGCACGAGCTTCGGTTTCGTCGAGCTCGACGATGAGATCATGCAGATGAGCCTAACGGAAGGCTCGATCACCCTTCGCGTCCGGCGTCGATCAGAGAACGAAGTCATCCAAGTCGAAACGCCGAACGCCGCGGTCTCGCTCCGCGAGCCCGGCGAGTACCACATCGAGGTGGACGCGCAGAGCGATCGCACGATCGTGAAGACCCGTCACGGCGAAGCGGAAGTCTTCGGCGGTGAAGTGACGCACCTCGTACGTTCGAATGAGATCGGCACGTTCGAGGGGCTCGAGCAATTGAGCGCGCAGATCGAACCTCTCGGTCCACGCACGGCCTTCGAGAACTGGGCAAACGATCGCGAGCGACGCGACACCGAATCCGAGTCGGCGAAATACGTCTCGCGCGATGTCGTCGGCTACGAAGATCTGGACGCCTACGGCGATTGGCATCATGAATCGGAATATGGATATGTGTGGCGCCCGCGGTATGTCTCGCACACCTGGGTGCCGTATCGCGACGGACGTTGGGTTTGGGTCTCGCCCTGGGGTTGGACGTGGGTCGATCACGCGCCGTGGGGCTTCGCACCGTTTCACTACGGGCGGTGGGCCCACGTGCGTGATCGATGGTGCTGGGTTCCGGGACCGCGACATTACCGCCCGGTGTATGCGCCCGCGCTCGTCGGCTGGATCGGACAACCGCACGTCGGCGTCTCCGTCTCCTTCGGCAGCGGCATCGGCTGGTTCCCGCTGGGTCCACGCGAAATCTATATCCCCGGCTATCGGTACTCGCCGCGCTACATCCGTCACGTGAACGTGTCGAACACGATCATCGTCAACAACACGTACATCACGAACGTGTACCGAGGCCACTATCGAGATTTCGACTATCGCTACCGGACCCACCCGCGCGCGGTAACCGCCGTCTCGCGCGGTCAGTTTGTCGGTGGCCGGCCCGTGCTCGGTCGCATCATGCGTGTCGATGCACGCGATCTCGGGCAATGGCGTACGGAGTATCGACCGCCCGCCCTCGCACCCGATCGCGAGAGCGTGCTCGCGGGTTCGGTCCGTCGTGCTCCGCCGCTGCATCGGACCCACGATCGAACGAGCGCCGGCTTCGCATCACGCGTCGGCTTCGACACCGAACGTCGTCAAATCGAAGCGAACGGTGGACGACCGATTGGACGCACGGAGCTTTTCCGCGATCGTCCGAAAGAGCGCGCCGATTTCAATCCGCGCAACCGAGGCGCGCCACGCATCGCGACGCAGGACGGCGCCGTGCGCGGATTCAGGCAGCAGACGCCGCGCGTCCAATCGCTTCCCGCGCGGGAGCGCTCGGACTCAGGAGAGGCACGCGTGCACACCTCCACGCCCGAAGCGCGCACGCTCGGCGATCGGTCAAAGAACGTCGATCGTGAAGTTCGGCAATCCAGTCGTCCAACGCGAGTCGAGCGCATGCACGAACAACGCGATGGTTCACGCGAGCTTTCGACCCCGCGCTCTTCTTTGAGTGGATCGCCGAGCATCGAGTCACGCAGGTCGGCGCCGCAACGAGAGTCGACGCCGCGCATCCACGCGGCCCCTGAAGCGCGCAATCGCTTCGAGACGAATCGGAGCGCTCCATCCGTGCGCCAGAGTGCTCCGAGAATCGAGTCGCGCCCGCGAGTGGAACAGCGCTCAGCGTCGCCGCCCGTTCAGCGCAGTGCGCCTTCCCCGCAGCCGCGCTCGTCGAATCACAGCGCGAGCCCACCGCGCTCGCACAGCGCACCGAAGAGCGACGGCGGACGCTCGTCGCAAAGCCACGGAAACTTCCGCAACCGATAGCAGCGGATCGGAGGTTCGTTGGGGACATTGCTGAAGAGTAATGTCCCCGCAGCCCCCCAGCCGTTCTCCACATAGATCGATGCGGTCACGGCTTGCGACGTTGCTCATTCATCCGCCGGCAACGTTCCGTTCACCTCATTGTCACGCGCGCCTGGCTTACTGCGCGTCGTGAGCGAGCCTCTGCATCATTACCGAACGATCTGGTTGTCCGACATCCATTTGGGATCGCCCGGATGCCAAGCCCTTTATCTACTCGAGTTCCTGCGCGTTCATCGCGCCGACACGTTGTATCTCGTCGGGGACATTCTGGATGGCTGGCAGCTTCGTAAGAGCTGGTACTGGCCGCAGGAACACAACGACGTCGTTCAGAAACTGCTGCGCATGGCGCGTAAGGGTACCCGTGTCGTCTATATCCCAGGTAATCATGACGAGCTCTCGCGCCAGTTCCTCGGATTGTCATTTGGCGGAATCGAAATCGCAGAAGAAGCCATCCACGTCACCGCGAAGGGGCTGCGGATCTGGATCACGCACGGCGATCTCTTCGACAGCGTCATGCAGCATGCGCGCTGGCTCGCCCGGCTCGGCAGTTGGATATACGAGTGGTTGCTCGTTCTCAACCGCTGGCTCAACGCGGCTCGCCTGAAGTTCGGCCTGCCGTACTGGTCGATGTCTCAGTATCTCAAGCACAAGACGAAGCGCGCGACGAACTTCATCAACGATTTCGAGCGCGTCATGGCCGTGGAGGCCGCGCGTCGAGGCTGCCAGGGCGTGGTGTGCGGACACATCCACAAGGCTGAGATCCGCACGATCGACGGCATTCTCTACTGCAATGACGGCGATTGGGTCGAGAGCATGACGGCGCTCGTCGAAACACACGATGGGGAAATCAAGCTCGTCCAGTGGCGCGAGCGCGGGAGCCTGCCACTCAACTTGCAGCGCACAGACGCCGAGGCGATGGTTGCATGAGAATCATGATCGTCACGGACGCTTGGGAGCCTCAAGTCAACGGCGTCGTTCGTACTCTGAAAGCCACGCGCGCCGAGCTCGAAGCGATGGGCCATCAAGTCGATATCTTGACGCCGCTCGAGTTTCGCACCGTACCTTGCCCAACCTATCCAGACATTCGATTGTCTCTACTGCCCGGCTCCAAGGTCGGCGCACGCCTTCGCGCATTCGCTCCGGACGCGTTGCATATCGCGACTGAGGGACCGCTCGGACTCGCGGCACGTCGCTTCGCGCTCAGGTCCGAGCTGCCTTTCACGACCGCATACCACACACGTTTCCCGGAGTACGTGCAAGCACGCTTCGCCTTTCCGCTCGCGTGGACCTATGCGTTCTTGCGGTGGTTCCACGCACCCTCCAAAGCCGTGATGGCGCCGACGCAGGTCGTCAAGCGCGATCTCGACGCGCGAGGGTTCGAGAACGTGAGGCTCTGGTCGCGCGGCGTCGATCACACGATCTTCAAGCCACAGAAATGCCATCGCTTACAGACGGAGCCGCCGATCTTCCTCTACGTGGGGCGCGTCGCGGTCGAGAAGAACATCGAGGCATTCTTGAAGCTCGATCTACCCGGCTCGAAGTGGGTCGCGGGTGTCGGGCCGGCGCTCGAGGGATTCAAGGCCCGCTACACCGACGTCAACTTCCTCGGGGTATTGAGTCAGCAGGAGCTCGCGGAGGTGTACGCATCCGCGGATGTGTTCGTGTTTCCGAGCAAGACGGACACGTTCGGGCTCGTGTTGCTCGAGGCAATGGCATGCGGACTGCCTGTCGCAGCCTATCCGGTAACGGGGCCGATCGATGTCATCACGGATCCCAGAGCTGGCGCACTAGACGAAGATCTGCGTGCCGGATGCCTGCGCGCACTCGAGCTCAAGCGGGCGGATGTCGTCGAGTACGCGAAACGATTCTCCTGGCGCGCGGCGACAGAACAGTTCGTAAGTCATCTCCATCCGCGCCCACTCGGAGATTTCTCTCGCGGTGAATGCGGCGAACGCGCCGAGAAAAGGATAATGAGCGGATCCTAGATCCGTGCTCTCACGCACCAGGCGCTGCGCACGAAGCGCTATCAACTCGTCTCCGCGTTCGCTGCGTCCGCCGCGAGAGACGCTCTGACTGAAACGCCCTTGCCCCTTCACTCACCCAGTGGCACCCTTCAGGACTTCGTCCTCGTCGGAGATTCGAGATGCGCGACTTCGTTCGGCCCAAGCTCGATGTTGATCCCGAAGGTCGGCGCTTGCCGATCAAGCTCGACACGACGACCAACGGCGAGTTCGCGCCGGTGCCGCTCGATGAGTCGTTACGACGCGCCAATCGCCTCGCCTCGGAGTGGGCCAGCACCTTCGCGAAGAAGCTCGGCCGCACGCGCCGCTCGTTCCTGACTTCCGCATGCGGCGCGGCCGCGACGCTCCTCGCGTTCAACGCCGCCCACGCGCAAGCGGGCCGCCGTGGCGGATTCTTTCAACTCGCACAGGATGCAGCGCTCGACGATCAACTCGCCGCCCGCGATCTCGGCAAGAAGGAATTCATCTTCGACGTGCAAGGACATTTCGTGAATCCCACCGGCGCGTGGACGCGATCGTTGCCGCCCGGTGCGAAGCCACTGCAGATGGAGAAGACACAGTGCGCGCTCTCGAGTCGCCCCGGCGACCTCAGCTATCTCGACTGCATCGGTCCGGATGAATTCATCAAAGACGTTTTCCTCGACTCCGACACCGATCTCATGGTGCTGAGCTTCGTTCCTTCGACACGCGAAGACGAGCCGCTGACGATCGAGGAAGCCATGGCAACCCGCGACATCGTCGAGAAGATGGAAGGCTCGAAGCGCTTGCTGCTGCACGGGCGCGTCAATCCGAATCAGAAGGGCGACCTCGAGGACATGGAGCGCCTCGCTGAACTGGGTGTGGTCGCGTACAAGACCTATACGCAGTGGGGCCCGACCGGCAAGGGATTCTGGATGACCGACGACGTCGGCGTTGCGTTTGTCGAGAAGGCACGCAAGCTCGGTATCCGCAACATCTGCATCCACAAGGGACTCGACTTCGGACCGCAGAGTTACGAGCACTCGACGTGCCGAGACATCGGTCCGATCGCAAAGCAGTTCCCCGACATGAACTTTCTCATCTATCACTCGGGGTTCGTGACGGGCAAGACCGAAGGTCCTTACGATCCGACACGCACGGACGGGATCGATGCGCTCGTCAAGTCCGTTCTCGAAAGCGGCGTGAAGCCGAACAGCAATGTCTACGCCGAGCTCGGCTCCACTTGGCGTTTCGTGTCGATGCGGGATCCGGACACCGCGGCGCACGCGCTCGGGAAACTGTTCAAGTACATCGGCGAGGACAACGTGCTATGGGGCACGGATTCGATTTGGTACGGCTCGCCGCAGGACCAGATTCAGGCGTTCCGCACCTTCCAGATCTCGGACGCATTGCAAGAGAAGTACGGTTATCCGTCGATGACGCCTAACCTCCGTGCGAAGGTATTCGGACTGAACGCAACGAAACCGTATCGACTCTCGGCGGAGGAGTTGCGTCGCTACACGGAGCAGGATGCCATCGCACAAGCGAAGTTCGCGTACAACGAACGACCGAATCCATCCTTCGCCACGTATGGGCCGCGCACACGACGCGAGTTCCTCAACTTGCGCGCGTGGCACGCGGGCGAGCCGTAATCGACAGGTAGGTCGGATTTCAATCCGACCCAAACAATGATCGCCAAGAAGGTGTCGGGATGAATCCCGACCTACAAGGGAATCATCGATGAGCGGAACTGACCGGCGTTCGTTCTTGCAGCAGGCGGGATTGGCTGGGATGGTGTCCGCAATGTCGCCGCTCGCGTTTGGGCAGGCTGCTTCCGGCACGTTCACTTCCGAAGTCGCCAAGGTGGCGCCGCTGCCGAAGCCCAAGCATTCGATCCGGTTCGCCGCGATCGGCCTCGACCACGCACATATCTATGGAATGACGACCGCTGTGCAGCGAGGCGGCGGAGAGCTCGTTTCCTTCTATGCAACGGACGAGAAGCAGATCGCCGAATTCCGCAAGCAATTCGGCGATGCGAAGCTCGCGCGGAGCGAGGACGAGATCCTCAACGACAAGTCGATCCAGCTCGTTGCCGCCGCACCCATTCCGGATCAGCGCGCACCGCTCGGCATCCGCGTGATGCAAGCAGGCAAGGACTACCTCGGCGACAAACCTGCGATCACGACACTCGAACAGCTCGAAGCTGTCCGACGCGCCGTCAAGGAAACGAAACGTAAGTTCGCGATCATGTACTCGGAACGCCTCGAGGTACGTTCAGCGGTCTATGCCGGCGAGCTGATCCAGCAAGGCGCGATTGGCCGCGTCGTTCAAACCGTGAACTTAGCGCCACACCGAACGAACGCGCCGAGTCGGCCCGCATGGTTCTTCGATAAAGCACGTTACGGCGGCATCTTGACGGACATCGGCTCGCATCAAGCAGATCAATTCCTCTACTACACGAACAGCACGAGAGCACAGGTCGTCGCCGCACAGACAGGCAACCTCGCGCATCCTCAGTACCCCAATTTCGAGGACTTCGGCGACATGGTCATCGCGGGCAATGGAGGAACCGGTTACGTTCGCGTCGATTGGTTTACGCCGGACGGCTTGAGTACGTGGGGCGACGGACGACTGTTCATCCTCGGCACCGAGGGTTATATCGAGCTGCGCAAGTACGTAAACGTCGCTTCCGACCTCGCAGGCGGCAATCACCTCTACATCGTCGATCAAAAGCGAGCACGCCACATCGATTGCAAGGATGTGCCGTTACCGTTCGGACTACAGTTTGTCGAAGACATCGTGAATCGCACCGAGACCGCGCAGAATCAGGAACAAGCGCTGCTCGCTGCAGAGCTCGTTCTGCTCGGCCAGAAGAACGCAACGCGACCTGTCCTGACGTCGTAGCGTGGGGCGGGTGAGCCTGCCCTACTCCTTACTCCTTCGTGGAAGGTCGCTCCTGCTTCTTCCGCTTACCCTGCCCGACGAAATCCCGCCGAGTGTTGTTGCCTTCAGCGCCCGGCGGGCCGCTCGAAGGTTTTCCTGCCGGCTTCTCTTCGAGCGCGCCTTTCGGTCCAGCCTGTCCAGGATTGATCTGCGTAATGCGTTGACCCATTGAAATCTCCTTCGCTGAGAAGCCAACGAAGCTATTCGTGGTGGTGTTCCGACTGCGTGCAACAGCATGTGCGCATGGGCGCGTCCCTCTAGGGAATTCACTGCTCCCGCGCAGGCGAGGTATGACGTACGAGCGCGGAACAGGAACTGGTGAGGGCACGTTGCGCAACGTCCGTTCAATTCGATCGGTGGAGGAACGTCATGGCGAAACAAGTCGAAAGCTCAATCAAGGTAAAAGTCCCCGTACGGACCGCCTACAACCAGTGGACGCAGTTCGAGGAGTTCCCGCGCTTCATGGAAGGCGTGAAGGAGATTCGTCAGCTGGACGATCAGCGCGTGCATTGGGTCGCGGAGGTCGCCGGGAAGCAGAAGGAATGGGACGCTGAGATCACGGAGCAAATCCCCGATCAACGTATCGCATGGCGCAGCGTGGACGGCGCACCCAATACCGGTCTCGTCGAATTCCGGCCCATCGGCGCCGACGAAACAGAGGTCCGTGTGCGAATGGAGTACGAGCCGGAAGGTGCCGTCGAGAAGGTGGGCAGCGTCCTTCACGCAGCAGACGCACGGGTGAAAGGCGATCTCAAACGCTTCAAGGAATTCATCGAGTCGCGCGGCGCAGAGTCCGGCGCGTGGCGGGGCGAAATTCAAGGCGGTACTCAGACGTCCCGACAACACTAAATCTTCGTGAGTTTGAACCGGCGGCTCGGGGCGACGCCCCGAGCCGCAACTTTTGAAAACATTAAAAACATTATTCGTGCATTCCGTGACCCATTCATAACCGCGATTCGACTGCTTTGCCCACGAGCGCCCGATACATTGAGCTCGTTGCTGTGGAACAGGATCTAGCGATGGGCACGATCGTTCAGTTGGCGAGTTTGCAAACGAAAGTCACGTTCGATGAGGACCGAGCGGCGATCGAGCACGACTACGCACGCGCGAGCGCACAGGATAGCGCTGAGTGTGCTCACGACCGTCTGCGGTTCTTTCCGGAGGCCGGGTTTCGCTGCGCCGATTGCCTCGCCGACGTGGCGGACTGGGACTAGCTCGGGCGTAACACGCCTGCCGGTTCGAAGCGGCGCAGCCGCCGCTCTTTAGAGGCCGCCCTCTCCGGATACTCCGTCCTTAGCGGCATCCCCTGACTCGATCTTGCCCCGGCCGGTTCTAATCGGTCAGGATGCGCTGCTCATTGCAGCCGTTCGAGCAGGAACGATGATTGCCATTCTTCGTGAGAAAGCGCTTGAGGTTCTGAAGGCGGTCGCGCCGCTCATCCTATCGATCTGTGTGCTGCAGTTCGCGCTCGTGCACGCGCCGCTCGAGCTGTTTCTCCGCTTCCTTTTCGGCTCGATGCTCGCGGTGATCGGCATGATGCTGCTCTTCGTCGGCATCGATCTCGGCATCGTGCCCATGGGCCGATTCATCGGTGCTGAGCTGCCGAAGAAGCGCTCGCTTCTCTTGATCTTGGTCGTGGCGTTCTCGATCGGCTTCGCGACGACGATCCCCGAACCCGACGTCCTCGTCCTGTCGGACCAAGTCGAGCGGGCATCGGAAGGCGCGATCTCAGGCACGGCCGTGCTGTATGCGATCGCACTCGGCGTCGCGGTGCTCACCGCGATTGCGGCCGCGCGTATCGTGTTCGGCTGGCCACTCAAGTACGTGCTCGCGGCCGGTTACTCGCTCGCTATCGTGCTCGCCTTGTTCGCGCCACGGGAGTTCATTTCGCTTGCTTTCGATGGCGGGAGCGTGACGACAGGCGTGTTGTCCGCGCCCGTCATCATCGCGCTCGCGATTGGCGTCAGCTCGGTTCTTGCGGGGCGATCGGCCGTTTCAGACGGCTTCGGTGTGGTTGGATTCGCATCGATCGGGCCGATCCTCGCGATCCTCGCGATGGGGTTGCTTCGATCATGATGGCCGAATGGCTGCATGAGATCGCGACAGTCGCACGCGGCGTCACGATTGCGGTCACGCCGCTCGTGCTCCTGTTTCTTCTCTTTCAAGTCTTCCTGCTGAAGCTTCCGGCAAGGCAAGTCGCCGACGTCCTCATCGGCACCGTGATCGCAGCGGGCGGCTTGTTCTTGTTTCTGCTCGGCGTTTCGATTGCGTTCCTACCGTTCGGTCGCGCGGTCGGCGAAGCGCTCGGTGTGCTCGACAACACGTGGCTCATGGCTGCAGTCGGGGCGCTGCTCGGTTTCGCAACCGCATGGGGTGAACCGGCTGTGCGCGTATTGGCCGATCAAGTCGAGAGCGCATCGAACGGATCGATCCCGGGCCGCCTCGTACTGCACGCCATCTGCGTAGGTGTCGCGGTGTGGGTGGGTATCGGCATGCTCCGCATCGCGTACGGGCTCGATCTGCTGTACTTGCTCATTCCAGGCTACGCGATCGTCATTGGCTTGATGGCGTTCAGCAGTAAGGATTTCGTGCCCGTCGCGGCGGATTCCGGCGGCGTTGCGACGGGCCCGTTGGCAAACTCATTTCTCTTGGCGCTCGCGTTGGGCGCCTCTTCGGCAACGGGCATCAAAGATCCGGTCGTAAACGGTTTCGGTCTAGTCGCGCTCATCGCGCTCGCCCCCGTCATGTCCCTGATGGCGGTCGGCGTGTTAGTGCAGCGAAGAACACGCAAGTAGGAGTGATCACCATGCTCAGTCCACGCCTGATCGTCAGCATCGTGCGCAAGGGATGGGGCGATACCGTCCTTGAAGCCAGCATGAAAGCCGGTGCCCATGGCGGCACGGTCTTGTTCGGCCGCGGCATCGGCCGCAACGAACAGCAGCGCGTCTTTGGTATTCAGATCGAGCCGGAAAAGGAAGTCGTGCTCACCGTCGTGCCGGCCGACATCGCTGCGACGGTACTGAAAGACATCACGAGGGCAGCGCAGCTTTCCGCACCGGGCCATGGCCTCGCGTTCATCATCCCGGTCGAGCAAGTGGCAGGCATCGTCCACTTGGTTCAAGAGCAGCCCGAGTAGTCGACTGCGAGCCCTGCGTCGTCCCGCAAAGCGCCTGGGTGTCCTGGATGAATCTCTTACGACACGAGCTCAGGCCGTGTATCGCGGGCGCGCCGACTCAACCTCGTTACCCCGCTGGCTTGCGATAGCCGGTGACGAACTGGCACAACGCGCTCAGGCAACACCTGCTGCACCGCCTTCACCTTGCCGACCGACCTTCGCTACGAGCTTCTGAATCTCACGCAACCAAAGCACGGAACTGCCCACCGCCGCGGTCACGAGCCAGTCCTGCAGGGTCAGTGGCGTCGTCGAGAACGCCGCTTGCAGGAACGGAATATAGACCACCGCGGCCTGGAGCACGATCGAGAGCACGATGGCACCCCAGAGCCACGCGTTCGAGAACACGCCGATAAACGCGCTTTGCTCATCGGAGCGTGCATTGAACACGTTGAACATCGAGTAGAACATGATCGTCGTGAACGCCATCGTCTGCGCGTAGCGGATGTCGCCGGACCCTTCGATCAGCCCGCCCGGCAGACTCGCATCGAGCACGAGCAGCGTACCGGCGGCCATGATGACGCCCACGAAGAGAATCCCGCGCCACATGCGCGCAGTGATCACACCTTCCCCTCGAGGCCGCGGCATCTTGCTCATGACGTTCGGATCCGCAGGATCGACACCCAGCGCGAGCGCGGGCGCTCCATCGGTAACGAGGTTGATCCACAGAATTTGCGTCGCGAGTAGCGGGAGCACGACGCTCGTATCGGAAGCGGCCGTGAGACCGATGACATCCGCAAGCAAGACGCCAAAGAACATCGTCAGCACCTCGCCGATATTGCTGGACAATAGATAGCGCAGGAACTTGCGGATGTTCGCGAAGATCGCGCGGCCCTCCTCCACGGCGGCGACGATCGTCGCGAAGTTGTCGTCCGCCAGGACGATATCCGCGGCTTCCTTTGACACGTCCGTGCCAGTGATCCCCATCGCGACGCCGATATCGGCCGACTTGAGCGCGGGCGCATCGTTCACACCGTCGCCCGTCATCGCAACGATCGCACCTTGCGCTTGCAAGGCCTTCACGATGCGCAACTTATGATTGGGATTCACTCGCGCATACACAGACGTTTCGCGCACGAGCCGTGCGAGCTCCTCGTCCGGTGCCTGCTCGATCTGCGCGCCGGTCAAGACTCTCCCCTGCCCGCTCACGCCGAGCTCGGCAGCAATCACGGTTGCCGTGACTGGATGATCGCCGGTAATCATGAGCGGGCGAATGCCGGCGCTCTTCGCTTTCGCGACCGCTTCCGCGGCCTCGGTGCGCGGCGGGTCGATCATGCCGAGCAGGCCCAGGAAGACGAGATCCTGCTCGAGGTGAGCACCGATCTCTTCGCTGTCGAATGCATCCCGAGGCAACAACCGAAGCGCAACGCCGAGCGTGCGCAATCCTTCACGTGCGAGCGCCTCGTTCGTCGCGAGGATCTCCGCGCGCCGCTCGGGCGTGAGTGCTCGTTTCTCCTCGCCCACTTCTTCCTGCGTGCAGCGCGCGAGCAGCACATCCGGCGCACCCTTCGTGAACTCGAGCAGATACGCTTCTCGCTTGGCGTCGCGATGCACCGTGCTCATCAGCTTGCGCTCCGAGGAGAATGGGATCTCCGCAATGCGCTCGAAGCGTCCGCTCAGAAGCTCATCGCCGAAGCCTGCCTTACGCGCCGCGACGATCAACGCGCCTTCGGTCGGGTCGCCCTGCACCGTCCATCGTCCATCCCGTTCCTGCAGAACGGCATTGTTCGCACGATCCGCGGCCGCGAGTGCGCGCATGAATTCGCCGCGCAACGCTCCGTCGATCTCGCCTCCGCCTTCTCGCTCGACCGACCCTTCAGGCGCATACCCCGTGCCGCCGAAAGTGATGCGACCGCTCGCGGTCACGAGGGTGCGCACTGTCATCTCGTTCTTCGTCAGCGTGCCCGTCTTGTCGGAGGCAATCACATTCGCCGAGCCTAACGTTTCGACAGCGGCGAGATGTCGCACGATCGCATTGCGCTTCGCCATCCGTTGCACGCCGAGCGCGAGCACCGCAGTGACGACGGCGGGCAATCCTTCCGGCACGGCCGCGACCGCGAGCGCGACACCGAGGATCAATACTTCGAAGAAGGCGCTGAAGCCGCGGATCTGCTCGACCAGAACGATCGTGGCGATCATGATGACCGCGATCGCAACGACGACGATGCCGAGCAGCTTGCCGACGCGCGCGAGCTCCTTCTGCAAGGGCGTGGATTCCGCCGGCGCTTCATCGAGCATTCCGGCGATCGTGCCCATTTGCGTCTTCATGCCCGTCGTCGTGACGACGGCGCGACCGCGTCCGTACGTCACCGCGGTTCCGCTGAAGACCATGTTGAACTGATCGCCGAGCGTCGGCTCCCCAGTCAGCGGGGCGGTTTGCTTCGATACCGGTAGACTCTCCCCGGTCAAAGCCGCCTCCGCGGTTTGCAGCGCAGTCGTATGAACGAGTCTGCCGTCAGCGGGAACGGTATCGCCTTCTTCGATGAGGATGATGTCGCCCGGCACGAGATCGGCCGCGACGATGCTTTGGCGGGTGCCGTCACGAATGACGTTCGCCTTTGCGGCAGACATTTGTTTGAGTGCAGCGACCGCCCGTTCGGCCCGCGCTTGCTGCGCGTAGCCCATGATCGCGTTCAGCAGTACGACGGCAAGTATCGCGATCGCTTCATACGGCAGCGCCGTATCGCGCTCGATGGCCCAAAGCGTTGCCGAGATTGCCGTCGCGACGAGCAACAAGATGACGAGGACGTCCTGAAACTGCGCAAGGAACTTGCGCCACGCAGGCACTGGCTTCTCCTGCGTGAGCACATTCGGCCCGACGTCGAGCAAGCGCGCCTGCGCCTCGGCCTGGCTGAGTCCGTGCTCTGGGTCGGTGCCGAACAGCGCGAGGACTTCGCTCGCCGGCAAGAGATAAGGCGCTTTTCGCGGGTCATTCGAAGACATCGGGAAAAGTTATCAGGCTTGCACGGCGACTGTCACCAGCACGCCCCGAGCAGCACGGGTCGACGGACACTCGCAGCTAGGAATCAGCGGGCGTAGAAGAATTTCATTTCTGTTCCGCAGCGCAATCCCGGCCTGAGGCTGCGGAGCGAGCTTCGCGTGCTTTGCGAGAAGACCTTCTTCGCAAATAGTGCCCGCGTTCTGGGGAATACGTGTAGGCTCCGCCCCCCTTTGTGTGAATCGCGGAGATCGAAATGAACTGGGAATTGGCGGAGAGAAATTGGGATCAGTTCAGAGGGACCGTGAAGGCGCGCTGGTTCAAGTTCAGCGAACAACAGCTCGCGCAGATCGGCGGCAAACGCGCACAACTGCTCAACAGCATTCAAGAAACCTACGGCATCAAGCGTGCCGATGCCGAACGCGAAATCAAAGCATTCGAGCAGCGAAACAAGAACTATCGTCCTAAGTGATCGCACACGAGTGAAGTGTGGACTGATCGAGGGTTCAGCGTCTCTTCCAATGAGGCACGCGAATCCCGTGTATAAGTGATCGCGTCCTATTTAATCGAGATCACATACGAGCGAGACGCCGACGCCGCTTCAGGAGAGGTCGATGTCGGTCACGCTGCTTTTGAAGTCCGCCGCCGCGGATAGTATCGGTCAGGAGACCACGCTACGCGTGATCGGCACGCGCGAACCGCCCGCCCGAATGTCGATCCAGATTGCCGTCAGCGGCACCGCGAACGTACAGATCCAAGGCCGAATCGCTCGCGACGCACCCTGGTTGAATTTGGGGCCGAGTCATTCGGCATCCGCCTTTCTTCATATCGAGCCGGTGCAGTTTCTGCGCGCGGTCGCTGCGCAGGTCGGCAGCGGTTCAAGCGTCTCGGTCTGGGCCGTCTGGGCCTGGTAACGCCGGCTACGCTTTCTCGGTCGGTGGAGTGCTCTCACGCACTTCACTGGGCGGTTCCTCGGAGAGCGCCGGGCGCACTCGTCGTAGGCGCTTTTGTTCGTTCTTATTCGCCTTGGCCTGCTCGCGTTGTTTCTTCTGCTGTCGATAATTCGGTGGTCGTGCCAAAACATTCTCCAGGGGCATGTGGCGTGCAGGGACGCAAGGTCATCCTTGCGATCGACACGCGATCAGCGAGCGGCTTTCGCCTTCTGCTTCGCGAAGCGGAGATTCAGCCGCTCGATGTAATCGTCGATGACTTGCCGAACTTCACTGCGAAGCCCGGCGCGCATGCCGACGATTCGGTTGTTACCTTGCACGATGACGTAGCGATGCCAGGTCCCTTCGCAGCCGTCAGGCGCAGGCACGTCGTGCAGAGAATCGAGACGAAAGTAAGAATCCGATTCTTCGCTCGGCGAGGCGATGTGGACGTCGCTCATGGCACCTCCGCGTGTAGACGCCGCGCTGCACTCGGCGACACCAACCGGTGTCACCAGGGGTTCGAAAGCGTTTCGGTTCGTCTCGCAGCAACTGACCCGAGCATTCGCGCGAATCGCCGAACGAAGAAACGAGAAAGGATTACGAGCCGCGGCCACTGTATCACAGTTGCACTGTCCCGTCGTTTCGGGTTGCCTGCGGTGTTCCACCATCATAGGGCGGCCTAGGGAGGTTCACGCCAGCGCGGCATTCTGTGTATTCGCAATCTCTGGTGCGCCGTGCGCGCGATCGCGAAGCCGCATTGGACCTAGGGCTAATTGAGAGAGAAGCGCCGACGTCGGAGGCTGTTCCCAGGCAATAGGAGGACGGCTCGATGCCGGCGCTGCGGCAGATGGATGCGAAATCTCGAGCCCGGTCGCGATCGTGCGAGGAGCAATCGAGCCGCCGCCGAAGAGCAGCCGGCGCCTATCGCCTTGCACGCGCAGTGGCGGGGCGGATCAAAGCCGCATTCGATCCCGCAAGCGATCGCAGCCGTTCGCACCGACGACGCTATCTCGCACTGCCCGTTCACGACGATCCGCGCGCCTCGCGGTTGCTCGAAGCTGCGCTCCTCAAAATCGGTCTCGCCTTGATGATCGTCTACTTGCTCGTTCGTTTCGATGCGAGTGCGAGCAGCGAACGTGACCTCTCTTCGCTCGTCGCCCGCGATCCCGACACGTCCTTGTGGTCTCCAGGGCGGATCGCAGGATTCCGCACCAGCACATCGGCCCCCGAAGCGCTCGTCGGCGCGTTATTCATCCGCTCTCTCGATCTTGCAGCGCCGATCTACGCGGATACGAGCGAGGTCCACCTCAATCGCGGCGTCGGTCTCATCGCGGCGACCGCGAAGCCGGGTGCGCTGGGGAATGTCGGCCTCGCAGGTCACCGCGACGGCTACTTCCGCGCGCTCAAAGATATCGAAAGCGGCGACACGATCGAGCTCGTTACCCAAGCACGCTCTTATATGTATCGCGTGCTGCGAGTGGCGATTGTGGAGCGCGACGACGCATCAGCGTTGAGGCACACCGACACACCGACTGTCACGCTCGTCACGTGCTACCCCTTCTACTTCGTGGGACCGGCGCCGCAGCGATTCGTCGTGCAAGGCGAGCTCGTGTCCAGTCAACCGAGAGCAGCGTCCGTTTCGAACCGTTGAACCGATGAAGGAGACGACCATGAGAACTCAACTCACTGTGCTCGCATGCGCAAGCCTAACTTGGTTCGCAAGCGATGGGGCCTATGCGCAGAATCCGGAAGGCTGCAGCAGCGTGCGATTCAGCGAGCAGATCCTCGAGCGATTTCCGAATGCGCCCGAGTCTTGTTTGGATGTCATCTCCCGCAGCGGCCAGGACTATGCCGTGTTCCGAGTCCAACTCGAGCGTGTCAGCGGCAACACGTTACAGGTCCGCTTCAACAATCCCGACGGCACTCGAGGACCGAGAACCCGAATTACCGCGCAACCGGATTTTCGCGTGCTCGTCGAGGGCCAGCCGACGCGTGTTCGAGACCTCGCGCCGAATCAAGAACTGACCGCGTATGTGCAAGTGGATCGGCCGATGATCGCGCTCGCGCCGGCCACAGCGACCCAAACGTGGCACATCGTGCCGCTTGCAATGACGCCTGCGGGAAATGATACGGCGGAAAGCGACAGGACACGCCTTGCCGCTGCCGATGAAGGCGCGGTGATGCCTGACACCGCGGGCCCCGCGCCGATCGTCGCGACGGTGGGCCTCTTATTCATCTTGGGTGCAGTCGGCGCGCGAGCTGTCCGCGGCGTGCGATCGCTGCGCCGCAAGCGCTTCTCGCACCTTCCCACCGCGTGAATCGCCCTCGACGAGCGAGACACCCCTTCACATCGCAGGAGAAGATCAAATGCTCAAGAACATTCTGACCGCACTCGCGCTGTGCACCGTGCTGTCGGTGTCGCAGGCCCAGGACCGACCGAAGTTCTCTTCGGAGTCCGTGAAAGAGATCACCGCGACCGTCGAAGCGGTGAACCACGAAAACCGCAGCCTCGTGCTGCGCGGCGAGGACGACGCGCGCACGCTCGTGATGGCGGGCCCCAACGTGCGCAACTTCGATCAGATCAACGCAGGGGATCGCATTGTCGTGAGTTACCGCGAAGCGATTGCGGCCGAGGTCAAACCCAAGGGCGAGGGCGTCGAGGGCGTGAAACAAGCGACCGCGAGCGCACGCGCTCCCGAAGGCAGTCGACCCGGCATCGGCACGGGCTCTCTCATCGCGACGACCGTCGAAGTGCAATCGGTCGACACTTCCTTCGACACCGTCACGTTCACACGTCAGGACGGAATCACCCGTACCGTTGCGGTCGAGGACCCGAAGGCGCAAGCGTTCATTCGAGAGCTCAGACGCGGGGACGAGGTCGAAGTGACGTACTCCGAGGCCGTCGCCGTCAACCTGCGCCCCGCGCAGTAACACGACACGCATCACTAAAGGATGACTATGCGTGATCCGTGCGAGCGACCCGCTTCGCAATCACTCTTCGGATCGGAAGGCATGCGAGCTGACGTGCTCGTCTCCGAGGCGCCCGGCGGGCGGCGCCTCGCGAACGTGCTCGATGCAGTGCCTCAGTTGGTCTGGACAGCGAGCGTCGACGGGCGGCTGCTCTACTGCAACGCCGAAGTTCGAAAACGCATCGGCCCCTGCGAGGGAGATCCGGTCGAGCACATCATTCCTGAGAAACTTCTTTGCCCGAGCGACCGCTCTCGATGGATCGACACGTGGCGGCGCGCGCTCGAAGACGGCCAGCCCTACGAAATGGAGTACGCAACGATGTCGCCAGGGGAGCCCCGTCCGCGGTGGTACCTGGAGCGAGGTACGCGTGTCGATATCGAAGGCGACTCGGACCGATGGTTCGTGACCGCGACCCAGATCGACAAGCAGAAGCGTCGCGAGGAAGAATTGCTCCGAGTGCTCCTCCGCAAAGAGCGGTTCCTAGTCACTCTCCTACACGAATTCCGTAATCCGCTTGCCCCGATCGCGAACGCCACCGAGCTGCTCGCGAAGCATGCCGCCAATCCGCAGGCTGTCATCAGTGCTCGCGGCGTCATCGAACGCCAACTGCAACAACTCACGCGGCTCGTCGACGACCTGCTAGACATCTCGCGAAGCGCACGCGGCCAATTCTCCCTCCATAAAGCGCCCCTCGACTTGCGCAGCGTTCTTGCAGTCGCCATCGAAACGGCGCAACCTTTGATTGAGCTTCGCAAGCATCGTCTCTCGACGAACACACCCGCAGCACCGATCGTCGTTCATGGCGACAATGCACGCCTCGCGCAGGTATTCGCCAATCTGTTGATCAATGCAGCGAAGTACACGAATCCAGGCGGCAGCATCGCGGTCTCTCTCGAGTTGCACTGCGACATGGCAGTCGTCCGTATCCGGGACAACGGCATCGGGATCTCTCCGGACGTCCTGCCGCGCATTTTCGAGATGTTCGTGCAGGCATCGCCCGACTCCGACGCGGCAATCGGCGGATTGGGAGTTGGCCTCGCCATCGCACGCCAGTTGATCCAACTGCACGCAGGCTCGCTATCCGCTCACAGCGATGGCTGCGGTTGCGGCAGTGAATTCGTCGTGCAACTGCCACGGAGGACCCAGTCGGAATAATCCTTCACGAATCGCGAGATTGCAGTCAGAGGCGAAGCGTCGTACGACGTGCGCCCTGACCTGCTTCGTTAACGGAGAACAGGGATGAACAAACCAGGAGCTACCGTATTCGTCGTCGATGACGATGCGGACCTGCGGCGCGCGCTCGTGCGCCTACTTCGATCCGCATCCTACGACACCCGAGCCTACGCTTCGTCCTCCGAGTTCTTAGCGGCACACGATCCGGATCTAGCCGGATGCGTCATCTTGGACTTGGCGCTGCCCGGTATGAACGGTCTCGAAGTGCAAGCGTCGCTCACTCAGTCGGATTGTACTCGGCCCGTCATCTTTTTGAGCGGCAACGGCAGCATTGCCGCGACCGTCAAGGCGATGCGGGCAGGCGCCGTCACGTTCCTAACCAAACCGGTCGACAATCGCGACCTGTTCAGCGCGATCGATGAAGGCTTGCGGCTCGACGCGGAGGAACGCCAGCGCGGCTCGTGCAGACATGCCGTGCTCGAGCGGCTCGCAACACTCACGCCGCGCGAACGTCAAGTGTTAACGCACGTCGTCGCGGGCCGATTGAACAAGCAGATCGCGGCGGACCTCGGCACCGTACTCAAGACGATCAAGGTGCATCGCGCGCGCGTCATGCAAAAGATGGGTGCCCGCTCGCTCGCACAGCTCGTGCGTCTTGCTGCTCTAGTCGGGATCTCGGGAGCCGCACCGGAGCAGCCGACCACCCCGCGTTCTTCGCCATACGATGAGCTCGTGAGTCGTCAGAACGTCCGTCCGAAAGTCAGTGAAACGCCGAGATCGCTCTTTTCGAGTCCTTCTGGCGGATCGTTGTTGTAACTTTCGAAAAGATTCAGGCTCAGGAAGAAGTTGCTCCCAATATCTCTGCGCACGCTGCTGTCGAGCTCGAAGCGCACGCGGCCGTCGTCCAAGGCGACGTACGTCGTCGCTTCGAGCGAGAGCGTCGTCTCCCCGCCGAGATAGAACCACTCCCATTCGATGGCGCCCAGCGCTTCGATTCGGTCGTCATCGGCGCTCGATACACCTCGATACTCTTCGTGAACCAGATCGAGGCCGCCGTAGACACCTACGGCGGTTCGATTCGACTGTAGGAGCGTGCGGCCCATCGCTGCACCGAGAAGCGCTCGCAGGTCCAAATCGAGCTCGAGATCCTCCTCGACTTCGAACAACCCGAGTGCGAACCAGCGCCTCTCCAAGAAGCGGCGCACGCCGATCTGCAGGTCGTTTCGCTGCTGCGTCGTTTCGCTATCGTGGCGGCGCACGAGGGAGCTGAGCGATACCTCGGTCAAGTAGTGCTCCGTGCGATTGTGTGCTTCTCCGTTGAGCGTCCAGTCGATCTCATTGCTGGCACTCAGAACATCGAGCCCGACATCGAGCGAGCCGCGCGTGCGATCGCGAAACGTCGCCTCGATCGGCGTAATTCGTACGATATCGATCATGGCAATGGACTTCGGGCCGGCATCCGTCGTGACCTCGATCGTTCCGCTCCCGCGCGCGGCAATCGTACCGAGGTATCGCTCGCCGGATGCGAGCTCGATATCGAGGCGCTGCGTGCTCTCGAGCATTGCAACATTGCGCCAATCGATTTCGACGCGCCCCTTGCCCCGCCCCGCGCCCTCGATAGAAAAGATCAGTTGTCCTCGACTCAAGTCTCGCAACGTCCCCGTCATGCGGTTGCCGCTCGTGAGGACGACCAGATCCTCGGCCATCACGGGTGCCGACAACGCAAGCACCGCGCAGAATGCCATCCACTTGCCGCCGGCCGAGCGCATAGGTTATTTCCACGTTGCCGAATCGTCTTACCGAAGCGTAGTGGAGCGCCGTCGAGAGATCATTGGACCAGGGGCTAATTGCGATGCGCATTGTTTGAATGCGAGTCTGCGCGCCGGCCACTCAGTGCATCCTCTATGAGTACTGATCACGAACGGATCATGGCGGATGAACGCGCGGAGCGCGCCTTCCGCAAGAGCATCTGCGTACCACCACCGACGAAAGGAGCCATGCGGCGCGAGATTGACAGCCTCGGCGTGAAGCTCGTGCCCGCGGAGGCGTACTGGGGCATCAACGTCAGCCGAGCGATCGACAACTTCTCGATCAGCGGGCGTCCGATCTCCGACTATCCGGATCTGATCTTCGGCTACGCCTGCGTGAAGCAAGCGGCGGCACGGGCCAACGCGGACATCGGCACGCTCGATCGCGCGAAGGCGCGCTTGATCGATCAAGTCTGCGAGGAGATCAAGGACGGCACGCTCGACGATCAATTCGTCGTAGACATCATGCAGGGCGGCGCGGGCACGTCCACGAACATGAACGTCAACGAAGTGATCGCGAACCGGGGACTGGAGCTGGCCGGTCACCCACGAGGCGCGTACGAGCATCTCGACCCGAACGACCACGTCAATCGCAGCCAAAGCACGAACGACACGTACCCGACGGCGCTCAAGATCGGTCTGTGTCTTTCCATCGAGCGTCTGCTCGCGGAGCTTGGATCGTTGTGCCGCGCCTTCGACGGCAAGGCGCGTGAGTTCGCGGACGTGCTCAAGCCTGGACGCACTCAATTGCAGGACGCCGTGCCGATGACGCTCGAGCAAGAATTCCGCAGCTTCGCCGTGACGCTCGCCGAGGATCACGCGAGTTTCGAGTATGTGCTCGAACGTCTCTGGGAGATCAATCTCGGCGCGACCGCGATCGGCACGGGGATCACGGCCGACCCACGCTACACCGAGACCGTTCGACACCATCTCGCGGAAATCACCGGCTACGAGATCGTCACGGCCTCGAACCTCATCGAGGCGACGACGGACGTCGCTGTCTTCATGGAGCTCTCGGAGACGCTGAAGCGCAGTGCGATGAAGCTGTCGAAGATTTGCAACGACCTCAGACTCCTGAGCTCAGGACCTCAAACCGGGTTCGGAGAAATCAATTTACCTCCGCGACAAGCCGGTTCGAGCATCATGCCCGGCAAAGTAAATCCAGTGATTCCCGAAGTCGTGAATGAGGTCGCGTTCGTGGTCGCGGGTGGCGATGTAACGCTCACGATGGCGGCGGAGGCTGGACAGCTCCAACTGAATGCGTTCGAGCCCGTCATGGCGCACGTACTGTTCGAGAATCTCAAGTGGCTGACCGCCGCGATGGTGACGCTGCGCGAGAACTGTGTCATCGGCATCACCGCGAATCGAGAACGGCTTGCGCGTCAAATGCATTCTTTCGTTGGCGTCATCACCGCGCTCATCCCACACATTGGGTATGAGCCCGCCGCGAAGATCGCGGAGCGAGCGATTCGAACGAACGAGAGCATCGAGGACCTCGTTGTCGCCGGCGGCTTCCTGACGCGAGAACAAGTCGTCGAGCTGCTTTCACCCGATCGCGTCGTGGGGAGTCGACTTCAATGACTCGGCGTTCTGCCGGTCAGCGACCGCTACTCTCGGCAGGACAACCTCTTTGCAGCTCTAGGACATCTGCCATGTGAGGTCCTCCTTCGTCTGGGTGCGTTTCGCGATCGCCTATTGCGATGCTTCGGGCTGATTGCGCACCAGCAGTAACGGGACGGGCGACATGCGCAGCACGAGCTCAGCATCGCTGCCCAAGGCGAGCCGTTTCAGCCCTTTGCGCCCATGCGTGCCTAACACGATCAGGTCGGCGGGCCACACTTTCGCTTCTTTCACGATCAAATCCGCAGGGCGCTCGCCGAGCGCCTCCAGGAGCTTGTGCTCGCAGGCAACTCCGCTGCCTCGAACCTGCGCCACCGCCTTCTCTAAGATCTTCGTGCCTCCCTGACGCAAGGATTCGAGCACTTTTTCGTAAGCCACGATTTCGGCGTTGATCATCTCGTTTACGACGTGGACGAGCAGCAGCTTGCCGTCCGTCGCCTTCGCGAGCTGAATCGCTTCATTCAATCCGAGAAGCGATGTCTCGCTGCCGTCGACTCCAACCAGAATTCGTGTGTACATGGTGGATGCTCTCCTGTGAGCGCCGAGCATGGACTACGACTGTCGCGATGTACTTACGGGATTCACCGTGTTCTACCCGGGTAACCCGTCAGGCATCTCACGCTCGGCGCCTGTGCTGAAAGCATCCGACTCTGCGTACGCGGGAAACCGGTACGAGGTCGCATCGAGTGCGGCTCGCGAACTCGTCTGCGGGAATACCCTGAGTGCATGTGCGGTCGTGCGCGAGGAACATGCCGATCGCCCACTAAGATCAACGAAGGGTTTCCCATGTGCTCGAAGCGCTATACGAGTCTCGGCACGCTTCTGCTTGCCATCGCAGCTCTCCTTCCCGGCATCTCACACGCGATGCCCGCGTTCGCGCGGCAGTACAACGTCAGCTGTGTCGCCTGCCACGATGCGTTTCCGCGCTTGAACGCGTTCGGCGAGCATTTCGCGGCATCGAACTTCCGCATGCCGCAATGGCGGGACACGATGGCCGATCTCGGCGACACGCAGCTTGCCTTGCCAAAGTCGTTGCCGCTTGCGATCCGTGCGCAAGCCTTCGTCCAGGGCCGAGAGGAAGGCGCGGATATCGACCCGCTGACCGGTCCCACGGGCAACGACTCGAGCTTCGATTTTCAGTCTCCCTACCTGGTCAAGCTCATTTCGAGCGCACCGCTTTCGGAACACATCACGTTCTATTTCTACGGCATCTTCGCGGAGAAAGGCGGTAATGGGGAGACGCTGATCGAAGACGCCTGGTTCAGTCATGACGACGTGTTCGGAACGGGCATCAGCGCGATGCTCGGACAATTTCAGATCTCGGATCTGATGTTCCCGCGCGAGATTCGCCTCACCTTTCAGGACTATTACGCCTATCGTGCGGCAGGCATCACCTATGATCGCGGCATCGTTCTCGAGCGCTCGGTGGGCCCGGTGGATCTGGCGCTCGGGTTCGTGAACGGCAGCGGCATCCAGCAGAACTTCCCCATCGACAGTCCAGGCATTCGTCGTCCCGACCGGCTGTTCGACAACGATTCCGAGAAGACGATCTTCGGTCGAGTTGGATTCGCCGTCGGCCCCGTCAACGCAGGCGTGTTCGGATTGACGGGAGAGCAGCGCAGCGCGAGCGGTGCCGTCGGCGAATCCACGGGATCTCGCGCGACTGATAAGAAGATTCTCGGGCTCGACCTCGCCGGCAGCATCGGCGGCAATGTTCATTGGTACGCACAGGCGCTGTGGAACACGTGGGACGATTTTCTCGACGTCTCACCCGGCGAGGACTACGAGTGGTTCGGCAGCTTCGCGGGCGTCGATTACGTCTACAGCGATCGGTGGGCTTTCTCTGCCCTCTACAATTATGCGGATGCAGGGGACTTCGATGGCACGAGCACGATCTTCGAAGGCCTCGACATGAGCTCACTCACCCTCAACGCATCCTACTACTTCATGCGCAACGTGAAAGGCGTGCTGGAAGTGAATGCCGACCTCCTCAGCAAGAACGCCGACGGTCCACCGTTCGTCGGGCATCAGACGAAGGAGCACTACATCCTGATCGGGATAGACGCGGCGTATTGATCTAGCAGGTTGCGCCGTTTCGTCCAATCGACATCCCGCTCGACCGACGCGTACGACGGATCGAGCTGAGGTTGTCATTTGTCGGATCGGTGGGAATGCGCGCGTCCTCGCGATCGCGGCGGTCGACGCGGTTAGTGGCGTGTCGGTGCCGTCGATCGGAAGTGCATCGCGAGATCCATGAGGAGACGCGCGCCGAATCCCGAGCAGCCGGCCCGGCGCCACAACTGATCCTTCTCGTTCCACGCCGTGCCGCAGATGTCTATGTGCGCCCACGGTACGCCTCCCACGAAGTCAGCCAGGTACATGGCTGCCACGATACCGTCCGGTTGCGTGCCGCCGGTCGGACCTGTGTTCCTCATCGCAGCGACATCTGAGTCGAGCACTTTGCGATAGGGCGCGTGTAGCGGAAGCTGCCATACGGGCTCTCCGGTCTCGGCGGCGGCGCGCTCGACCTGCTCGATCAGCCGCGCGTCGTTGCCGAACAATCCTGCGAGGTCGGTGCCTAACGCGCGCATGACCGATCCCGTGAGCGTCGCGATATCGACGATCGCATCGTGCCCCTCCTCTGCCGCGAGCGCGAGCGCATCGCACATGACGAGGCGGCCTTCGGCATCCGTGTTGTTCACCTCGACCGTCTTACCGCCGTAGGTGGTGATGATGTCGCCGAGCGCCATCGCGGTTCCGGAGGGCATGTTGTCGGTGCACATTAGATAGGCCGTGACGGTCGTCGTGCAGCCGAGCTCCGGCAATTCCGCAACGGCGGCGAGAACGGCGGCCGCGCCACTCATATCGTTCTTCATGCGCGCGTGCACGCTATCGTTCGGCTTGAGACTGATGCCGCCGGAGTCATACATGATGCCCTTGCCGACGAACGCAAGGCGCCCTGAGGCGCTTTGCTTCGGGCGGTACGTGAGCTTGATCATGCGCGGAGGTTCGATGCTGCCTGCATTGACGCCGAGCAGTCCGCCGCAGCCGAGCTTCTGCAACGCAGCTTTATCGAAGAGCTCGACGTCGAAGCCCTTCTCCTTGCCGAGCTTGACGGCCAGGTCTCCGAGTAGCGTCGCCGTGAGATGACTATGAGGCGTATTGGCCAAGTCACGCGCGATGATCGTGGCCTTCGCATACGCCTGGCCCCGATCGAGGCCGCTGCGCACCGCGGCTTCTTGCGCAGGTTTGCACAGCAAGGTGACTTCGTGCAGCGGCGAAGTCTTCTGCTCTCGTCCGAAGCCTGGATACTCATGCCGCGCGAGCAGGATTCCTTCGATCGCCGCCTGTGCTGCAGCCTCAACGGGGATCTTCTCGAGTCCTTCGAGCGAGAGCGCGAGCGTGCTTTGCCTGCGCGCCGCGAGCGCGAATGCCGCGGCCGCGTCTCGGATGCGCGTACCACTGAGCTCCCGCGAGTCGCCGAATCCCACCGCGATCTGCAGCGGGCCCTCAGCACTCGCAACCACGAGCGTCTCGCCCAACTCCGCGGTGAAACCCGCGTCCTTGAGTCGCTCGCGCGTCAGCCGAAGGTCCTCGGGTGCTTGGCCCGTCGTAAACACGGGAACGCCGATCGCCGCGATCGTCGCGTCCGCGACTGTCGCCACTGACAACTTTGCAGTCGACGGCGGTTGAAGCAGGAACGGCTTCGTTGGGGGGTGCTGCATGCTTTCGGTCGTGCTCGCCACTGTCGTACCTCCGCGAGAGAGGTATCGAGAATGAGCACTTGCCTAGCGAGTCGCCTCTGGACCAAGGCCCAATAGACGGACTCTGCGCAAGCGCGGCTCGCTCACGGCGTTGACGGCAGAGGGTTAACGGACAGGCCGGTGTCGGCACCGCTCGCCGAACCGACCTTGCAGATCTCTGCGCCGAAGAACAGCACCTTGCTCATCGCATGCATCCAGAGCATCAGCATGAGCACGCCACCGATGACGCCATACGCACTGAGGCTGCTGCCGAAGTGTGTCAAGTACAGCGCGAGGATCTCCGCGCCGGCGAACCACGCAATGGCGCACAGCCCGGCCGCGAATCCAACCTCACGCCACTGCAGATGAACCGGCGGCAGCACTTTGAAGAGAAGGCCGAAGGTCACGAATGCGATTAGGAACGGAGCCAGGATTGCGATGAAATAACCGACGGTACTGCCGAGCACTGGCATGTAGCTCAGGAACCCTACGATCCCATGCAGAACCGCGAGCAGCGCGAACGCGATCACCAAGAGCGCACCGCCCGAAAGCACCATCGCGAACGCAATCGCCCGCTCCAGCACGGTCGCGCGCAACGCATTGCGAAAACCGGTTGTGAGGAGCGGTGCGCGCTTCCAGATGGCGCGAAAGGTGAGCCGCAGATGGCGAAACAGCTTCGATGCGGCATAGGAGAGACCGAGAAAACCGACGAAACTCGCGATGATCGATCCCTGCTCGAGTCGTTGCAGTAACTCCTGCAGCGTGGTTCGGAGCTCGGCGCCGAAATGTGCCTCCACCGCTTGCAGCACCTGCTGCTCTGCGTCCACCGCGACGTCGGACCAGCGCAGTGAGAGACCAAGCACCGCGAGCAGCAGCATGATCAGCGGCAAGAGCGAAACGAGCGCGTAGTAGACGATCGCGCCCGCAAAGTAATGCGCGTAGTCGTGCTCGTACGCCTTCCATGCGGCACGCAACACTCCGAGGCGCGAACGATTCTCCTGAGCTCGAGCTGTGTCATCCACGGTGTTCATAAGGGGGCGGCGCGGCAAGCGCATCGTGGATCCGGTCATGGCGACATGGACGGACCCGAGAGCGGCTGCTCGGGCGCACCCGCGCGCCTCGCTTCATCCCGCCAAGGCCGCTCGCTCGGGGTTCCATCGCGTGAGCGCGCATACGGGATGACGGCGATCAGCGCGAGCATCGACAAAGCGAAGAATGAGCTCTTGAGCGCGCGCAACCGTGCTTGTGTATTGATGCGCACCGCTTCATCGATGTGCTCCGCGCTCGCATAGGAATGCTCGAGCACTTCGCGCAGGCGGTCGTTGCTGACGAACGCCATCCGGTCCAGATCCACATGGGCGCGCAGGGTCTGCGCGAACGTGGGATCAACGCTCAACTTCTGCTGCACGCTGATGCTCAGCAATCCTACGACGAGCGCGCCGGCGAGCGCCGTTCCCACACCGATCGCCAGATGCGTCGTCGCGCTGCAGAGCGGATCGACTTCCGTAGCCGCCTCGGCGCGCGTCGTCGAAGCGATCATCTTGAAGAGCAGCGTCATCAATGCCCCTTCGGCAGCTCCGACGATGCTGAGGCTCACGACCACGTTCAAGTCGCTCCAGTCGTTGCGAATAACCGTCGCGAGCAGCGCGAGCCCGACCGCCAACGCGAGGAACGAAGCGCGCGCGATTCGCCGCCGCGGAATGCGCCCGTGCATTCGACTGCCCAGGATTGCGGCAGCGAACGCGGCGATCGTGTACGGCGCGAGCGCGAGCGCCGTGTACACGCTGTTGCGCCCTTGAACGACCTCGATATAGAGAGGGATTAAGAACGTCACCGCGGAACCGACCGCGGCAATCGTAAAGATGGAGAAGAGCGCGGCGCGCTCCGGTGAGGTACTCAAGAGCTCGGGGGCCACGAGCGTCGCGCGCCCCGCCATGCGTTGTTTGTACGACCAGGCGAGGAACGCCTTCACGAGCAGGACGCCGAACACGATCACGATGAACGCTGGAGACAACATGACGAGGCTGAACGGCGCTTGCGGTTTTGCGATGAGCACGCCCCAGTCGATCAAGTTCTCGCAGCCGAGACCGATCAACCACAGCGCAGCGACGATCAGAACGAAACCCACCTTATCGACCGCGAGCGCCCGAAGATCGATTCGCGCGTTGCGCTCGGAAAGCCGCTCGCCGAGCTTGAATGCGACCCCCGCGAGAATCAGCAGCAGCACATAACTGAGTCGCCAGTCGCTCCAGGTCGCGAATGCGCCGGCAATGAGAAATGCGCAGATGAGACTCGCACTGCGTACGGCGCTCAACCATCCAGCGACCTGCGCCTGCCGATCGGCGTAATGCTGCGCGGCGAGCACGATCGCGGTCGGCCCCATCACCGCCGCCGCGGCGCCCGCTGCCGCCTGCGCGATCATCATCATGCGAGCATCGGTACTGAGCACCATCGCGACCATCGCGGCCGCGAACAACGCCATCGTGCTCCGGAACACGCGCCGACCGCCGAACATCGCGGCGATCTTCGCACCGATCAGCACACAGGCTGCGACGACGAGCGAGTAGACGATGATGGCGTTCTTGACGGCGCTCGGACTCGTTTGATGGCTCGTAACGATGGCGTCGATCGAGATCTTCAGCGCAGTGATGTTGAAAGCGAGGAGCACCTGCGCGATCGAGATGACGATCAACGGACTCCATGAAGGTCGCGTTGGAGCGCTTGCCGGCATGAGGACCGAGCCCGCATGTCACCGTGCGGGCGGGGCCGCGGAATTCAAAGCACTCTCCTGCGAGATGCGCTCCGCCTCCTTGCTGCCGATGTAGCCCGGCAGTGCACCGGCGGGAAAATACGCGAGCAGCGCGAAACCCGCGAAGGTGAAGAACGCGACCTTGAGCGCGAGCAGTCGCGCGTCCGTATTGACCCGTACTGCCTCAGCGACTTGTTCGGGTGTCGCGCTTGTCTGACTCAGGCGCCTTCGTAGGAGATCGTTACTGATGAACGACATGTCATCCAGGTTCACCTCCGCTTTCAACTCATGAGGAATCCCCTCGTTGTGAACCAGATTCGCATGCACGCGCGCGCCCAGTAGGCTGATCACGAGTGCACTGGCGAGCGCGGTTCCCACCGCCGTCGCGAGATTGTTCGTTGCGCCCCGTATCGAACCGACATCGCCCGCGAGCTTTCGCGGCGAGGCGGTGACCAAGACATTGAACAGCAGCGTTACGAGCGCGCCTTCGCCGAGGCCCGCTATCGCCATGCTGAGCATCACCATGGCGTCGCTCCAGTCGTTGCGGATCGTCGCGCCGAGCATCACTAGTCCGAGCGCGACGAGCAGGAACGCGCTGCGTGCGATGCGATTCGGACTGATGCGACCATAGAGACGAACGACGAGCACCGCGGCCGCAAAGCTGGCGAGCGAGAAAGGAATCACCGCCACTGCGGTCGCGAAGCTGCTGCCGCCCTGGACGACTTGGATGTACAACGGAATGAGAAACGTGATCGCAGAGGCGAGCGCACTGATGATGAAGATTGAGAACAGCGCTGCGCGTTCCTTCTGCGTATCGACGACCTCCAGCGAGACCAGCGTCGCCTGTCCGGCGGTGCTGCGCCGATGCGACCACGTGAAGAACGCCTGCAGGAGAAAGATACCGCTCAGAATCATGATGGGCGCCGGCGACATGTCCAAGACACTGAACGGCGCACGTGGCGTCGCGAGCAGCACGCCCCAGCTCGTGAGACTCTCGCTACCCATGCTGATGAACAGAATCGCAAGCGCTGCAAGCACGACGCCGACCACGTCGATCTCGACGTTGGCGCGGCCCGCGACCGGCGTCAGCTTCGCGCTCCATCGGTAGATCAGCACCGCGAGTGCGACGAGGGCGGCGAACATGCCGCGCCAACCGACGAATGTCGCAAGCGAGCCCGCAATCAGAAACGCCATGATGATGCCCATCGCGGGTGCCCCGCCCAACCAGCCGAGCGCCTTCTCCTGCTGGCGGCCCTTGTAGTTCGAGGCGACCAGCACGACGAGTGTCGGCACGAGCGCGGCAGCCGCGAGCCCTGCGATGACTTGCGCGATCACCATGACGATGACGCCCGGACTCAGCGCCATGAGCGCCATGCCGGCGCCAAACATTAGAACCGTCCCGCGAAACACGCGCAGCGCGCCAAATCGTTGCGCAACGCGTGCCCCCAAGAGAATGAATGCGGCGACGACGAGGGCATACGCGACGATGGCGGTTCCGATCGTCGTTGCGGAGGTATTGAAGCTCGACGCGAGCCCATCCATCGAGACCTGGAGCGTCGAGATGTTGAAGATCATCATGATCTGCGCCGCCACGATGACGATCATCGGCGTCCACGACGCATCGCCGCCGGTCGCGCGGTCATCGAGCGGTATCGTCTTTGCGTTCATAGTGCCTCGCCTATCGCGGACGCGTGTGCCGGCTTCGATGCGAACAAGTTGAGCCCGAGTTGCTCGGACAGAAATCGGGCGGCAAGCTGACCTTTGATGCTGTTGCCCGCCGGATCGAGTCGCGGCGAGAACGCACCCATGGCGCCCTTGCCGGGTGCGATCGTCACGATTCCGCCGCTGACACCGCTCTTGCCCGGCAATCCGGTCTCGTACAGCCAATCTCCGGAGCGCTCGTACATGCCTGCGGTGGCCAACGCCGCGAGCACGCGTTTGCAGACACTCTGGCGCAGCACACGCTCGTTCGTGAGCGGATTCACGCCGCCATCCGCGAGCGTCGCACCCATCGTCGCGAGATCCTCGGCGGTCACATCGAGCGCACACTGTCGCGTATAGAGATCGGTCGTTCTCTCCGCCTCGAAGCAGAGTCGTCCGTAGCTCTCGAGTAGACGTGCGATGCCGCGGTTGCGTTGATTGACGAACGACTCGGAGCGGTACACGCGGTCGTTGAGCACGAGATCGCGGCCGGCAAAGCGCGACAAGCCCGCGTGAATGAACCTCCATTTATCCTCGACCGTTGCGCCCGGCGCGAGACTCGTCGTTGCGATCGCACCGGCGTTCACCATCGCGTTCACGGTGCGCTGAGCGTTCAGCTCGATCGCCACGACAGAATCGAACGCGAACCCGGTGCTGTTGACTCCGATGATCTCGCGCACCTCTTCCTCGCCGAGCGCTTCGCACACGAGCGCGAAGACGAAGGGTTTCGCGACGCTCTGAATGGAGAACGCCTCGCGGGCCTCGCCCGCCGAGAGCATCGGGCCGTCGACGGACGCGACACAGAGACCAAAAGCATCCGGTCGCACGCGAGCAAGCTCGGGGATGTACGTCGCAACCTCGCCGTCTTGCACGTCTCGATAGCGGCGCCACGCCTCGTTGACCAGCTCTTGTACGACACTCTCCGGCGGCAACGCGCCTGTCGAAACAAGCAGCGCTTCTTCCGGATCCCGCGAACGCAGATTCGTTAGCTTGCTCACGTAAGCACGAGGATGACGGATCGCAACAGACGCGTCGTTGGGCCAAGGCCCAATGGACTCGAAGCGGTGCGCTCTACATCCTCGCCTGACTTGTGGCGCCCGCCGCCGCATCGCCGAAGACTTACGACACTTGCGACGAGGAGATCACGATGAGCACGCTAGTAGCAGTGGTATTCGATGACCCCACGACGGCATTCGAGATGCGCACCGCACTGTTCAAGATGCAGAAAGAGCATCTGATCGATCTGGAGGACTCCGTTGTCGTCACGCGCAACGAGAAAGGCAAGACGAAGCTGGACCAAGCAACGAATCTCACGTCCGCGGGCGCGATCGGCGGCGGCTTCTGGGGCATGCTCATCGGAATGATTTTCCTCAATCCGCTGCTCGGCGCCGCGCTCGGCGCGACAGCCGGCGCGTTGTCCGCGAAGTTCACGGACATCGGGCTCAACAATCAAATGATGAAAGACATCGCATCGAACTTTAAGCCGGGCTCCTCGGCCCTGTTCGTGCTGTTCCGCCGCGCGACACCGGACAAGGTGCTCGCTGGCCTCAAGGATTTCGCGGGTAAAGGCAAAGTCTTCCAAACCTCGCTCAACACGGACGACGAGGCCGCGCTTCGAGAAGCGCTCGAAGCGGCATAGCGGATCCCGTCGATGAAGTGTTCGATCACGGGTACAGCACGGCGCGGCGTACGCCGCGCCGCGCATCATGATCCGCCAAAGCTGATCGAATCGGCCCTAAGCGCCGGCCCGTGCGGCCCCATCACAGCGAACCTCGGCAACCGCCATGGCTAAGAGATCGACATTCGATTCCGCCGAGTTCCACGACGTACCGGCCAAACCGTCCCGCGGACGCGGCGGAAAAACCCGCATGGAACGTGCGCTCGACGCAATCGAGCGGGTCGGCAATAAGGTGCCTCACCCCGTCATCATCTTCGTGATGCTGATCGGTCTCGTCATTCTGCTCTCCCATTTGTTCTACATGCTGGGATCGAGCGTCACGTACCAGTCGATCAATCCGGAAACGCACGCCGTGGAAGAAGTGACGACGCGTGCACAGAGCTTGCTCACGGCGGAAGGCCTGCGCTTCATGTACACCGGCGTCGTGGACAACTTCATGAGCTTCACCGCCGTGGGCGTCATCATCGTCGCCATGCTCGGTGTTGGCGTTGCCGAAGAAGCAGGCCTCATCAAAGCGCTGATCCACAAGCTCGTGAACGTCGCGCCCCGCGCGGCCATGACTTATATCTTGGTCTTCATCGGCATCCTATCCAGCATCGCGGCAGATGCGGGCTATCTGGTTCTCATACCGCTCGCTGCAGCCGCCTTCCTGACGCTTGGAAGGCATCCCCTCGCCGGCCTCGCCGCCTCCTTTGCGGGTGTCGCCGCCGTTTTCAGCGTGAACATTCTGATCAAACCGCTCGATGGCATCCTCACCGGAATCACCAACGATGCCATTCATCTGATGAACCCTTCGTTGTCGATCGACCTGACCGCGAACTTCTGGTTCTCGGTGGCATCGGTCTTCTTGCTGACCTTCGCTGTTGCCTTCATCACTGAAAAAGTCGTGGAACCGCGCCTCGGAACCTATACCGGCGAGCGGCCGGAACCCGTGAGCGGCGGCATGACACCGGAAGAGTCGCGCGGCTTGAAGTTCGCCGGCTACGCGTTGTTGGCCGCGGTCGTGGTGTTCGCGCTCTTGTCTCTGCCGCCCGGTGCGCCGTTGCGCAATCCCGAGACCGGCGCGCTCATCGGAAACTCTCCTTTCATGAACGGGCTGATCGTGTTCATCACGATCCTGTTCCTGTCGGCTGGATGGCTGTACGGATACGGCGCCGGCACGATCAAGAGCTCGGTCGATGTCGTCAACGCAATGGAGAAGGCCGTGCGCGGGCTCGCCGGCCTCATCTTCTTGCTATTCGTCATCAGCCAGTTCCTGGCGTTCTTCACGTACAGCAACATGGCGACGCTGGTCGCAGTCAACTTAGGCGATACCCTCGAGACTGCGGGCCTGAACGGCCTCACACTATTGCTCGGCTTCATTCTCGCGATCTTGCTGCTCGATCTCATCATGACGGGCGCGATCCCGAAGTGGGCGATCTTCGCGCCGGTCTTCGTACCCTTGCTGATGCGCCTCAATGTGGAACCCGAAGCCGTGCTCGCCGCTTACCGCGTCGCCGACGGCCCGATCAATGCGATCTCCCCGCTCAATGCCTACTTCGCGCTCATCGTAGCGTTCGCACAGAAGTACGACCCGAAAGCCGGCGTGGGTACCGTGATCGCGCTGATGCTGCCGTACGTTCTGGCGGTGATCGTGCTTTGGGTTCTGCTCTTCGTCGCATGGCATCTGCTGGGATTGCCGTGGGGGCTTTAGAAAGCGTCGGAATGAATTCCGACCTACAAAGCGTCGGAAGCAATTCCGACGTACAGGAGATCGAGATGGTGACTGACAATGTCTCTATCACTGCTCGCGAAACAGCGAAAATGAAGGCCGCTCGCTCCCAGCGCGAACCCGCGGGATTCGCGCTGAAGAGGGCGGACCCTTCGAAAGAGTTGGCGGACGTGCTCGTTATCGGCGTATACGCCGACGGTGCGCTCTCTCCCGCAGCGAAGAATGTCGATGGTGCTTCGAAGGGCAAGCTCTCCGCGTTGAGCATCCAGAACGAGCTCGACGGCAAAGCCGGTACGACGCTCACGCTATATGACGTTCCCGGAATCACCGCGCGTCGCGTCATGCTCGTCAGTCTTGGGCCGCGCGATCGCTTCGGGGAAAAAGCTTTCGAGGATGCGCTGCGCGGCGTCGCGAAAGCCTTACTCGACGGCAAGGCCGCCAAGGCCAGCGTGACGCTGCCGCAAATCGATCTTCCAGGGCGCTCGCTCGCGTGGCAGCTGCAGCGAGCGAGTTGCCTGCTCGCGGACGGGCAGTATCAGTTCGATGCGCCGAAGAGGCCGAACGCTAGCTCGAAACATGGCGTGCGCGACATCACGATCGTCATCGCGGAGGAGCCGACACTCGAGCTCGAGCTCGCCGTTCGCCGCGGGCAAGCGATCGCGGAAGGCATGGCGCTCACCAAGGATCTCGGCAATCTCCCGGGCAACATTTGTCATCCGGGCTACCTGGCCGATGTTGCCCGCGCACTCGGCAAGGAGTTTCGCTTCGAGGTCGACGTACTCGAGCGCGCCGACATGGAGAAACTGGGCATGGGCTCCGCATTGTCGGTCGGGCGCGCTTCCGATCAGCCATGCAAATTCATTGTCATGCATTACCGAGGCACTCAGAGCAAAGGGAAACCGATCGTGCTCGTCGGGAAAGGAGTCACGTTCGACACCGGCGGTATCTCGCTCAAACCGGGCGATGACCTCGACATGATGAAGTACGACATGTGCGGCGCCGCGAGCGTGTTCGGCGCGGTCAAGACCGCCGCTCGACTGGAGCTTCCCATCCACCTCATCGGCATCGTCGCCGCCGTCGAGAACATGCCGGGCGGGAATGCGACACGCCCTGGCGATGTCGTCACATCGATGTCCGGGCAAACGATCGAGATTCTCAACACCGACGCCGAAGGAAGGCTGATCCTCTGCGACGCGCTCACGTACGCCGAACGTTTCGAACCGGCGTGCGTCATCGACATCGCGACCCTGACCGGTGCCTGCGTCATCGCGCTCGGCACGCAAACGAGCGGTCTTTACGCGAACGATGAGGTGCTTGCGAACGAGTTGCTCGCCTGCGGAACCGACTCGGGCGATCGTGCTTGGCGCATGCCGATGTTCGACGAGTATCAGGAGCAGCTGAAAAGCAACTTCGCGGACATGAGCAACTTGGGCGGACGCTCCGCGGGTTCGGTCACCGCCGCGTGCTTTCTCTCGCGCTTCGCCGGCGGCTACACGTGGGCACACTTGGATATCGCCGGAACCGCATCGATCGGCGGCGAAGCGAAAGGCGCGACAGGTCGCCCCGTCCCCTTGATCTCCGAATTCCTCATCAGGCGCGCGGAACGCGCAAGCGCACACTAAATCAGGAGACACATCATGCCGAGAAGACCAGGACTCCTTCGCACCGCCGCGCGAACGGCTGTGATTGCCGGCACGGCAACGAGCGTTGCCGGACGTGTACAGCGGCGACAAGAGCGGAAAGCCGCTGCGTCCACACCACTGCCACAGGCCCATAGTAGCGGCGACATCGTCGGGAGCTTGCAGCACCTTGCGGATCTGAAGGCATCGGGTGCATTGACCGACAAAGAGTATGCGGCGGCGAAAGCGAGAGTGCTCGGTCAATAGATCGCCGCGCATGCATGCAATCCGCCGGGCCGCAGGTAGGCGTACGACGTAGCGTCACATGGAGAATTGTGCGCGCGCTCGGCGCCGTGCTGCGGCACACGGTGCTCGGACTCGTCGTCGCCTGGGGCGCTGGCGCGCTCTACTTCTCGGGCCTTCCTTGGGCGTGGGCACGCAACGCGCTCGTACTCGCGTTCGTGGGGTTCGCCATCTGGGCGCTATGGATTTCGCGGCGCGCGTATGCGATGGCCGGCTTTGCCGTGCTCTTTCTTGCAATCCTTGCGTGGTGGACGAGCATACCGCCCTCTCACGATCGAGAATGGCGAGCGGAAGTCGCCGTGATGCCACGCGCGCGGGTGGAAGGCGATCACGTCGAGATCGCGGGCGTGCGCAACTTCGACTACGTCAGTGAGCGCGAGTTCACGCCCCACTACGACACTCGAACAGTCGAGCTCTCTCATTTAACCGGCGCCGACTTCTATATTTCCTACTGGATGCCGGGCCCCGTCGGACACACCTTCCTCAGCTTTACTTTCGACAATGCGCCCCCTGTGAGCATTTCGATCGAGGCGCGACCCGAGGCGCATGAGGGATTCTCGCCGCTCGGCTCGCTCTTCAAGCAGTTCGAGCTCATCTACGTGGTCGGCGACGAACGAGACATCGTACGAGTCCGCACCAATTACCGTGGCGAGAACGTTTATCTCTACCGCATTGCATCCTCTCCTGAGCACGCTCGTGCACTCTTTCTCATCTATCTCGCACGCATCAACGAGCTCGCCGATCATCCAGAGCATTACCATTTACTCAGCAACAACTGCACGATCAACATCGTTCGCTATACGCGTACTGCCGGGCGGCCGCTCGCCTTCGACGTACGCCACTATCTGAACGGGCTCGCGGACCGGTATCTCTACGATCTCGGCGTGCTGAATGCCTCGATGCCGTTCGAGGAACTGCGCCGCCGCTCGAACATCGACAAGGCCGCGCAATCCGCAGACGCGGATCCTGAGTTCTCCGAGCGCATACGCGCTGCGTTACCTACGCAGCGCCATCCATAATCCTTTGGACCAAAGACGCATTGCGCGATATCGGCCCGGCTCTCAGATTCCAACATCTGAGACGATCAAGAATCTGCGTCCGCATGAACCCGAGCGCACGAGTCGCACTGGCCACGATCCTCATGCCGCTCGCATGGAGTGCCTCGGTGACATTGCGGCGCGCGCGCCGCGGGCGACAGCCGCTCGACTTCGAGGAGCTCATCCCGCGTGCTGTCCTCCCCGAAAAGCTCGCATTGTGGCGTTGGGATGCACGCAAGCGCGGCTTATCGGCCACGGAACATTTCGCGTCGATCATGGGCCTCGCTCCGTCGCAGCCGCTGACGAAGGAGCGTATCAGCGACTGCATCCATCCAGACGATCGCGCAAAGTTCGACCGCATGTTCGCGGACACGCCGCCCGGCGTTCCTTCCACCGCGATTTACGACTGCACGGTTCGCGTCGGTTCCGCCGTCACCGGGCTACGATGGATCGAGAGCAAAGCTCGAATCTCGCGCAACGCGCGCGGCCAGGTACTGCACGCCAGCGGCGTCGTTCTCGAGGTCACCGATCACAAGCGTTCGGAGCACGAGAGAGCGCGTCGCCAAGAACAGCTCGTCCATCTTTCGCGCGTCGCAAAGTTGGGTCAGCTCTCCGCGGCACTCGCGCACGAGCTGAATCAGCCGCTCGCATCGATCCTGAGCAACGCGCAAGCGGCGCAGCACTACCTCGCGCAGGAGCCGGTGGACTTAGAGGAAGTGCGCGCGATCGTCGATGACATCGTTACGAGCGACAAGCGCGCCGGCGAGCTCATCCGGCGCCTGCGCGAAATGCTGAGGAGAGGCGACGCGCATGCGCGGCCGCTCGATCTAACAGATACGGTTCATGAAGCGCTCGAGCTCTCCGAGACGACGCTCACCGCGGCTCGCGTCGGGGTGAAAGTGAACATCGCTCCCGAAGTCCACTATGTTCACGGCGATCGCGTTCAGATCGAGCAAGTCTTCTTGAACTTACTCCTGAACGCGTGCGAGTCGATGGATCAAACGCCGTTACGTGAACGGCAGGTCGACATCATCGCCGCGAACGAAGGCGAAATGGTTCACGTGTGCGTGATCGACCGCGGGACAGGCATTCCAGAACGCGACCTCGAGAGCGTGTTCGACGCGTTTTACACGACAAAGCGCGATGGCTTGGGTCTTGGACTCGCCATCAGTCGCTCGATCATCACAGCACACGGCGGTCAACTTTGGGCAACGCCAAATGCGCGCAACGGATCATGCTTTCATTTCACGCTGCCGTTCGCGGAGCCGGCCACAATCAGAGGTTCGACTCCGATCGATCATTCCGACTTCTTACATCGCTGATACAGTTGGACCTAGGTCCACGTTACGCTCCGGCGCGTTCCGCCTAGCATCGATGTCGATCACCGAGACAACGCTCGTGTCCGCGCTCGGCAACCTAGGGAGCCTTCGGAATGAATACCGTCACACGATCTCTTCTCGGCGTCGCGCTTACCGCAGGCGCCATGTACATGCTCGACCCCGTGAGCGGCCATCGACGCCGCATTCTGCTCCGAGATCAATGCGCACGAACCGCGAAGCGCCTCGAGCTCGGAACGCGCGACGCGCGCCATGAGATTTCGCACCAAGTGCACGATCTCACCTCGAAGGCGCGTACTCGTCTCGGGAGTGAAAAGGTCAGCGATAAGTCGCTATCGAAGCAAAGTCGCGCAGCGATCGGTCGAGCTTCATCGCACCCGGAGGCCATCGCGTGCACCGTTCACGATGGGCACGTCTTTCTCCGCGGCGATGTGCTGACGTATGAACACCAACATCTGCTGGACGAGCTGAGATCGGTGGAAGGCGTTGGCGTCATCACAGATCATCTGACCATACGCGAGCCTCATGAAGGTGTACGACAGCTTCAGGCGCACAATGGGCACGGCGGCTGGTCGGTCGCAGGTCGCGTTTTCGCGGGCGCAACGGGCTGCGCGCTCGTTTTCTGGGGAATCAAGGAACGCAAGGCACTCGGCGAGTTCAGCGCTGCCGCCTGGAAGGCAACGAAGAAGGAGCTCGAGGAGAAGGCCGATGAGATTCGCGCCGCGATCGAGTCGGGCGTCGAAGAAGCCCGCAGTACCTCGCAGGATGCCCTTCACGGGAGCAGCGAAGTCGTCGAGAACATCCACGCGCACGTTCGCTCGAACGACGGCAGCTCCGGCGGGCAACGCACCGAGTTTGTCATGTAGGCTATTCTGATCGGTGCGTCTGCGCCCGCGCGACGCTGGCGCGAGCAACTAGCTTCGTGGCTGCTGAAAGACGCGTAGCTGGAAGGCGGGCAGGATCGCATAGAGATGGTCGAATATGTCTGCTTGGACGCATTCATATTCGACCCACGCGGCTGACGTAAAACAGTAGATCTCGAGCGGCAGCCCCGTCGGACTCGGTGCCAGCTGGCGCACCAGTAAGTCCATATCCTGCCGAACCTTCGGATGTGCTCTCAGGTAGGCGAGCGTGTAGGCGCGGAATGTCCCCACGTTCGTCAAGCGACGCGCATTGGACGCATGCCGCCCGGAAGCGGCCAGGTTCGCGTTGTACGCTTCGAGCTCCGCGAGTCTCTGCTCGAGATAGTCGTTGATCAGATGCAGCCGTTTGAGCTCGATCGATTCCGCTCGATCGAGGAAACGAATCGAGGTTTGATCCAAGTACAAAGAGCGCTTGATCCTGCGCCCGCCTCTTTCGTGGATCGCGCGCCAGTTGCGAAAGCTCTCGCCGATGAGACGCCAGGTCGGAATCGTCGTGATCGTCTCATCGGAGTTGCGCACCTTGACCGTGTGGAGCGTGATGTCGATCACTTCACCGTCGGCGTCGAGCTGCTGCATCTGGATGCGATCGCCGACTCGAAGCATGTCATGCGAGGCGAGCTGCACACTCGCAACGAACGATTGGATCGTGTCCTTGAAGACGAGCATGAGCACGGCCGTCATCGCACCCAATCCGGAGAGCAGCAGCAGCGGATCTCGATTGAAGAGCATCGCAACGATCAGCGTGCCAGCGACGAAGTACGCGACGATCTTGCCGATCTGCAAGTAGCTCTTGATCGGGCGCACTCGAGCGCGCTCGGGATCGCGCGCTTCGTAAACCTCTCCCAAGCCCGTGAGCATGCCGCTGAAGGCCAACGCGATCGCGAGTGTCATAGACGCACTCGCTCCGATCTGGATGATCGGGATTGCTTTGGGGGGCAATCCTGAAACGAACAGAACGCCGTAGTAAACGACGAGCGCCGGCGCGACATGCGCCAGTCTCGAAGCGACGGACGCGCGCAGGAACACACTGTCCCAAGCCGTTGGCGAAGGCCCGCTGAGTCCGCGCACGAGCAACGACCGCGTCAACCAATGCGCGAGCCCGACCAGCACGAGCAGCAACGCGAGCTCGAGAATCGTGACGAGCTCAGGATGCTCCCTTAGACGCTCAAGCACACTCGCTTCGGCGCCCACCGACTTCTACCAGCAAGAGCTAGTAGCGATAGATCGCCGCGAGTCCCGTGCCTGTCGGCATCCGATCGTTCGGAATGACCACGGCGGTGCCGCCCCGCTTCAGGACCAGCTCCGCGACATCGTCGAGCAAATCATCGACATCCGGCGTCGATGTGGCTTCGATCGCACCGTTGTGCGTGTCGATGCGACCGGGAATGTGGTGATCGGCATCGACGAGCAGTGTTTCGACCCGGCCGTATGCGGCCGCCTGAGCGACTCTGCCGAGCTCATCGGATGCCTGACCGCTCGACCAGGCGCGATGAAATCGACTCACGAGCTCGGCCGTCAGCGCAAGGTAGCGCGGCCTCTCTGCGTCCCACCCAAGGCGTCGCAAGGCATCGGTGTCGAGCGTGTCCGGATTGACGGCAATGGCTTCGCGCGCAAGCTGCGGATTGCGACTCAGACGACGAAACGTTGCATGATGCTCGGGAAGCGAGGCAAGGATCAGCGGCAAGCCAGAAGGTCGAGAATGGTGCAGCCACAATGCACGATCGACGGCGCGAAAGAACCGTTCTGTGTCCAAGTCTCGCTCTTGCTTTCGCGAACCATGACCGTGAAAGATCATCGCCCCCGAGCTCGTTCGAGTGGACCCCGTCAGGTACGCATCCGTTCGCTCATCGCCGAGCGCATCCTCGAGCGTACGAGGGACTTCCGGCGCGAGCGGCACTTCATCGATGCTGTCGCGATTGCCTTCGAACAAGCGTGCCGAAGCGCGCGTGAGCGCGAGCAACTGATAGCGATCGGCCGACTGCAGAATGCGAATCAGCGGCTTGACGTGGAAGCTCTCGGACACGAGCGCGCGCTCGGGCGTCGGTCGTTGTAAACGATAAACCTTGAAGAAATCGTTGCTCGCAAGCACGGCGAGCCCATCGAGCGTTTGATTCCAGAAGGTCCGATCGTCCAGCAACGTTCGCAGCGGTCGAAGCAACGCATCGTGATCGTCGCCTGGATAGCCCTGTTCGAGCGCCGTGCAGAGGGCCGTGAACAGATTCCTAAAACGAATCGGATCCTGTCGATTGTCTGGATGGTGACGATGCGTCGGTTGATACAGCGATAGGCAGGGCCCCGGATGTGCCTCGAGCAGGAGGTCGTTTAGATCGCGAGCGAGCGTTTCCACGGTGCTCTCCTCTTCGTTGCGAGGCGTACGAGCCTCGCCGAGGCACCGGCGATTCACGATTGGGCCAAGGGCTCATTGCGCGAGGCCCGCCGAGTCGTTACACGCTGAGCGAACTTCGCCACGGAACGCGGCGCACCTCAATGCCCCACGGCCTGTGTGATCGCATCGATCAGAGTGCTCAAGCGACAGGGTTTAGTGAGCACGCATACGAACAACGGATCCGGATGGTTGGCCAGCCACGGAGATGCACTGAGTGCAATGATGGGAACGCGCGCAAGCGTCGGTTCTCGGCGTATCGCGCGAGCGACCTCCGCCCCGCTCTGCAGCGGCATCATCAAATCCATCACAATCACGTCCGGCGGCGACTCGAGTGCCTTCTGTATCGCCTCCTCTCCGCCGCCAACCTCGGCTGCCCGATAGCCGCGCGTGCGAAGCGCGCGTACGAGACTCACGCGAACGCTGCGATCGTCATCCACCACGAGAACGCTATGAGGCACGCGTGCTCCTTGGTCGACCTGCACATGACATAGAACGCACCAACCGTCGTGCTCGACCCGAATTTTCTCGAACGGGGATGAAGCCTAGCGACTCCGGCACTCGGGAAAATGAGACCTACTGAGCGAAATCCCGCTAGGACTCGGTCGAAGATCGGCGATGAGAGCCAGTTCTCGGCTTGCGCTGCAGCACGTGCCACCCGAATCCATGGCGAGTGGCCGGACGAATCTCCGTAGGCCTTACGAGGCCGGCGAGTGGAGCCGTAGGAACTTCGGCCGCTCTTCGACCTTGAGATAAGTCACATCGAAGGCGAGCAACCCATGGCGTTAGAGACGATGCTCTTTCTACAACCGGTGGGGACCGAACAGCGGAGAACGCATTCTAGAAAGGGCGCATGGTCCGGATATCTGCTTGGTTTCGCGTTGAGCGGATTCTTCGATGGCATTCTCTTGCACCAAGTGCTGCAGTGGCATCACCTGCTGCTTGGCGTTCGCTCGGCGCCGTTTCAGGATATGCGCGTCCAGATTCTCGCCGACGGTTTGTTTCACCTGCTCATGTACATGATCGCGATCGCGGGACTGTGGTCGTTATGGCGAGGACGCGAATCGCCCGACCTCATCGCGGGGAGGAAGCTGCTGAGCCACGCCTTGATTGGCTTTGGCGTCTGGCATGTGCTCGACGCGTTCGTCTCGCACTGGCTCTTAGGGATCCATCGCATCAAGATGGATTCTCCGAACCCGCTATTCTGGGATCTGGTTTGGTTCGCGCTCTTCGGCATCGCGCCCCTGATCGCCGGATGGCTTCTCGGTCGATCCAATCGACGCATCGGTCGGGATGGACGCGCCGCGGCGGCGCTCGCAGTCTCCGTGGTTGCGGCCGGACCGTTCGCAGCCTTGCCGCCGAGCGACAACGGTCAAGTGCTCGTGGTCGTGAGGTCATCCGACGCGAATCGACTTCTGGATGGTCTTCACGATGTCGCAGGAAGCATCATGTGGGCAGATCGAACCGCCACGGTATGGGTGTTCTCAATCGAAGAGCAGGCACGCGCGCGGCAGCTCTACGATCACGGTGCACTCTTCGTGACGCGATCGCCGGTCGCACTAGGATGCTTGGCGTGGACGCGAGGTTGAGCTCGCTGAACTGAGATGGTGCCGGCTGAGGGATTGCGCCTAGGACGTCCTGTCCCGGCGCGCGTTCGC